>NZ_CP082966.1:545000-1165000 GCF_019968605.1 Polaribacter litorisediminis
TTGAGGTTTTTTTATGTCATAATTTTAAACGTGAGGAACTTAAATTGAATCAAGTGAAATAGTTGTGGGATCTTAAGAATGTATTAGTATAAAGGATATTTACATTTTTAGAAATATTGTTGTCCGCTAAAACCTAAAAAACATCAAAAGAGTTTTTATAGCCTAATCTTATGCTAATGCTGTTTTGAAATTATTGTGGTCATTTCAATGCAGAATTGGTATTAGTTAACCACCAACTTATAATATATAAAACCGAAGGTATCAGAAAAATATAAAGAGTATTCATAAAATGTACATCAGGATTTGGATTAATAGCAATAAGTAAGAAAAAAACAATAAAACTAATCAATGAAACAAATCCTCCTAAACCTTCTCTCCATAAAGCGAAAATGAGTCCTGCTAGACCAATGCCCCAAAATATAAATGTGATAATCATTAATGTATCAAATGAATTTGAAGCAGCGACGCCATGTTTTTTGTAGCTCTCCAGGGTTTCACCAATGCCTATCAATAAAGTTATGGTAACAATTATTGTTCCGATAATACGAGCCATCCATCGGATAATGCTGATTAAGGTTCTGTTTTTCATTTGTTTTATAATTTACACAAAACTAGTTTACATAACTAAATATATAAATGACCATCATCAATGCACATAAATGGTGTAAAATAGGGCTTGCTGATTTATCTTAAAACAGATTTTAAGAATTTGATTATTAAAAGATTATAATCAATTTTTGTTATAATTTTATTGTGTAAATACATTGTTTTTGGTGTCTTTCTATCATAAAACTTTGCACTTATGATTAATTACACACCTGCAAGTCAACTTACATTGTCCGGATTTGTTCATCCCTTTGATCAAAAATTATCTCCAGAAAACCGCTGGGTAAAGTTAGCTCAAATTATTCCTTGGGATGCTTTAGCCGCAGTCTATTCTTCAACATTAAGCAGTAACTCAGGCAGGCAAAGCGTTAATGTCCGTATGGTCATAGCAGCTCTTATTGTAAAACACAAGTTAGGTTTAGATGATAGAGGTACCGTGGCTATGATACGTGAGAATATCTATTTACAATACCTCTGTGGACTTATAAGTTTTCAAACCCAGGTGCCATTTCATCCTACTGTTTTCGTGGATATCCGTAAGCGTATGGGGGCAGCACGTTTTGACTCTTGGAATGCACTTATTATAGAGAAAGCAGATCAACTCAAACCTAAAAATAAGAAAACAATATCGCATCCGAAACAAGACAACGACTCAGCAGACCATGTATTGTCATCTCATAAAGGGACTTTAAAAATTGATGCCACAGTCGAAAATCACAAAATAGCCTATCCCACCGATGCAGGGCTGCTTAATGATGCTAGAAAACAAAGTGAGCGACTTATTGATGTGTTATACAAAAAAGCTGATACCGTTAAAAAGCCACGAGATTACCGGAGGATAGCAAGATCAGAGTTCTTAGTGTTTTCCAAAAAAAAAAAGAAACCAAAAAAGAAATTCGCAAGTTTATCCGCAAACAATTAGCCTACCTGAAACGTAACATCGCATACATTGAAACTTTATTCGATACCATAGAAATCCAAAGAACAAAACAGCAGTCTTTAGGACTATTCTCAGAGATAGAAACCGCTTATCCGAGTCTTTTTCCATTATCATGGCAAGATCAAAAACTATACTGGGTTCTCCAGAACATCTACCTCCAACAACGGTATATGTATGACAACAAAACCCCTAGGAAGACCGCCCAAGGAAAATCTTAATGCTTATCATAAAAGCAAACGAAAGAAAGAACGAAACCAAAGAAACTTGATAGAAGGCAAATTTGGACAAGCTAAAAATACTTAAGGATTAAGCAATATTAAAGCAAAAAGAGCAGACACCTCAGAGAGTTGGATTGGAGCCATATTCTTTATCATAAATCTCTTACCATTATCAAAAATAGCAGCTAAATATGCTATTTTTTGTGCCTTTTTGAAAATATGTTATCAGAAAATAAAAAGCATTTATAAAAACTCATTAAACCACATCTCATTTTTTAAACATCAGAGTTTTATCGTTACCAATAGACAAACTAAACGAGTTTTATTAAGTTAATGTTTTTGAAAATCAGCAAGCCCTAAAGTACTTATAAAACAACCTATCTAAATGGTAGTTACTCGACCATACATGGAGACTCATTTCTTTAAGGAATAAATGAAGTAATCAAGTTATATTTGAGGTTTATCTAAAGGATTTTTTCCATATACAATCCAAAGGAATATAAAATAATAGTGACTGATAATTCAGGATTTTATTTTATAAATAACATAGGGAGGGGGGGCAGAATATATATTTCTACCAAACATACCTCCATACAAGCCTGAGCTAAACCTATGCGAACAAATAAGACACTACATTAAAAATCGATTCAAAAAATCAAAGATTCGAATCAATGAAAAGTTTAAAAGATTGGCTACTCAAAATGGTCTATGAACTGAAACCTGAAAACAATTAAATTTTTAACTAAAAATCATCAATTTTTAAATGCCTTTAATACGTCATTTAATAACTAATCTAGTGTAAGGTGTTTTTAAAGATTAAATTATATAATTCATCAATAGAAAGAAAATTGTGTCATTATTATACTTTTCATCATATAAAATTAATGGTTCTTAAAAACCTTAATACCTGCTTTTACTTCAATATCTAGATGATTTTTCTTTGGTGTCAATGGACAAGAAAACATTTCATTATAAGCACAATAAGGATTGTATGTATTGTTGAAATTTAAGATAATTGTGCCATCTAGCTGTTCATCAGTTACTTTTAAATCCATATAGCGCCCAGCTCCATATGATTCATTTCCAGAAGTATTATCGGTAAAAGCCAAATATAAATCATCTTTATATTTTTCATCTTCCAATTCATCTTGACTTTTATAAACGGTCAACTCAAAATCTTTTCCTTTTAAACTGAATTTTAAAACGCCATATTCTTTATACATTGCTTTTCTATCCGTATTGGTGGCCATTTCAAAAGTTGGAGCATTTTCTGTTTTTATCAATTTTGCAGCTACGATAAAAGTGTCATCAACCGGAAAAAAATCCAATCCTTTAAAATTTTTTAAATCTTTCTTTTTTAAAGGTGATTTTGATGCATCTTTATAATTTGCATTTAATCTTTGTTGATATTCAGTTTTACCTAGTAATGGTCGTTTATCTCCAGAATTGCAAGAAATTAATAAAAAAAAGAAAAAATATTTTAAGAAAAACTTCATATTATTAAATTTTACTCAAAAATACAACATTCAGTTATTTTATGTAGATTTATCAAATCGATAGAAGCAGAAAAATATTAAAATTGTGTTGTCATATAGATTTAAAAAACCGTGGAAAAACTTTAAAAGTAAGGAGATACAGGTGGTTCAATAGTTGCCATATATTATAAAATTAGTAGAACAAGTCCAACTGATAAGTCGGACTTGTTGTTTTCGTGATACTCTCAGTGAATTATTGAATTGTCGAGTTAAAGGTATACTGAACGTTATTCAGTATCTTAAAAATAAACACAAATGAAAAACATATTTAGAAATTACATCCTTACTTTTAAAGACCTTTCTAAAGAAGTTTGGTGGCTTGCACTTATTACCCTAATTAATAGAGCAGGAACTATGGTGATTCCGTTTTTGTCATTATACCTGAATAAAAATCTAAATTTTTCGATACCTGATATTGGCTGGATTATGTCTTTCTTCGGATTAGGGTCTGTGGTAGGAACTTGGATTGGAGGAAAATTAACCGACAAAATTGGCTATTATAAGGTTATGTTAGTTAGCTTAGTTTTAACAGGAATTTTCTTTGTTCTGTTGCAATATGTTATTACTTTTCAAGGGTTTTGTGCGGGTATATTTTTAGTCATGTTAGTTGCAGATTCTTTTAGACCTGCCATGTTTGTGGCTTTAAGTGCGTATAGCAAACCAGAAAATAAAACACGTTCTGTGACCTTAATTCGTTTGGCAATTAATTTAGGATTTTCTACCGGACCAGCAGTGGGTGGATTAATTATTGCAGGAATTGGCTACCAAGGTTTGTTTTGGATTGATGGTGTAACATGTGCTTTGGCAGCTGTTTTATTATTGCAAGTTTTACATCCTAAGAAAGCAAAAACACAAGACGAAATAAAAGTAGAAAACCCTATTTCAGCATATAAAGACAAACCTTTTTGGATTTTTTTTATCGCTATGTTTATCTTTGGTTTTGTCTTTTTACAATATTTTTCTACGATGCCTTTGTATTATAAAGACGCTCATTTTTTATCAGAATTAGAGATTGGTTTATTGATGGGTTTTAACGGTTTTTTCATTTTCGTGTTTGAAATGCCCTTCATTAAATGGCTAGAGAATCCTAAGAATTCGAAAATAAAACTAGTGGCAATAGGCTTATTCTTAGTGGCAATAAGCTTTATAGTTTTAAATATGTCTTCTTGGATTGGTATTTTATTAGTAGGGATGTTATTGATGACGGTTGGAGAAATGATTGCTTTTCCTTTTTCGAATGCGTTTGCTGTAGAGCGTGCAAAAAAAGGAAATCAAGGAGAATATATGGCCTTATACTCAATTGCCTTTTCGTTAGCACATATTTTTAGTCATAACATAGGGATGCAACTAATTGATAAATTTGGGTTTGAATTTACGTGGAATGCCATCACAATTTTTGCGTTGATCGGAGTTGCTATATTACTTTTATTGATAAAGCTTCTTAAAAAAGAACAAGCCCTACAAGCCCTATAAAAAATGAGGTTTTTATAGAGTCATGTATATAAAAGTACCATAGGCTATTAGTAAAAAAGCGCCCGCTTTCCAGTTAAGATTATATTTTTTCGGCATTAAAACAAGAGGCAAAATAAGGAATGAAATTCCTAACATCCAATAAATATCATTCGTTAATAATCTTGAATCTAACAAAGAAATTGGAGTGATGATAGATGTGATGCCAATAACCGCTAAAATATTAAAAATATTAGAACCTATTAAATTCCCTAAAGATATTGCTTTTTCTTTTTTGATGATTGCAATGATAGAAGCTGCCAATTCTGGCACACTAGTTCCTATAGAAACCACCGTAACCCCAATAACACGCTGTCCAACTCCAAATTCGGTAGCCAAAGAGGTAGCACCGTTTATCAACAATTCTGAGCCTCCGTAAAGCCCACATCCTCCAATAACAAAAAAGAAAATAGTTTTAGGAACGCTTAACGGAACTGCACCCTCTTCTAATTCCTCTTCATTTTTATTTTTTTGAAAACGTAAAAGGTAAATTAAGAATATAATTAAAAAAGAGAATAAAATAAAGCCTTCATATTGCACCACTACACGGTCATTTGCTAAAAATATAAAAAGTAATGCAGAAGCAATCATCATTACAGGCCAATCAATTTTATAGAATGTTTTTTCAACTTCCATACCGCCTAAAATCAATGTAATTCCCAGTACCAATCCTAAATTTGCAACATTAGAACCAATGACGTTTCCAAGTGCTAAATCTGATGCGCCATTTAAAGCGGCATTAATACTTACAATAAGTTCAGGAGCCGATGTGGCAAAAGATACCACTGTCATCCCGATGACAACTTTAGAAATATTTAATTTTAAAGAAATCGCCACTGCCGATTTTAGCAACCAGTTTCCACCTAAAATCAATAAAATTAAACCACCTATTATCAGTAAAAAATTCATTTATTTCATTTTTTGCAAAGATACATGTTTAGGACTTTATCGAGAAGACTAATAAATGAAAAGCTTAAAAATAGACTTATGAATAATCAATTTTACATTACTTTTTTAAATCAGTACAATAAAGCCCTTTAAAACCTATCAAATTATTACTTATAAAGCTGTTTGACTAATAGAATATCACTGTCTTACTAGTATTTCAATTACAAATTAAAATTATATTTACATTATTAGTTACACATATAAAATCAATCTAAAAAATTTTTGTAAAAATATTTGGTACCAAGGACTTCAACCTATTACATTTAAAATATCGTTCAAAAATTGAACTGTTTTTACTAACTTTTATACCAAATATGATGATTATTATTGTGCTTAAATTTATTGAAACTCTTTCAGAATCTATTTTAAATATTTTTTTCTAACTTACATTCAAAACTATACTCATAAAAATGATTAAGATGTTTATTTTTGTTTAAATTTGAACAATAAGATTCTTACAATGAAAAAGCAATTTTTTAAAAAACTTGCAAAATTTAATAAATTAATTTTACCTTCTTTTACTAAGAGAGAATTAGATCTATCAAAAGCTTCTAAGTTTCAATTAGCAATTATAGGCTGGAGAGTTTTTGTAACTATGAATTCACTTGATTAAAACCACATTATTATGAATGATGAACATGTTAAACTATTTACAGAATCAAATATTATTATTAGTGGTTTAAAAAACTTGCTTGAAAACGAGAATATTTCATACCTTATTAAAGACAAATTCGAATCTGCCAGACTGGGAGGTTTTGGAGAACAGGCTGCTTCCGTAGAAATCCATGTATTAAAAAAAGATTTGAAGGAGGCCAAAAAAATTTTAGCGGCTTACAAAGAAAAAATTTCTTTATAAAAATAAACAAAAATCTTTCTAATTTAAAAAAATGCGATTATATTTGCACCCGCTTAATGGCCATGTGGCGCAACTGAATAGCGCACTTGATTACGGCTCAAGAGGTTATAGGTTTGAATCCTATCATGGTCACTTGAAAACCAGTACTTTACATCTATTTTGTAAAGACTGGTTTTTTTATTTGCAGAATATTTTCACACTTCTTAAGAGTTAAGCTCTGTTTATCCCACCCATTCAATAGGTAAAATATTTATTTCTTTACCCTTTGTAGTATGGTCGGTTTCTGTTCTTGAAAGTTTAGGTATTACAAAATCTGAAAATTTAATAATTATTTCTAAAGCCTTTTCAGGGTTTTCACTTGCTACTTCATTTAGCCATTTAGATAAATTAGGTAACTCATTACTTACTAGCATTTTAAATGCTTGTCGTATTTCGGTGGTTGATTTGTTTGGTATTCCTTTTCTACTTGACTTTTTGCCAAGTTCTCAAAGCAGAACGAATTTGTAAGATTGCCAATTATTATGATGCACACTCAAACCGCCGTTTTACCCCTTATCCTTAGCAATGGATCAGTCAACAAGGCATATAGCGTTGGCCTATCGGCACGGCTTATCTAAGTTATTGTAGGTAGTTACTTTATCCTTTCTTTAAATAATTCATATCTATCTAATGGTGCTAAATCGTTTTTTGTTAAAATTTTACTATTCATAGTTTCTTTATATTTTTCAATTATTTGCACATAATTTTTGTGAGATAAATATTTGGCAGTAATGGTTTCGAGAATCAGAGAACTAATCCAAACTATATTTTGTAATGATTTATGAAATTTTTCAGCATCTTCATCTGGGATACTTGAAAATATAAAAGTGTCAGCATTTTCATAATTTGCTCTTATTCTTAAACGATAAAGACAGTCATAAATTGAAGTTGGTGGTGTGTTTCCAATGATTGTTTTTTTCTGTTGTGGTGAAATTCGTTTCTTATTATTTTCCTTTTTCCATTCGCTGTATTTTCTTTCCAATTCTTTTTTTCTTGTAGTTTTTAAAAATTTAGAAAAATTGTCAATTGGATTTTCTTTCGCCTTGTTTGATAATTGGTGGTTATTTGTAAAATCAGAGTTTTTATTAATAAATAAATTATCATCAGGATTCTTTTCACACAATAAACTCCAAGGTGAAGGAAACAAATCTTTTCGTTTGTCAAGTTCTTGAGAAAAGTGTTTTAAAGTCGTTCTGTGCTTTGGATTAACTTCTTGTTTTTGGCTTATTAAATATGATCTTATTTGTAAGTAACAAGAGTAATAAGTATAAACTTGTGCCCAATGAAGAGAAAATCCTGCAAATTCAGTTGTTAATGTTAACTGATTCATTTGAAATTCAGTATACCAAGCATTTCTCAAAATTTTGGAAATCTTTTTTAAATCTAAATCTTTTTTTGTTTGAATTTTTTCAAATGCTCTATTCCCTGTTATTTGGTTAAGGAATGAATCTATTTCCTCAACATTATTTTCAGCACATTCAGAAATTGACTTTAAATAACTGAAATATGTGTCAAATGCGACTTGTTCTTTGTCGTCAAAACGATTAATAAATTGATTTGTATTGAGCATTTTTTTAATTACCTACAACAATCATATATCCTCATTGCTGTTATATCGCATATCGTTATAATTGTCACTATTTTTCTTTTTAAAATCTTTGCAGATCGTTGTAAAAATAGTAAAATCAATTTGATTTTTCCGCTGAATTTAAAAAGCCCGAAAAATACAGAAAACAGCTATTTACGAGTTTTAAATACTAGCAATCGTTTAAAAAGGTGTTTTCTAATGATAGAATACCCCAAGTAGAATGAATTTGTAAGATTGTGAATTATTAAGAGCCACACTCAAACGGTCCGTTTTCCCATATCTTTAGAAATGGATAAAGCAACAAGAGGCATATAGCGTTAGCCTATCGGCACGCTATATGCTTAGTTACTGGCAATTGGTTTTAATGTTGATAATTCAACTGGGTTTTTAATATCTGAAAGTTTCCTCGAATATCTTCTACCATTTAAGAAACGACCTATAAAAGTTCCTCTAACAAGATAATGATAGCTGCTAAAGCAAATGATTCCGGTGCTCACCGTAACGATTATAAATTTGACAGGGCTGGGTAATGCCCAATCAGCTATTAAAGCAGGAATAAATGCTGTTAAACCAAGGTGTATAAGGTAGACCCAGTAAGAGGAGTCTGATATATAGCGCATCAAAGATGAATGCTGACTTCCATAACGGATGAATAATCCGGTAATACCAAATATAAATGCCCAAGCCATAAATGCTTTTAGTAATACCTTTTCTACAATTTCTGGATCTTCATAATATACAAAAAAGTACAAACAGTATAAACCAAAACCAAAGATGGTCGTTGCCCAATCTAGCTTCATCAATGAATCTAATAAATGCTTAGATTTAAACAATACCCAGCCTACCATATAAAAGGTAAAATAGAAGAAAAAGATATTTAAATCGGGTAAGAAATCCGATTGATTCGTTTTGGCATCTCCTCTAATTGTAAGAACGGCAAATGTCATGCATGAAAATATTAAAATCCGCAGCACTGGTTTTTGTATCACCCAGCTAAAGGCCTTTGAAATCATGGCTGAAATTGTTGGGAGCTTTTTAAAGAGAAATCCCAATGCAACAGATACACACGTAATTATGATTAAATGGTATAGGAACCAAAGGTGGAATGTACGTTCGGGAATGAAAGTCGAAAAAGAAGAAAACTTGGCTAGAGCATCAGCCAAAGGTGCTTCATTTCCTGCAAATGTAGATTTTGAATAGGTCCAGCAAAAAACGAGAATAGGCCTAAGGAGCATCACAAACACCAAAAATGGAAGAAGAAGTCGAGCGACTCTATTTTTGATCATTTTTAATGGTGCTCTCTCATAAAATAACATAGAACCAAAAAAACCTGCAATCACGAAAAACAATTGCATTCTATATGTATGGATGAAACTAAAAATAAAATCATTAGAGGCATGCATGGCATTTACATCTTTTAATCCCCAACCATCAGTATTGTCCCATGTCACATAGTTAAGTGCGGAATGCAAGACGATTCCCAAAATCATCATGATGGCTCTCAAAGAATCAAGTGCATGTATTCTTTCAGTTTTACTAGGTTGTACTTTCATGTAATTATTTTATGTTCGTATTATTTTTTTTTGACTTTTTACGAACCCTCATGGACATACATGATCTGTTGCGTATTTAAGACGGGAAATATAATAAATAATAACCGACCAAGAAAGTAAGTCTGTGAGGATTTTTGCTGGTAGACAAGAAACTAGCAATAAATCATGCCATTGATGACTTGATTCTAGCTTTGAATTTAAAGTAAAGCAAAAATAAAATGATGATTTTTTTCTTTATTCTAATTTAAAACATCAAGCATAAACATAGCTAACGTTTATTTTTTTAATGATTAATAAAGGAAAAAAAGGCGTTTTATTTCGGTAAATGCAAGTTGCAGATGGTATTACTTTTTTTAGGCGCCTTTAGTGTTTATAAATACAACATAATATATGCAGTACTTTTTGAGCGAATTACCGATAAAGGAAAGAGTAAAAGGTGGGCATTAATAGCGGTTTCAAATAAACGTTTAAAACAATTTTTTGCGATTGTGAAATCTGGAATTCCATATAATGCGAACCGTGTTTCGGTTCTGAAAATAGGAAAATAATAGCTTATTGAATTGGAAATAAATCGACCAAAGAAGATGTGCTCTACTTCAACAATACCAGCATACTATTGATTAAATTTAATCAAGAAAAAGTTTGTTTTTTTACTCAAAAAAACATCATAAATAGTAAAACTCCAGCCTTTCCTCAGTCGCACTTCCTTTAAAAACCCAAACGATCGTTTTGCTCCCTATTCTTAGCAATGGATAAGGCAACAAGGCATATAGCGTTAGTCTATCGGCATACCATATGCTTAGTTATTGTAGCCGGTTATTTTATTCTCGAATATTCATAAAGTAAGAAAAAGTATTATTTAATTTTTTAGAAGGTTTTTTAGCAACATATTCTACTAAATTGGATGAATAATTGCCAACTACAGCTGAAATTCCACTTAAATAGGCGGTTGCCATAGGTGACAAATCTTGTTGTATGCCTATTGATGCACCTACGACTCCAGTTCCAAAAGGAATTGCTTGGTTCAAAAATTTATTTAAATTTTTTAGAAATTCACTTTGGTAATTTGATAGTAAAGGTTCAATTTCTTTGCTGATATAATTATCAACTTCCTTTATAAAATCATAATCAAATTCAGTTTCTTTTAGAAAGGAAATTGCCCGTAACAAATTACGCCTTAATTTTATACATATGTGAAATGAGTTTTCTCTGGTTATAATCAATTCCTTAACGGAAATATCAGAAAGAACTTCGTCGGGCAAAATTATTTGAGATATTTTGTGTAATAGATATTGTAACTTATCTATTTCTTTCCCGTATTGAGTTTTGAATTTATTATTAACTTCTTTTTCTGAGTTTGCTTTGGCAATTTCGTTTTTATAGCATATCCTTTAGCAATATGATTATCTATAAAAATTGGTGTTAAATTGAATTCGGTACAAACAGCCAAACATTTGTCAATCCTTGCAGTAATTGAATAGCGTTGATGGTCTAAAGTGAATTTCTTGTTTTCTTCTTCATCAAAAAAATTGACAATAGATGGAATATCAGGATAGATTTTAATTCCTGTTGGACTAATAAAACCTCCTCTAAATAGACCAGTCTCTCTTGTAAAATCTTCTTGTCTCTTTCATAAAGGTAGAAATGAATTTAAAAGTTCAGGGTTTGCGGTGTCAAAGTCGTACGCTAGACGCAAAGGAAGCCAGTTTTGGTTATAAAATTTTCTTAATCTCAAATCAATTACCCTTATAATCCCTTTGCTTATTGGATAGTCAAATTTATCTAATAACTCCTCCTCTTGATATTCAAAATTTTTTGCCGTTGTAAAGAATTCCATATTCATTGCCGGTAATTGTTACGTTGCCGTAATTGATTGTCGACACCTCTGAAGATATCAAAACATTATTTTCGATTGGTTCTAAAAAATAGATGGTATCAAAAATTAGTAACAACCTTTTTAGATATGATTCCGATACAGGTTCGTGATTTATGATAAGACCTTCTAATTTTTTATCCATTTATTAATTTTAAATATCCGATTAATTGCGGTACAACAGGTTGTATTGAGAACAAAAGTCCTTGTTATATCGTATTATTTCCGGCTAATAGGAACTTTTGTTCTTCTTTATTATTTTAGTTTAAAGTTAATAAAATAGTGTCTAACGGACTCGTAATATCCAATAAATCTTTCTTGGTAAAATGCATACAAATCATTATGGTTTCTGGTTTTGAATGCCCTAAAAGAAAGTATCTGTCAATAGCGTATTAAACCATTAAAAAAGAGAAAGGTAAATTTTTTCCACAAAGATATCTCTGTGGTTCAACACAAAAAAGACCTTTCTGAGATGTCAAAAATAACATTGTTTTCACAAATAATCTCTCAATTAGAGACTCTAGATTTCACAAATTGGTTAAAAACCATCAAAGCGATAAGCATCAAAAAGGTTTAATAATTGGTCTCACTTAGTTTTAATGCTCTTTTATCAATTTTAGAACAGCCAATTTTACTTGAGATAAGCAGCTGACTGCACTCTGTAACGGGTAATCTCAATCATTTAGGGATGCTTAAAGCACCTTCAAATCCCATATTAAGTTATCGCAACAAAACCCGTAAAATGGTCGAATTTGATGTACCTAAAATTTATTTAGGACAGGATTGACGTTTTAATTATTATTTGTTCTTTTTTCATATTTAAAGTTGTACCTTAAAAAAATACTTTCCAACACAAATCATTTTTCAACATTTCATTAACGTTCTAAAACAAAACGACTTTTGGGGCATCACTAAAACAATACATTATGAGAAATAGTAAAATTATCATTTCATTACTCATGCTAACAATTGTATTTAATCATTGTGCAAAACTAGAAAATCTAGTTGATCCAGATACAGAATCGTTAGACAGTTTTATCGTTCCTGCTAACTTTGATTGGAAGACTACGCAAACCTTGAATGTTTCTGTGGTTTTACCAAATAATGGAAATATTCAACCATTGATTATAAGTAATAGTTCAGGGTCAAAAATATTTTTTAAGGGATACCCAGATGACGGATCTAGAACGTTAAATACTATAATAACGATTCCCTCATACATTAGTGAACTGAGATTAATGTACAACGGTACGAATGAAGCAACTATAGATTTAGTAAGTAACTCTTCGTTGTCTTATAACTTCAATACAGGAAGTAAATTAGGAAACAAAAGTGATTTTTCTCCAATTACTCTTGGTTCAATTGCGAACTTTGCCATCTTTGCAAGTGCAGGAGCGGCATCAAGTGCAGGGGTTTCAGTGATTACAGGAAATGTAGGAGCAAATGTCGGGGCCATATCGGGTTTTGGCTTTCCTTCAGTTTTAAATGGGATTATTGAGAATGCCAATATTGTTACTACGCAAGCAGTCTCAGATTTAAATGATCTTGTTGTTCAAATAGTCAATACAGTAACTACAAATTCAAACCACTCGGCAGTTTTCGGCTCTGAAACACTAACTCCAGGTGTTTATGCGATAGGAGCTGCGGCATCTATAGCAGGTACGCTTACCTTAGATGCAGAAGGAGATAGGAATGCTCAATTTATTTTTAAAATCGGAGGTGCATTTACAACCGCTGCAAATGCAAAAGTATTGCTGATAAATGGCGCTTCACCGGATAATGTATTTTGGCTTGCTACAGGCGCATGTGCTATGGCGGCTTCAACTAGCATTAGTGGGAATGTAATTGCTAATCCTGGAGCGGTTTCTATGGGTGATAATGGCAAATTAAACGGTAGACTACTCTCTGTTACGGGTGCTGTTAGCATGCTTAATGGCAGTGCTTTAATTCCATATCCTTCGTATAGCGGAACCTTAGCTTTTGAAGATTTATGGCCTTCAACTGGAGATTATGACTTTAATGATTTAGTGGTTGATTATGATTTTAATATTATCAAGAACAATCAGGAGTTTGTACAGAGTATAAACGCTTCCTTCAAAATTCAAGCATTCGGAGCTGCTGCGCACAATGGATTTGGATTTACATTGCCAACAGTGAATCCCAACGATGTGGTTTCTGTTAGTGGGTATGATGTATTAAATAATGCTGTTTTTAATATTGGGAGCAACGGACTCGAGAATGGTCAAAGTAAATCTACGATCATTGTTTTTGATGATACTTACAGAGTGATGCCCACATCAACAGGAGGTACTGGTGCGAACACACAATTAGCTTACGGCTATAACGAACCTGTAACTATTGTTGTCAATATTATTTTAGCCGATAACGCTATTACATTTAGAGAATTAGACATTAATTCTTTTAATCCATTTATGATAGTGGGCACTTCAGTAAATGGAGGGTCTGGCTCAAGAGTTAAGGAAGTGCATCTGGCTAATTTCGAACCTTCAGATTTGTTTGACAGTAGTCTTTTTGGACAGTCTTCGGACGATTCTTCTCCGGTTGACGGACGGTACTTTTTAACCGCTGATAATCTGCCGTCAGCGATCAATATTGCTGAAAACTTCGATTGGGTATTTGAGTATCAAGACATTACTGAAGCTTATCTGTTGTTTAAGGATTGGGCAGAAAGCAGTGGAAACATACATAACGATTGGTACTTAGAGGGTGAAACCTACAGAGATATCAACTTGATTTATCCAAATCCTGCTGGTAATTAAAACAGGCATATTGTAAGTAACCACTGCTAATTTTAAATTCTTTTTTAAAATGTAAGAATAGATGCTGTACTGTATTTTCCTCCTTTTAGACTTTCTATAAAATAGACTTTTGGCTTATAGGGATTGGAATAATTTTTAATGAATGGACAAGCACTTTCGGTTATTGTCGCCATGTTTTCTTTTTCATCATTTTCTGTTTTCAGAAAAACCCTTATCTTGTTGAAAATTATTTTTATGAAAGCTATAGTATGCAATAAATTCGGAACTCCAAATACTTTACAGTTTCAAGAAATAGAAAGTCCATCACCTAAAAAAGATGAAATTTTAATTGCTGTAAAAGCATGTAGTGTAAATTTTCCTGATACTTTAATTATTCAAGGTAAATATCAATTTAGACCCGAATTCCCTTTTTCACCTGGAAGTGATGTTGCCGGCATTGTAGAAAAAATAGGTGAGGACGTACAACAATTTAAAGTGGGCGATAAGGTGGTTGGTTTTATCTCGTTTGGAGGTTTTGCAGAAAAAGCAATTGTAAAGGCAAAAGATTGTTTTCCGAAACCTAAAGGCATGTCTATGGTAAACGCATCTGCTTTTTTATTGGCATACGGAACTTCTTATCATGCTTTAAAGGATAGAGCGAATTTACAAAAAGGAGAAACTATTTTAATTTTAGGAGCTTCAGGAGGTGTTGGTTTAACCGCTTTGGAGTTGGCAAAATTAATGGGAGCAAAAGTAATTGCTGCAGCATCTACTAAAGAAAAATTAGATTTGTGTACACAATTCGGAGCAGATGAAGTCATCAATTATACCGAAGAAAGTTTAAAGGATAAAGTAAAGGAATTAACCAATGGCAGCGGGGTAGATGTTATTTACGATCCTGTTGGTGGGCATTTTTCTGAATTGGCGCTAAGAGCCATTGCTTGGAAAGGAAGACATTTAGTGATTGGATTTGCGAACGGCGAAATTCCTAAAATTCCTATTAATTTAACCTTGTTAAAAGGGGCAAGTATTGTGGGTGTTTTTTGGGGAGCATTTGCTCAAAAAGAACCTAAAAAGAGTTTAGAGAACATACATCAGCTATTAACCTGGTTTACAAAAGGATATTTAAAACCACATATTAACAAAACGTATGCGCTAAAAGAGGCACCAAAAGCGCTAGAAGATATGATACAAAGAAAAGTAAAAGGAAAAATTGTAATTGATATGGACTTGTAATTACTTAAAATTCCAGTTGTTGTAATTGCTTGAAGTTTCTAATTTATGTTCCAAATCATCTGGTAAATCATGAAAAAAGTCGATACCTGTTTTCTCTTCTAATGCATCAATAGAAACTACAAATTTTTGCAGTGGTTTTTCACTTTGTTCATGCGGCATCAAAAAAGCAATTGCTTTTACTTCTCGTTGAGAATACACTAATAAAAGTTTATAAAAATAGTTCGGTACAGAGACTTTTTCTGAACCAATAGTCTTTAAATTATCTTCTAAAATACCTCCAGTAATTACATATAATTTACCGTATTTCTTTGCCCAACTTCTTGTTTTCTGCTCTAATTTATTCCAAATACCAGCATTAAAGGCTTGTTTTTGGGGCGAAATATTAGAAGTGTAAAAAGTTTCATGATAGCTTTTTTTCGATAATCTTCTATCACCTGCCGGACATAAATGTCCGCGATCATAGCCCGATTTTTTATAGTTCCTCCAGTCCGCAGAAGTTGTTTTTACTTTTGGGTCTTCAATAAAATAAGGGCGCTCTCTATGGGTGTAAACAATATCTTTTTTATCCAAAGAATACGCAACCCATTCTGCTTGTTCGTGTTTTTCTGAATACGATAAACTATAACCATCATGCAAAACAATTGCGCCCGTTGTTGATGTTGGTAAATAATTAAACTCACTGATTTTATCTTCGGATATGGTATTTAAAGAATTAGAAATAGCATCATTCGTTTTGTTTTGATACAAAGAAAAAGACAACACAAGCACCAATATAATCGCAGAGATAATTCTTTTATTCATTTATTTCTTTAGAATAATTTCTTCAAAATTTTCGGTTTTTTCTGTATGCAAGAATAAATTTTTTGCTTCTTTTGGTGGCACAGTTAATTTTCTCTTTGTTAAATCTATCCAAGCCCCATAAACTTTTATGACTGCAGATAATTTTCCTGCTTCATTAAAAACTTCGTGGGTTATTTTCCAGCGCTCGCTGTTTGCAGAAAGTCCTGATAATTTTATGTTTACCGTTATATTTTCTCCCAAATGAATTTCTTTTCTAAAAGAGGTTTCTTCGGTAAATAAAATAGGACCAAGATTATGTTTGGTAAACTCGTTAATAGAGAAATTTTGTGCGGCAAAATAACGCACTCTAACTTCAGCAGCATATTCATTATATGCGGTATGGCGCATGTGTCTGTTTGGGTCAAAATCAGACCATTTTGTAGGAAATGTAACGTTGTAACTCATGGTGTAAAATTAAAAAAACCTGATACATTGTAAAGATATACCAGGCTTTGATGTTTAATTATGCTAATCTTCTAATTTTTTATAATTTTAGATGGTGCTCTTAACTTTAATTCACTTAAAACATTTAGCGCTTCTGAAACATACATATCTTTCGATAAATTTTTGTGCCAAGCGATTCTTTTGTCTTCTAAATCTTTATTATTTTTAAAAATAGATTGCTCATATTGAGGAGATACAAACGTTAAATTTGATTTGTAATCGAACACTGATTTAAATTTTTCAGCCTCTTTTTCTCTTGCCTCACTATCCTTTAAAAACTTTTTGTAGTTTAAAGAATAGGAAGTTTCATCTTGGTTTTTCTTTAACCATTTTGCATATTCATTCACCAGTTTAAAGTTTGTATCTTCTGCAATTCTTTCTTTACTCTTATATACAACATCATTAAAATTGGCGTATGAATTTGTTTGAGAATACTTGGCTTGTGGTACTTTATCCCATTCTAAAGCGCCTTCTAAATCACGTTCACCAAATTTCATATAGCTATATCTGCTTGGCATTGCAATATCGGAATACACGCCTTCTTTTTGAGTAGAACCACCGTTTACTCTATAAAATTTTTGAATGGTCATTTTTAAATATCCTAAATCTTCTTTATAATTTGGATAAAATTGATTGATCGGTAAAATATTCTGCACTGTTCCTTTTCCGTAAGTTTGGTTTCCTCCTAAAATTACTGCTCTTTTATAATCTTGCATTGCCGCAGCAAAAATTTCTGAAGCAGAAGCAGAAAATTCGTTTACTAAAACAACCACAGATCCTTCCCATTGAATTTGAGGATCAATATCACTTTTAACAATAGGGTTTTCTCCACGATATTTTACCTGTACAATCGGCCCTTGATTGATAAATAACCCTGATATTTCAATAGCTGTTTTTAAAGAACCACCTCCGTTATTTCTTAAATCTACAATTAAGCCAACAACACCTTCACTTTTTAATCGTTCGATTTCTTTTTCCATGTCCTTGGCAGAATCTCTATAATTATTATCTTTAAAATCGATATAAAAGCTTGGTAAATCTATAATTGCATATTTTTTACCATTCTTTTTAACAATACTAGATTTTACAAAAGTTTCATCTAATTGAACTACGTCTCTAATAATGGATATGATTTTTGTAGAACCATCTAATTTTTTCTTTACTGTTAATCTAACTTCAGTGCCTTTTTTTCCTTTTATAAATTTAATAGCATCCGATAAACGCATTCCTACGATATCTAAAGGTTCTTCATCGCCTTGCGCCACTCTTAAAATAATATCTCCAGGTTCTAATTCTCCTTGTTTAGATGCAGGGCCTCCAGCAACCAAATCAGAAACCTGAGTGTAAATTCCTTTTTCTTGCAAACGTGCGCCAATTCCTTCTACTTTTCCAGACATGGTTTGGTCAAAATTCTCTTTTTTTGTAGGATCCATGTACGTTGTATGTGGATCAAAAGCCCCTACAACAGAATTTAAGAAGGTAGAAAACCAATCATCATTTTCTAGTCTTTGTATTCTCATGTACAATTCATCCATGTTTTCTAAAACTTCTTTTCTTGCGGATACTTCAAGCGTTTCAAAAGATTCTATTGCATAGTTTTTGTCATCTTTAAGCTTTTCTTCTTGCAAATCAATTTGGTTTTGTATTCTGCCTAGTGTTTGTAATTTTAGTTGCTTTCTCCAGTAATCAATTAATTCATTATCGTTTTTCGCAAAAGGTACTTTCGTGTAGTCTAAATCTATGATTTCATTTTTATTAAACTGAAAGGGCTTTGCTAGTAAATCTGTATAATAAGATTTTGCATTTTTTGTTTTATCTAAAAAACGATTATAGACTAATTGGTAAAAAGAGATATCATCTTGCAACAGTTGGTTATCAATTTGATATTTATATTGTGAAAACTCTTTTAAATCTTCTTGCGTAAAATATCTTTTACTTGGGTCTAAACTATTAATAAAAGAATCGTAAACCAATTCAGAAAAATCATCATTTAGGTCTTTTGTAACAAAATGACCTCTCGTTAAAATGTTTTTTAAAACATATATTAAAACTCTATCTTTTTCGGCATCAGAATCTGAACTGCTATTTTGGTCTTGCGTATGGATAGAGAAACTAGTTAGCAATAAAAGGATTGCTAATAAAGTAGTACTAAATTTAGATGTCGTTTTCATAAATCTATTGTCGTTAATTTTATTTTTCAATGTACTAATTATCTAAAATTGTGCCATAATTACAGGCTTACAAGGTTACAAAAAATTAGTCTTTTTTATTCTTTAGGAAATGTTAAAAAGAAAATCATATAAATTAAATTATATTTGCTCTTACAGTAAAGATTCAATTTATACTTAAACCCTAAATTAATTTATGCAAGAAAGACCTTTAATTTTAGTAACCAATGATGATGGTATTACTGCTCCCGGAATTAGAGCACTTATTAAAATAATGAATAAAATTGGCGAAGTTGTGGTAGTGGCTCCCGATAGTCCACAGAGTGGAATGGGACATGCTATTACTGTTGATAATGTTCTGACTTGCAATCCGATAACGATTGATGATGGTCCTCAATTAGAATATACTTGTTCTGGAACGCCAGCAGATTGTATAAAAATGGCGATTAGCGAAATTTTAAATAAAAAACCAGATTTATGTGTTTCAGGGATTAACCATGGTGCAAATTCATCGATTAATGTTATTTATTCAGGAACTATGAGCGCAGCGATTGAAGCTGGTATAGAAGGAATTCCGGCAATTGGTTTCTCTTTATTAGATTATAAATGGCATGCAGATTTTAAGCCCGCTGAAGAGATTATAAAAAACATCACCTTAAATACGTTACTAAATGGTTTGCCAGACGGTATTGTGTTAAACGTAAACATTCCTAATTTAAAAAAGAATGAAATAAAAGGGAATAAAATTTGTAGACAAGCCATAGGTGTTTGGAAAGAAATTTTTGATAAGCGTAAAAGTCCGTTTGGCAAAGAATATTATTGGCTTTCTGGCGAATTTGTAAATAGAGATAAAGGGCAAGACACAGACGTATATGCTTTAGAAAACGGATATGTTTCTATAGTACCGGTTCAGTTTGATTTAACAGCACATCACATGATTCAAAAACTAAATTCTTGGGAACTGTAAAAAAAGATATTTTAATAGGCATTTTAACCTCCTTATTTGCAACTGCGGCAGGTTGTTTTTTATATGTAGAGTATTTTTCGAAATTCAACTTTAATGAAACGCTGCAAATGATTGAAGACGGCGATTTGTATGGTAAAATTTTATCAATTGCTGCAATTCCTAATTTATTTGTATTCTTTGTCTTTATTAAAAAGAAGCAAGATAATAGGGCTAAAGGTGTTTTATTAACCACCATTATCATTGCTTTAACCACCTTAATTTTAAAGTTTGTCTAATGAAATATTATATTATTGCAGGTGAAGCTTCTGGAGATTTACATGGTTCTAATTTAATGAAAGCCTTGTACCAAGAAGATGCAGGTGCAAGTATTCGTTTTTGGGGTGGAGACTTAATGCAAAAAGCTGGCGGAACCCTTGTAAGTCATTATAAGGACAGAGCCTTTATGGGCTTTTTTGAGGTTTTAAGAAACCTGAATAAGGTGTTGGTATTTATTAAATTTTGTAAAAAAGATATTGAGCAGTTTCAGCCTGATGTCATTATTTTTATAGACAATTCGGGCTTTAATTTACGCATTGCAAAATGGGCAAAACAAGCAGGATTTAAAACTAATTATTATATTTCTCCTCAAGTTTGGGCTAGCAGAGCAAGCAGAATAAAAGGGATTCAAAGAGATATTGATAAAATGTTTGTAATTCTCCCTTTTGAAAAAGAGTTTTATAAAAAATATGATTACGAAGTAACGTTTGTAGGGCATCCTTTAATAGATGGTATTGCTCATAGAAAGCAGGTAAGCGAACACAAATTTAGAGAAGAGCATCAATTAGGAAATTTACCTATAATAGCCTTATTGCCAGGAAGTAGAAAACAAGAAATTATAAAAATGTTGTCTGTTATGTTGTCTTTGGTTGATGATTTTTCAGACTATAAATTTGTAATCGCAGGAGCGCCAAGTCAAGATTTTTCTTTTTATAAACGTATTATTGGTGATCGAAAAGTGAGTTTTATTGATAACAAAACCTACGATTTATTGTCCGTTTCAACAGCAGCTTTGGTAACTTCTGGAACGGCAACTTTAGAAACAGCTTTGTTTAAAGTACCACAAGTAGTTTGTTATAAAGCAGGCGCAATTTCTTATCAAATAGCAAAGAGAATTATTACTTTAAAATTTATTTCTTTGGTTAATTTAATCATGGGTAAAGAAGTAGTTACAGAATTAATTCAGCAAGATTTTACAAAAACAAAATTAAAAAAAGAACTTCTAAAAATTTTAGAGGACGAACACCGTCAGAAGTTATTTTTAGAGTATTATGAGTTAGAGAAAAAGTTAGGCGGAAAAGGAGCATCTCAGAAAACAGCAAAGTTGATTGTAGACAGTTTATAAGTAAAAGTACTATGAAAAAGATTTTAATTTTATTAATAACCTCTTTGATTTTTGGTGCGTGTGGAGCATCAAAAAATGCTACAAAAAAAAATACGAAAACAGATAAAATTGTTTCAAACGCTTTAAAATACAAAGGTGTAAAATATAAGTATGGTGGAACGACCAAAAGAGGAATGGATTGTTCTGGAGTTGTTTATGTTGCTTTTGGAAAAGAGAATGTGCAATTGCCTAGAATTTCTAAGGATATGGCAAAAAGAGGAAAAAAGATCTCTTTAAGAAGAGCAAAAAAAGGAGATTTGTTATTCTTTAAAATTTCTAGAAGGAAAAAAAGAATCAATCATGTGGGCTTGGTTACTTCGGTTAAAAACGGACAAGTAATGTTTATTCATGCTACCAGTTCTAGAGGCGTGATTGTGTCTTCCATGTCCGAAAAATATTGGAAAAACTCTTTCGTAAAAGCCACAAGAGTGCTCTAAACTTTTTTTAGAAATAAAGTTGTAACTTTATTTCGCTATGAAAAGGTTAATTAATTATGTACCCATCCACTTTTTACTCTTCCTAATTTTAGGAATTTCTACGCAATTCTACACGAATTTTTGGCAATTTGGTTTCGTACAATTATTTCTTTTGTTGCTATTATTTTTGGGGTTGTTTTTTTTAATTCCGAATAAAATTGTTAGAACATTATGTTCTTTTTTAGTGTTCTTTCTGATAGGAGTTTCTGCTGTTTTTATCAATAATAAGGAGAATTATAAAAATTATTATAGCAGCTATTTGAATAGCAATGCTCAAGTCACCTTAAAAGTAACTAAAATTTTAAAATCAGGAATGTATGCGCATAAGTATGAAGCCGATGTTATTCAGGTTGATACTTTAAAAACAAAAGGTACAATCTTGTTAAATATCTTTAAAGATAGCTTTTCTAGCACTTTAAAAGTGGATGAAATTTTGGTTACGAAAGCATTATTCACAGAATTAAATCCACCTTTAAATCCGCATCAATTTAATTACAAATTGTATTTAGCCAAACAAGGCATTTATCAACAATTATTTTTAGAAAAAAGCGATTATATAAGCTTAGGTTTTAAGGGTTTGTCTTTGGTTGGTTTTTCTGCCAAATTTAGAGACTTAGTCCAAGAAGCACTTTCAAAGTATCACTTTAAACCTGATGAATTAGCGGTTATAAATGCACTATTATTAGGGCAGAGACAAGATATTTCTAAAGACTTAATAGCACAATATTCCAATGCAGGAGCCATTCATATTTTAGCGGTTTCAGGCTTACATGTCGGAATTATTTTACTAATTCTATCTGCACTCTTGAAACCCATAGAAAGATTTAAAAATGGAAAATTTTTAAAATCACTTCTTATAATCTGTATTCTTTGGATGTTTGCTTTTGTGGCAGGTCTTTCGGCATCCGTGGTAAGAGCTGTTACTATGTTTACTTTTTTGGCTATTGGAAATGCTTTTCAAAGAAAAAAAGTGACTGAATTTTCTTTGATTTCTTCCATGTTCTTTCTTTTGTTGGTAAAACCTTTATTTCTATTTGATGTTGGTTTTCAATTGAGTTATCTCGCTGTGTTTGGAATTATTTGGATACAACCAAAACTGTATAAAATATATACACCTACTTACAAAATCGAGCATAAAATATGGCAATTAATAACCGTTTCAATAGCTGCGCAAATAGGAGTTTTACCGTTGAGTTTGTATTATTTTCATCAGTTTCCGGGGTTGTTTATGCTTTCTAATTTAATTATAATTCCATGTTTAGGCGCAATTTTAATTGGCGGAATTCTTCTTATTTTTATGGCATTATTGGGGGTTCTTCCACAATTTTTGGCTTCGATTTATGGTTTTATTATTTCGCTAATGAACAGTTTTGTTAGTTGGATTTCTCAACAAGAATATTTTTTATTCAAAGATATTTCATTGTCATTTTTAATGATGATTGCTACTTATGTACTACTTATTTTGGGGATTCGATTTTTAATAAAAACAGCACCAAAAAAAGCAATTTATTTTTTAGTTTCAGTGTTGTTTTTTCAAAGTGTTATACTGTTTGAAAAGTATCAAAAGAACACTAAAATAGAATTGATTGTTTTTCATAAAACTAGAAAGTCGGCATTAGGTTTAAGGAATGGCGGTATGGTGAATATCTATCATACTATAGATTCTTTAGAAGTAAAAAAAATAAATATGATTCAGGGTTATACCGTTGGTGAAAATATAAAACCCATCTTTAGAAACCAATTTTCAGATGTTTTTCACTTTAAAAATAAGGATGTTTTAGTCATTGATAGTTTGGGTGTTTATAAAGTAAAAGGTTTAAAAAAACCATTTATTATAATACGGAATTCTCCTAAACTAAATATGGAACGCTTGATAAAAACAATGAATCCAAGCCATATTATTGCAGACGGTTCTAATTATAAAAGCGATGTAAAAAGATGGAAAAGTAGTGCTAAAAAATTAAAAATCCCTTTTCACGATACAGGCGAAAAGGGCGCTTTTAAATATTAAGTGTTTAAATATTAACCTTTAAACTTGGGTTCAAAAGCTTTATAATAAGCACCTAATGTTTCTTTAGTTTTTAGTTCAATATGTTTATTTGTAACAAATAATTTAAGAAAAAATTCTAATTGTTGTGGGTTGTGAAAGCCTCTTATTGGAGCTATAAAATCGCCCGTTTCATTTAAAAAAGCAATGGTTGGATACGCATTTACGCCCATATAATCTGCAAACTCATGAGCACTATTTCTGCTGTTTGCTTTGGATGCGTCGTAATTAGGGTTTCCAAAATTAGTATCTTTATAATTTATTGCTTCATTGCCTTCTCCATTAAATTTAACTGCATAATAATGTTCATTTACATAAGCCGCTACATCCTTATTTTTAAATGTTTTTTTGTCTAATAATTTGCAAGGTCCACACCAGTTTGTATAAATATCAATCATTATTTTTTTAGGATTTTCTTTCTGAAGTTCCAATGCTTTGTTTAAGGAAATCCAGTTAATTTCTTGTGCTTTTATGCTGATGCTAAAAAAAACAAAAGCTATGAATGTTAAAATTATTTTTTTCATGCTATATGATTTACAAATTATATGCCAAATTATAAAATTATCGAATGCCATGCATTAATTTTTTGATCAAAGGATTTAAAATCAAAAAAATAAGACCAACTCCTGCCGGAATTACCGTAAAAATTAAAAAGAAGAAAGACATGGAGTATTCTTCTACTATGGCATCAATAGAGCTACCTACCAAACCAGCTATTAGATTGCCGAGAAAGTTTACTAAATACCAAACTCCAAACATCATTCCTATTTTTTTAGGAGGAACCAATTTAGAAACATAAGATAAGCCAACAGGAGATACACATAACTCTCCCATAGTGTGGAATAAATAGGCTAAAACCAACCAAATTAAACTTACCGAAGCAGTTTTTGCTCCTTGTGGAATTCCGCTAGAACCATACGCCAAAGCGCCAAAACCAATCCCTAATAGAATCATTCCAATTCCGAATTTTATAGCAGCCGAAGGATTGAATTTGCTTTCCCACCATTTAGAAAATAAAGGTGCTAAAAAGATGATAAAAAGTGAGTTTAATATTAAAAACCAAGACGCTTCAATTTCTGCGGAATCTTTAGGGATAATTACAGAAAGTTTCCAGATGACCAATCCCCAAATACTTAAAAAACTGATTCCTAAAATACTATTTGATAAAGATATGATCTTAAAAGTCTGACGGAATAATTTTATTAAAACCCAAGAAATAATTAGCAAAGGCACTGTAGATACTAGAATATCTACTATTTTAAAAATAAAAGCAGCATTTCCAGACAATGTTCTTTGTGTATAATCTCTTGCAAAAATATTCATAGAACCACTAGCTTGTTCAAAAGCAGCCCAAAAGAAAACGGTAAAAAAAGCTAAAAGACCTACAACAATATAACGATCTCTTTGAATGTTTGGTGAAACTTCTTTTTCCGCAGTATCTAAAGTATCGACTGTTTTTGCTAGAACTTCTTTTTTATTAGGAGTGACGCCAACGTTTTCAAAGATTTCTCTACCAAACCAAAATTGCATAGTTCCTAAAAACATAAAAATTCCCGCTAACCCAAATCCCCAAGAATAACTTAAGTTACTAGCCAAAAAACCACAAAGTAATACCCCTAAAAAACCACCGGCATTTACACCCATATAGAAAATAGTATATGCCCCATCTTTGCGTTCTGGGTATTTGTCATACAAACCACTTACGATAGAAGTTACATTAGGTTTAAATAATCCGTTTCCGATTATTAGAAAAGTAATACCCATATACAAGGTGAATTCTGTTTCCATAGCCATGGAAGCATGCCCCAATGTCATCGCAAATGCGCCTAAAGCCACGGCTTTTTGGTATCCGAGTAATTTATCAGCAATAATACCACCAAGCAAAGGTGTTAAATAGACCGAACTTGTGTAAATTGTTAATAAACCGATGGCTCTTTCACGAGTCCATTCCCAGCCACCATCAGAAAAAGAAGCGGTTAAAAATAGCACAAAAATGGCACGCATTCCATAATAGGAAAAGCGTTCCCACATTTCGGTAAAGAACAGCACAAATAATGCGGGTTTATGGTTTAATAAACTAAATTCTTTTGATGTTGTTGCACTCATATAAATAAGTTTTTGAAAACAGAAAACCTCATAAAATTTGGTTTATGAGGTTTTGTGAATAATTATTTTAATGAACGGTGCCCATTAATTTTTTCATGAGTGGAGAGAATACTAACACGATGACTCCGGCTCCTATGGCATATAACGCTATTAAATGAAAGCCATCTGTATACACGGCCAACGTATCCATGCCGCCTACGTTTGCGTCTGTACTTTCAACAGCTAATTGTTTAGAGATAAAGCCTACAATTTGAAAAGCAAATGCAGAAGATAAAAACCAAACACCCATCATAAAAGCAACTATATTTTTTGGCGACAGATCGGTTATTTTTGATAAACCAACCGGAGACATGAATAGTTCACCAACGGAAATGATAAAGTACATTACTAATAAATAAGCAAATGGAACCATTCCGTTTTCGTCAGCACTAGCGCCACTAATAGACAGTATATAGAAACTTGCACCCGCTAAAAGAAGTCCTAAACCAAATTTATATGGAGTTCTTGGATTTAATTTATTTTTAGACAAATATCCCCAAAGTAAAGAAATTGGGATGGCCAAAATTATAATAAACATCGAGTTTAAAGCATTTGTTTGACTGGCTGACATAATTCCTTCTAAAGCAACATTTCTAGAGGCGAATAAAGTAATAACACTTCCTGATAATTCATGAAAACCCCAAAATAAGGTCATAAAAAATGTAATTAATACGGCCATAATCAACTTTTTACGAGCCACAGCCTCTAAACTATACATTATATAGCCTAAATAGGCTAGAACCGCGATGCCAATAAATTTAAAAATACCACTTACGTAATTTGCCTGCCATGAAGAAAGCAAATAAGCAATTACAGGAACAAATAATACAGAAATAATAGGAATTAATGTTTTTTGCGGAATTCCGATTATTTTCTTCTCATAGATTTCTTGGTTTGGGGGCATTCCTTTATCACCAAAGACATTTTTCTTAATACCACTCCAAAAGAAAATTAAACCAGCCATCATTCCTATTCCGGCTAAACCAAAACCATAGTGCCAACCATATTCTGCTGCCAACCATCCGCATAAAAGAGGTGCAACAAAGCCACCGATATTAATTCCCATATAGAAAATGGTAAAACCAGAATCTTTTCTAACATCTCCTTCTTTATACAAGGCACCCACAAAAGTGGATATATTAGGTTTAAAAAAACCATTACCCACAACAATGAGCGCTAGTGCTAGAAAGAAAGCAAGATCATTTTCAATGGCTAAAACAAAATGACCAATAGCCATTAAAATTCCTCCTAAAAATATCGAACTACGCATTCCTAATATTTTATCAGAAATTTGCCCCCCTATCACAGTAGAAGCATATACTAAAGAACCATACGAGGCATATACTACAGCAGTTGCTGCATCACGTTCTGCAATAGCTTTAAATATTTCATTAACCATGTAAAGCGTTAACAGCGCTCTCATTCCATAGAAACTAAAACGCTCCCATAATTCTGCAAAGAATAAATAAAATAACCCTTTTGGGTGTCCAAATAGTTGTGGGTCTTCTGCAGTTGTTGTAACTCCTTTGTCTAACATGATTATCCTTTTATTTTAGTTGATTATTTTGATGTATTAATTAAATGCTCTTCTATAAAATTAGTCATTTTGGTATATAGATTTAAGCGTGTATTTTTTCCTTTGTAAATACCGTGTGTACGATCTGGTACAATAAACATGTCAAACTGTTTGTTGGCTTCAATTAAAGCATTAATCATTCTGTAACTATTTTGTACATGCACATTATCATCACCAGTTCCATGGACCAATAAGTAGTTCCCTTCTAATTTATCAGCATAATTTATAGGCGAATTATCATCATAACCACTTGCATTTTCTTGAGGGGTTTGCATATACCGCTCTGTGTAAACAGAATCGTAAAAACGCCAAGAAGTAACAGGGGCTACAGCAATGGCAGTGCTAAAAATATCACTTCCTTTTAAAAGGCAATTAGTACTCATAAAACCGCCATAAGACCAACCCCAAATACCAATATTATTTTTGTCGACATAAGGACGTTCTGCTAATTTTTTTGCTGCGGCAATTTGATCTTCTACTTCATATTTACCTAATTCTTTTTGTGTGACTTTCTTAAAATCGGCACCTTTTAATCCAGTTCCACGTCCGTCAATACATACCACAATGATGCCCTTTTGAGCTAACATATTGTGCCAGTAATCATTAGAGGCATTCCATTTGTTACCAACTTGTTGCGATCCTGGACCTGAATATTGAAACATAAACATGGGGTATTTTTTATTTTCATCAAAATCAAGAGGTTTTAGCATCCACATATTTAAATCGTTCCCATTGATGTTGATGGTAGAAAACTCTTTAGGACTCATTTTATACGTTGATAATTCTTCTTTTAAGTTCGTATTATCTTTTATAACTTTTAACATTTTACCTTTTGCCGAGTATAAAGAATAAATTGGCGGAATTTCTGATGAAGAAAATGTGTTGATAAAGTAGTTAAGATTTTTGCTGAAAGCAGCACTATTTTGACCGTCTTTGTTGCTTAATAACTTTTTATTTTTACCTTTTAAATTGATGGCATAAACACCTCGGTTGATAGAACCATTTTCTACAGATTGATAGTAAATAGTTTTCTTTTTTTCGTTAAAACCATAATAGTTGGTTACTTCCCAATTTCCTTTTGTAATTTGATTAATGATCTCTCCATTAAAATCATAATGATAAATATGATTAAAACCATCCTTTTCGCTGGTCCAAATAAAGGAATTATCCGCTAAAAAGGTAAGATTATCGGTAATATCTATATAGGCTTTTGTTGTTTCGTTTAATAATAAAGATGCGTTGCTTTTTAATGCATTTACTTTGTGTAATTTTAGATCGTTTTGATGACGATTTAGGGTAGTTGCCACTAAAACAGTATCATTGTTAGACCATTGTATTCTAGGAATGTACTCATAATCGCCTAAAGTTATCTTTTGACTCGTATTAGAAGCTACATGATACATGTGAAGGGTAACATCAGCATTTTTTTCGCCAGCTTTTGGATATTTGAACACCTGCTGCTTAGGGTATAGTTGATTGCCAACAATATCCATAGAAAAAGTGGGTACATCCGTTTCGTCAAAACGTAAGAAGGCTAAATATTTACTGTCTTTGCTCCACTCAAAAGCGCGTACAAAACCAAATTCTTCTTCATAAACCCAATCTGTAATTCCGTTTATAATATGATTTATTTTTCCATCTTTTGTAATTTGTGTAGTTGTATTGCCAGAAAAATCTTTGATGTAAATGTTATTTTCTTTTGCGAATGCAACTTTTTTATTGTCTGGTGAGAATATAGGTTCTTGAATGTCTTTTCCTATTAAAGTAAGCTGTTTCGAGGCAATGTCAAAGGCATAAAATGTACCGCTAAAAGAACGTCTATAAATTTTCTTAAAATCAGTTCCTAAAATAATTTTAGTTTCATCATTGTTAAAGCTGTAAGACGAAAATGAGTTTAAATCTTGTAAATTTTCACTATTTACAATCGTTGCAACTTTTTCTAGGGTGGCATAACTGTATTTATCTACTGTGGTAGCTCCAGTTTTTTGATCTCTATTTAAAAGCGAATAGAAATCGCCATTCATAGAATTTAAAGCATTCATTCTTTCCGGAGAAAAAGTGCCATTCCAAATTTTTTCAAGAGTAATTTCTTTGGTTTTGGAAGTTGTGTTATTCAATGTTTGGGCAGTAATTTCTTGACCAATGGTAAAAAGAAATATGGTTGCAAGAATGATCTTGTTTTTCATTTGAGAATTGTTTTAAAAAAAGTTCTCCAAGATTACGAAATTATTGTCAAAAAGGAGCAATTTGGCATAAACTTTTAAATGTAGCTGCTAAAATTTAAGAATTATATCCATTTGGGTTTATCATGCTAGGTGTTTAAATTCAATTATTTTTAGATTCGTTGAAATTAAAAAAGAATTCTCATCGCCCTTAGTACCGTCAGTTTTCTTTATAAAAAGTAATCTGAAAAGGAACGATTTATAGGCTTATTTTGAGTTTAAAATGGAATTATTCTAAGGCTCATCATTTTTGACAAAAAAAATCTCGATACCTTTTTGAGGTTACCGAGATCTTCTTCTATGAAATTGAATTGTTATTTCTTTTCTTCTTCGTTATTGGTTTTTACATCATCTGCACCAATTATTAGTGGAGTTTTTCCGTCTGTAATAATTGTTTTTGCATTCGCAGATCTAGCCAATTCTCTAAATGCTTCAATTGCCTTTAATTTTAAAATTCCTGGAGTTAAGCCTTCTGCAATAATTAGTTGCGCATCTCTTTCTCCTTTTGCATTAATAATTTTTCTTTCTGCCTCTAATTTCTCTTGGTCTAAAACGAACTTTAATCGCATTGCATCTTGTTCAGCTTGTAATTTTCTTTCTATAGAACTTGCTAAACCTCTTGGTAATTGAATTCTTTTCATTAAAACAGCAATTAAATCGATACCATCCGCTTGATTTTCAATATTACTTTTCATCTTTTTTAAGATTTCACTCTCAATATTTGCTCTCATACCAGAATGCATGTCTTTTGCATAAAACTTGGCACAAACATCGGAAGCCGCAGATCTAAAAACACTAGTAATTACAGATTCATAATTCTGACCTAAGTTCTGCAAAATATTAGCCACTTTATTGCCTTCTAATCTGTATAGAATAGATATTTCAGAATTTACACTTAAACCTTCCTTACTTGGTAAACTAAGGACTAGTTTTATATTACTTGTTTTTGTAGATTCTTTTAAAACTTTACTTATTAGAGGATTGTAAAGGACAGTTCCTTGCGTTTGAACTTCGCTAGATAACTTTCCTAAAGTTTGTTTAATTCCTACCTCACCGGGTCTTACAACTGCACAACTAGAAAGTAAAAACATTCCTAAAATTGCTGCTAAACTTAAATTTTTCATATTTTATCTGGAGTTTAATTATTTTAATTCCTCAAAGGTAATTTATTGAATTCTTAAAAAAATGATATTATTATTAAATAATATTATGACAAGTATTAAATTATTTTATCATATATGTAATTTTTTTTGTTTTTTTTATATAAATTTTAATATTAATTTAAGAAGAAGTAAAATATTATTTATTAAAATCTTAGTGTAGAATTTCATTGGTTAGGATGTCAATACGTAAAATCAACCTTATAAATAAAGCTAATTTTTTATAGATTACTATATCTTTGTGTTTTACAGCAAATACATACGATAGATGTCTAAAATTATCTCCGGTTTTTCAAAGTTTACCAAAGAGGAAAAAATAAATTGGTTGGCAGAAAATTATTTTACCAATAATTTAAATGTAATCGAAATTATAAAGCAATATTGGAATGATGATAAAAAATTACAGCAACTTCACGATGATTTTATAGAGAATACGATTACCAATTTTTACATGCCTTTTGGCGTTGCGCCTAACTTTATGGTGAATCATAGAACTTATGCAATCCCCATGGTTATTGAAGAGAGTTCTGTGGTTGCTGCAGCCTCTTTAGTTGGTAAATTTTGGAGCACAAGAGGTGGTTTTAAAACCACCGTTCTTGGTACCACAAAAATTGGTCAAGTCCATTTTATATTTGCTGGTGATAAAGGAGCTTTAGAAGCTTATTTTAATCAAAATAAAACCGAATTATTTGCGGCAACTGCTTCCATTACAAAGAATATGGAAAAACGTGGCGGCGGAATTTTAGATATTAAATTAGTTGATAAGACCGATAAACTAGCAAACTATTATCAGTTGCATATAACTTTTGAAACAAAAGATTCAATGGGTGCAAACTTTATCAATTCTTGTTTAGAAGCAATTGCAAAAAAGTTTGAAAGAGAAGATATCGAAATTATTATGAGCATCTTGTCTAATTATGTTCCGGATTGTTTGGTTAGAGCAGAGGTGAGTTGTAAAATTGAAGATTTAGGAGGAGAAAATCCGCAGAAGTTTGCAGAGAAATTTTATCAAGCCGTAAAAATTGCAGAAATAGAACCCTACAGAGCCGTTACACATAATAAGGGAATTATGAACGGAATTGACGCTGTTGTATTGGCAACAGGCAACGATTTTAGAGCTATTGAAGCGGGTGCACATGCCTATGCGGCGCGTTCTGGAACTTACTCAAGTTTGTCGCATTGCTCTATTGACGATGGTATTTTTAAATTTTGGATAGAAATTCCTTTAGCTTTAGGAACGGTTGGCGGATTAACTGCTTTACATCCGATGGCAAAAATCTCTTTACAAATGTTGCAAAAACCATCCGCTAGCATGTTAATGCAAATTATGGCAGCGGCTGGCTTGGCGCAGAATTTCGCAGCTTTAAGAGCGCTGACGACCAAAGGAATTCAGCATGGACACATGAAAATGCATTTGCAAAACATTTTAAATCAGTTTGATGCCACTGAAGAAGAAAAAGAAATCGTTACCCTTTATTTTGATAAAAGAACAGTCATGCATTCAGCGGTTGTAGAGAAAATAAATAGTTTACGAACGCCAACAGTAAATTGGGTAGATTTTTTAAATTTTGATGCTATGAAAGCAAAACTATCTTCTTTAGATAAGAATTCTAAACCAATTTTTGGCAGCATGAATGCACAACAAATGATAGAACATTTAAGTGCAGTAACACAAATAGCCAACGGAATCTGGAATGTTGATGTTTATGTTTCTGATGAAAAAACAGCACGAAGAAAACCGTTTTTAAATACTGAAAATGAATTACAAACAGGTTTTAAAGCTTCTTTTTTATCGGATGAATCAAATGCACTTAAATTTAGTTCGATTCCTTTAGCAATCGAAGATTTAATCAATCAGTTAGAATTGTTTTTAAAAGTATTTACAGCCGATAAAAATAGAACGATAGTACATCCATTTTTTGGGGAGCTAAATTTTGAGGAATGGAAGAAATTTCAAGTAAAACATTTTACACATCATTTTAAGCAATTTGGTTTGGTTGATGTTACTCAATAGAAATCTCCTTTAGACTTGATGGTTAGATGTTTTGACTAAAGCCAATTTGAATGTTTATAATTACATCCTGCTAAAGCAGAATGCAAGTCAAAAAAATATAATTTAAGAATTCAATAGAAATGGGTTACAAACCATTTTCTATGTATCATTTGAAACAAATCATAAATTTATGCCATTTATAAAAGTCTACATACATATAGTTTGGAGTACAAAAAATAGATTTGCATTTTTGGAAACAAAGGAGCTTAGGCAAAAAGTTTGGAATCACATGAAACAGAATGCTATTAAAAAAGGAATTTTTATGGATTATGTAAATGGATATTCAGATCATTGCCATTGTTTGGTTTCTTTGGGATCTAATCAAACTATAGAAAAGGTAGTGCAATTGATTAAAGGAGAATCATCTTTTTGGATTAATCAACAGAAATTAACAAAAGTAAAATTTCAATGGCAATCAGAATATTTTGCGGTTTCAGTTTCAGAATCTATGGTTGATAAAGTTCGGAATTATATTAAGAATCAAGAAAATCATCATAGTAAAAAGACTTTTGGAGAAGAATACGAAGAGTTTATTTCTAAATATAATTTTGAAAAGCTTGATGGATAAATGGTTTGGCTAAAGCCAATTTGAATATTTATAATTACATCCTGCTAAAGCAGGATGCAATTCAAAAAGATAGAATCAAAAAAATCAATAGAAATGGGTTTGAACCCATTTTTTAAATGATAAATGTTTTGTTTAATTTCAATAGAAATGGGTTTTAACTCATTTTTTAAATAATAAATTGGTTGTTTAATTTCAATAGAAATGAGTTTTAACTCATTTTATAAATATTGAGAATAAAAAATTGGCTTTAGCCAAAACTTTAAAGAACCCATTTTATTTAAAAATTTAATAGAAATGGATTTCAATCAATTTTTTGATGGATACATGGTTTGGCTAAAGCCAATTTGAATGTTTATAATTACATCCTGCTAAAGCAGGATGCAATTCAAAAAAATAGAATTAAAAATTTAATAGAAATGGGGTTTATAATTATATCCTGTTGAAGTAGGATGAAATTCAAAAAAAAATCAATAGAAATGGGTTTCAAACCATTTTTTAAATAATAAATTGGTTGTTTAATTTCAATAGAAATGAGTTTTAACTCATTTTATAAATATTGAGAATAAAAAATTGGCTTTAGCCAAAACTTTAAAGAACCCATTTTATTTAAAAATTTAATAGAAATGGATTTCAATCAATTTTTTGATGGATACATGGTTTGGCTAAAGTCAATTTGAATGTTCATAATTACATCCTGCTAAAGCAGGATGCAATTCAAAAAGATAGAATCAAAAAAATCAATAGAAATGGGTTTCAAACCATTTTTTAAATAATAAATTGGTTGTTTAATTTCAATAGAAATGGGTTTGAATCCATTTTATTTAAAAATTTAATAGAAATGGATTTCAATCAATTTTTTTGATGGATACATGGTTTGGCTAAAGCCAATTTGAATGTTTATAATTACATCCTGCTAAAGCAGGATGCAATTCAAAAAGATAGAATTAAAAATTTCAATAGAAATGGGTTTCAAACCATTTTTTAAATGATAAATGTTTTGTTTAATTTCAATAGAAATGGGTTTTAACCCATTTTATAAATATTGAGAATAAAAAATTGGCTTTAGCCAAAACTTTAAAGCACCCCAATACAATAGGATTAAACTAAGAAATAAAATAACAATATTGAAAAACTATTATTCAAACGGAAAATTATTATTAACAGGAGAATATCTTGTTTTAGATGGCGCAAAATCTTTGGCTATCCCAACAAAATTTGGACAAGATTTAATTGTTGAAAACATACAAGAACCACAACTAATTTGGGGAAGTTTTACAGATACAGGAGAATGTTGGTTTGAGGCTGTTTTTGATTTGCCAAAATTACGCTTGGTAAATTGTTCTTTCAATTCTGATAAAGAAGGAAGTGCAGAAATGATTGGAGAAACATTGTTAGAGATTTTGATGGAAGCTAAAAATTTAAACCCTAATTTTTTAACTACTAAAAATGGGTTTTTAGTAAAAACAAGATTAACATTTCCAAGGAATTGGGGCTTAGGAAGTTCATCAACTTTAATAAATTCTATAGCCTCTTGGGCAAAAATAGATGCGTTTAAATTACTTTGGAACTCCTTTAAAGGAAGTGGTTATGATATTGCTTGCGCACAAAATGATGTGCCAATTTTTTATCAAATAAAAAATCAAAAACCTATGATGAAGCAAGTTGAGTTTAATCCGAATTTTAAGGAGAATTTATTTTTTGTGTTTCTGAATCAAAAGCAAGATTCTAAAGAAGGCATTGCGAAATTTAGAGAAAGCAATCAAAATTTTTCGAAGGAAATAGCAAGAATATCAGAAATATCAGACGAGTTTGTAAACTCAAAATCAATCATAAATTTTAATCAGTTGATTCTTGAACACGAACAAATTATTAGTTCGATCATCAAATTAAAACCAGTGAAAGAAAAATTATTTTCTGATTATACTTTAGGCGAAATAAAAAGTCTCGGAGCTTGGGGAGGTGATTTCGTAATGGTCACTGGAAACCAAGAAACACCAGAATATTTTAAAAAGAAAGGATTTGAAACCGTTTTAAAATATTCAGAAATAATTTTATAATGATATACAAGACCTCACAGGTTTTCAAAACTTGTGAGGTCTGAAAAACAAAATATGACTAAAATAATTATAATAGGAGGAGGAGCAGCAGGATATTTTACAGCAATAAACGCAAAAGAAAAGAACCAAGATTTGGAGGTTATAATTCTTGAAAAAGGCAAAGATGTTTTGCAAAAAGTAAAGATTTCTGGAGGTGGTCGGTGTAATGTTACACATGCTTGTTTTGAGCCTAAAGAATTGGTGAAATTTTATCCTAGAGGAGAAAAGGAATTGTTAGGACCTTTTCATCAGTTTATGACTGGTGATACTTTTGAGTGGTTTGATGATCGAGGAGTTCCGTTAAAAATTGAAAGTGATAATCGTGTTTTTCCAGAGGCAAACACAAGTCAAGCTATTATAGATTGCTTCCAAAATGCTGTTAATACTTTAGGAATAAAAGTGTTAACAAACTGTGGTGTGAATTCCATTTATCAACAAGAAAATAAATGGGTTATCAACACAAAAGAACAGGTTTTTGAAGCTGATAAAGTTGTGGTTGCTGCCGGCAGCTCTAAAAGAGTTTGGGAATTATGCGAGACGCTAGATCATTCAATAATTGAACCAGTTCCTTCATTATTTACCTTTAATATAAATGACAAACGATTGGTAGATTTGTTAGGGATTTCTGTGCCAAATGCAACCGTTAAGATTACAAATACAAAACTAGAAGCGTCAGGACCGTTGTTAATTACTCATTGGGGACTGAGCGGACCTGCAGTGTTAAAATTGTCGGCTTTTGGAGCAAGAATTTTAGCAGAAAAGAAATATCAATATAATGTAGAGGTAAATTGGTTATCAAGATCTACAGATAAGGTATTGAATGTTTTACTGAATTTAAAAAAGAAAGAACCTCGAAAAACAGTGATTTTAAAATCACCTTTTACGGAAATTTCAAAGCGTTTGTGGGAACGGTTTGTGTTGTTTTCAGATATTTCTAAAACTCAAAATTGGGCGGATTTGAATAATGTTCAATTAGAAAAATTGGCAAATCAACTCACTAAAGGAGTATACAATGCCAACGGAAGAACTACTTTTAAAGAAGAGTTTGTAACGGCTGGAGGCGTTGATTTAAAGGAAATTAACTTTAAAAATTTTGAAAGTAAAAAACATAAAAATCTCTTTTTTGTGGGTGAAGTGTTAAATATTGATGCGGTAACTGGCGGATTTAATTTTCAGAATGCATGGACAGGTGGTTATATTTGTGCGAAAGCTTTGGCAGAATAATAAAAAGAAGCATATTATTCTTAACGAAGAATGAGGAGCAATCTTAACTATTAAAATTTTTATATTAGTATCGAAAATATAATTTTACGGGTAAAAAGTTCTCGATACAATTTCGAAAAAAATCGAAATCACTCGAACTGACAAACTAATAACGAATAACCAAAAACCATTATTATGGCATTAACAGAGTCAAACGAATTTAAAATAGGCACAAAAGCACTCGATTTTAATTTAGTAAATGCAATTGACGATACATTATATTCTTTAGATCAATTAAAGGGAGAAAAAGGAACGGTTATGATGTTTATTTGTAATCATTGTCCGTTTGTAATTCATGTAAATGATGAATTAGTAAAAATGGCCAATGAGTATCAGCAAAAAGGGATCAATTTTATTGCAATAAGTTCTAATGAGATTGAAAATTATCCGCAGGATGCACCAAAATTTATGAAAGAAGTTGCGACAAAATTAAACTATCCTTTTCCTTATTTGTTTGATGAAACACAAGAAGTAGCTAAAAATTATGATGCGGCTTGTACTCCAGATTTTTATGTTTTTGATGCCAATTTAAAATCCGTTTATCACGGACAACTAGATGATTCTAGACCTGGAAACGGAAAACTAGTCACAGGAATCGATTTGCGAAAATCTTTGGATAATTTATTAAATAATAATCCTGTATTAGAAAATCAAAAGCCAAGTGTTGGTTGCGGTATTAAGTGGAAAAAATAGATGGTTGTTCGGTTATTTCAATGCAGAATTGGTGTTAGATTAACGTTAATGACTTTTCAATAATTTTTATAATTATTAGAGTTGGTTTCTATGGCTAGAATCAAACTAAACTATCCGATTTCGCCTCTATGCGGTTTTAAAGCATCTCTAAAAATTTTCATGTCGGCTTCATCTACAGTAATAAAGGCAGCCACTAACATGGGGTTTTTCTCTTGAATATCAATTTCATGAAAATTTAAGTTTTCAATGGTTGCAAAATCTTTTAAATGAATGGTGTGATGTTTTGCGGTTTCTTTAGCATCAGGGCCTCTAAAGTCCCATAATAATTTTATTTTTCTGGACATTTTTATGTTTTATGTTGGATGAAAATAAATAAATTTCCACGTTCAAAAGTAATGTTTATTTGGTTTTTTGTCGCTTTATTTCTTGTTCCAATTCTTTCTCCAAAGGTTAAACTTTCTTTGTTTAATTCATATTCTAATCCTTTTGTGAAAATATTTATGGCATTTGGGAACGGCACTAAAGAAATAATCTGATCTTTACAATTTGTAATTTCTGTGCTTTTATCAGCCAAAAAATAAGAACTATGGTTGTCAAAAAAGGTGAGTTCTAATTTGTTTTTCCATTGAATTGCGGAATGTAAATTACCTAAAAAATGATCTTGTTCTTTTCCGCTTGCTCCAAAAACATCAATACTGATGTAGCCTTTGTCAAAGAGAATTTGTAAAGCTTTGTCAAAATCTGTAAAATTTTGATTTGGTGTATGAATCACTTCAATATTTTTTAGAATTTCTTGTGAGGAATCTAAATCACCACAAACAAAATTTGGAATAATATTATTTTCCTCTAAAAAGTGATAGGCGCCATCTGTTGCGCAAATAATATCGTATTTCGAAACATCTGGAAGTTCTGTTGGAGGTTCTCCGTTGAGTAATAAGAAAACTTTTTTGTCTTTCATTTTTGCAAAAATACAAACAAAAAGCATCATTTCTAAGTTTAGAATTGATGCTTTTATAAACTATAAAAAATAGGTGGACTATTTTTTTATCCCGATTAATATCATACTGAAAAGTTTTCCTAAAAGAAAAATCACCATTCCAAAAGTTGGAGATAGAAGACTCACCTTAAGTCCGCCAGCCATCATTTCTGAAGAAATTTTTCCACTATCGGCAGAAATGATTTCTAACGCTCCTAAAAGACCGATTACAAAACCTAAAACTCCAAACACAAAAGAAAATAAAGCTAATGCGTTTATGAGTTTGTGTGTTTTTTCTAAATTGTCTTTTAAGCCTTTTACAAATAAAATTACAATAACAATTAATAAGATTAATAACGGAACCATAAATAGGGGTCCACCTTCTAAAATAAAATTCATACTATATGTTTTTAAGATTATGTTGCTAAAGTATTTATTATTGAGATTGCAAAATTATTTTAGCGACCAAATACCAATTTTGATCTGGTTTTAACAAATATCGTATTTTTAAGGCATTCCTTATAAAAACTGTTGAAACCCTTGTCAAATTGGTATTTCGTCTATTTTATCGTTGAATACATTAAAAAAATAGTTTATTTGTAAGATGAACAAAGCCGTTTTAAAAATTTTAAAGAAACTTCCTTTTCACTTTCTTTTTTGGACAGTGGTTTGGTTTTTCTTTTCTAGTTTTTTTAGTGTAGGCTCTACAAACGAAAATTTTATATTTTGGTTTTCTACCATTTTAAGTGCCATTGCAATCGTTGCTTCGTATGTTTTTGGATACTATTTAATTCCTGTTTTTTTAATCACTAAAAAGTATAAACGGTTTATTTTATATTCGTTTTATGCAGGCGTTTTTATTGTTTGTGCTGTGTTAATGACGGTTGTTTTTGGGTTTGTATTTTTTTATCATTTAGAGTTTCAAAGAATGCCCGCTTTAACTAAAAATTCGGCTGTTATATTGGTTTGTGTGTTATTGATTATTGCGCTAACAAGCGCATTTAAAATTTTAAAAGACACATATAAATCTTTGGATGAAAAGAAAACGTTAGAGAATAAGGTTCTACAAACACAATTGCAATTAAAAGAACAAGAATTAAAGTTTTTAAAAATGCAAATTCATCCTCATTTTTTGTTTAATACATTAAACACACTGTACGGATTCGCGTTGAAAAAATCAGAAAAAGCACCAGAGATGATTTTAAAATTATCAAACTTGTTAGATTATATTTTATATCAAGTTGATAAGCCATTAGTGCTTTTACAAGATGAAATTAATCATATTGAAGATTATGTTTCTTTAGAGAAATCTAGGTTTCAAGAAAGTTTACAAATTACTTTTTATAAAAATCTAATTCCTGAAAACCTTGAAATTGCACCCATGCTATTATTACCTTTTGTAGAAAACGCATTTAAACATGGAATACAAATTGATGGAGTTGTACATGTAAAAATGAATTTAAAATTGGACGAAAATAATTTGAATTTTACCATTGAAAACTCCGCTAAAAACAAAGAGAGTCCTAAAAAAGGAATCGGATTAGAAAACATTAAAAAAAGGTTGGAAATGTTGTATTCAAAAAAATATTTTTTAGAAATTTTACAAGAAGAAAATTTGTTTAAAGTCCATTTAAAAATCCCCATAAAAAATGAGGAGTAAACTAAAATGTGTTGTTGTTGATGATGAACCAATGGCAAGAGAAATCATAGAAACCTATATTACCAAAACTCCTAATTTAGAAGTTTTAGCAAGTTGTAAAGATGCTGCAGAGGCTATTTTGTTTGCCCAAGAAAATGAGGTTGATTTGTTTTTTTTGGATATAAATATGCCAGAGATTTCAGGTTTGAGTTTCGCGAAAATCATCAAAAATAAATCACAAATTATTTTTACAACGGCTTATAGAGAGTATGCAATTGAAGGATTTAATTTAAATGTGGTCGATTATTTGTTAAAACCCATTTCATTTGATCGGTTTTTACAAGCGGTTCAAAAGGTTTCTCAATCAGAAATTGCAAAGAATAATAACGATTTTATGTTTGTTAGATCAGACAGAAAAATGGTAAAAATCGATTTTAAATCCATTTTATATATTGAAAGTTTAAGCGACTATCTGAAGATTTTTACGACTGATAAAATCATTGTAATTAGAGAAACCATTACTAGTTTAGAAGAAAAACTACCTTCAAAAAAGTTTATCAGAATTCATCGATCTTTTATCGTTTCGTTCAAAAACATTAGTTCTTACACAAATGAGTTTATAGAAATTAATCAAAAAGCATTGCCAATCAGCAGAAGTTATAAAGAATCCGTTTTACAAAAATTAGCAAAAGTGTAGGGTAAACCTTATTTTTGTTTTAAAATTTTTAAACCTTGAATACAGATCAGTTTTTAGTAAAATCACAATTAGAATCTATAGATTCAGCTAGTTTTACATGGCAAACTCCGAGTAATATCGCACTTGTAAAATATTGGGGAAAGAGCAATCCTCAAATTCCAAAAAACGCTTCTATCAGTTTTACTTTAAATAATTGTCATACAATTACTACCATAGATTTTATTAGAAAAGAAAAATCTAAAAATGTTACTTTCAAGATGTTTTTTGAAGGCGAACAAAAGGACGAATTCAAACCTAAAATTGCAGAATTTTTTAAGAGAGTGCAGCGATATTGTCCTTATATTTTTGATTATGAAATGACCATCAATTCAGAAAATTCTTTTCCGCATTCAAGCGGAATTGCTTCTTCGGCAAGTGGTTTAAGTGCCATTGCCATGTGTTTAATGAGTTTAGAAAAAGAATTGTCTTCAGAAATTTCTACGGAATTCATGGATAAAAAAGCGTCTTTTTTAGCAAGATTAGGTTCAGGAAGTGCTAGTAGAAGCATTCAAGGGCCTTTGGTCGTTTGGGGAAAACATCTTGAAATTGAAGGAAGTTCAGATTTATTTGGAGTACAATTTCCATATAAAGTACATTCAGTTTTTGAGAACTATCAAGATGTAATTTTGCTTGTAGATAAAGGTGAAAAACAAGTTTCAAGTACCCTTGGTCATAATTTAATGATCGATCATCCGTATGCAGAAAATCGTTTTAAGCAAGCGAATGAAAACTTAGGCAAAATGTCTAAAATTCTACAAGAAGGCGACATGAAAAATTTCATCAATTTAGTGGAAAGTGAGGCATTAACTTTACATGCCATGATGATGACTAGCGATCCTTATTTTATTTTGATGAAGCCTAACACGTTAGAAATTATCAATAAAATTTGGGAATACCGTCAAGAAAATAAGAGCAATATTTGTTTTACTTTAGATGCTGGTGCAAATGTACATGTGTTGTTCCCAGAAAATGAGAAGGAAGCCATTCATCAATTTATAAAGCAAGAGTTGTCTTTATATTGTGATAATAATCAGTATATTAGCGACCGAGTTGGTTTGGGAGCAAAAATACTCTCAAACTAACAAATTAAAAAAAGTATGAAAAAATCAGCTTTTCTTCTTATTGCGGTTGCTTTTTTAACCATTTCATCTACAAAACAAAAGGTTGTTTGGCTAGACAAAGATTTAAAAGAAACCAAACAATCTGAAGCTCTTTATTACAGGAATGTTTCTAATTTAAAAGGCGAAGTCACTTTTTATTTTAAGAGTAGAAATGTATATAGAAAAGTTTTTTATGCTTCTCAGAAGCTATCAGGTAATTTCTATGAGTACTATGCTTCTGGAGAATTAAAAGAAGTGGGTACATACGAAAACGGTGTTCGAGAGGGCAATTGGAAGTTGTATTATAAAAACGGAAAGATTAGACAAAAAGGGAGGTATTCAAATGGCGAAAAAGTAGGTGTTTGGAAAACTTTTTATAAAAATAATTAATAAATACGTATTCAGTTATTATTCGTATTTTTGTGTCATAAATGTAAAAAAATGAAAGGACCACTTTTTTATGCTAAAATTTTGCTTTTTGGTGAATATGGAATTATTAAAGACTCAAAAGGTTTAGCAATTCCGTTTAATGCTTACAGAGGGGCTTTAAAAACTTCCAATAATTTAGAAGGAAAACAAAAAGAATCCAACGAAAATCTGCATAAATTTTACAATTATATTTCAGCATTAAAATCAGATTTAATCTCTTTTGATTTAGCTAGTTTTAATTCAGATTTAGAGAAAGGAATGTACTTTGATTCTTCAATTCCGCAAGGGTATGGAGTGGGTAGTTCTGGAGCTTTAGTAGCTTCTATTTATGATGAATATGCCAACGATAAAATTACAGTTCTAGAAAATTTAACAAGAGATAAATTGTTGAAACTAAAAGCAATTTTTTCTTTAATGGAGTCTTTTTTCCATGGTAAAAGTTCGGGTTTAGATCCTTTAAACAGTTATTTAAGTTTACCAATTTTAATCAATTCTAAAGAAAATATAGAAGCAGCGGGAATTCCGTCTCAAAAAGAAGGAAAAGGAGCTGTGTTCTTATTAGATTCAGAACAAATTGGTGAAACAGAACCTATGGTGAACATTTTTATGAATAAAATGAAGAATGAAGGTTTTAGAAATATGTTGAGTGGGGAGTTTTCGAAACATACAGATGCATGTATCGAAAATTTTTTACAAGGTGATGCTACTTCTTTGTTTAAAAATGTAAAGAGTCTAAGCAAGGTGGTTTTAAAGAATTTTAAACCAATGATTCCTGATGCTTTTCATAAAGTTTGGGAAAAAGGTTTAAGAACAAACGATTACTATTTAAAGCTTTGTGGGTCAGGTGGTGGAGGTTATATCTTAGGATTCACCGAAGACTACGAAAAAGCTCAAAAAAGTTTGAAAGACTATAAATTAGAATTAGTTTATAGATTCTAAAACAACCTTTACTTAATGAATATCTCTAAAGCGAAAACTTTTTTTTATAAAATATTTAGCTTGTTATCGGTCGTTAGAGGATATAATATTTTGGTGCTCATTGTAGCACAATATTTAGCATCTATTTTTATATTTTCTCCAGAAAAGTCAATAAGCCACGTTGTTTTTGACATTCATTTATTTTATATTGTATTCGCTTCTGTTTGTGTTGTCGCTGCCGGTTATATCATCAATAATTTTTATGATGATAAAGTAGATAAAATTAATAGACCTTTAAAAACAGGTTTAGATAATTTTGTGAAACAAGAAACAAAGTTTAGGCTTTATTTTTTTCTAAATTTTTTGGGTTTTGTATTTGGTTTTTTTGTTTCATGGCGTGCTGCATTGTTTTTTGCCGTGTATATCTTTGGCATTTGGTTTTATTCTCATAAACTTAAGAAGTATCCTTTTACCGGGTTGTTCTCAGCAACTATTTTAACACTGATGCCTTTTTTTGTTATTTTTATCTACTATAAAAACTTCTCTGAAATCATTTTTATTCATGCTATTTTCTTGTTTTTGGTGATTATGGTGAGAGAATTAATTAAAGATTTACAAAACATGAAAGGAGCAATTGCCAATAATTATGCTACTTTTCCGGTAGTTTATGGCGAAATAAAAACAAAGAAATTATCTATTTTATTATTAGCTTTAACTTTAGTTCCGGCTGTTTATTTATTCAGTTATCCAGAATTAAGCGATATGAAATACTATTTTTATTTGGCTCTGGTCATACTTGTATTCGTAGCTTTTTATCTTTGGAAATCAACTGAAAGAAATCAATATCGATTTTTGCACAACGTTTTAAAGTTACTTCTTTTAATTGGTGTTTTTAGTTTGGTTTTTATTGATACTTCTCTTATATTAGAAAAAGTAATTGATAGATTGAATTAATTTTCAATTTAAGTACCTTTGCAAAAATTTTAATAATGAATTCAAAAAATAACTCGTCGCGAAGACGACAAGAAGGTAAAAAAAGTACACCTCTAAGCAGAAAACCAGCAAACAAAAAATCTGTAAAAAAGGAATTTAAAAAAATTACACCCACAAAGCCCTCTGATGTAACATCAGGAATCCGTCTAAACAAATACATTGCCAATTCAGGTGTCTGCTCAAGAAGAGAAGCAGATACGTATATAGAGCATGGTAGTGTTGAGGTAAACGGAAAATTAGTCACAGAAATGGGGTACAAAGTGCAGCCCGATGATGTTGTTCGTTTTGACGGAACTTCTATTTCTCCAGAGCAAAAGAAATACGTTCTTTTAAATAAACCTAAAAACTACATCACCACTATGGATGATGATCGTGGAAGAAAAACAGTGATGGAGTTGATTGCAAATTCGACTAAAGAAAGAATTTACCCTGTTGGTAGGTTAGATAGAAATACAACTGGATTATTATTGTTTACAAATGATGGTGATTTAGCAAAAAAACTAACACACCCGAAACATAATGTACGTAAACTATATCATGCCTCATTAGATAAAAAATTAGATTTAAAAGATTTAGAAAAACTTCGAGGAGAAGTGATTATTGAAGGAAGAAAAGTTTTTATTGATGCGGTTTCTTATGTTAATAACGAACCTAAATCTGAAGTGGGTATCGAAATTCATTCAGGAAGAAATAGAATTGTGCGTAAAATATTCGAAAGTTTAGGATATAAAGTAAACAAGCTAGATCGGGTAGTTTTTGCGGAGTTAACCAAAAAAAATCTACCAAGAGGAAGATGGAGAGAATTAACGAATCTCGAGGTTACCAATTTGAAAATGATGAAATAAGAATAGAATCCAGCTTTTTAGCTGGATTTTTTGATTCCTTAAATTTGTGTATCTTGAGGCAATAAAACGATGAAAATGTTAGACAAAGAATTTAGTGCTATTCAGCATTATATTAGTTTAAAAGACAAAGAGAATACAAGCGTTTCAAAAGGTAATGTTGCTTGGCATTTAGATCATTCCTTAAAAGTGATTAATAGCGTGTGCACTACTTTTAAAGCTTCAAAAGAATCGGAATATAAAAGGCAATTTAATGCTACACGTCTCCTTATATTTGCCTTGGGTTTTTTCCCTAGAGGTAAAGTAAAAGCTCCTAAACAGGTTACGCCACCAACAATAATTGAAAAAAAAGATCTAAAAAATCAGTTAAACGAAGCTATTAAAAATATAGAAGTGATTAAAAATCTTCATCCACATCAAAATTTTGTGCATCCTATTTTTAAACAATTAGATAGAAACCAAACCTTAAAGTTCTTAAAATTGCACACTACACATCACCTAAAAATTATTAAGGATATATTAAATTAAAGTTGTGAGTTTTATCATATTCATTATTTTGTTAGTTTTTTAAAACGGAATGCAGGGTGTCTGAAACTTGTTTTTGAAAATAGTTTCAGATGGCAGCTTTTAAATGTATAAAATAAAAAGAACAGCGTTTGACCCCTTAAAAATCATCAACCGTCTCCCTATAACTGTTTTAAAATTTGGTAATTTGAGCATTGGAGAAAAGTTTTTCCCAAAATTTATGTTCTTAATCGAATCCCTTTATGAGTCATTTGTGTAAGCAATTTTTAATTATTTTATTTTTAAGTTCAATTGGTTGTAAATTTTACAGCCAAACCCAGCCTATATTTAAAAAAATAGATCAGTCTCAAGGACTTTCAAGTTCTAAAATTACGGGTATTGTAAAAGAGAAAAATGGTTTTATTTGGATAAGTACACAAAACGGATTGAATAGATACGACGGTTTTAGTATCAAGGTTTATAATCAGCAAAACAGTACTATACAATCGAATGATATTTCAAGTCTTTATTTAGATCTAAAAAATAGAATTTGGTTAACGACTTATGGAAGTGGTTTAAATCTGTATGATAAAAAAAACGATCAGTTTATCTCCTTTAAAAATTCGCCAGAAGATTCTACGACTATAATTTCTAACAGAGTCAGTGCTATTCTAGAAGATTCACAAGGTCTTTTTTGGGTAGGAACTGAAAAAGGTTTAAGCTTATTTGATTACAAGTCGAATAAATTCTATTCCTACAGGGATACCCAGCAACTAAATATCATGAGTATTTGGGCAGATAAAAAGGGAAATCTGTGGCTTGGTACATTTGCCAATGGTCTTGTTTTTTTTAATACTAAAACCCGGAAAGTTGAAAGTTTACATGCAAAAAGCAATAAAATAACCAACTCCATTAACGCAATTACCCCGTTAAATTCCGATAAAATTTTATTGGGAACTTCAGGAAGTGGATTACTTGTTTTTGATCTAAAAACCCATCAATTAGCTAACTTTATGGATGATAATTTATCATTCATGAACAAAGTTAAAATTGTTCGTTCTATCAAAAAAGATCGGAAAGATCATTTATGGATTGGTACTGATGGTTATGGTTTGTTTGAAGTGCAATATCCAAATAGTAAAAAGCCCATTGTACATAATTATATGAATAACCCACAACTACCATTTTCGCTTTCAGGCAATGCGGTATATGTTATTTGTGAGGATGCTGATGAGAATATTTGGATAGGAACTGCTTGGAATGCCATTAGTGTTTTAGATACTAAAAATCAAACAGAAATCATGTTAAGTGATATTGATGGGTTAAACCTAAATCCGGTTTTGGCTATTTTTCAAAATGATTCTAACATTTATTTAGGGTTAGACGGCAATGGGTTTAATGTTTTTAATAAGAAAAATAAACAAGTAGATTTTTACGATTATGACAAAATTAAAGCAAAATATATTCAGAAAATTACCCAAACAAGAGATAAAAATATTTGGTTAGGAACTTTTGGTAATGGATTACTAAAATTCAATCCGAAGAATAAAAAGATAATCAAGTATAGTAATATTTATAAGGATACAACATCATTAAGTTTTAATGATGTAAGAGATATTGTGGAAGATGAAAAAGGTAATTTGTGGATTGCAACTTGGGGTGGTGGCTTAAATTATTTTGATACAAAAAAAGAAAAATTTACAAGATTTAAGATCTCTAATAACAACATAATTTCAATTTTAAAAGACCAAGAGAAGATTTGGATTACTTCTTATGGTGGCGGTTTAAGTTTGTTTGATGTGAAAACAAAAGAAGTAAAAAACTTTCGTTATCAAGAAAACGATTCCACCACAATTAGCAGTAATAATCTTTTTTCTATGCTTAAAGATAGTCGGGGCTATTTATGGATTGGTACTTCTGGAGCAGGAGTGAATAGAATACATATTGAAACGAATAAAGTTGAGCGGTTTCAAGATTTTGAGAATATCAAATACAAAACCATCACCTCTATTATTGAAGATGATGAGCACAATATATGGTTTGGTAGTAAACAAGGAATTGTAAAGTACAGTTATTCCAATAAAATCTTTACAACTTTTAACGAGTTATCAGGAGATTTTCATATCAATTCTGCCTTTAAAGATCAACAGGGTTTTCTGTATTTTGGTGGTATTGATGGTGTCGTAAAATTTGATCCGAAAACCATCAGTAATACTAATTTACAGCCATCAGTAAAGATTCGAAATTTCAAAATATTTAATAGAGACGTTGGTATTGGAGAAGATGAAATTTTAAAGAAAAATATTGAGCTTACCAAAGAAATTACACTAGAGCATTTTCACAATGTGCTCACATTCGAATTTTCTGCCCTTAAATTTCCTATTGCTAAGAACTGCGAATACGCCATAAAAATGGAGAATTTTGATGATGATTGGAGAAATATTGGAAAAGACAGAACGGCTACTTATACAAATTTATCACCCGGAAATTATATTTTTAAAGTAAAAAGTAGAGAAAATGGAGCTACTTGGTCAACCGATTATACGTCAATAAAATTAAAAATTTTAAAACCATATTGGCTCACTTGGTGGGCTTTTGGTTTTTATTTTATGGTATTTTTAGTGATGTTGCATTTCATTAGAAAATATATAATGGCTTGGGGCGCATTAAAATCTAGTTTCGAACTAGAGAAACTTAGGCATGAAAAAGACAATGAGTTATACAATTCTAAACAGCAATTTTTTACGAACATTTCTCATGAAATAAGAACTCCTTTAACGCTTATTTTAAGTTCTATCAATCGGCTGTTTGATGCTGATAAAAAGGATAACAAACAAATGAAGGCAGCGCATACCATTAGACGAAATAGCAATCTATTACTAAGATTAGTGAACGAGCTTTTGGATGTTCGGAAATTAGAGACAAATGACATTCATTTACAGGTTTCTAAAAATGAATTTGTCTCTTTTGCGAAAGAAATTTTTGGGTCGTTCGTAGATATTGCTTCAGATAGAACTATTGAGTATAATTTTAAAACAGAACAAACCGCCTTATTTATCTGGTTTGATAAGAATCAACTCGAAAAAGTGATTTTTAATTTATTATCAAATGCTTTTAAATTTACCAATAATCAGGGCAAGATTGAATTTGAAATAGTGGCTACTGATAAAGAAGTTGTTTTTTATGTCCATGATAATGGAATTGGTTTGTCTTCAGAGGAACAAAAAAAAATATTTCAAAGATTTTACCAAGTGAAATACACGCACACTGAAAAAAATAAAGGTTTTGGTTTAGGATTATCTATTGTAAAGGATATTGTAAAATTGCATAAGGGAGCAATAAATGTGAGCAGTGAATATAAAAAAGGAAGTTCTTTTGAAGTCAAATTATTAAAAGGGAATGATCATTTTAGAGATAGTACAGCATCGATTTCTGAAGATTTACAGGAAAATAATACAATGGATGCCTTACAAAAGAAGATTTCAAATAGAAAAAAAACATTAGGAACTATTTTAATTGCAGAAGACAACCTTGATATACAAGATTCGCTAAAGGAAATATTAGAACAAGAAAACTATCATATTTTACAGGCTTTTGATGGTGTTCAGGCCTTAAAAATAGCCTCTACATCCTTGCCAGATTTAATTATTAGTGATGTAATGATGCCAAATATGGATGGTTTTGAGTTGGCAAAAAAAATAAAAAGTAGTGGAATTACAAGTCATATTCCAATAATTATTTTAACAGCAAAAACAGCTTCAAAAGATAAGGCAGAAGGTTACGAAACTGGCGCTGATGCCTATATTGAAAAACCTTATGACGAAGATATTTTAAAAAGCAGAATTAAAAATATTTTAAAGAACAGAAAATTATTAAAGCAAAAATTTTTGGGTTCTGATTTATTGAATCCTAAAGAAATAGCCATCAATTCTAAAGACCAACTATTTTTGGAAAATTTATACAAAATCTTGGAAGAAAATTTGCAAGCTAATAATTTGAAATCCCAGGTCATTGCTCAGCAATTAAACATGAGTTATTCTTCTTTATATAAAAAAATTAAGTCCTTAACCGGTCTCACTTATATGGAATTTATAAGAGATTATAGATTATCTATCGCGAAGCAACTGATCTCAGAAATGGGGTATTCAGTCTCTGAAGCCTGCTACAAAGTTGGCTATTCAGATAGAAAATATTTTAGTAAATTATTCAAAAATAAGTTCAAAGAGAATCCTTCTTACTATTTAAAATCAAGATAAAAACAAGCATACCTCAAGAGTATTACCCCATTTCTATGTTATTTGTATCGGTTTTATGAGTTCTTAATACTCATTTACCGATTTTGACCCCTCTCATTATTTATAAATTCATCTTACTTGCACTGGTGTAAACGCACTGAGAAATCATGCTGTTCATCAATCAGTCAATTAATCTAAAATTAAATTTAAGTATGATGATTTTCCTTAAGAAAGAGCCAACATTCTATATCACAAAAAAATGGATGTTTCTAATGCTATTTTGTTGGGTTCCTCTGGTTTTATTTTCACAACAATTAAAAGTTAGTGGAACGATAAAAGATGCTAAAACCAATGATGTATTGCCAGGTGTTAGTATTGTAATAAAAGGAACCACCACAGGAACTTCCTCTGGTATGGATGGAGATTATAGTATCCAGGCAAAAATAAACGATATTTTAATTTTTTCTTACTTAGGATATGAAGCTAAGGAAGTAAAAATAACTACTCAAAATTTAAATATTAGCTTAGAGGAGTCTGCACAGAGTTTGGATGAAATTGTTTTAATTGGATATGGTTCCTCAAAGAAAAAAGATTTAACAGGCGCCGTAACGACAGTTACAGAAAAAGACTTTCAACAAGGCTTTGTAACCAATGCAGAGCAATTGATTGCCAATAAGATTCCAGGTGTTCAAATTACGCCTGTAAGCGGTCAACCAGGTGCAGGGAGTTCTTTTTTAATTCGAGGAGGAGCCTCTTTAGGTGCTTCAAATAATCCTTTGTTTGTGATCGATGGCAACCCAATAGGATTGGCAGATGGACCCGGAATTTTGAGTGCTTTAAATCCAGAAGACATTGCTTCATTTAGTGTTTTAAAAGATGCCGCTGCGGCAGCAATTTATGGTTCAAGAGGTTCTAATGGTGTTATTTTAATTACGACTAAAAAAGGAAGAAGTAATGAATTAAAGTTTTCGCTTTCTACAAAAGCCTCTATTTCTCAAAATTTTTTAACACAGTCCGTATTGTCAGGTGATCAGTTTAGAGAAGTTGCACAAAGAGCAGAAGCAGTCTCGGGCACAAACATATTAAATAATCTAGGTAATGAAAATACAGATTGGCAAGACGAAATTTTTCAAAATGCATTAACCACCGAGGCTTCAATGAGTGTTTCTGGCGGAATTAAAAATTTACCTTATCGATTGTCTTTAGGATATTTAGATCAAGAAGGAACCTTAAGAACGGGTAATTTTCAAAGAACCACGGCTACGCTCAATGTAAATCCTGTTTTGTTTGATGGTCATTTAAAAGTAAATGTAAATGTAAAAGCAATATTACAAGACCAAAGAATAGCAGATCAAGGAGCTATTTTTACAGCCACAACTTTTGATCCAACGCAACCCGTATTGGACCCAAACTCACCTTTTGGTGGTTATTGGCAATACACAGAGTTTGCTTCTAACCCGGCAGTTTTAAGACACTACAATCCTGTATCGATGTTAGAGCAAGTTGAAAATAAAAACAAGAACCTAAGAAGTATCGGAAATATTCAGTTAGATTATAAACTTCACTTTTTTCCTGATTTAAAAGTGAATTTAAATACGGGCTATGATATTGCAGAAAGTAGTTGGAGTTATTTTACACCCGCAGATTATTTTCCTGCGAATATTTCTAACGGGAACAATTCTTCTGGAGACCCTGGTTCTAAAACCGAAAATGTATTTTTAGAGGCTACTTTAAACTATGCTAAAGAAATAAAAAGTATAAAAAGTAGGGTTGAAGCTTTAGCGGGATATTCTTATAACGATTTTAAAACAACCAACTATTTTTATCCAAGTTTTGATGTTGATGGAGTTTTACAACCAGGTTCAGAACCAAATTTCGATTTTGATATTCCGCAAAACACGCTAATATCTTACTTCGGAAGGTTAATTTATGCGCTTCATGACAAATATATTCTAACAGGAACGATAAGAACAGATGGTTCTTCACGTTTTTCACAAAACAACAGATGGGGTGTTTTTCCATCGGTTTCAGGAGCTTGGAAAATTAGTGATGAGAAATTTTTAGAGAATTCAAAGACCATTTCTAACTTAAAGTTAAGATTAGGTTATGGAATTACAGGCCAGCAAGAAGGCATTGGAAATTACGGTTACATTCCTATTTATAATTTGGGTGAAGCTTTTATTCAATATCCCATTGGTAATGGTTTTGTGCAAGGAGTCAACCCGACAGCGACAGATAGAAATAGAAAATGGGAACAATCTACCACCTATAATATTGGTTTGGATTGGGGACTTTTTAACAACAGAGTTTCAGGCAGTTTTGAGGTGTATTTAAGAGAAACGGAGGATTTACTAAACAATGTTTCTATTCCTTCTGGTACAGATTTCGCTAATAATATCACTAAAAATATTGGGAGTTTAGAAAACAGAGGTTTCGAGTTAAAAATTGATGCAAATCCTATTCAATCGAAAGATTTTAATTGGTATTTAGGCTTTAATTATGGCTATAATGAAAACAAAATTACAAGTCTCTCAGAAGATAATGATAGTTCCGTAGGACTTTTTAATGGGAGTATTTTGGTAAATACGGTTGGTTTTCAGAGAAATACATTTTATCTGTATCGACAGGTTTATGATGCCAATGGCAATCCGATAGAAGATCAAATGGTAGATATCAATCAAGACGGAACCATCAATGAACAAGATAGATATCGAAGTGAAAGTTCTGTGCCCAGACATAACCTTGGTTTTAACACAAGCTTTAATTATAAAAAAGTATCGTTGAATATGGCTTTTCACGCCAATTTAGGACATTATATTTTCTTCAGGCCGAATGATAATTTAGCCTCTATTTATGATGGTATTTTTAGAGGAAACGTTCACACAGATTATTTTGACACACAATTTACGCAGAATGGTAATGCAAATCAAGGGTTTAGTGATCATTACTTGCAAAATGCATCCTTCCTTAAAATGGATAATATTAGCTTGAATTATGATTTAGGGAACATTCTAAATTCAGAGAAAAACTCCAATTTAGCTTTATCTGCCTCTGTGCAAAATGTATTTATACTCACTGATTTTGAAGGTGGTGATCCTGAATCTCCATTCAATTTTGGGTCTAATTTCGGTGGTAATTATACAGCACCAAGAACTTTTTCGCTAGCGCTTAATTTTAATTTTTAATCCATAAAAAATGAAAACAATACAGTATTTTAAAAAACCTTTAATAACGTTGCTAATTCTTATTGTATTCACTTCTTGTACAGAAGATTTAGACCGTTTTCCTACAAATGCATTAACCAACGAAAAACAGTTTAGTACTGTTGATGGTTATAAACAAGCAATGGTTTCTGCATACATTCAGTTTGCAGGCGCTAACAATTTTTTCTATCGAGATTTTTTCGAACTCCAAGAAGTAACTACAGATGAAATCGTAAACACTTGGGGAGATCATCAGGAAACAACTTTAAGCTGGTCTTCAGAACACGATCAATCTACCGGGGTTTATCAAAGCGGATTGTATCTAATTACGTTGTGCAACAATTTTATTATTGAATCAGAAGCATCTTTAGTGGCTAGTAGAGGTTTCAATCAAACAGAACAGCAAGAGGTAGAAATTTTTAAAAGTGAAGTTCGGTTTATAAGAGCTTATGCCTATTGGATGCTCATGGATTTATTTGGCAATCCGACCTTTGCAACGGAAGAAACCTTAAGAAACGGAGAGGTTCCTGGTCAAATAATGAGGGCTGATCTTTTCAATTTTATCGAATCAGAATTAAAAGAAATTGAACCTTTAATGATGGATGCCAGAGCAAATGAGTACGGTAGAGCAGACAAAGCTGCTGTTTGGTCTTTGCTAGCAAGATTATATATAAATGCAGAAACCTATACTGATTCTCAAAAATATTCAGAAGCAATTGCATACAGTAAAAAAGTGATTGATGCAGGGTATTCATTAGAGCAAAATCACCAATGGTTAATGCTGGGAGACAACGATCAAAACACGAATGAATTTATTTACACCTTTAATTATGATAACGAAAAGGTAAGAACCTGGGGAGGAACCAATACTTATTCACTGGGTGCCGCAGGAGTTACTGCCTCTGTAAACGGAATGAGTTCTAGTTGGAACCTGTATAGAGTTACACCTTCAATTCCTGCATTATTTCCTACAAATGATCCAAGTATTGATCATAGAGCGGTTTTTTGGACAGAGAATGACGAGTCTAGTAGAACCTTAGAAATTGAGTCTTTACCCAATTCTTTAAACGGGTATTCTCTTTATAAATATAGAAATGTACATAGAGACGGATCTCCTATTAGTCAAGAAAATACGTTTAATAATTTAAGTGACATTGATTTTCCGGTATTTAGATTGGCAGAAATGTATTTGATTTATGCAGAAGCTGTTTTAAGAGGTGGTTCTGGAGGCGATAGTGCTTCCGCTTTAGCATATATCAACAAAATTAGAGGAAGAGCTTATGACAACAATCCAAGTAGCAGCGCCGGTAATATCACTTTAAATGAAATGGATTTAGATTTTATTTTAGACGAAAGAGCAAGAGAACTCATGTGGGAAGGTTTTAGGAGAACAGATTTAATTCGATATAAAAGATTTACAACCTCAGATTATTTGTGGGCTTGGAAAGGTGGTGTAAAAAGTGGCGCTGCTGTAAATGCTAAATTTAGATTATTTCCAATACCAATTACTGATTTGTTGGCAAACCCTAAGTTAGAACAAAATCCAGGATATTAAAATTTTATCATATTATGAAAACACTTAAAAAAATATCGTTACTCTTTGTCTTTATGGCTGTTTTATTCGGTTGTACAGAGGGAGAAAGTCAACTATTTATTGCGGATTTAAGTTCGGATGAAATCGCATTTCAAAACACCTTTGCAGCAACCTATTTATTATCCGAAGAAACGAAAGATAATATTGCAGATCGATTTATTTGGAATGAAGTAACTACAATTACCAATAATAATTATGAATTGGAAGCTTCGGCATTTTCAGATTTCCTCACATACACCTCAATCGGAAGAACAAATACGAACAACCATATTGTTTTAGTGGGGCAATTATTGGATTTGGCAGGACAACTAAATCTAGATAATGATCCAACAACAACGTATACTAATGGAGACCCAAACAATAGCGGTGTCGTTTATTTTAGAATCAGGGCTTCCATTGGAAATGGTGGAGCAGGTTCGGAAGAAATTGTATCAGAAATACAGCCTATAAATATTAGCATCTTAGAACAAGTGCTTGATTCAGGTGAATGTAATTCTATATACGTTTTAGGCGATGCAACGAGTGATATTGGATGGAATTTTCCAGGAGCAGAAGTTACTTGTAATCAAGATATATTGCAGGTAAAGCTAAAACTTGACAGCGGTTTTATGAACTTTTTCACCATACCTGGTGACTGGGATTCAGTTCTTGACTATAATTATTTTGAAAATGATGGTTATGCAATAGATGCCAATTTTGAAAATACGGGTAATAGTTTCAAATTTATTGGAACTCCAGGTATCTATACCATAACGATAGACCAAATAGCAAAAACAATAGATTTAATGGAATCTAGCGCTCTTTGGGCAGTTGGCGGCGCAGTTCCTGGAGGTTGGGGTTTCAATGCGGATACGGTAGAATTTATTGAAAATACTCCGAATATTTGGTCGGCTTCTATCACTTTATCCAACGATATTTTTAGATTTTTTGATACGTTTAATACTTGGGATACAAATAATAATATGACTTATTATGAAGAGGAAGGCTATACAATTGACAGCAATTTCGAAAATGATGGAACAGGTGATGGTAATTTTAATTTTGTTGGAACCCCAGGTACTTATACACTTACCATAAACGCCATTGATAAAACAATAACTTTAAATTAATTTCTTATGAAAAAATGTACTATAAAATTTTTAAGCTTTTTTTTAACGATACTCTCTTTTACTTCTTGCAGTCAAAATAATGAAGAAATTTTAGTCGAAGAAGAAATCATAATAATTCCTGATAATTTATATCCTTCAGAAGATGTTACAATCGCGAATCACAGCGATTGGACAAAAACGCATTATCCTAAAAGGATTGCAGAATTTAAAGCGAATGCTTTGAATTTTAATGAGATTGTTTTTATTGGCAACAGTATTACCGAACAAGGAGAAGATTGGGCGCAGAAAGTCAATAATCCGAAGGCAAGAAATAGAGGTATTGCAGGAGATACTTCCGATGGGATTATTGTAAGATTAAATGAAATCACTTTTTACAAACCAGAAAAATTATTCCTTTTAATCGGTATTAATGATTTATTTCATAATCCTAATGCTGGTCAAAAAATTCATGAAAATATTCTACATATTATCGATGAAATACACAATAAAAGTCCGGATACAGAAATTTTTGTACATACGGTTTTGCCAACAACAACAGATAATTTAATACCTAAAATAACGAGTTTAAATGCTCTTTTAGAGAATTCAGCATCCTTAAAATCATACACATTCATTAATCTTCATCAACGTTTTGTGCTTCTAAACGGCAAAATGAACATGGAATATTCTACGGATGGCGTTCATCTAAATGAAAAAGGATATGCAATATGGTCGGAAATAATTAAGAATATTATTTAAAGATCTATATATTTTATTTGAATCAGTGTACTAAAAGGGAGATCTAAAAGAATCCCTATTTCAAAAAAAACGTAAACACAAATTACTAAAAACCATACATCATGAAAACAAAATTACTTTTTATTGCATTATTTATCTCAACTTTTTTGAGCGCACAATCTATTGAATTTACATCCGCAGAGCTAACCACCGCAGAAATCGGAAGCACAATAACTATTAATTATAAATATACGATAGCCAATGATGGGAATATTTATTGTGCTATCAATTTGTATAACGATTGGACTTGGGCCGCTAATGTTGTAGATGGTTCTTTAAGTCCTGCTCCCGCAGGAACAGATATGACAGGGTCCTTTTCATTCTCCATTCCAGAGGGCACCACACCAGCAGCAGATTTAACAAGTCCGTTTAACTATAAAATGGCAATTGAGTTAAGTGATAGTGCTTGGACTTGGTTAGCAGGTGCATACCCAGCAGCGGAAATTAATATAGTTCCACAAGGCGCATTGAGTGTAGATTCATTTACAGAGATGCTAGATAAAATAAGTGTATATCCAAATCCGTCAAGCAATATGCTGCACATTAAAGGGATGCAGAATCTGGAAAGTTCAAGGATTAGAATTACAAATTTGTTAGGCAAAGAATTATATACATCAAATTTAAATAACAGTAAAATTGATATTTCAAATTTCAATGCTGGAATTTATATTTTAACGATTCAATCAGAAAAAAAATCTAAAAGTATAAAATTTGTGAAGCAATAAATGTTCTCTTAAATAAAGTTTACGAATGAAATTAAAATGTATATCTTTCTTCTTCTTAGTGGCTACTTTGCATGCTCAGAAACCCATCTTGCCAGATTTTCATGCAGATCCATCCATTCATGTTTGGGATCATCGGTATTGGATTTATCCATCAACAGATGAGCCCGGAAGTAAGGATTGGACTGAAATGAAAAAATGGCATACATATTCTTCTAAAGATTTAGTACATTGGAAGCATGAAGGTGAAATTTTCAATTTAGAGGAAGTTTCTTGGGCTAAAAACTCGGCATTTGCTCCTGATGCTATGAAGTGGAAAGGTATATATTATTTCTTTTTTCCTGCGGAATTTCAAATTGGAGTAGCTATTAGTACAAAACCTAATGGTCTTTTTAAAGATGCTTTGGGTAAACCTCTAATCGGTACAGAAGAAGTAAAAGGTGTTTTGTCTTTTGATCCTCATATTTTTATTGATGATGATAACACGCCCTATTTATTTTATGGCGGTGGTAATGGAGTCGCAGTAGCAAAATTAAAAGACAATTTAACAGAAATTGATGGTGAAATTAAAAAACTAGATTTAAAAAATTATCATGAAGGAATTTGGGTGCATAAAAAAAATAATATTTATTATTTTACGTATCCAACCATGATTACCAGAAACGGAAAAGACAAACAGTTGTTAGTGTATTCAACAGCGCCAACACCTTTAGGACCTTTTACATACAAAGGTGCGTTTTTTGATAATGACTCAAGGAATTCTCATCATTCTATCATAAAAATAAAAGAAAAGTGGTATTTATTTTATCACATACAAGGTCCGAGCCCTTATGAAAGAAGAGTATGTGCAGACTATTTAGAGTATGATGAAAATGGAGATATTAAAGAAGTAAAAATGACTAAAACAGGAATAAAAGCACTTCGTTAAATGAAAATAAAATATTGTATTCTGTTAGTTTATATGTTTAATTACATGTTTTTACATGCACAAAAATCTACCTATGTAGATGAGAATGGCGTTTTTAAATATATTAAAACAAACAAAGAAGTCAGATTATTCGGTGTCAATTACACTTTGCCTTTTGCACACGGTTTTAGAGCAATAAATTATCTAGATAAGAATCATAAAGAAGCCATTGATAAAGATGTTTATCACATGGCAAGGTTAGGTTTGGATGGTTATAGAGTGCATATTTGGGATATGGAAATTACCGATAGTATTGGTAACTTAATAAAAACACCTCAACTGGATTTACTAGATTATTTGTTTTCAAAATTAAAAGAGAGAGGCATAAAATCCATTGTAACTCCTTTTAAAGTTGGCGGAAATGGGTATCCTGAAAAAGATTTCCTGACTGAAGGTTTTAGTTCTAAATTAGGAAAATGGCAAACCTATGCTGGAGATATTATTCTTGATAAGCAAGAACGCTATTTTACACAATTATTGAATCACGTAAATCCGTATACAAACATTGCTTACAAGAATGATCCTGATATTATCGCGCTAGAAATTAATAATGAACCACAGCACGATAACGGTAAAGTAGCTACAGCCTACATCAATACAATGGTAAAAGTGGTCCGAAAAGCTGGATTTCAAAATCCTATTTTTTATAATGTGTCAGAACGGTCGGAATTTGTAGATGATTATTTAAAAGCTGATATTCAGGGGTGTACTTTTCAATGGTATCCTACAGGTTTGGTGCATAACAGCTTGTTAAAAGGCAATTATTTGCCAAATGTGGATGAATATAAAATTCCGTTTCAAGAGAAAAAGGCCTTTGAAAATAAAGCAAGAATTATTTATGAATTTGATTCAGGAGACACCAATTCGTCTGTTATTTTTCCTGCAATGGCAAGAAGTTTCAGGGAAGCAAAATTTCAATTTGCAACACAATTTGCCTATGAACCCATAGAATTAGCATTTGCAAATACCGAATATCAGACGCATTATTTAAATTTGGCATATACGCCTTCAAAAGCGATTTCTTTAAAAATTGCGGGTGAAGTTTTTCGCGAAATTACGAATGGGAAAAGTTTTGGTAGATATCCAAAAAATAACACATTTTTAAATACAAAATTAGCGTATGAAACGGATGTAGCAGTTTATAATTCAGAAAGCAAATTTTTCTATACAAATACAACAAATGCGAATCCAAAGAACAGCATAAAATTGACTCAAATTGCGGGAATTGGAAATTCAGAAATTGTTAAGTATTCAGGAAATGGCGCTTATTTTTTAGATAAAATAGAAAAAGGAATTTGGCGGTTAGAAGTTTTGCCGGATGTACTTTGGGTAAAAGATCCTTATGAAAAAGCAAGTTTAAAAAAAACAGTGGCTGTTTTACAACCTCATAAAAACAAGATTACAATCAATTTAAAAGATTTGGGAGAGCTTTTTTTTATAAAAGGAGTTAATGCTGATAATTCTTTTAATGATCAGTCTGAAAATAAAACGTTTCTAATATCACCAGGAACTTATATTATTTCTGCGGATACATTAACGAATGATTTTAAAATGAATCAAAAATTCGGAAATATTTATCTCAATGAATTTGCAACAACACATCAAAAAATAGCTGAAACGTACGTGGTTCATCAACCTGTAAAAGAAATTGAAAAAGGTGAAAATTTAGTAATTAAAGCGAACATAGTAAGTCCGAATACCATTAAAAAGGTTGAGGTTGTGTTGCCTTCGGGATATCAGAAAACAGATAATTATAAAATGATTAAAAACAGTAATTTTGATTATCAGGTAGAAATACCAAGAGAAAAAATTTACAATGACTCTTTTAATTATTTTATAGTGGTTACAACGGATAGTGGAAAAGTTACTTTTCCTGATAATGTTTTAGGAACTCCAGAAAACTGGGATTTTATTGTGCAACAAAGCTACCGTACAAAAATTGTAAAAAAAGAACCGATTGTAGTTTTGTTTGATGCGTTAAAAGAGAATTCAAAAAATTTTTTATGGCCAAGACAATGGAATGCCCTTCCTTATAAAATTGAAAAATCGACTCATAAAGTTACAACAGAAAATTATCTAAGTATCTATGTCGATAATATCAATGCTAAAACACCTGACTTAACGTTTAAGGTTTTAGTGGATGAGGTGGTGCAAAGAGAACAAAATAATTTAAATAAAGTCTCATCTATTTTGGTAACAGCCTCCTCTGGAGATAAAAAAAATCAAAAAGTTCAAGTGGCATTGCAATTAAAAAATGGACAAGTTTTTGGAAAAATTATAGAGATAAGCTCAGATAAGAAAGACATCACCATTCCTTTTGAGGAACTACAGCAAGTTCCTTCGGTTTTATTGCCAAGACCTTTTCCACCATTTCAATCATATTTTTTGAAATCATCTGAAAATTCAAGTTTTGATGCGAGTACTATTGAAGCGATACAAATTTCAATAGGACCTGGAATTCAAAAGGAAAACTATAAAAATATACAGCAACTATTCATCTACAAAATACTTTTAAAATAAATGAGGGCAATCTACATCGTATTTTTTCTAATTGTGGCTTTGAGTGCTTCAAGGTGTTCTAAAAAGAAAGATTTTATAGGGATAAAAGAAAAATTCAATTCAAATTGGCATTTTAAAAAATTAGATACTGAATCTTTTTCAGATGATCAATTTCTATTGGATACCGATTTTCAAAAGTGGGATTCGATAACCTTGCCTCATACTCCAAAAATAGAGCCCAAAATAGTCAATAATCAATGGCAAGGTATTTCTTGGTATTCAAAAAGATTTACACTTGGCGATGAAATGCAGGGTAAAAAGTTGTTCTTAAAATTTGAAGCTGCCATGAATATTGCTGAAGTTTGGGTAAATGGTAAAAAAATGATCAGACATCAAGGTGGTTATTTACCCTTTGTAATTGATTTTACAAAGGTTGCTAATTTTGATAAAGAGAACATCGTAAAAGTAAAGCTGAATAACAAAGACAACCTTATTACGGGTCCAAAGCCATTGAAAACCTTAGATTTTAATACATATGGTGGTATTTATCGAAATGTATGGTTGATTGCCAAAAATCCGCTGTATATCACAGATCCAATTTTTGAAAATAAAGTGGCTAGTGGCGGTGTTTTTGTGACCTATCCTGAAGTATCCCAAGAAGAAGCAACCATCAATATTAAAACACATATAAAAAATGAAAATGATGCCAAGCAATCATTTTTAATCAAAAATACCTTGCTTAAAAATGACGTTGAAATAGTTTTTTCTGAAAGTGAAATACATCAGCTTGAAAAAAATAAAGACCAACAATTTTCATCAAATTTAGTGGTGGCAAATCCAGAATTGTGGTCGCCAAAAGCACCCAATTTATATCATTTAAAAACAGAAATTTTTCAAAATGAAAAGTTAGTAGCTACAGAAACGATAAGAATCGGAATTAAAACCATCAAGTTTGTGGGGCAAGATTTTTATCTGAATGAAGAAAAAACTTTTTTACGAGGCGTAAATCGTCATCAGGAATACCCTTTTGTTGGCTATGCACTTTCGGACAATGCAAATTACCGAGATGCAAAAAAAATTAAAGAAGCCGGTTTCGATTATGTAAGATTATCTCATTACCCACAAAGTAACTCTTTTATGGATGCTTGTGATGAATTAGGTTTAGTTACTATAGATGCAATTTTAGGATGGCAATATTTTAGTGAAGACAAACAATTTCAAAAGCACGTATTCCAAACTGCAAAAGATTTAATTAGAAGAGATAGAAATCACGCTTCTGTAATTGCCTGGGAAGTTTCTTTAAACGAATCTTGGATGCCTGAATCTTTTATTGATTCGTTAACAAATATTGCTAAAAAAGAATATCCAGGAAACCAGAATTTTACTGCAGGTTGGCAATCTTATGGATATGATATTTATTTACAAGCACGCCAACATCGATTAAAACACTATGATGATAAATTAAAAAAACCGTATAATGTTTCTGAATATGGAGATTGGGAATATTATGCGATGAATGCTGGTTTAAATCAAGATTCTTGGGGTAATTTATTACAATCAGAACGCTCTAGTCGTCAATTAAGAAGTGCAGGAGAAAATGCATTGTTGCAGCAAGCGACTAATTTACAAGAGGCACATAATGACAATTTAAACACGCCCGCGTTTGCAGATGGTTATTGGGTAATGTTCGATTACAATCGAGGGTATGCTGATGATTTAGAAGCTTCTGGAATCATGGATCTTTTTAGAATCCCAAAACCATCGTATTACTTTTATCAAAGTCAAAGAGATTATGATGATCCTTTTGGTAAACCAATGATTCACATCGCTAATCAATGGAAAGAGAATAGTCCTTTAGATGTTCGGATTTTTAGTAATTGCGAGGAAGTAGAATTGTTTTTAAATGGAAAAAGTTTGGGTCGCCAAAAACCGAATCAAGACAAAATGTCTATGAACTTGAAACATCCTCCGTTTACATTTAAAATTCCAAAATATGTTGTCGGTACATTAGAGGCAAAAGGATTTATGAATAATTCTGAAGTTGTAAGTCATAGTGTGCAGAGTCCTAAAAAACCATCACAAGTAAAAATTGAGATGGATTTAAGTGGAAAAGAAATCGATACCCAAAATGATGATCTCATTTTTGTTTATGCGAGTATTTTGGATGAAAACGGAACAGTTCTGACCAATATTGATGATAAAATTGAATTCAATTTAGAGGGAAATGCAGAGTTCATTGGCGAGAATCCTGCACAATTAGAAGCGGGTGTTGCTACAATTTTACTAAAAACAAATCCGCAAACGAAAGATGTAGAAGTTTTTACAAAAGCCATCAACTTAAACTTTACAACTTCTTTCAACCTAAAAAACCGCAAATAAAATGAAAAAAGGGAAGGCTTTATTATTTTTACTCTTATGGATTCCAGGTGTTTTACTTTCTCAAAGTATAGAAATTGTTTCTTATGGAGAAAATCCTTTCATAGTAAATCCATTAACAGGAAGTAATTTAACTGTAAATTATAAATTCACAAGTGAAGCTGGCTCTTCTGGCAATCATCTTTTTATTGGTTTAGAAATATTAGATGAAAACGATACTTATGTTAGTTACATAAACGGAGCAACTTTAGAAAATCAAACTGCCGGAACAGATAAAACTGGCAGTGTTTCTTTTTTTGTAGGAAGCAGTAATAAAACATCAGCAGATTTACCTTCTGGTCATTATTACCAAGTGAAGGCTGTTTTATTTGCCAGTGGTGGTTGGACTGAAAATGCTTGGGCGGGTTATTGGAACACACCTGTTTTAACTTTACAAGATACAAATGGATATGATTTTAGCACAAATAAAATTGCAAAAGGTGCAGATATTAGTTGGATGACTGAAATGGAATCTAAAGGTTACGCTTGGAAAGATAATCAAGGAACCGCTAAAGAATTAATGCCCCTTTTAAAAGAGTACGATTTAGATGCTGTACGATTAAGAGTGTGGGTAAATCCAGAAAATTCTGGCGCCAATGGTTGGTGTGATATTGACGATTTAGTCACAAAAGCAGAAAAAGCCAAAGCAAATAATTTGGATATTATGATTTGTGTTCACTACAGTGATTGGTGGGCAGATCCGGGGCAACAAACAAAACCTGCTGCGTGGACAAATTATTCAGTTTCACAATTAGAAAATGCGGTGGCGAATCATACAACCGCGATTTTAACAGCTTTAGAAACAAAAGGAATTACACCAAAATGGGTGCAAATTGGTAATGAAACTAATAATGGAATGTTATGGACAACAGGAAAGGCATCAACTGGAGGTTTTGCCAATTATGCCAAATTTTTAAATGCAGGTGCAAATGCAGCAAAATCATTTAACAACAGTATTAAAACCATTTTACATCTGGCAAGTGGCAATGATAATAATTTATTTCAATGGAATATTGGCGGATTGTTAAATAATGGTTTTCAGATTGATACATTTGATATTATAGGAATGTCTTTATATCCAGATGAAAATAATTGGAAGTCTTATGTAGATGCTACTTATGATAATATGTTGGATATGAAATCACGTTACGATAAGGAGGTAATGATGGTAGAAGTTGGTTTTTCTAACAATAACCCAGATGTTGCTCATCAGTTTTTAACATATATGATAGAAAAAACGAAACAAGCGCAAGGTTTAGGAGTTTTTTACTGGGAGCCCATAGCGCATGGAAATTTCACTTCGTACTCCAAAGGAGCTTGGGATGATGACGGAAGTCCTTCTATAGTGATGGATGCTTTTATTGAGAAATCTGTGTTAGATACAAGTAGTTTTGAATTTAAAAACAATTCGCTATTTCAGATATATCCAAATCCAAGTGCGCATAGCATCACCATTAAAACTTTAGATACCAACCTAGATATCAACCCAGAAACCATCCATATTTTTGATGTTACAGGTAAGAAAATTAGAACTGTGAAGGCATCGGGAACTGCAATCACCATAAATATTTCAAGTTTAAAATCAGGAATTTACATTATAAAAATTAACAATGCACAAGCTCTCAGGTTCTTAAAAAAATAAATTATTTTTGATGTTAGGGCTTTTTTATATTGTAATCGATGCATGATAAAATATCTAAAAATGAAAACACTTTTTACCTTAATTATTATTCTTTGTTCTACGATGATGAATTATGCGCAATCAAGGGATACAATATATTTGTGGCCAGATGAAGTACCTGGAGAAATTAAACCCAAAAGCAAACCGATAGAAAGTGATAATAAAAGCGGTAACGTACTTCGAATAAGTGAAGTTACAAATCCTGCAATTATTATTTATGAACCAAAAGAACATTTAAATAATGGAGTGGGTATCATTGTGTGTCCCGGAGGTGGATATCAGATTCTTGCCATAGATTTAGAAGGCTACGAAATAGCGGCATGGTTAAATAAACTAGGTTTTACAGCATATGTTTTACCATACCGAGTGCCCAATAAACGAAAAGAGGCGTTATATGATCTTCAGAGAGCTTTCAGGGTAATTCGCAGTAAAAAATCGAAATCAGGTTTTAATGTGAAGAAATTAGGAGTTTTAGGTTTTTCTGCTGGCGGGAGTTTGAGTGCTCGCGCAAGCACGCGCTTTCATGCAGATAGTTATCCTAAAACCGATGCGATAGACGCGCTTTCAAGTCGACCTGATTTTACTTTACTCATATACCCTGCCTATTTGGATGAAGGAAAAAATAGAAAGCTAACGCCAGAATTGTTAGTGGATGCTCAAACTCCGCCAATGTTTATTTTTGCAACAGCAGATGATCAATATGCCAATAGTGCGCTCGTAATGGCAACTGCATTGAGAGATTATAAAGCGTCAGTAGAATTACATTTGTTACCAAAAGGCGGTCATGGATATGGCATTAGGCCAGGCAATATTGCTGCAGAAACTTGGCCTTCTTTAGCCGAAACTTGGTTGCGGAGGCACGTTTTAGAATAGTTTTTTGTTTAAATTGAATAGAATAATGCTACAATTACCATGTTTTTAGTGACTTAATAATAAGCATAAGTTAACATAAAAATACAGATAATTTTATATCTTTCGGCCTTTATGTCATCACCTATTTAATGCTATTTCTTTATGAAACTCATGAAAATATTTTTAAGTTTATTTTTAGTTGTTTTAGTTTCTTGTAAAACAAAAAACACTGAAATTATAGTAAAGAACGAAACACCAAAAAATGTAATTCTGCTAATTGCAGATGGCACAGGGTTATCGCAAGTATCAGCTGCTTTTTATTTTAAGGAAACTACTCCAAATTATGAGCGTTTTAAACATATTGGTTTAATTAAAACATCTTCATCAAGACAAGATATTACAGATTCTGCAGCGGGTGCCACCGCTTTTGCGAGTGGCGTAAAAACATATAATGGCGCCATTGGTGTAGCTAATGACTCAACAGAAGTGTCAACTATGATAGAGATTGCAGCGCAAAATAAAATTAAAAGTGGCGTTGTTGCTACATCATCTATAGTGCATGCAACTCCAGCTAGTTTTTATGCGCACGCTTTTAAAAGAAGTTATTATGAGGAAATTGCTGCAGACTTGGTGGCTTCTGAAGTTGATTTTTTTGCAGGCGGTGGTATAAAATTTTTTAACAAACGTGCAGATGGTTTGGATTTAATCGAAAATTTAGAAGCTAAAAAATTTAATATTGATACCACTGCTTTAGGCAATTTTAACAATATTAAGGATTATAATAAAGTGGGTTATTTATTAGCAGCCGATGGAATGCCTAAAGTTTTAGAAGGTAGAGGAGATTATCTTACAAAAGCGACTGATTTAGGTATTCAATTTTTAAACAAAGACAAGCAAAATTTCTTTTTAATGGTAGAGGGTTCTCAAGTAGATTGGGGAGGACATGATAATGATGCAGATTATCTGATTTCTGAATTAATTGATTTTGATGATGCTGTTGGTAAGGCATTAGATTTTGCAGAAAAAGACGGTAATACTTTGGTCGTTGTAACTGCAGATCATGAAACAGGTGGTTTTACATTAGCATCCACTATAAAAAAGAGGGAAAATGGTACTTCATATACCGATTATAGTGAGATTACTCCAACTTTTTCAACAGGAGGACATTCTGCAACTTTAATTCCGGTTTTTGCATATGGTCCTGGGGCAGCCGAGTTTTCTGGTATCTATGAGAATACAGAAATATTTCATAAGATCGTGGCGTTAACAGGTTGGAGACAATAGTAAGTTTTTGAAGATTATTTTTGAGAAATCTAATGGTATGGTTTTTAGGACTTAAAAGATTATTTTTAATACTCTATGTAGCGACCTAAAAATAAAGGCAGAGGTCAGTAAAGTTCCTTAGAATTACATGTACATATTTCACGAATTTTAGGAAAAGCGTAGTAGAAATCTATGAAGAGCATGCGAATAGTTTTCGACTATACTACCATTGACGTTTTTATTAAATAATTGTTTTTCAGTGATTTAAAGGTCGGTTAAAGTTACTTGTATTTTTACGATTATTTTGCAATTCAGTATATTTAAAACCAATTTACGTCATCTTCTACGCTTGTAAAAATTTTTTTCTTGGGTCTCGAACTGACAGGGTGTGTAATCAGTCTTAATAAACCTATTGTCACTTCGAGTGAAATTTCTTCCAATTCGAGTGATTTATTCGATTAAAATGAGTTCTCGATACAATTTCAATGAAAAATTGAAATCACTCGAACTGACAGGGTGTGTAATCAGTCTTAATAAACCTGTTGTCACTTCGAGTGAAATTTCTTTTTCAGAAATTTTGTATCGAGAAGCTTTTACCTATTTAAACTTCTTCTTTGCTAAATTTGGGAGTTTTTCATACGCATCATTAATTAATGCCTCCTTTTTTGCTTTTGACCATTTTTTTATTTGTTTTTCCGTATCAATTGCAAACCCTACATCAGAAAACTCTGCATAGAACATCAACTCTAAAGGTCTTCTTTTGTAAGTGTAACTATCTTTATGTTTTCCTTGTTGATGCTCAAAAAATCGTTTTTCAAGATTTGATGTAAAACCTGTATAATATGTTTTATCAGAACATTTTAGAATATAAACGTAGTAGATTTTCATAATTTTATTTCAATGAGTTGTCGATACAATTTCCATGAGTTCTTGATACAATTTCAACGAGTTCTCGATACAATTTGAATGAAAAATTGAAATCACTCGAACTGACAGGGTGTGTAATCAGTCTTAATAAACCTATTGTCACTTCGAGTGAAATTTCTTTTTCAGAAATTTTGTATCGAGAAGCTTTTAATTTCTATTTACTTCTTTACTTCTAAAATGTTCTCAATACAATTTCAACAAGTTCTCGATACAATTTCAATGAAAAATTGAAATCACTCGAACTGACATCTGGATTTACTTTAAAAATCAGAATCTAAAACCTAAATACTTTTGTTTTTAGAAGGAATTTAAAAGATTGCAATCATACCTCTGTCGTAATGATGTTTAGGTTTTTTTGACGTTCCAAGCCTAGCACTGTTATTAAAAGAAAGGGTAATTAAACTCTAAACTCGACCTATTTTATTTTTCGTAGGAATTCAAAAGAGATGCAACGGCTAAGTGTCCAAAGCTTGTCCTCAACTTGATTGGGGAACTCAATAATAAGTCTGGACACGATAGTGAAATCACTTGTAGAATTCAAGAAAAATAAAAGTAAGTCTTGACTTTTTGTTACTTTTTGGTCAAGCAAAAAGTAAAAACATAAAAAAAGAACGCTATGTCTTAGTGTATAACAGAGCAATCAATTTAAAGAACTTTTTTGATGAATATGAAATTGCTGCCCGTATTTCCCTTCAATAAATTAGAAAATTAAACTCCAATTTTCGACCTACCATTGACGTTTTTATTAAATAATTGTTTTTCAGTGATTTAAAGGTCGGTTAAAGTTACTTGTATTTATACGATTATTTTGCAATTCAGTATATTTAAAACCAATTTACGTCATCTTCTACGCTTGTAAAAATTTTTTTCTTGGATCTCGAACTGATAACCAATGTGGTATTCAGTAATTGATGTCATTTTAGACATAGAATGTCATAGTAAATTGTTTCTTTTTTTTTCTTTTTTTAATTATTAGGAATCAAAAAATAATTCAATGTAATTACAAAGCATCATAGCGCTTAAATTGTGTAACATCTAGTTTTATTTTTCTTTTTAATGAATCGAAAAAACTTGTAAAATCAGTATTGATTGTAACAGATTTTTAACGAACTTCATAGAGATCGATGCTGTTTTTTAGGTCTCTTATTTTTATGTTTTTCATCAATTATTTTTGAATCAAATGTTTCAAATTAATAAATTATAAAATTTTCTTACTGGTTCACAATTTTGTTTTGGTCTAAAAGAGCTATTGAAAATAAATATATGTTTGTCTGTACTAATAAAAAATTGTAATTTTATGTAATCAATCAATCAATCAATCAATCAATTATTTTAATATGAATTTTAACGTAGATCAAGCCTTTCAGGCATTAGAATCCATGGATCAAGAAGCTATGGATCAGTTAGATTTTGGGGTCGTCCGAATGGATCACAAAAATAAAATTAAGGCTTATAATCGTTACGAATTAGATTTATCTGGAAATCAATTAAAGGACGTTATAGACAAGGATTTTTTTAAACAAGTAGCGCCTTGCACCAATAACTTTATGGTAGCTGAAAAATTTCAGTTAGATGAAGTTTTAGATGAAAAGTTAGATTATGTGTTTACATATCGAATGCAACCAACCAAAGTTCAATTAAGATTATTGCACAATCCTAATGAAGAATTTCAATATTTATTGGTTAAAAAGTCTTGAGGTATAGCCTATGCGAAATCAAAATGAACAAGAAATTTACGACTTAGTTGAATTTCTAAATCAATGTCCGTTAGGTATTATAAAAGCCGACCATAAGGGGCAAATAGTCATGCAAAACGCTATGGCTAGTCAAATTTTAATGCCGTTTTGTTTGTTTAAAGGATGCTCTAATATAGACATTTTTGCAATCCTAAAAGAAATGAAACCCGAATGGTTGCATCGAATTAAGGATTTTAAAGATAGTTTTGGTGATATTATCAATAATGAAAGAGTGGCGATAAATTTTCCTAACCAAAAGGATGCAGTTTATTTAAATTTTAATGTAATTCGTATTAATGAGACGACATACCAATATGCTTTTAATGATATAAGCGCTAGGGTAAAAACAGAGGAAGAATTGAATTCTTTATCTAAAGAAAAGGCCATAGAATCTGGGAAACTCGAGATGGCTGTTGGGGTATTGCATGACATTGGTAATGCCGCTACTGCTTTTGGTACTGATGTTGCTCGCCTGCAAAATAAATTAGAAGGAAAAGAGAAAGATGAACTATTAAAGTTAGAAGGACTTTTTGAAAAGCAAAGTAAATCATTAGATGCAGCCCTAGGAGCTGGAAAAGGTGCTGCGCTAAAAAATTTCATTTCCGTGTTGCGTAAAAGTTTGATACATCGTGAAACAGAAAGTTCAGAGTTGGTTAAAAAACTTTATTTTACAACAAGTCATATTCAGGAAATTCTAAATATCCAGCGAAGCTATGTAAAAGGAAAAACAAAGGGAGAGCGAGCGCCCTTTAAATTAAGCTCAATTATAGATGATGCTCTTCGGATTCAAGAGCGAGGTCTCCTTAAAAGAGATGTTAAAATTACCAAGTACATTCCTCTTGATACACCTCCTATTAAAGGAGATAAAACAAAACTTGTTCAAGTATTAATTAATGCATTTAAAAATTGTGCGGAAGCTTTTGATGAGGTTAAAGATCATCGAGAAAAAAAATTACATATTGAGTTACGTACTGAAAGTAGCAACCATATGGTAGTATTGTTAATAAAAGATAATGCAAATGGTTTTGACCCTAATCTTTCTGAGGAACTGTTAGAAAAAGGAAATTCTCATAAAAAAACAGGAACAGGATTCGGGCTTTATAATAGCAAGCAAATTATAGAAACACATCAAGGCGCTATAAGCATTACAAGTAAAGGCATTGGCACTGGTGCCGAATTTTTAATCAAACTACCTTACATAAACTAAAAGACACATGAGTCATAAAAACCGATTATTAATCATAGATGATGAAGAAATAGTAAGAGATAGTATAAGAGAAATTTTATCTCCCCAAAAAGAAGAACTTTTTTCTGTTGAACTCGGAGAGGCTTCTGCTGATCTTTTTGGAGAAACTCAAGAAGTGGTAGAGCGAAATCCTTCAAGCTTACGGTCTGAATTTTACATTACGGAGGCTAAAAATGGTGAAGAAGGACTTCAAAAAGTAAAAGAGAGCCTAGAACAAGGAGCGCCATTTAATGTTATTTTTATTGATATGAGAATGCCAGGTTGGGATGGATTAACTACCTGCGTTGAAATTAGAAAACTAGATTCTAAAGCACAGATTCATTTCATTACTGCTTATACCGATAGAAGCATTGACGAGATCATTAGTAAGGCAGGAGGGGATGTTGGATATTTAAGCAAACCTTTTATTCCTGAAGAAATTATTCAGTTAGCCTCTAAAAGTCTTCACGATTGGGCTAGGCTAAATAGTCTCGAAAAATTATTAAAAATTATAGGAGAAATAGGTTTAGGCACCACACAATTAAAAACGTTACTTACAAATATACTGCATCAAATAGCGGATTATATAGGAGCCGACTATGCTGTTTTAGGAAAGTTAAATAAAGATGTATTTGAAGAAATTTCTGCGATGGGTGTTGGGAAACACAGCATTCGAATAGATCTATTGTCTGAGAAGGTAGATTTGAAGTCTATAAATGACATTACATATACTGAAGGTGTTTTAATTTGTCCTTTAGAACAATATTTTATTCTAACAGTGCCGTCAAAACCAGAGTTATTTAATCAAGAGAAGGTTTATTTATTGCGTCTGTTTGTAGAAAATGCCGTCAGAGCAATTCATAACTCAGAGTTAAGTGAGGAGTTGTTAAAACGTGAAAAGCTATCTGCCGTGGGGCAAGCTATTAGTATGGTAATGCATGATATTAGAAACCCAATAGGCAGTCTTACGGGCATTGCTCATTTAATTAAAAGGGATCCAGGTAACAAAGATCAAAATGAACAGCTAGCTGATTTTATTACGGTTTCTACAAAAAATGCATTGAACATTATTTCCGATGTTTTAGATTTTACAAAAAATGCCTCCATCCAAAAAGATCATGTAAATTTAAATGAATGGTTAAAATTAAGCGTTGCACAAGTTGTGATGCCAGAGGGATTTGAAGCTGAAAATATTATAATATCAGGAATTGAAAACGCAGCGATTGCAATAGATGTTAAAAAAATGGATCGAGTTTTAATAAACTTAGTCAATAATGCAATCGAGGCCTTGATTGAAAGTAAAACAGCATCTCCTGAGGTACACATTATATGTGAAGAAAATTCTGAAAAACTTATTTTGAAAATTAAGGATAATGGACCAGGAATTCCAGAAGAAATTAAAGCAAAGTTATTTGATGCTTTTGTAACAAAAAATAAGGCAAACGGTACAGGGTTGGGCTTAGCAATTGTAAAACAAATTATTGATGCTCATAAAGGATACATTAAAGTGAATGAACCTGAAATTGGTTCAGAATTTGAAATTGGTCTGCCAAAATAAATGGAAGAAATACTTGATTTTAGTAGATTAGAAATACTAGTCAATGAGGTGTTTTGGAAAACGATACCAAGTAGTCGAAATGTCGCATTTAAAGGTAATTTAGCAAATGATTTAGGGATTGATTCTCTAGATGCTTTAGATTTAGCATCAGAATTTCACTTTAGATTTGACATGCTATCGGGTGCTAAAGAAGCCTACCTTTTGCAGTATAAAACTGCAGAACTTTGGATGGAGCAAATATATATGGCCGCAAATGACCCAACGAAAAGATTTGGCTTTTTTTCTTCAGGTAGTATGGGTAAACCAAAAGAAATCTGGCACTCTAAAGAAATGCTTCTTAAAGAAAGAGATTTTTGGCTTGAATTTACTGGTGCGAAAGGCGTTATCTGTTTGGCGCCTGTAATACATATCTACGGATTTATTTGGGGTTTACTAATAGGCTCAAAATTAAAGCGTGCACAATTCTTAAAAATAAACCAATGGCACCAATTAGCGGAACGTGCCGATGCTGGTGATCTAATTATTGGGCATCCTTCGGCTTGGCAGCAAATTAGGGCACCATTTCCTCATCGATTAGCACTTAGTTCAACGGCTCCCATAGAAAGGGAGCTAACAGATCAATTACAAAAAGAAGGAGTAAAAGGTTTGAATGTGTATGGCAGTACCGAAACTGGTGCGATTGCTTGGCAAGCTTGGGGTGAAGATTATTTTCAATTATTACCTTATTGGAAGAGGAATAAAAAAGGATTCACGCGCAGTAGTCTAGATTTCGAGATTCCAGACCAATTAAAATGGATCAATGAGAAACAGTTTCAAATTATCGGAAGAAAGGATGCAGTAATTCAAATTGGCGGTCAAAATGTCTCTTTAGCTGAGGTGCGCAATCAATTAAAAAAAATATCAGGAGTGCAAGAAGTTTGGGTACAACCATTTTATGGTAATTTGGGATTGCGCCTTTATAGTTACTTTCAGTTAAAACCAGCGCTAGAAAAAGATGAATTCGAAAGAAATTTACCGAATGCGCTTAAAAAATTGCCAACAATACTAAGACCTCGAAAATGGGATATTAGTCATGCTCCTATGAATAAATTAAAGATATAATGCAACACCGAGATCTTGATATTTTAGTTTCAAAAACTTGGACAAATGAGGATTTTATAGCTGTAGGTCGTCAAAGAAAAAAACCTGTAGTTACAACTTCAAATATAGAAAAAGTAGCTGCTGCGCATAAAACGCTTCAAGAGCTTTTGCAAAAAGGACATTGGATTTACGGAGTAAGTAGCGGCTTTGGGCCATTAGCAAATGAAGATGCTTCTAAAAACACACAAAGACAAGAACGCCTAATTTATCATTTAGCTACAGGTGTGGGGCCAAAATTAGGAATAGAAATTACTCGAATGATTTTTGCCTTGCGTTTAAAGCAATTAGCCCAAGGATATTCAGGGATAAACCCTAAAAGCTTTCAAACCTTATACGATGCTTTTCTTAAAGATTTTTTACCAGAAATTCCAGCTTTAGGCTCTGTTGGGGCAAGTGGAGATTTAACTCCATTAGCGCATTTAGCGTTGGGTTTAAGTGGCAAAACTAACTTTTATTGGAAACGAAAAAAATACGCTGCTTCAGATTTTTATAAAATTAAACCTATTTCGGTTGTAAAATGGTCAGATAAGGATGCACTCGCTTTTGTAAATGGCACTGCTGCTATGACGGCCATAGCCTCTATGAATTTATATGAAACCAACATTTTATTCCGATTAAGTTGTCAGTTAGCCTTTTCATACGGTGAGTGTCTTGGAGCGTATTCAGAAGCTTGGCATCCAAAATTAGCAGACTTACATCCACAAGTAGGGCATAAAGAACTCGCCAAATGGCTTTTTCACCAAAGTGTTGAGGGATGGTTTCAAAAAGGTCCAAAAGAACTTGACGCTGGTTTTAATGGCAAATGGCCACAAGATCCCTATTCTATTCGTTGTGTACCTCAGTTATTGGGAGCTGTAAAAGATCAATTAAAACAAATAGAAGATTGTTTGCAAATTGAAATAAATAGTGTGAGCGACAATCCTAATTTTTTCAGTGATGAAAAAACTGTGCTTCATGGCGGAAATTTTAATGGACAACATGTGTCCTTTTCATCAGACCAGTTAAACTTACAAATAGCTTACTTGGGTGTTTATGCTGAAAAACGTATCAGCACGCTGTGTGATTCAAAACTTAATTTGGGATTATCTCCTTTTTTAAAGTCTGGTAGTGCGGGAGAAAATAGTGGATTTATGGGGGCTCAAGTAACGGCTACAGCATTATGTGCAGAATTAAAAAGCCTATATAAACCGTTAAGTCTCGAAACTTTAAGCACTAATGGACAAAACCAAGATATGGTTAGTATGGGAACCGCATCCGCATGGCGAGGACAACAAATGTTGACCATTTTAAAAGCCTTGATTAGTATTGAAACCATGGTAAACACAGAAGCTCTTAGACACCGCAAGGCTCAACTAGAAAGCGAACCTTCAAAACAAAGTAAAGATTGGTTAGATTATTTCTCTCCAAATTTCTCCCCGCTTACACAAGATCGTCCGTTGGGTTCAGAAATTGAGTCATTATCGGAAAGATTAATTGATATCGCTGAGCAATTTAAATTACTTCCTTTTAGGGATTTAAAAAGTAAGTGATAGAGGTGAATTTTAAAAGTTAATTTTTCTGTGAAACTATAAGATTGGTTTTAAGAATTTTGAAAGAGGTTTACTTCTATTTTACAAAACTCAATCGTTTTTGAAAATTTATAAATAGAGGCTGGATTTGAGCGTGGCGTTTATCAATCTATAAAAATGTTAGCTCAATGGCGATTGAATGATATAATTATGAAAAAAAAACCTTGTATTACGGAAATACGTAAAATTCTTTAAAACATTGATTGTAAGTTTGTGTAAAAAAACTTATGATAGAAGATGCGATAGCACAAATCACTGGAATTATGAATATTTTTCCTAATATTAAAGAAATTAAAATAACAAGTAAAGACTGTATTACTATTTTCTGGGATGATCAAGAACTACAAGCTAAAACCTTTACAGACTCTATTGATTTATTGGAGTGGTGTCAAATAAACCTAAAATCTAACCTTGATGATGTAAGACCTAAGAGTATTATAAAAGCCTTTTTTAACCGTTTTAAAAAAAATAGAAACATACTAGATATAGAATAAAAAATGAGATTATGAAATATAGATTGACAAGAATAAATATAAAAAGCTCTTTGGATAGGTTACTGGAAAAGGCTAAATTTAAACCTTAGAACATATATTTGATATATCAACAATGTTTGTGCACAATTGTTGTGCCTAATTATAAAAAAACTGAATGATAACATCAATATTTTTACGACATTTTAAAATTTATAAAGGAATTACTTTCATTCCTATTTCTGAAGGAGTTGGATTTTCTAGTTTAATTGGTGAAAATGGTGTCGGAAAAAGTTCTGTTTTAGAAGCAATTGATTGTGTTTTAAATCAAAAAAATAACAATTGGCCAATAAATAACGAAGCTAAAAATGAAGGTGTTGGTGGAGATAACTTTCCATATATAGCTCCAGTTTTCTTAATTAAAAAAGAAAAATTAAGAAACACAAAATTAGCTGACCAAGAACTATTTCAAAAAGCTGAAAAATTATCCAATTTTATTTGGAACAAAAATCTTAAAGCTCCGACAAAAAGTTCATCTGCATTTAATGAGCATATAGGTGAATTAAAAAAGTCATATAAAAAAGACGATTATTTCATACTTATTGTTGGTAAAAAACACAATGATAATTCTATATATTTTGGTGGCTATCAAAACTATCTAGACTTTATCGGAGAAAAACCCTTAGTAAAACCCTCTGAAAAAGAAATACAAGAGTATTTTAAAGGTTTTTATGATTACATCATCTCACATTATTCTTACTTATATATTCCCGTAGAAACTGATGTTTTTACCTATACAAAATTAGAAACTGTAGAAATGCAGAAACTAATGGATAAAAACATTCAAGATGAAATCATTAAAGCAATTAAACCAGGAACATTAAAACAAATTAATAAAGATTTAAATTTTTTCGTTAAAGATGTTGAAAGTATATTAGAGGAATATGAGTATAAAGGCTATCATAAGAACAGCTTAACAATGCCTGATTTAGTTTCTAAAATAATTGAAGCATACTTTTCAATTAAAGTTTTAAATAAAAAGCCAAAAAATGCTTCTAAACTGATACCTGTCAGTGAATTAAGTTCAGGAGAAAAAAGAAAAGCACTTATAGATGTCGCATACTCATTTCTCTTAAAAAACAAAAACACAAATTCAAATATAATTCTAGCAGTAGATGAGCCAGAAGCTTCGTTACATATTTCTGCTTGTTACGACCAATTTGAAAAACTTTTTAGTTTAACAAAAAATAAACATCAAATAATTATATCTACTCATTGGTATGGATTTCTTCCGATTGTATTAAATGGTAGTGCAACTTCAATACGTAAGAAATCATCAAATGAAAACTCTGCCGATTTTTTTAATCTTTATAATTATAGAGAAACAATCACGCAAGCAAGAAAAAAAGCTAAGGGAAAATTACCCATTGACTATAATATAAAAAGCTATAATGATTTAGTTCAATCTATTTTATTTTCAATTTTAAAAGATGAACCTTATAACTGGATAGTTTGTGAAGGTCTTTCAGAAAAAATATATTTTGAAATTATGTTCAAAAATGAAATTGAAAATAATAAATTAAGAATACTTCCTTTAGGTTCTTTTAAAGAAGTTCGAAAATTATATAATAATTTATTATCTCCAATTAAAGACCCAGATTATACTATAAAGGGAAAAGTAATTTGTCTTATTGATACAGATTCTGAAAGGGTTGAAGTTGATTATGAAAACAATAATAAAAATCTGTTTTTTTATAGACTATGGAACAATAAAAAAGAGAATTTAAAAACAGAGCTTATAGATGTAAATAGAAACTCAATGAATCCTCCAACGGAAATTGAAGATTGTTTGAGTCCATACGTTTATAAACAAACACTAATTGAATTTACAGAAGAATATGAGAGTATTAAAAACATTATAAGTAACTGTGAAGTTAGAGATAATGCAACTAACTCCTATTCTACTTTTGATTTAAGAGATAGCGAAAAAGACGACATTAAAGACTTTTTCGATGACAACCAAGGTTATAATAAAATAAGATTTGCGGAAAAATATATTGAAATTTTGCAAAAACCATTATTTAAAGAAGAAACTGAAATGGAATGGATTACAAAAATAAAGAAGTTAATAAACTAGGCACAACAACGGTAAACCTTGCACAACCATCTAAAAAGTCGAAAACTCATCTTTTTAAAGCCGTTTTTTAAGGGCTTTTTAAATTTTTATAAAGGGCATTATTTAGTCCTAAATTTTAGTTTTATAATGTGTTGAATTAATTAAAAAATGTCACTAAATTAATATACTGCTATTTTTTTATAAAGATTATTTAGAATTTAATAAGAAGTTTTTTTAACTTTGGAAGAGGTCGCTGAGTGAAAATAAAAATTGCTAATTTTTTGAAATTTTCATTGCCATAAACAAATAGAATCCAAATGGACAGTAATTTTTATTATGAAAATATGCAAAAACTTTTGTTTATGGTAAAAGAGTTACATAAATGTGGTTATGGTAATTTAAGAGTAATTCCATCAATTTCACCTAATGGATTAGCTTGGCGTTGCGAATTTATTGACCAAAAAAAGCAAAATGATTTTATAGCTTCTACATGGATTGAATCTAAAATGGTAGAGAATTATAAAGTAGAAATGAAATTATCACCACAAGAATTGGCTGATTTATTTATTAAGGAAAACATCAACTTTCTTGAACACTGCAAGGAAAAAAACGAGGAATATGAACATTGGTATGGGCAAATGGTTGACAGTTTAACTGAAAAGGAACTACCTTATGCATTTGACTATGGTGAATATTTTTATCCTACAGATTATTGGTTAACAACAAAAAATAAAAAAATAGTTAAATTACTAAATGGAAATTGAAATTAATTTAACTAGAACTAAAAAATAACGAAAGTCCAAAACTAGAAACCGTTTGACAATCCTCTAAAAAGTTGAAATAAAATCTTGGGCTTTTTAATTTTATAACTGCTATTTTTCTGAATGTAAAATGGCTTACAATGAATAATAATAATAATAATAATAATAATAATAATAATAATAATAATAATTAGGGCTTTGATAATGTGGTACACGCTTAGAGAGCTGCAATAAATTTATACAACGAAATAAGGTTACACTTATCTTTAGATTATAAAACACCTAATATGGTATATTTAGAACCAGCGTAAATCAATTTTAACCTATAGCCATATTTAAGGACTAGACATAAAAAAAATCTACAAACTATGATTGAAATAGATAAAAATACATTTGATATTGTTAATTTAGGGTTCAATAAATTATTGCCTGAAAAGAAAAATGATATAATAGCTGATTTTAAAAATCATCCTTTAGCAATAAAACACGAAAATTATAAATATGAAATACTAGAAGATGCAAAAAATCAATTATTATTGAAAACTTGGAAAGAAAATGATATTGGTTCTGGGAGAATTTTAGGGAATATAAAAAATGCAATAAATGTAAAATCAAATAATTTAATAGATTGGAGAAAAAAAGATGATTTTAAGAAATTAAAAGCAAATAGAGAAAATGAAAAATTTCTTTTTGACTTCTTTAAATCTAAAATTCAAGATGAAATTGCATTTAAAAATTTCATTGAAATTGGATTTTCATATCAATTGATTGCATATATTTTTTTCATAAAAAATCATCAAAAATATATGCCTATTTCGCAAGAAAAATTTGACGAAATATTTAGTTCTATAAATATAGGTTTTAAAACAAGTCATAATTGTTCTTGGGAAAACTATTTAGATTACAATTTAATAATAAAATCCTTTAAAAAACAACTATCAACAAAACACCAAATAGTTTCTCTGCTGGACGCTCATTCTTTTTTATGGATTTATGGTCTTCAACTAGAAGAATTAATAAAAAAAATCAAGGATATAAAAGAAACTGAAGGAGAAACACTTGAAAAGCATTTTAAAAGCTACTTTAATGACTCAAATTTTAAATTAACTACAAAAAAATATAATGATAAAGTAAGTACCAAATTTGAATTACAGTCAGAAAAAATAAGAAGTAGATTTCAACTTTCAAAAAAAGTAAAAAATATATTTTCATTTATAACTGGAGATTCTCATTTGTTATTTTATTTTAGAATTGATAGGGAAAAATTCATCACTAAAGAAATAGAAGAAAAATTTAAGAATCAAATTAATCCAAAGACTGATGGTGAAACAACAATAACTTTGAGAGACACAGAAGAAATCGATGAGTTATTTAAACTATTATTTATTAACGTTATATATCTAGAAAATAAGAAAAAAGTAGTTCTTAGTCAAGGAGAAACTACTGAAAGCTCAAAACAGCTGTCAGATGAATTAAAGATATATCATCCTAAAAAAAATATTGATATAGATTCACTTGATGATTCAAAAATAGGGATAGACTATATTGAAATTCATCGAAAACAATTGGAAATTGGAGATTTAGCAGAAAAAATTGTTTTAAAAAGTGAGATAGATTTTTTAAAGCCTAATTTTCCTAAACTTGCTGAAAAAGTGCGACTTGTTTCAAACGATTCACATCTTGGTTGTGATGTATTATCATTTGAAACAGGTGGGGAACAAAAACAAATTGAAGTAAAAGCTATTTCTACAAGTAATAATTCAAAGAGTTTTATTATTACACAAAACGAATTATCAAAATCAAAAACATATTCAAATTATTATGTTTATTGTGTAACTAAAGTAAATTCTGAAAAACCAGAAATATTAAGAATTAAAAATCCAGATTTTGAAAAAAATGATGAATTTTTAATAAAACCATTAACATATAAAATAACATTTGAATAAAAACAACGAAAGCCCAATAAAGTACTGTGGTGAAAAATAAGTAAAATCTCATTAATTTTTTACTAAAGCACTTCTATAGGTATAATCATATATCAATCCTGATTTAGCTATTGCTAAAGCTTGTTTTAATAGTTTATTGCAAACCGCTATTAGTGCTAATTTTTTACTCTTTGCTTTGGCCACTATTCGTTCATAAATTTCCCTACAGGCTTTGTTATATTTAAAAGCATTAAAGCTGCACATAAATAATAAATTACGAAGCTTTTGATTTCCTAATTTAATTATTGGGGGCTAAAATAATAAAAACGCAAAAATAACCACAGATAAGTGGAGAGGTTATCGTCCTTTAATTGAAGAGTATAATATTACTCAAATAGAAAGTAATCAAGGAAAGAATTTTATGGCAATACACACTATGATTCATCCGGTAAAATCATGGATAAGAACTGCCTATTCATCAGTAAGCGATTTTAACATCGAAAGATATCTTGATGAGTTTTGTTATCGAATTAATCGCTCAAATAGCAAAAAGAACATTTTTAATAATTTGATAATAAGAATGGTGAAAGCTGAAAAAATATATCAAAGTAAAATTATATGTTCCTAACTACTGACCTCAAATTTTATAATTTACAGCATAAAAAAGGAGTTTAATTCATTTTTTTTTTGAGTAAAATGACCATTAATACAACTTATTTCCATATTTATATCTACAAACAAAGGAGTTTCAAAAAGACAACAAAATATGAGTAAATACGGAGACATACAATACCTAATAGATAGACCTGAGCCAACTGAAATATTTTTGAAGGCCATACAAAAAACAGGCTTTCAATTACAAGAACAGTTTAAAGCTTTTAATAAAGAACAGGTTGATTCAAGTTTTGATGGTTTTAAATGGGTAAAGTCAGAATTAACCTATCCATCATTTGACAACTTATCGTTTTCATTTAAAAGTTCAATTTATTCAGTTGTTATTGAGCTTATAGATGAAACAGGGAGTTCTTTTAGTTTTAAACAAAGGGAAAGATTGTTAAAAGCATGTGATGACAACAATTTAATTCCTTGTCTGTTCAAAATCAAACTGCAAGAAAAATCAAAAAATCTTATAGATTTTATGGCATCCACTAATGTTGAAGAACCATATGAATTGCTTCCATTACAAAATGGTTGGAATTTATTTGATGCAAGAAACAATGAAAAAATTAATCCTTTGACATTATCTTCTGAGGAACCTACGGAGATGTCAAAATGGGAGTTAAGCAATTTTGCTATACAAATAGTTCGAACCGACATTGAAAATAATGGAAATGAAGTTCTTTCATTTTGTGACCTTCCAGACATGAACCCCCAAATTTGGTTCAAGGATAAAAAAGGAAATTTAGGGTGGGTAGTGGTAAAACATATAACCGAAGAAAATGATTTGGATTACAGGAAATGGGTTGGACTTGAAAAAAATAACGAACAACTTTTACCATATGATGGATATTATGCGGCTGTTCAGTTCCATTCTTTGAACACTGATTCAATGGCTAATTTAAATCGAGGTGATGCTTTTGCTGTGAACTACAAAGGACTTGAGCGAATTTATGTATGCTAAACTAAATTCATTTTGAATTCAAAAGGCCAATTTACTAAAACGAATCGATGTTCATCGAAAGTAAATTCTACTTTTCGTACCTATTAATTGGTTCACTTAGTAATAAGCTTAATATAAAAAAATTAATTTTGTAACTGCTTAAATAACCATTTTCAAAATATAAATAAGTACAATCATAAAACCCATCGCTCATGAGCACCCGAAGTACCAACTGACCTATTTTTATTTTTTAGATAATCTCTTTCTTTACTTATACCAATCCATATAGAGCCTTCTTTAGGTTTTGTATTTACTTTTGCACCAAACATTTTTAAATAGTTACTCTCTTATTTAGGTTATTTTTTTTCTCAACTATAACTTGTTACTCAATCTTTAAAATTCTTAGATTTTCTTCTTCTTGTTTTTTTGTCGAAATTATTTATTTAAAAAAAAACAAAAAAAAAGTTGTTTTTTAGAGATGAAATGGGCTAACTTGTAATCAGAACGATATAAGGATTAATTGGTTGGGTGGATTTACTCTATAATTTGTGTGTCGATGTGCGGGCAACAACGCTTAAAATAATATTTGGCAGTTTTTTATTTTAAAAAAACAAAAGATACCTGTTGATGTATAAAAGTCCACGAAGCTTAAAAAATATATATTATGGAAGGTCTACTTAACAGTAGCCAAGTCAGAAAATTGCTCGGAATTAAAAGCGATACAACTTTAATAAAATACGAAAGAGAAGGGATTATTAAAGTAACAAGAAGATTTGGTAACCAAAAAAGGTATAGTGCTAAACATATAAAGGCACTATTAAATTAATAAAAATGAGGGGACACTATTTGTTTCCTCTTTTTTTATGCTTAATAAAAACGCTGTAAAAAACACAGTGCAATAAAAAACCCTCAGTAATCAATTGATTATTAAGGGTTTAATAAAATTTGAGTGGTACCTCCAGGAATCGAAATATTAAGACGTTTTAAATTACATTACACTTATAAAAGCATTGTTTATAAAGGGTTTGTGTTGATTGGATGTTTAAAATAATGTAATAAGATGTAATAAGATTTAAAATTATGGGTACAAATATGGGTACATTTTTTTATCTTTGCTTTGTTCAAATTTCAAAAAACATGGCAACAATTAATTTTTATTACAGGGGAAAAAATAAAACAGGTAGTTTAACAGTAAGATTAAAGCATAGTACAAATATTGATTATAGGCTTACAACAAAAATATCTTCTCAAAAATCTTATTGGTTTAAGGCAAAAGGTAAGCATAGAAAATTAGAAGAACTTTCTTATTTAGGTGGTGATGCTAAAAACCACAAAACCTATTTAGAAGATGTAAAAAATAATTTGTTGCTACATTTTGAACAGGACAATAATAAAGGAATCGCAATATCAAAAACTTGGTTTTCTAAAAAGTTAGATGAACTTACAAACATACTTTCAAGTAAAAAGGAAATAGTAAAAGAAGAACTCAGACTTTTAGACAAAGAAAAAGAAGAAAAAAAAGAAGCCGAAGATATTAAAAGCAAAAATTTAGTAACCTCAGCAATAAATGAAGTAATAGAAAAAGAGTATTTTAATAATAAAACTCAAAAGAAAATCTACAAACAATTACTTAATAAAATTAAAAGCTACCAAGCAGACAAAAAGAAAATTGTTAACACAAAAGATGTAAACCAAAATTTTATAAATGGCTTTACAGCCTATTTAATGGAGGATTTAAAGCATCAACCCAGTACAGCAAGAAAGCACTGTAAAAGTTTAATACACGCCGTTAAATATCAAAAAAATGCTTATTCAGATAAAGTTTTAATATCTGAAAATATAAGAGATATTAAATATCCTAAGGTAAGCACAACCGACAAAAAGAAAATACGATCTGAAATTGTTGTAACCCTTAATTTTGATGAACTAGAAAAAATACATAGAAAAGAAGTACCAAACAGACTTTTAAATGCAAAGAAAGTTATTTTATTTGGGTGTGAAATAGGTTTGCGTGTTTCAGATTACAATAAACTAACTGAAGATAATATTCATAAAACTGGCAGTTTAAAGTTTTGGAGTTTTTACAATCAAAAAACAGGTGCTGATGTTGTAATTCCAATAACTAAAAGAATACAATCTCTAATTGACATTTACGGAATGCCAAAAACAGAATACAGTAAGTCCGCTGATGTTATAATAAACAAAGAAATAAAAGAAGTTTGTGCACTGGCAGAAATAAACCAACTTGTAGATGCAAGAAAAAGCAAAAGTGTAATTGTAAAAGGTAAAAAAGTTAGAAGATCTGTTTCAATGCAATACCCAAAACATGAAGTAATAGGGACCCACAGTTTAAGAAGATCCTTTGCAACTCTTTACAAAGATGTTCTTACTCTTTTTGAAATAAGACAAATAACAGGACACGCTTCAGATGCTCAGCTAATGGAATACATTAATGAAACCGAAGATAAAACAGATTTATTAAAAGCAATGAATAAGAAAATGAACGCTCATGAAGTTAAACTATCTGAAAAAAAAGCAACTTTAAAGCTAGTAAAAAAAGCAAATTAATATTTCTGTAAACTTTATCAAAAACGCTTCAAACCAAAGCTAAAAACCCAATTTTAGCGACGTCAATGAAATTGGTGGTTGTAGCGTTTTGTTAATTTTAATTATCTGATAATTAGTTATTTAAAAAAAAATCGTTTTCAGTGTAGAAAACTTATAAATCACCTCTTTGTTGAAAACTTCGGGGGTTTTGTGAATAGAATTGAAACTTAATTCTATTGAATACTATCTATCTTTGAAAAGAAGAGCAAACTACCAACTGACGCCGAATAGAATGCCCTTTTTGTAACTAGGAAATACAAAGATACATTTTTTTTTTGCGTCAGTTGATTTGCTAAATATTAATTTAACATATCAATAAAGATGCAAAAAAATGCACAAAGTATTCAGTTCGTACAAGTAACACCCGAACAACTACAACACGCAATTATTCAAGGCGTAAAACTTCAATTAGATAGTTTAAAAGAACATTTTCAACCCAAAGAGCCAAACACCTACTTAACAAGGTCAGATGTCGCAAAGATGCTTAAAATCGATTTGTCGAGCGTTCATAATTGGACAAAAAAAGGAACTTTAAAATCTTATCAAATTTCAGGGCGGGTTTACTACAAACTTGCAGAGGTTGAAAATTCTATTGTAGAACTTAAAAAATAAAGGGCTATGAAGAAAGGAAATCACAGCCCTAATGGACAAGGCAAAAATAATGATTTTAAAACTCAAACTAAAATCATATTTAACTATTTACTAGAACACACCGCTACCAATACAATGGCTAGTATAATTACTGGAGTACCGCAAAAAAATATTTGCCGTATAAAACGTAATTTAGAAAAAGAGGGTTTACTTCAAGAAGTAGAACGCAAACTTTGCAAGTTTACAGGTCATAGAGCTTCATATCTAACAACAAATAAAAAGCTATTTAAAAATAAATAGATGCTATGAGCGACTTAAAAGAAGTCGTTTCAATAGCAGATTTTAAAGTAAGTGTACAGCATCATTTTAATAGTTTAAAAATGGTGCTAAGTGCACCGCTATTTAGTGAAGTTAACGCTTACTATTCTAATACTAAAGAAATAGGTTTACCAGTTAAAAAGCATCATACTTTAAACACTTTATTAGAACGATTAAACGGTATAAAAACAAAGCCCACAAAAAGCAATAGTATTGCAATTCTTAAAGGCTTATACAAGGGCGGTACAAATGGCGTTTTCTGTTATGAGGGTGCACCTTATTTATTCTTTGATATTGATGTAAAGGAAAACGAAAACAAACATTTATTAGTTAAATTAAACAATGCAAATGTATTCGAGCACCTCAAAAAAATAGCGGTTTTGGTTTGGCGTTCAAATAGTGGTTTTGGTATTGCTGGAATCTTATTTGTGCCACAATTAGCCGAGGTTTTAAATAGTGATAGAAAAAAGCATTTATCTATTGGTAAAGCAATTACAAAATACTTAAAAGAGGTTTTAAATGTAGATGCAGACTTTGACAATGCACAAAATAAATTTAGGCAAATCCGTTTTTTAGCAATGCAAAAAGAAAAGCGTTTTATCAATACAAACCCGATCCGTTTTTCTTATGATGTAAAAGAAGTACAAAGGGTTTCACAAACTGGCGTAAAACAATATAGGCGTTCAGATAATAGGGCGGTTATTGGCTCAATAGAGCATCAATTTAACAATGATACTTCAATACATAACGCTTTGTTAGATAATGGCTTTAAATGGCTAAATGATACAAGATATTTACACACCAGTACTACAAGTAAAAGCACCGGAACTACTGGAGGGAATAATGTATTTTTTAATTACAGTCAAAGTTTTTCTAATTACAAGGTTTTTACGCCTTTTTCACTTTACTTAACACAACATTATTCGAATGATTTAAACCGTTTTTTAAGTGATTTAAAAAAGAAAGGCTACAATACTAGCAAACCTCAACAAACAACGTTAAAACAAAGCGAAAACGTACTAAAACAACAAGTAAAAGACCGAGAAAAGCAAATATTTACAGCGTGTTATGATTTAATTAATCTACCATACAAAGAGAAATTAAGTTTTATAAAAAAGAATGCAAAAAATGATGCTGAAAAAATGTTGTTTTTTGATTACTTAAAAATAAAGCCCTTAAATATTTCTTATAATAAAACGCTAAAAATTCAAAACTATGTTAGTGAACAATTAGAAACAGTTTTAGAGTATGCAGACGCCAATACTAAAACAATTTTAACAGCAGAAACAGGGACAGGAAAAACAACGGCTTTTTTGCGTGATTTTGCAAAGCATAGACCAGGAAAAAGAATTTTAATTTTAGCACCCTTAACGGCAATAGTAGAACAAAACAAAGCCGAATATCAAAATATTATTTCACTTACTGGCAATAGCGAACCCAAAGAACATACAAAAGCAAAAACAAGCCTTTTTGTGATGGCCACATACGAACAAGGCTACAAACATTTATCTACTGGCAATACTTTTGACTATGTTGTAATTGATGAGGTGCATAATTTAATAACAGCACACGAATACAAGCGGGAAACTATTAAGAATCTAACAAGGGTTTTAAAATCTTGCAAAGTAATAGGGCTTACAGGAACTACAAACCTTTTATTTAAGTCTATTGGCTACAAGTTAATAAACGTTCAAAAAGAAGCTCAAAACAAGGTTAATATCAATCTTATTACAGATAATAGAGCACCTTTAAAAATAGCCTTACAGCACTTGCAAAATGTAAAAGGCAAATGTATTATTCGTGTTAATAGTAGAAATGTTGCAAAAGATTTAAAAACCGAACTTTTAAGACTTAAACAATATAAAAAAGATGAGGTTTTAATATTAAATTCAGATGCTCATATTAAAAAAGGAAATGATTTTAAACAGCTTACAGATCATAGTAATTTTAATGAAAGTATAAAACTTGTTTTAACAACATCTATAATTGATGAGGGTTTAAGTATAAAACAAAGCGGGTTTACAGATGTTGTTTTTATTGAAACCGATTACAAGCCAATGCCTGAAGCCGTAAAACAATTTTTTGCACGTTTTAGAAATGAAGATGCAGACCGAAAAAACTATTTTTATTTTAGAGAAACCAAAGAACAAAAAATAATTAGTTGGAATCCGCTTTTTGATTTTAAGAATACACAAAAGAAATTAAAAGAAGATGCAGAAACCTTTTCTGTTAATGATACCGATAAAAAAGATAGTACAAACACTAAATATTTATACTATGAAGATACAAGCGTAAACGATTTTGCACTGGCTTATGATGTTGCAAAGCGGTTTTTTCTGTTAATGACAAAACAGGAATACATACATTTTTTAGAGTTGAATTATAATATCAATATCATAGAAAATAAAACGCATATTTCTATTGATTTTGATACAACCGAAAGTAAAAGCCAATCTGAAGAAAATAAAATACAAGTGGCAAAAAAATGGCTAAATAATAAAGATGAGGTTTTGAATGCTTTGTTTGTAATAACAGATAATTTACAGATAAAAAAATCAATAGACTACATAGGTTTACAGCCCGAAAATGAGATTTATAATTTAGTAAGCGACAATTTAAAAGCGTTCGAACATTTGCAAAAAAATTGCAACCGATTGGAAAATTTAGGAGTTAATGATGTAGATACTTTTCTTATTGATACGACAAAAATAAAGCCCTTTGATTTAAGAAACATCAATAGAAAAATTAAGTTATTAGAAAATATAGATACTATAAAGAACCCTAAAACAAAAACAGATGAAAAGAACAAAACAAAACTTTTAACCTTTCTTTCTGAAGCTGAAAAACTAAAAACAGTAAATAAAAATACTTTGTTTGTGGTTTGGAATAAATTAAGATGTAACAGTAAAAAACCAAGTTATTACAATTTAATAGATTTGTTAGAATGGCACGAAAACGAGAATGCTTTTATAAGTTAAAACATCTTTACTTTATTAAGGAAAATAAAAAGATGTTAGAATCTGTTAAGCCCTATGAATAAAGGCGTACAAAGAATTTCACTACAAAATTTTTAACATGCTAAATTTTGTAAAAAACACACACAAAAAAGGAAAAAAAAGCCCTTTATAAAAATATAAAATAGTTCAAGTTCGCTAAGGATTTAGGTTATACAGATTTGACAATATGCCAAAACCAAGTACATACCCAATAATAATAAACCAAGAAAAAACACTTACAACTGGTTATTTATCAAAATGCGGTTATTTTGAAAAAGATTACAAAGTGACTGGCTCAACTGGATGGATTTCTAACAAATCAAAAGATTTAGATATTAATATTACTTCAATAATGGAGAAAGATAAAGAGCGTATTATTCTTAATTATATTGATTTTGATAATAAACCAGTAAAGCAAATAATTTATTTAACTTCAAAAAAATCTAATTTAGGTACTGGCTTAATATGGTTTTTTATTTGTCCTTATTCGGGTGCAATTTGCAGAAACTTAATATTTGTATTCAATAGATTTATGCATCGAAGCAATTTGAAAAATGCAATGTATGGCACTCAATTAGAAAGCAAGTACTGGCGTAAATTATTTCAATTAATACCAAACATACCAACTGTAAAGAACGTATTAAACGAGCCTTATAAACCAAATTACAAAAAGCATTATAAAGGAATAAAAACAAAGCGTTATCAAAAATATTTATCAACTGTAAAAAGATGGAATGATAATTTAAAAGAACGAACTAATTAATAAGAACCTAAAAATAAAACAATGGCGTACATTATAGATGAAGCAAAAGATATTAGTATTATCAATCTAAGAAAGTGGAAATACTTAAAACCTTATACATACAAAACAGGAACAGTAAGCTGGAATAGGAACGGAATGAAAACCTCAACAATGAGTATAATTGTACAGATGCAAAAAGATAAAGGAGTCTTAATTTTGGATTATAAATGTAATGGAACTAAATACAATTACAATATTCAAATAATTAGTAAGCCTTCAAATTTAGGAAAAGGAAATGTTTTTTATTTTATTTGTCCTTTTACATTTAAAACCTGCAGAAAGCTAAACCTTTACAATGAGCGTTTTATTCATAGAAGTGCAATAAAAGACGGTATGTATTCAAAGCAAATAGAATCTAAAAAATATAGACACATAGATCGTGTGTATGGCAGTTATTTTAAAAGTGCAAAATATTTTGAAATTCTTTACAGTAAAAATTTTAAACGTTCTTATGATGGCAAACCTACAAAGAAGTATTTAAAACTAATGGCAAAGATAAATGAGGGTAAAAGTTTTTCAGCTGAAGATATTGAAAGTCTTTTACTTTTTGGAGTATAAATGTTTTCTGTATTTCTGAATACAGAAATAAGAAAACACCGATATTATAGATACTTATTATACAATACGTAAATAAAATAGTTAAATTCTATTGTATTTTTTATAAAAGTATGGAGGTATTAAAATTGTGGGTACAAATATGGGTACATTTTCACAGTTTTAAGGGAAATAAAAAACCTAACAAACTAATAATTAGAGTGTTAGGTTTATTTTTAAGTGGTACCTCCAGGAATCGAACCAGGGACACAAGGATTTTCAGTCCTTTGCTCTACCAACTGAGCTAAGGTACCAATGCCTTAGCGGATGCAAATATAATATGTTTTTTGACATTTACTAACTAAAATTTAAAAAAATCTGTTGTATTTTTGAAATTATTCAAAATAACAGAATGAACTTAATTATAGATGTCGGAAATACAAGGGTCAAAGCTGCTCTTTTTGAGGAGTATAGACTTGTACAGGTTATAGTTTTTAACAAAACAAGGATAATATCCGAAGTAAAAAAAATAATTAAAAATTATAGAATTACTTCCACAATCTTATCAAGCGTTGCTTTGATGCCTTTAAAGATGTTAGAAAAACTCAAAACGTTAACAGATTTCACGGTTGTTTCATCAAAAATTAGAACTCCTTTTAAAAATTTATATGCAACTCCCAATACTTTAGGTGTAGATAGAATTGCATTAGTATTTGGTGCGGTGGTTAAATTTTCTAAGCAAAATGTTCTTATCATAGATGCTGGTACTTGTATAACTTTCGATTTTGTAAATAAAGAAGCTGAATATTTAGGAGGCGCAATTTCTCCTGGCATAGAAATGAGATATAAATCACTTCATGCATTTACATCAAAATTACCACTTTTAGAAACTCATAAACCCAATTATTTTATTGGGAATAATACAAATGAAAGTATACATTCTGGTATTGTAAATGGTGTAATTCAAGAAATTGAAGGGGTAATCAATCAATATAAAAAAGAATATTTACATTTAACAGTGGTTTTAACAGGAGGGAATACAAATTTCTTGTCAAAACAATTAAAAAGTAGCATATTTGCCAATCAAAATTTTCTCCTTGAAGGATTAAATGAAATATTGATTTTTAATAAAAACAAATGATTAGAAATATTGTAGTAATTATTTTACTATTTACTTCTGTGACTTTTACAGCACAAAGAACAAGTTCTTCACCGTATTCTTATTTTGGTATTGGAGACCAATTTAATACAGCTACAGTAGAGCAGAGTGCAATGGGTGGAATAGGTGTTGCCTTTAGCCATTATAAATATTTAAACTTTACAAATCCGGCGGCTTATGCTAATTTGAGATACACAACCTATGGTTTTGGTGTGTTAAATAATGATTTAACCATAAAAAGCGCATCGACAGAGCAAAACAGTATCTCTACAAGTTTGTCTTATGTTGCCTTGGCTTTTCCTCTTGGAGAAAATGCAGGTTTCTCTTTCGGAATGCAGCCAATATCTTCAGTGGGGTATTCTTTATCTAACGCAATTTTAGATGTTGATGGCAATACTTCTGAAATATCCTTGTATGAAGGTAGGGGAGGTGTCAATAGATTTTATGGTAGTTTTGGAATTAAAGTTTTTAAGGAATTTTCTCTAGGGATAGAAGCAGATTTTAGTTTTGGTAACGTAGAGAATAGCATTATTAATCAAAGAGGTGAAGTTGCACTCGCAACGAAATACGAAGAAATAAATAATGTAAGAGGAGGGTCTGTAAAATTAGGTGCGCAATATCAAAAAGAATTAAAAAATAAATTAATTTTAAATGCAGGTGCCACTGTAAAACTCGGAAACGACCTAAATGTAACAGGAAATGATTATTTATATTCAGTAACTTTTTCAGGAATTGGTTCTGAATTTCCAAGAGATACCATTTCTGCCACAGAAATTGATGGTAAATTTAATTTGCCACTGAAATCTACCTTTGGTGCAGGTATTGGAAAACTTGATAAATGGTATGCAGGTTTAGAATATGAAAGTCAAGATGCCATCTCTACAACAGGTTTATTAGCAAATACCAATGGAGCCTTTAGGTATGGTAAATCCAATAGGGTAGCTTTAGGGGGTTTTTATTTGCCTAAGGTAAATTCTATTTCAAGTTATTGGCAGAGAGTTACTTATAGGGCTGGTGTGCGTATGGAGAACACGGGTTTACTGGTTGATGGCGTTGGGAATAGTGCAAATTTCACAGAAATTAATGACTTTGGCATATCTTTTGGTCTAGGGTTACCACTAAAGAGATTGTCCACGATTAATATGGGGCTCGAATTTGGTAAAAGAGGAACCATAGAAAATAATTTAATAGAAGAAAATTATTTTAATTTTAGATTAAGTTTATCTTTGACGGATACGAATTGGTTTATAAAGAGAAAAATTGATTAGAAACATTAAAACTAACAACATGAAGAAAATTACGTTTTTAATAGCAGCAGCGATATTTTTGGTTATTCCCAAAACGAATGCACAAGAAGACGCAAAGAGAGAATGTCTTATTAAATACAACTTATTTACAGGAGATTTTAAATCAAAAAAATATGACGACGCTTATGAAAAGTGGACCTATTTGATGGAAAATTGTCAGGATTTATCGGTAAACATCTATAAATATGGAGCTGATTTAGCGCAAGACTTTAAAAAAGATCCAACATTAGCTAAAAAGGTTTATGAGCAAAGGTTGCAATATTTTCCTGAACATGATGATTCTAAAAATAACCTCTCTAAAATGCATAGTGATTATGCGACCTATTTAATAAAAGGAAAATTAGCTTCGGATAAAGAGATTTTTGATATCTTAGAAAAAGCATATAAAATTTCTCCGCGAGATATGAGTGTAAAAAATATCTATAGATATTTTCAAGGAGTAACAGATAAGTATAAAGATGCTAATCCGCAAAGAGTATTTGATACCTACGATGATGTAATTGAATCTGTTGGAGAAAAATTGGCAGATTATCAAAAAAAAATAAACGAATTAACAAAAGATTCTACCAAGGTATTAGATGCTAAAGAGAAAAGATACTTAAGAGCATATACCATTAATTCAAAAGCTTTAGGACAAATTGAAGGAGGTTTGGATAATATAATTTCTGAATTGGCAACTTGTGAGCGTTTAATACCCCTATACAAAAGAGATTTCGAAGAAAATAAAAATAACGAAGTTTGGTTAAAAAGAGCGGTTTCTAGAATGTTTTATAAAGGATGTCAAGAAGATCCTTTATACGCAGAGTTAGCAAAAGCATATGCTGAGGCTTCACCTTCACCAGAAGCTTATGCCTTTCTTGCCAATGTATTAGAGGATAATGGAGATAGTTCTGGGGCAGCAGAAATGAGACAAAAATCATTTGATCTTGAAACTGACCCAATAAAAAAAGCAAATTATAAATTAAAGTTTGCACAAGCAGCGCAATCTAGAGGTCAATTATCAAAGGCTAGAGCTTTAGCAAGAGAAGCCTTAAGATATAATCCTAATTTTGGAAAAGCATATTTATTAATTGGAAGATTATATCAATCTAGCGTAAATGATTGTGGAAAAGATGAGTTTGAAAAGAGAATGGTATATGCAGCAGCATTAAGACAAGCTCAAAGAGCCGCTTCTGTAGATCCAAGTATTTCCTCAACAGCCAGAAAGTATATAAGATCTTACGAAGCTAATTTACCAAGTAAAAAAGTAATTTTTACAGCAGGTAAGGCTGTAGGAGAAACGTACTCGATTAAATGTTGGATTGGAGAAACAGTAAAGATTCAGTCTAGCGGCAAATAATGAATATAACGACTAATAAAATAATAAAAAGCATTGCTCTTCTTTTAGGAATAGCAATGCTTTTTTCTTGTGACAACAATACTCAAAAGGCAAGAGATTTTTTGGCAGATAAAAATTTACCAATAGGCATTACAACGAATGCTTTTCATGTATATAAAGATTCAGGTAGAATCACATCTAAATTAATCACTGCCAAAATGTTAGATTATAGCAATAGAACGCTACATCCTTATAGCAAATTTCCAGAGGGAATTAAAATAGTGAATTTCGAAAACAAAGGACTAGACTCAATTACGATTACAGGAGATTTTGCGCTTTCTTATACCAAAACATCGATATCAGAAATTAAAGGAAATGTGGTGGTAATAAATCATTCGGATAAATCGAGACTAGAAACAGAGCAATTATTTTGGGATGAAAAAACAAAATATTTTGTTTCTGAAAAAGCATTTAAACTTACCAAAGAAAATGATACGATCTTTGGCATCGGTTTTGAGTCTAAAGATGATTTATCAAAGCATTTATCAAAAAAGACAATAGGTAAATTAGAAACTTCAGAAAATTAAATTATGAATAGATTTTGGAAATTTTTTCAGTACGGATATTTAATGGTTGCTTTTATATGTTTGATAGAAGTCGTAGTTCGTTGGAATGCTGACCGACAAAAAGCTTATTTTTTTCTAGCCTTCTCAATTTTGATTACTTTAGTGTTTTTCTTTAAAAGGCATTTCAGAAAAAAAATTGAAAAAAGGAATCATCAAAATAAATAGAACTTTAAGTCCATAATGGAGGTTGAACTCATTATTATAGGTATCACAATATTACTATCTGCATTTTTTTCAGGTATGGAAATTGCATTTGTTTCAGCAAACAAAATGCATATTGAATTAGAGAAGAAAAGAGAAGGTTTTGTTCCAAAAATATTGACGATCATTACCCAAAAATCATCAAAATTTATCACCACGATGTTGGTGGGAAATAATATTTCGTTGGTAATTTATAGTTATTATATGGGGGAATTTTTAGTTAGATTTATTTCTAAAAATACCTTTAACGATTTCTCTATTTTATTAATACAAACCATTATCTCTACCATTGTAATTCTGGTAACCGCTGAATTTTTGCCAAAGACAATTTTTAGAATTTATGCTAATGAAGTTTTAAAAATATTTGCAGTTCCGGCTTATATTTTTTATTATTTATTTCATTTCTTTTCTGAATTTATTACTGCTATTTCTGATTTTTTTCTTCGAGTTTTCTTTAAAACGAATGCAGATGAGCAACAAACCGAATTTAGTAAAGAAGAGTTAGGTCATTATATTAATGAACAATTAGAAACGGGTAATGATGATGATGAAATGGATTCAGAAATTCAGATATTTCAAAATGCTTTACAATTTCAGAATGTAAAAGCAAGAGAAGTAATGGTGCCTAGAACAGAAATTGTATCGGTAGAAATGCATGAAACAGTTGCTAACTTAAAGCATTTATTTATACAAACAGGGCTTTCTAAAATACTAGTTTATAAAACTTCTTTAGATGATGTGGTTGGTTATGTAAACGCTTTCGAATTATTTAAAAGACCAAAAACTATTAAATCAATTCTATTGCCATTAGAACTTGTGCCAGAGTCTATGATGATTAATGACATCTTAAATACACTCATGAAAAAGCGCAAAAGTGTTGCTGTTGTGGTCGATGAATATGGTGGGACGTCTGGAATGATTACAGTAGAAGATATTGTAGAAGAATTGTTTGGGGAGATAGAGGATGAACACGATTCACAAGAGTTTTTAGAAGAAAAAATTAACGATTTTCAATTCAATTTTTCAGGAAGATTAGAAATTGATTATTTAAATGAAGAATATGATTTAAATATACCCAAATCAGAATCTTATGAAACTTTAGGTGGGTTTATTATAGAACATACAGAAAATATTCCTGAAGAGAAAGAAGTAATTGATATTGAATATTTTGAAATTAAAATATTAAAAATGAGTGGAGCAAAAATTGATGAAGTTTCTTTTAAAATTTCGAATCAAGAAATGTAAAATTTATTTGGATTGATTAGGATATACCAATAGGACTTAACATACTACTAATAAGTGAAAAATGGGTTGCAATATTAAAACCAAAAACCTTATATTCGCAAACTGAAAATAAATTAATATAACATGGCAGTTTTATCGAAAATTAGAGAACGATCGATGTTCTTAATCATCATTATTGGATTAGCACTTTTTGCTTTTGTATTAGATCCCTCTACACTTGGAGATTTTTTTAATTCAAGCAAAGTAAATGAAATTGGTGAGATTGATGGAGAAGCAATTTCTAGACAAGAATTTGCCAATGAATTAGAAGCATATAAGCAACAAACCGGTGGTAGAGTTTCTGAAATGCAAGCAGCAAAAACAGTTTGGGACAATATTGTCAGAAAAAAAATATATAAAAGCCAATTAGATCAAGCTGGAATAAGAATTGGTGAGTCAGATATTTGGAATGAATTGGTAAACGCTTCATTTGTGCAAAATAATCCTGAATATCAAAACGAAGCAGGCTTATTTGACGAAACAAAATTTAAGCAATTTTTAGCAACTGAAAAAGAAAACGGAACTCAATTGTGGTCTCAGTGGTCTTCTTACATGAATCAAATTAGAGATAATGCTGAAACGTCTACCTTTAATAATTTGGTAAGTGCTGGGTTAGGTGCATCTTTAAAAGAAGGAGAAACTGCTTACATGATAGAGAATACAAAATTAAATGCACAGTTTGTATTTATTCCTTATTCTTCAATTGCAGATAGTTTAATAAAAATGAAAACATCAGAAGTACAAGCATATATAGACAATCATGAAAGTGATTTTAAAGTGGAAGCTTCGAGAGATATTTCTTATGTACAGTTTGATATTAAAGCTACTTTAGAAGACGAAGAAATTATTAAAAATGAGTTAATTGGCTTATCAGAAGATTTTAAAAATGCTACAGACGACAATCTATTTTTGTTAGAAAATGATTCGGATACGAATTTGAATCCAAATTATCAATTTAAAAATTTTGTAAACCAAGTCGTTGCAGATAAAATCTTTGCAGGAAATAAAGGAGATGTAGTAGGGCCATACAAAGACAAAGGATTCTTTAAAATTTCTAAAATTACGGAAGTAGTTCAAATGCCAGATTCGGTAAGAGCAAGCCATATCTTAATTCCTTTTGCAGGTGCTCAAAGAGTTGCACCAGAGGAAACAAGAACAAAAGAAGCTGCAAAAAAATTGGCAGACAGTCTTTTATCAGTAATAGAAAAAAGAAAAAGTAAATTTGGAGAGTTAGCCAAAGAATTTTCATCAGATAAAGGTTCAGGAGCAAAAGAAGGAGATTTGGATTGGTTTAATTATCAAAGAATGACTCCTGCTTTCAGAGATTATTCATTTACTGCAAAAAAAGGAGACATGTCTGTGGTAGAATCACCTTTTGGTTTTCATATAATCAAAATTGATGATCAAAAAAACATGCAGAAAGTCTTAAAACTATCAACGTTTGGTAGAAAAATAATTCCATCAGAAAATACTGAAAATACTGTGTTTAGACAAGCAGAAGAATTTGCTTTAGCAGTTTCTAAAGAAAATAAATTCTTTGATGCAGCAAAAGAAAAAAATTATAAACCAAAACCCGTCGTAGGTTTAAAAGCGTTAGATGAAAATGTTCCTGGTTTAGGAAATCAAAGAGCAATTGTTAGCTGGGCATTTAGCGCAGATACAGATGTTAATTCTTTTAAGCGTTTTGATTTAGAGGGGAGTCATGTGGTAGCTTTTGTTACGGGCTCTGAAAAAAAGGGTTTAATGTCAGTAACGAAGGCAATAGGTAGAGTAAGACCTATTCTAAAGGATGAAAAGAAAGCTGCAATGCTTATTGATAAATTAAAAGGTACTGATTTAGAGGAAATTGCTAAAGCTAATAACACGAATGTTAGGACCTCTAATAATATTACCTTAAAAAGTCCCGCACTTTCTGGAGTGGGGGTAGAGCCAAAAATAGTTGGAGCTATGTACAATGCTGCTTTAAATAAAGTGTACACTCCAGTTATAGGTAACAGAGGTGTGTATGCATTTAAAGTTACGAACAGAGAGTTGCCAGTTCCATTACCTAATTATGATGCGAATAGAAAAAGAATTGCAGAAGCAAGAAAAGGACAGACTTTTAAAATGTATGAAGCGATTAAAAAATCGGCAGATATAGAGGATAACAGAGCTGTTATGTACAGTAATTAAAGTTTTTTAGTTTAAATAAATAGGAGAATCCGTTCAAAATTTTTGAACGGATTTTTTATTTTTTAAAGGTTAATGAGCCTCAAACAACTTGGATATAAAATAGTTTTTGAGCACATAAATAATAGAAATTCCAGGCTATTCAAAAGTTGAATTGTAACCAATGTGAATAGTCAATATAAATTGAATGGTTTTCGGTGCAGAGAAATTAGAAATAGGCAACACGTTTTCTCTACGTTTTTTTATAAAAAATAAGCGAAATAAAGACGATTTATTATAAGATGATATCGTTAAAAGGCTCCAAGTAAAATGAAAAAAATAGGTCAAAAATAAAACCTTTTTGAAATCTCAAAAAGGTTTTATTTTATATTTATAAAAAGTTTGAATATGATTAGCCTTTCATAGAGACTAAAAACTCTTCATTACTTTTAGAAAACTTAATTCTATCATTGATAAATTCCATCGCTTCTATTGGGTTCATGTCTGCTAAATACTTTCTTAAAACCCACATTCTCTGTACAGTTTTAGGGTTTAGTAGTAAATCATCACGACGTGTAGAAGATTTTATCAAATCAATTGCAGGATAAATTCTTCTATTAGATATATTTCTATCTAGCTGTAGCTCCATATTTCCTGTACCTTTAAATTCTTCGAAGATTACTTCATCCATTTTAGATCCAGTGTCCGTAAGTGCAGTAGCAATAATGGTTAAAGAACCACCATTTTCAATATTTCTTGCCGCACCAAAGAAACGTTTTGGTTTGTGTAATGCATTTGCATCGATACCACCAGAAAGTATTTTTCCAGATGCTGGTGCTACAGTATTGTAGGCTCTTGCCAAACGCGTAATAGAATCTAAAAGAATCACAACATCATGACCGCATTCTACCAATCTTTTCGCTTTTTCTAAAACAATATTAGCCACACGCACATGTTTGTCTGCGGGTTCGTCAAAAGTAGATGCAACCACTTCTCCACGAACGCTGCGCTGCATATCAGTAACTTCTTCAGGTCTTTCATCAATTAATAAAACAATTTGATACACTTCTGGATGATTCATTGCAATGGCTTTTGCAATATCCTTTAGCAACATTGTTTTACCTGTTTTGGGTTGTGCTACAATCATACCACGTTGCCCTTTTCCTAAAGGAGAAAATAAATCGATTATTCTTGTAGATAAAGAACTTCCTTTTTCAGCTAAATTGAATTTTTCTTCTGGAAATAAAGGTGTTAAATGCTCAAAAGAAACGCGGTCTCTAACAATATTAGGATTTAATCCATTTATTTTTGAAACCCTTATTAAAGGGAAATATTTTTCACCTTCTTTAGGAGGTCTTACATTTCCACGAACGGTATCTCCCGTTTTTAAGCCAAATAGTTTAATTTGAGATTGAGATACATAAATATCATCGGGTGACGATAAGTAATTATAATCAGAAGAACGTAAAAAACCATACCCATCGGGCATCATTTCTAAAACACCTTCACTTTCAATAATTCCATCAAATTCAAAATCAGGATCTCTATATCGATTGGTAGATTTATTTCCGTTGCTTCTACTATTATTTTTATTTTGTTGATTTGTGTTTTTCGCCTTTGCATGATTTGGACTGCGCTGTTGCGTATTGCCATTAGTTCTTGGTTGATTTTTAACAGCAGGCTTTTGTTCTTTGTTATCTGTTGCTTCAGTTTTTACTTCACTGGCCTTGGTAGTCTTAACTGCAAGAGTTTTATTTTCACGAACGTCTGCAGGTTTACTATCTGTATCGTTAGATTTTTCCTCACTGATGGCTTCTTTTTTTGCAACCTTTTTAACAGGAGTCCTCTTTATAGCAGGTGTTTTTTCTTTCCGCGCTTTCACAGCATCTGATTGATTTTCTGATGCTACTTCATCGGCAGGCTCTTTAGTGGGTGCTTTTTTTACAAGTCTTTTTCTTTTAGGCTTTGCTGTAGCAGGTTTACTAGAAGCAGCGGTAACCTCTTTTGTTGCAGAAGGATTTGTAGCTTGTGTATCTAATATTTGATAAACTAAATCTAATTTTTTTAATTGACTCGTCTTGGTAAGACCTATTGACTTTGCTATAACTTGCAAGTCAGCAAGGGTTTTTGCTTTTAGTTCAGAAATTTCGAACATTTATATATTTATTAAGTTATGATAAATCTTAAAATTTTAATATTTTTAAAATTGATTCTTTTGATTTTTTTTTATTGTATATAGCACTATACAACTTTCTTTGGGTGGTAATAATAATACAAATATATACTTTTTTTTTTACTTTCAAGTTTTCTTTTTTTAAAAAAGAAATTCTACTTTTGTGCTACAATAATTATTTATGATTCAAAGAATACAAACCATATATTTAATGCTAGCTTCTATCGTATCAGGAGGTTTAATTTTTATATTTAGCTTATGGAATACGATAAAACAGAAAATTTTTGTTGTAGATTTGTTTTCGAGAGAGTTAATTACTTTAAAAATAATTCCTTTGATGTTCATTTCGTCGGCCATTCTATCCTTAATAGCAATATTTTTATTTAAGAATAGAAAATTACAGTTTGTAATAGGACGAATTATAATTTTGATCAATCTTTTTTTATTAGTATTATTGATTTATCTATCACTAACATTATCTGGAGAAACTTCAGTTTCGGAGAAAGGTATTGGGATGTTCTTACCAATTTTGGCTATTTTGTTTATTGTTTTGGCAAATAAAGCTATTAAAAAGGATGAAGATCTCGTAAAATCTGTAGATAGATTGCGATAAAACTAACAATTAGTATATTTAGTGCGAAATAAAACCGAGAACATATTCTCGGTTTTTTTACTTTTCAGGAATATTTGAAATATCTATGATTTTATTGCTGGAAAAAAAACATAAAAAAATGGGCGATTTAAATGATTAAATATCAGTTATTTGTGTTTTTGTTCTCCCCGTAAACAGGGAGGAGTCTCTCCCTGTAAACAAGGAGGAGAAATATCCCTGATTACGGGGATTGTGTAATGAAAATAAGTGTGTTAAGTTTGTAATGTAATAATGAAGAGAAAGATATACGTTCACGTAGCAGATGACCATAAAATTGTAATTGAAGGCATCATGGCTGTAATAGATACTGATAACGACATAAAAGTTAGAGGATATTCTTTAACAGGAAAAGAGGTCGTCGATTGGTTTGAAGCTAAAGAAAACAAAGCAGATGTTTTAATTTTAGATATTACGATGCCCATCATAGACGGAATTGGAGTTTTAAGATATTTTAAAGCAAATAAAATTAAACAAAAGGTTATTATTCTTTCTTCTTATGATGATATAAATATTGTGCAAGAAATGCTAGCGTTAGGTTGTAAAGGATATATCACAAAGAATAATGCAGGAGAGCATATTATAAAAGCTATCAAGGCGGTTGCTAAAGGAGAGCAATATTTTAGTGATGATATTCAAAGAGAACTTTTTAAATCGTTTTCAGGACAAGGAGCATTTAAAAATGGTTCGTCTGATGAGGATTTAATAGAAGAGCTAACAGAAAGAGAATTAATTGTTTTAAAGTTGATTGTAAAACAATACAGTTCTCCAGAAATCGCTCATATTTTAAAAGTAAGTAATAGTACAGTAGAAACACATAGAAAAAATTTATTTAAAAAAATAAAAGTTAAAAATTCAGTAGGTCTAGCAATGTTTGCGGTAAAAAATAAGATAGTATTAATAAATAATATGTCAGATCTTTAAGTATGTGAGGTGATTCCCTCTAAAAGATGTAATATTAGTCCCCCAACACCATTAAAATCCCCCAATGGCTATCTTTTTATCGCTTGCATTGCAAAGCTTGCTAGAATTCACAATTAATAATTAAATATAAAACAATGAAAAAAATTAAATTCTTGTCCGTTATGGCGGTAGTTGCTTTGGGTATTGCTTCTTGCTCCAATGAAGATGCAGTGCTAACAACTGATCAAAATGCTAAATTATTAAAAACCTTTAAAGTTCAAAGAGATGCTACAGGCGCTTACTCTGTGGATTTTAATGTTTCTGACAATACGGAGGTAAACAAGGTTTTAAATAAAAATGACAATACAAGACAATATTTTTTGTTTTCGTCCGACAAAGCCACAGAAAGTAATATTTCTCATGATTTATCAATAAAAAACGACCAAGTAAAAATAGGGTTTGTAGATACACAAGCATCAAAATCAAACAGTGTTACTATTTTTGATGACATAAGTTTTGCAAGAAAATCTGGCAATTCACTTAGATTGCTTAGCTATAGTGTTGTTAAAAATGAAGATGGTTTGTATGATTTAGATTTTACGGTAGAGGAAAACACCAATGTAAGCTTTGTATATAATGAAGAACTTAAGATTCATGAAGTGCATTTAAGAGGAGGTAAAAGAGGTGAAGTTGATTTTTCTAGAAGCTTAGAAAAATTAGAGGGAGAACCGTTGAAGATTGATTTTGTCAATCATATGGGTAACCCAAATGCAAAATCTTATAAAGAGCTTTTGGTTAGAAAGCCAAGAGTTATAATTATTAATGACTAATGGCATAAGCATCAAAATGACTAACTAAATGTATTTCCATTTCTTATACATTTCAATATAGCATACAGCTGCAATGAATGCTATGCTATTCTTTTATTTTCTTTATTATAGACAGAAAATAAAGTTCAAATTTAGAATCAATCACTTGGAAATTCAAGTAGCATAATACTAAAATCAATTTTTGAAAAATAGGTTATTTTTTTATCTTCTTTGTTTTAGTATATTGAGAATATGCGCTAATAACGATAATAAGAATACAGAAAACATCTTTCTAACAAAGATGTCTTCTGTATTTTTAATTAAAAATGATTCATTAATTGAACTTAAATACGGTAAAGCTTTGCAGCTTTTTAAAACCGAAAAGTTTGGGGAAGCTTTAGAGAAATCTTTAGATTATATAGATGAGTGTAAAGAGGCAGGAAATGAATATTGGATTTATAAGTTTACTTTACTTTTAGCAGATATTTATGATAAATCAAACAAATTTGAAAAATCTATTCAGTACTATAGGGAATCATTAAGTAAAATTAGTGCGCCCTTGACCGAGAAGAATAATGCAAAAATTAATGAGGTTGTATTTGCTGAAATTTTTTTAAAAATAGGTAGTGCATATCATAAACTTTCACAAGCGGAGCAAGAAAACAATAAATATTTTTATCTAGATAGTGCAAAAGTATACTATGAAAAGTTAGAGAGGTTCCCTCAATTAAATCCAGAGATCAAAAATATTATAGCAAAAGCCTACAGCAATTTATCTGGTATTTATGAACAAGATTCAATTTACGATAAAGCAGAAAATTATGTTAGGAAAGCTATTGAAGTGCATAGAGAAAGTAAGAATAGCATAAATAGAGCTGCTGCTTTAAATAATTTAGGGAATATCTTTTTGTCGCAAAAAAAATATAAGAAATCTAAGGAAATTTATAAAGAAGCTATCCATCTTATTAAGAATGATAGTAGTTCAAAAGCTAATAGAGTGAAATCTGGTTTGTATTTTAATTTGGCTTGGGCCATGAGAAATTTAAAAGATTATAAAGCATATGACCTTCAAGAACAGTCTCATGAGTTACAAGGAGATATTAGAGAAAAAGAAATCAGTGGAATTATAGAACAAATTACGCAAGAATATAATTTTGAAGCTCAAAAAGAACTATTTCAAGAGCAAGAAGAAGTGAAACGACTAAGAGATCAAAGAATTTTTTGGAGTTTTGCAATATTAGGCCTCTTGATTATAATTTCTCTAGTGTATTTCTTAAATCTATACAAATTAAAACAAAAGAATTTAGCTTTAAAGTTAAAACAAGTAGCGCTTATTCAAAATCAAAATTTAGAGAAATTAAAATCTGAAACGCAAGTCAGAATTTTAAATGCAACGATAGATGGTAAAGAGTCAGAAAGAAAGGAAATTGCAGAAACGTTGCATGATAGTGTAAGTGCCTTACTTTCTTCTGCGAATCTGCACTTACAGGCTGCAAGAAAACAGTTTAATGGTAGTACAATTATTGAAATAGATAAAACGCAAAAAATAATTGTAGAAGCTTCTCAAAAAATTAGAGACTTATCGCATAATTTGGTTTCTTCAGTTTTATTAAAATTCGGTTTAAATTTTGCAGTTAGAGACATTGCAGAAAAGTATTCTAATTCTGAATTACATATAAATACCGATATTAAAAATACTAAAAGATATCATCAAAGCTTTGAAATTAAGGTGTATCATATTATTCAAGAGTTTGTCAATAATATTTTAAAGCATAGTAAAGCAGATAATGCGCTCATCGAATTAAAAGAAAAAAATAATAAGTTAATTCTTGTCATTTCAGATGACGGTATTGGTTTTGATAGAACGAAAATAAACATGAAAAAGGGGATAGGAATCAGTCAGATAGAAGCTAGAATTCAAATGATGAAAGGGAAATTTGAGATAGAATCTTCCTTAAATAATGGAACTAAGATTTTTATAGAACTTCCTGTTTTATAGAAAGAAAAGCCTAACCTCGTTTTGCCAATTCTATAATTTCTAAGTTTTTTATGGCTGCTTCATCTATTTCAAAACGAAGCATGGTTCTAATCTTATGAAATCCATGATTTCCGGCAGCGCCGGGGTTTAAATGTAATAAATTCAACTTTTTATCATATTGAACTTTTAAGATATGAGAATGACCCGAAATAAAAATTTTTGGTGGATTCATAGTAATCTCTTCTCTAATTCTTTGATTGTATCTATGTGGGTAACCACCAATATGAGTCATCCAAACGGAAACATCTTCAATCGAAAATTTGGCATCTAACGAGAATTCCGCTCTAGCATCTTTATCATCAATGTTACCAAAAACAGCACGTAATGGTTTCAGTTTTTTAATAGCATCTGTAACTTCTAGATGACCAATATCACCAGCATGCCATACCTCATCAGCCTGTTTTATGAATTTTAAAATTTGATCATCCATATAACTATGAGTATCCGATAATAACAATATTTTTTTCATAAAAAAAGGGTAGGAAAATTTTAACGTCTCTTAAGGAATCAAAAATAAGGATTCCTAAATAAATTTCGTAATTTTGAGCTCTTCAAAAAAAGATTTTCTTGAGATATTTTATAGAACTTTCATACAATGGGAAAAATTATCATGGTTGGCAAATTCAACCAGATGTTATTTCTGTGCAAGAAAAATTAAATAATGCGGTAAGTACAGTTCTTCAAGAAGAAATTCAGGTTGTGGGAGCAGGAAGAACGGATACGGGTGTGCATGCATCGCAAATGTTTGCCCATTTTGATACCACAAAAGAGTTGAAAGAAGAGATTCTTTTTAGGCTAAATTCAATTTTACCCAATGATATTTCTGTTGCTCAAGTTTTTTTAGTAGATGACGACAAACATGTTCGTTTTGATGCCATTTCGAGGAGTTATGAATATAAAATTTGGTTGGGTAGAAATCCGTTTTTGTTAGATTTTTCATGGCAAATACATTCGCAAAAACCCAATATAGCTTTGATGAACGATGCAGCAAAACTATTATTAGAATACGAAGATTTTCAGTGTTTTTCTAAAGTAAAAACAGATGTCTATACTTTTAATTGCAATATTACGGAAGCGTTTTGGGAACAAAAAGAAAATGAGTTAACCTTCTATATTTCTGCAAATCGTTTTTTAAGAAACATGGTAAGAGCAATCGTTGGTACTTTAAAAGATGTTGGTTTGGGAAAAATATCAAAAGAAGATTTTAGAAAAATTATAGAGAGCAAAAATAGGAGCAATGCAGGATTGTCAGTTCCGGCAAAAGGCTTATTTTTAACACAAATTAAATATTAAATTTTGGGAGAAAAATCTGGAAATGCTTTTGATATGCAAATTTTTTCAAGACTGATGTCTTTTGCAAAACGCTATCGCTTGTATTTTTTTATTGCATCATCATCTACCATATTGTTGGCTTTATTTTCTGTCTTATCACCGTATATTTTAATCAATACGGTAGATGAGTATATTTTATCTAAAGATAAAGTAGGTTTGTTAAATTACACCCTTTTAATGCTCGGTGTTTTAATGGTTGAAGTGCTTTTACAGTTCATCTTTATCTACTTTGCCAATTGGGTAGGACAACATATTATTAGAGATATTAGAGCAAAAATTTTCAGGCACATTTTACAATTTAAGATGTCTTATTTTGATACGAATTCTGTCGGTAGATTGGTAACAAGAGTAGTTTCTGATATAGAAACAATCGCAGCTTTCTTTAGCAATGGTGTATTTACGATTTTAAGTGATATTCTAAAAATGTTTGCTGTCACTGTTGTTATGCTTATTTTAAATTGGAAATTAGCATTGATTACTTTAGCTATTTTACCAATTCTAGTGTATGCAACGAAATTGTTTCAGGTGGCTATTAAAGAAACTTTTCAAGAAGTTAGAAATCAAGTGGCTAATTTAAATGGTTTTGTACAAGAGCGCGTTACGGGGATGAAAATTGTGCAACTCTTTAATAGAGAAGAAATTGAATATGAGAATTTTAAAGAAATAAACAGCAAGCATAAACAAGCTCATATAAAAACTATTTGGTATTATTCTGTTTTCTTCCCGATTGCAGAAATTTTATCTTCTATCGGTATTGGGCTAATTGTTTGGTTTGGTGGCGGACAGGTAGTGCAAAATTCAGGGATTTCTGTAGGTATGATTATGGGGTTTATTCAATATGCACAAATGCTTTTTAGACCTTTGCGCCAAATTGCAGATAAATTTAATCAATTACAAATGGGCATTGTGGCAGGTGAACGGGTTTTTAAAGTGATTGATACAAAAAGTAGTATTGTTAAAAACGGAACAGTTTTAGCAAATAATCTAAAAGGAGATATCAATTTTAAAAATGTTAGATTTAGTTATTTAAAAAATGAGGAGGTTTTAAAAGGAATTTCTTTGGATGTAAAAAGTGGACAAACCATTGCTATTGTTGGTGCTACAGGTGCAGGAAAATCTACCATTATTAATTTAATAAATCGTTTTTACGAGATAGACAGTGGCACCATTTCTATTGATGATGTTTCTCTTGACGACTATACTTTAGAGAGCCTTCGAAATCAAGTAGCGATTGTGTTGCAAGATGTATTTTTATTTTCAGATTCTATTCTAAATAATATTACTTTAAAAGATGAGAATATCACCATAAAAGAAGTTGAAGAAGCCGCGAAACAGATTGGTATTCATGATTTTATTTTAACACTTCCAGGTGGGTATCATTATAATGTAAAAGAAAGAGGGGCGATGTTATCTTCAGGTCAAAGACAACTTATTGCTTTTTTACGAGCATATGTAAGCAAACCTAGTATTTTAATTTTAGATGAAGCCACCTCTTCTGTAGATGCCAATGCCGAGCAGATGATTCAATTTGCGACAGAAACCATTACAAAAGATAGGACATCAATTATCATTGCACATCGATTAGCCACTATTAAAAAAGCGGATAAAATTATTGTAATGGATAATGGTCTTATTGTTGAAGAAGGCTCTCATCAAAAATTGTTAGAAAAGGAAAACGGGTATTATAAAAATTTGTTCGATAAACAATTTAGTTTAGATGTTGCCTCTTAACGGGTTACATTAAATCATTCTTAAGTTTTTCGTTGAGTTCATCTAAAGTAGAATATAAAACAAATTCACCATCTTTTATATAAGAAATTTCGCCAGTTTCTTCGGAAACTAATAAGCAAACGGCATCGGTTTTTTCACTAGCACCAATAGCTGCTCTGTGTCTTAAGCCAAATCTTGCAGGTATTTTTGTGCTGTCAGAAATGGGTAATACAACTCGTGTAGCTACTACATAATTATCTCTGATAATCGTTGCTCCGTCGTGTAAAGGGCTGTTTTTAAAGAAAATACTTTGTAGTAGTGCTTCGTTTACAAGTGCATTCATAGTATCTCCTGTATTGATTAAAAAGTCTAAACTGTTGGTGCGTTCAATTACAATTAAAGCGCCCGTTTTACTTTTAGACATGTTGCTACAGGCCTTTAAAATTTTATCGGTATCTACTTCAGACGTAATTTCTGATTGTAAAAATTTTAATTGCTTTAAAAAACTTTTTTTGTTAGAAAAATTGGTGGTGCCAATCATCAATAAAAACTTTCTTATTTCTTGTTGAAAAACAATGATCAAAGCAATCACCCCTCCTGATAGTAAATAGCCTAAAATACCACTTAACATTTCCATTTTTAGTGCTTGCGTTATTTTCCAAATTAGAAATATAAGTGCAATTCCGATAAAAATATTAATAGCTACTGTGCCTTTTAATAATTTATAAATATAGTAGAGTAGCAGCGCGACTAGTAAAATATCTAGCACATCTAAAAAAGAAAAAGGTACAAAATCTAACATATAAATAGAATGATTTGGGTAAAAGTACTAATAAAATTTTTGAGTGCACTATCCGTTTTTTCTTAATGAATCTCAATTTTGAAAAATAGAAAAGTTATGCATTTAAAATTATTAGCGAAACAGTTCTAGCTGTTAATTATGTTTATCTGGTCTGTTATCAATTTAATTCTAGAATGTTGTGTTTATAAATTCAATTATTCGTTGAATTCATCTCCGTATGTAGCGAAATCTCAATTTATTTGAAAATAATTCTTAAAAACAGATCCTCAAATTTTTGTTTTATAATGTCATTTTAAAAAGTATGTAAAACAGTTTAGCTGAACTGGCAGCGTCAAAAGACACTTTAACAAAAGTATTTTTTAATAACTCTTTTTTGTTTTGTAGCTTTAGCAAATAAATTAAACTAATCTATACATGAAAAAATATTTTATACTGTACGTCTTTAGTCTTTTTGTTTTTGCTGCCTGTAATTCATCGAAAGAAACAGAAGAAAAAAAAGACACTTATGTTGTCGATAATTATACAAAGCAAGAAGTTGATATTGTTATGAGAGATGGCGTTAAACTTCATACAACAATTTATGCTCCGAAAAATACAAGTAAAGAATACCCAATTTTAATGCAAAGAACTCCCTACAGTTCTAGACCGTATGGCGATGATATGAGAACAAGGATTGGCCCGAATGTACATTTAATGAAAGAAGGAAATATTGTTGTGTACCAAGATGTTCGCGGACGTTGGATGAGTGAAGGCGTTTATGATAATATGCGTGCTTACATTCCGAATAAAGCCGAGAATCAATCTGATGAAGTGTCAGATACCTATGATACCATTGACTGGCTGGTAAAAAATGTTGAAAACAATAATGGAAACGTGGGTACTTGGGGAATTTCATATCCTGGTCATTATGCAACAATTTCTGCAATAGATGCACATCCTGCGTTAAAGGCAGCTTCTCCGCAAGCCTGTATTGGAGATTTCTTTTTTGATGATTTTCATCATAATGGTGCTTTTTTATTGAGTTATTTTAGAGCTATTCCTTTGTTCGGTACTTATAAAGATACACCTACAGATTCTGCTTGGTATTCTTTACCAAAAATGAATTCACAAGACCAATATCAGTTTTTCTTAGACAAAGGTCCTTTAAAAAATTTGAACGAATATTTTCAATATGATCAATTAGATGTTAGTACAACAGCTTCTAAAGATAGAATTGATGACTTTTTCTGGAAAGAAATTGTAGAGCACCCGAATTACGATTCTGTATGGAAAAGCAAAGGAATTATTCAGCATATGGATAAAGTACCGAGTTCTGTAGCCACAATGATTGTTGGAGGTTGGTTTGATGCAGAAGACTTATACGGACCTTTAGAAACCTATAAAGGCATCGAAAAAAACGGAAAAGATAATTACAATACCCTAGTTTTTGGCCCTTGGGATCATGGAAAATGGGCTAGTAGAGGTGTTAAAAATACTGTTGGTAATTATTATTTTGGAGATTCTATTTCACTAAAATTTCAAAAAGAGATTGAAACTAAGTTTTTTAACCATTTCTTAAAAGGAACAGGGGATAAAAATTCTGGTTTACCAGAAGCATATGTTTTTGATTCGGGTAAATTAGAATGGAAATCGTATGATGCTTGGCCTCCAAAAAATGTAGTAAAGCAAGATTGGTTTTTATCAGAAAATCAGGAATTAACGAGTGCTAAAAAATCAACTTCGCCGATACAATTTATCAGTGATATTAAAAGGCCTGTTCCGTATTCAGAAGATATTAAGACGGTTTTTACGCCAAGAAAATACATGACAGATGATCAGCGTTTTGCGGCAAGAAGACCGGATGTTTTGGTTTTTGAGACGGATGTTTTATCAGAAGATTTTACATTAGCTGGCGATATCTTGGCAAAATTAAAAGTGGCAACAACAGGAACTGCTGCAGATTGGATTGTGAAGGTAATTGATGTACATCCTTCTGATGCTCCAGAAAATAATAAAAACTTACAAGATCATTTAAAAATGAGTAATTATCATTTAATGGTAAGAAGTGAAGTATTGCGAGGTCGTTTTAGAAATAGCTTTGAAAATCCAGAACCTTTTAAACCGAATCAAAAAACAGATGTAAATATAAAACTACAAGATGTTTTTCATACCTTCAAGAAAGGGCATAAAGTACAGATTCAAGTGCAAAGTACTTGGTTTCCTTTAATTGATCTGAATCCACAAACGTATGTAGATAATATTTATAAAGCGAGTGCAGAGGACTTTAAAACACAAACGCATACCGTATTCACAGATTCATCTATTGAGTTTTCTGTATTAAAATAAAAATCCATAAACATGAAAAAATCAATTTTAATTTTATTTTTACTCGTTGTAAATCAATTTAATGCACAAGAAAAAGCCGTGCCTTTTTTTAAAGATGGCGAAGCACAAATTGTGGCCGCTTTTGAAGATGATAGTCAGTGGATACGTCATGATTTATGGGTAGAAACAACTTTTGACTCCGACGGAGATGGAAAAATGGATCGAGTTCACGTAGATGTAACAAGACCAGAACAAACGGAAACAGCAGGTTTAAAATTACCGGTAGTATATGAGTCTAGCCCCTATTATGCAGGAACGGCCGGTAACGCTCCAATTTTTTGGGAAGTGAAACACGAAATTGGCGAAAAACCTAAAGAAAGAAACCATACAGAGGTTGAAAGAAGAGGAAAGCGTCCAATAATTTCAAGCTCTCAAATTAAAACTTGGGTGCCAAGAGGATACATTGTTGTGCATTCATCATCACCTGGAACAGGGTTGTCTGATGGAGCTCCAACTGTTGGTGGAGATAATGAATCACTGGCACCAAAAGCAGTAATCGATTGGTTAAATGGACGAGCAAAAGGTTTTTCATCAAGAGAAGGAAACGAAGAAGTGAAAGCGTTTTGGTCTACAGGAAAAGTAGGAATGACAGGGACTTCTTATAACGGAACCATTCCTTTAGCAGCGGCGACAACTGGTGTTGAGGGCTTAGAGGCAATTATCCCTGTTGCTCCGAATACTTCTTATTATCATTATTATCGTTCAAATGGTTTAGTAAGATCACCTGGAGGATATTTAGGAGAAGATATTGATGTATTATATGATTTTATCCACAGTGGAAAAGAAGAGAATCGAGCCAGAAATAATAAAGTAATTAGAGATACAGAAATGGCCAATGGATTGGATAGAATTTCTGGAGATTACAATGATTTTTGGGCAGGACGTGATTATTTAAATGACATGAAACCAATGAAAGCGGCATTATTAATGTCTCATGGTTTTAATGACTGGAATGTAATGCCAGAACATAGTTACAGAATTTACAAAAAGGCAACCGAAATGGGCTTGCCAACTCAAATTTATTATCATCAAAATGGTCATGGAGGACCGCCACCAATGAAAATGATGAATCGTTGGTTTACTCGTTACTTATTCGGAATTCAGAATGGTGTTGAAAACGATTCAAAAGCATGGATTGTTAGAGAAAATGATGAAAGAAGCAATCCTACTGCTTATGGTGCCTATCCAAATCCGGCAGCAAAATCGGTTACTTTTTATTTAAAAGGAGGAGCGCCAGAGGCCGGTAGTTTATCAACAAATAGATCTTCTTCAAAAGGAACAGAAACTTTAGTAGACAATTACTCATTTTCTTCAGAAGCTTTGGCGCAAGCAGATTATACAAATCATCGTTTAATGTATGTTTCGCCTACTTTAAAAGAAGATGTTCATATTTCAGGCATATCAACAATTACCATTAAAGCAGCAAGTTCTAAAGCTGCTGTAAATTTATCGGTGTACTTAGTCTCACTGCCTTGGAACGAAGGTAGAAGAACCAAAATTACAGATAATATAATTACACGCGGTTGGGCAGATTTACAAAACCATAAATCACTTTCTAAAAGCGCACCTTTAAAGCCAGGTAAATTTTATGAAATGACTTTTGATTTGCAACCTGATGATCAAATTATTAAGAAAGGTCAACAAATTGGTTTGATGATTTTTTCTAGTGATAATAATTATACGCTATTACCAAAACCAGGAACCGAGTTAACCATCGATTTACAAGGAACCTCAATAACAATTCCTGTTGTTGGCGGAGAAAATGCATTTAAGAAGTCTGTAGAGTAATTTAAAATTTTAGAAAAGGTCTTGTTATGTGTTCGATATCAGTAATTTAAAATATTAATATATAGTAAGACCTTTGCGCTATATGAGAATTCTTTCAACAATTTTCTTATTTTTTACCTTTATTTCTTTCAGTCAAAATATTGAATCTCATCAATGGGAAAATAGAATTTTAGTAATTTATACTGCGGATAAAAATTCGAAGGAATTAGAAAATCAATTATTTATTTTATCAAAAAATAAGGAAGAGTTGTTAGACAGAAAATTAATGATCTATTCTTTTACAAAAAATGAATTTCGGTTTCAGTTTGAAGAGTATTGGCAGAAATCAACAATAATGGATAAGAGGTATATCGACAAAAAACAAGCGTTTAAAATATTCTTACTAGGTTTGGATGGAGAGGTTAAATTGAAACAAACATCCGTTGTGTCGTCTGAAAAGTTATTGGCAATTATTGATGGTATGCCGATGAGAAAAAGAGAAGTTAGCAATAAAAATTAGACTTTAAGTTGGTTTGTTTTAACTCGAAACTACTATTTTTGCAATATGTGTAAACCAAGAATGGTGCTAGATAAAGACGATTTTTACTTAACGAAAGAAGGTTATAAAGTTTTTACTGAAAAATATCACCTAAAAAGAGGATATTGTTGTAAAAATGGCTGTAAACATTGCCCTTACGGATATGATAAAAAGACAGATACTTTTAAAAATAAGTGACTTTTCTGTTAAAAATGTTTCATAACAATAACAATATATAGAAAATGATAAAAAGAATTTTAATTTTAGCAATCGCTATTCAATTTGCAGGTTGTGCGGAATTACAAAAAGTAGTGAGTCAATTACCGAATGGAGTTGGTTTGTCCCAAGAACAAATAGGCAATGGTTTAAGGCAAGCACTAGATAACGGGATTAAAAATCAAGTTACCAAGCTAACATCAAAAGATGGGTTTTATAGAAATGAAATGGTGAAAATTTTATTGCCAGAAGAATTGCAAGCGGTAGATAAAGGTTTGCGCACCATAGGTTTGGGTAATTTAGCAGATGAAGGTATTAAGGTCTTAAATAGGGCTGCAGAAGATGCTGTAAAAACGGCGACACCAATTTTTGTAAATGCGGTGAAAGAAATTTCTTTTAACGATGCAAAAAATATTTTATTGGGCGATAAAAATGCGGCAACCATGTATTTAAAATCCAAAACAAATGAGCGTTTGTACAATAGTTTTACACCAGTAATTAGTAACTCTTTTTCAAAAGTGGGTGCAGATAAAGTTTGGAGTAATTTAATTACAAAGTATAATGCTATTCCTTTTGTAAAAAGTGTTAATCCAGATTTAACAAAATATGTAACAGATCAAGCGCTAAAAGGTGTCTTTACAATGATTGAAGTTGAAGAAAAAGGAATTAGAGAAAAAGTGGCTTTAAGAAATACTTCTTTATTAAAACAAGTTTTTGCATTGCAAGATAACGGATAAAACAAGCTTTTTTAACACCTTGTATAGTTTTTGTATTGGTGAATTTTGAAATCTAAAATTTAGGAATCCCTATTTTTGTTTTGAACTTTAAAACGATAAAATGCAAAAAATATATACGCTCTTTTTATGTTTAGCAACTTTAGGTTTACACGCTCAAACAACCGTTGAGGATGACTTTGAAGGAAATGGAACCATCGCTTCTTGGCAACAAGATGGTGCTGCTGTAAACGCTGCTTTTTCAAATCCTGTGAAAGAGGGTATCAATACATCGAACACCGTTTTGCGTTATGATGATAACGGAGGCCAATATGCAAACGTCTTTTTTGATATTCCAGAAAAATATGATTTATCAGAAAACCATACTTTTTCTTTAAAAATTTATATTCCACAAGCAAGTTTAACAGGCAACCAGAATAATCAAGTTTCTTTAAAATTGCAAAACAATACTATGGGTGCTCCATGGTCTTCACAATCAGAAATTATTAAAGATGTTACTTTAGATGCGTGGCAAACCGTAACCTTTAATTTTAAGGATGATAATTTCACTAATTATGATGCTAACGCTGAAGATCCTATAAATCGGTCTGATTTTAACAGAGTTTTGATACAAATAAACGGAGAAGATAATACAGATAAAGTAATCGCTTATATAGATGATTTTTTATATGATGGCACGGTAACGCCTACGAATAATAATACCGAGCCAGATCCTGTTTATGATAATTTAGTTTGGTCTGATGAATTTGATGGAGAATCAGGTCAAATAGTACCGGTGGATGATAGTAAGTGGTTTCATCAAACGCAGTTGCCAGCGGGTGGAAATTGGTACAATAATGAAGTACAGCATTACACCAATAGAATAGAAAATACGTTTGTTGAGGATGGCGTTTTAAGCATTGTTGCCATTAAAGAAAATTTTACAGATCAAGGTCATACAAAATCATATACTTCAGCAAGGCTAAATTCTAAATATGCATTTACTTATGGTAAAGTAGAGGTTAGAGCTAAAATGCCCACGGGTGTAGGTACATGGCCGGCAATTTGGATGTTAGGTAAAAATATTATAGAAGCAGGAGGATATTGGACAGACACTTACGGAACTACTCATTGGCCAGCATGTGGTGAGATTGATATTATGGAACATTGGGGGAAAAATCAAAACTATATTTCTAGCGCAATGCACACGCCTTCAAGTTTTGGGGGAACCATAAATCATGGAGGTCAGTACATTCCTACAGCGTCAACAGCATTTCATGTTTATGAATTAATTTGGACTCCAGAAAGAATGGTATTTAGTGTAGACGGCAATGTTCATTATATCTACAATCCAGAGACTAAAAATGATGAAACATGGCCTTATTATGAAGACCAGTATTTCTTGTTAAATATTGCTATTGAGGAAAATGGAACGCCTGCAAGTTTTACCCAAAGTGCTATGGAAATCGATTATATTAGGGTGTATCAAGAATCTACAGCTTCTGTTTCTGATATCAATTTGTTAGAGAACGTAAAACTGACTCCAAACCCAGTAAATAATGAGTTAACAATTCAAGTTGATGAAGGTTTAAAATTTACAAAAGGAACAATTTACAGTATCACAGGAAAAAAAATACATACATTTTTTCAAAATTCATTTAAACAAACGCATGATACTTCTTTTTTAAAGAAAGGAATGTATCTATTAAAAATTGAAACATCGACAGCATCTAAAATGTTTAAAATTTTAAAAAATTAAGGGATTTTATAGCCAAAATGATAGGTTTGATTTCATTAAAAAATTCATGGTTTAATTAGAAAAATTATGTATATTTACTCGACATAATTCCCTCCAATCGATTATCATGTATTATAAAAATCAATTTATTACTTATAAGAAGCATTTGCTTGACAGGTACTCAAGCTTAGTAGAAAAGTCTGATAACTACAGATTTGAAGATGAAGTAAAAAGTGATCTCGCAGCTTTTAAGGCTATGAAGTTACTAGAAAAAATTAATCAAGTACAGTATTTAGACAGAGAATTTACGATTTAATTGAAAAGAAAAACCTCGAGTCTCTGCCTCGAGGTTTTTGTTAATCTTCTATGAAATTCAATGGAGAGCTGTACCGATTAAATTCTATAATTAATTTGTTAAAAATTATTGTAATCCCTATCTTGTAAAGGTTATCAGTTAAAAAATAACATTGGTTTATTTTTAAAAACCTCGATGTAGCTTTTTGAAATAGTCAAAAGCAAACAATAGTCTTGTTCCGTACCAAGAAAAGAACTCCCCATCTACTAAAATTATCTGTGTTTTTTTAAAGGTGTTTTCGAGTTCTAAAATATGCTTTTCGCCAAAAGGATAGGGTTCTGAAGATAGAAATATAAAATCAAGATCCTGCTCTTTATGCAAGTCTGTTAAATTAATCTCAGGGTAGCGATTTTTATGTTGAAATACATTTTTAAAGTTATTGACTTCTAAAAGATGATTGATAAAGGTATTGTTTCCGACAACCATCCAAGGCGTTTTCCAAATGAAATACGCTACTTTTTTATCTTTTTTATCTTTGATGAAATTAAGAAAATCAATTTTTTTATTTTCAATTTTAAGTATTTGTTCTCTCGCTTTTTCTTCACAAGAAAATATTTCCCCATATTGATGAATTAGTTGCAACGTATCTGCAATCGTAAAAATATCAGAAACATGGGTGGTGGCAATTTGTCTACAATTTTCTACGATGTCCTTGGTGTTTTCTTCTTTATTACAAAGAATAATATCAGGTTTTAGATGCTTTATAACATCAACTTTAATATTTTTTGTACCACCAACAACTGTTTTCTTTTTGATCAATCCATTTGGATGAATACAAAATTTTGTAATTCCAACGATGCTATCTTCCAAACCTAAATCTACTAGTAATTCTGTAATACTTGGTACTAAACAAATAATTCTTGTTGGTGTATTTTTAATTTCTAGCGTAGTATGTAGCTGATCTTTTATAAGCATTTAAATTCTTTTAAAATGGCTTGCATTTCAAGCTGTAATTCTTCAGCTTTAGAAGCCGCCATGTTGGCAAAGTTTTTTTCTTTGGATGCATAAATAATCCCTCGAGAGGAGTTGATTAAAAGCCCAATGTTTTTAGATAAACCATATTTACAAACATCCTGTAAATTTCCGCCTTGCGCGCCAACTCCCGGAACTAATAGAAACGAGTCAGGAACAATTTTTCTAATTTCTTTAAAATACTCAGCTTTCGTTGCACCCACAACATACATTAGGTTTTCAGCGTTTTTCCAGTGTTTAGAAGTTTCTAAAACGTGTTTATACAGTTCTTTGTCATTTACTTTTTTTGTTTGAAAATCAAAAGCACCTTCATTAGAAGTTAACGCCAACATAATAGTATGTTTATCTTTAAAAGCTAAAAAGGGTTCTACAGAATCTTTTCCCATGTAAGGAGCAACCGTTACTGAATCGAAGGCTAAATCATTAAAAAATGCTTTTGCGTACATGGTTGAGGTATTGCCAATATCACCACGTTTTGCATCGGCAATGGTAAAAATTTCTGGATAATTTTTATGAATGTATTGAATGGTCTTTTCAAGCGCCTGCCAGCCTTTAATTCCGTATGCTTCATAAAAAGCAGTATTGGGTTTATAAGCAACACAAAGGTGTTGAGTTGCATCAATGATAGCTTTGTTAAATTCAAAAATAGGATCTTCTAAAACTAATAGATGTTCAGGGATTTTATTTAAATCTACATCTAAACCGATGCATAAAAAAGATTTTTTTTGTTTTATTTGTGATACAAGTTGGGCTGTTGTCATTATTTTTACTTAAATTTTGTCAAAAGTACTATTTTAAACTTTTAAGATTTGTAAGTTGTTCCTTTTTTAGCAGACATATTTTATATGAAGAAAATAATTTTACTACTTTTTATCACTTTAATAAGTTGCGGCGCGGAAGACCCTAAAGAGTTTTCCGAAAAAGCGTTGCAAGATATGTTGATTGATTTAGACAATACTAAACTTACCTTTAGAGAAGTATTATATCATAATAAAGGAAAGAAAATACTGATAGATGTTTGGGCTTCTTGGTGCAAAGATTGTATTGTAGGGATACCCGATTCAAAAAAACTACAAAAAGAATTTCCTGAAGTTGTTTATGTATTTTTGTCTGTAGATTTTAGCAAGCCTTCATGGAAAAGAGCGATAGAAAAGTACAATTTAGAAGGAGAACATTACAATTTGCCAAAAGGAATGAATTCCGGTGATTTTGTAGATTTTATAAATTTAAGTTGGATTCCTAGATATATCGTAGTAGATGAAAAAGGAAGGATACAACTTTTTAAAGCTACAAAAGCATCTGATCAAAGCATTGTAAAAGCTTTAAAAACTAAAATATAAATCGTTATCGTAAGTATTTGTTTTTCTGAGTGATATTTGTAATTCATTTATTAAATTTACATTCTATAATAAAAGTATATAATTATGAGAAAAAAAATAGTAGCCGGAAATTGGAAAATGAATAATGATAAGGCTGAAACTAGTGCCCTTATTAAAGGGTTAAAAAGATCAATTAAAAAATTACCATTAAAAAATACAAGAGTAATTATAGCGCCATCTTATCTCAGTTTATCTTCTGCAGTTAAAAAAACAAAAGATACTCCTATAGAAGTGGCTGCTCAAAACATGCACCAAGCTAAAAGTGGTGCCTACACAGGAGAAATTTCAGCAGATATGTTAAAATCTATCGGTGTTAAAACAGTAATTATTGGGCACTCTGAAAGAAGAGAATATTTTTGTGAAACAGATGAACTTTTAGCAGCAAAATTAGATGCAGTTTTAGCAAATGATATGGAAGCAATTTTTTGTTTCGGTGAAAAATTAGAAGAAAGAAAAAAAGAAGACCATTTATTAGAAGTAGGGAGCCAGTTAAAAAACTCATTATTTCATCTAAAGCCAGCAGATTTTAAAAGTATAATTTTAGCATATGAACCCGTTTGGGCCATCGGAACAGGAGAAACTGCTAGTCCAGAGCAAGCGCAAGAAATGCATGCATTCGTTAGAACCGTTATTGGTAAGAAATTCGGACTAGAAGTAGCAGATTCAGTTTCTATCTTATACGGAGGTAGTGTAAAACCTGCCAATGCAGAAGAAATATTTTCGAAGCCAGATGTAGATGGTGGTTTAATTGGAGGCGCGGCTTTACAAGTTGAAGATTTTACAGCGATTATAAAAGCGATATAATATATTTTTAATTTATGTATAAATTTGGTTGTAAAACCAATAAATTTGCATCAGGATTTAAAATCTTGATGCATTTTTTTATGGATAATATATACTTAGAGTACAATTTTACGGTAGCACCCAAAGAACCAGCAACAGAAATTTTAATTGCAGAACTTGGCAACGTTGGCTTTGAGAGTTTTGTGGAAAATGAAAAAGGGGTTACTGCTTATATTCAAAAACAAGATTGGCACGCAAATATTTTAGATGATATTTATATTTTAAATGCTGATGAATTTTCTATTGAATACAATCAAAATGAAGTAGCGCAAACCAATTGGAATGCAGAATGGGAAAAGAATTTTAATCCGATTCAAGTAGATGATGTAGTGAGCATCAGAGCTCCTTTTCATAAGAATCCTAACTTAAAGTATGATATTGTTATAGAACCAAAAATGAGTTTTGGTACAGGGCATCATGAAACTACACACATGATGGTGCAACATTTACTAAAGTTAGATTTAGAAAATAAGAAAGTTTTAGACATGGGCTGTGGTACCGGAATTTTAGCGATTTTTGCTGAAATGAAAGGCGCAAACCCAATTGATGCTATTGATATTGATCGTTGGTGTTATGAAAACTCTGTTGAAAATATAGATAGAAATCACTGTAAAAATATTAGCGTTTTTGAAGGGGATTCTTCACTTTTAACGAACAAAAAGTATGATGTAATTATTGCGAACATCAACAGAAATATATTGTTGATGGATATGGTAATTTATACAAATTGTTTGCATACAAATGGGGTGCTGTTATTAAGTGGTTTTTATCAAGAAGATATGCCAATTATAGATGCAGAAGTTTCTAAATACAATTTAAAACTAGAAACCTTTATAGAAAAAAATAATTGGGTTGCATTAAAATACAATAAGTTGTAATTTTGTGGTTATGAGTACAAAAGAAAAAATTCAGGAAGAAGTAGATGTTTTAGAGCAAGAAACTTTTCAACATGAAATCGTATTGCATAATGATGAAGTAAATACGTTTGATTTTGTGATTGAATCTTTAATAAAGGTATGCGACCATACCTTAGAACAGGCCGAACAATGTACTATTTTGGTGCACTACAAAGGAAAATGTACGGTAAAATCTGGTGAGTACAAAGATTTGGAGCCAAGGTGCTCTAAATTATTACAATTAGGATTATCTGCCGAATTAGTCTAAATATGGAAAATGTTTTTAAATATTACGAGTTTTCAACTTTTTTTTTAGATAACTCGGGTTCGTTTTCAGGAAACGAAATTTCATATTCAGAACTCAACGATACGCATTTTTTAATTTTTGAAAAAATTAAAGAGACCTACAACTTGTATGTTTCTAGATATCGCCATAAAAAAGATATTGGTCAGCATAGTCCTGAAATTCTAGAACTTCTTGTAGAAAATTATGACAAAAGTATTCCGGAACACAGACTCGCAATCAAACAATATGTAGACTAAAATTGAGAAATTTGAGGGTTTAATAGGTAACCAATGAATATCAATTTTACTTCCAATGATTCTTTTAGCAGCTTATGATTTGCATAAGTATCAAAACAAATTTAAAAATCAAATGATTTAAAGTTCTGCAAGATTTAAAAATGATGACACAATAGTATTCAACGAATGAAATCTGGAAATATAAAATCGATTACTAGAAATTATCATGAACGAAGGGCTTTTGCAGTGACTTTTTAAAATTGAATTTATGTATCCCAACAATTCGCTATAATATCGAAAAATTGATACAAATATTCGCATAAAGGGTAATATCCAAAACAAATTAATAAAAAAAGCACCGTAAGTAAACGATGCTTTATTAATAAGTTATATGTTTTGTGTCTTAGTTATTCAACATCACAGGCATTACTAGCATTGTTACTTGTTCGCCTTCATCTGTACCATCTATGGGCGTTAAAATTCCGGCTCTGTTTGGCAAAGACATTTCAATTAATACTTCGTTCGCGTTTAAGTTGTTTAACATTTCGCTTAAAAACCGAGAATTGAAGCCAATTTGCATATCATCACCCTGGTAATCACAGCTCAAACGCTCATCTGCTTTGTTGGCAAAATCTAAATCTTCTGCAGAAATATTGAGTTCTGTACCCGCCATTTTTAAACGAATTTGATGCGTAGTTTTACTAGAGAAAATAGAAACACGTCTTACAGAGTTTAAGAAAGAAGCTCTATCAACCGTTAATTTATTTGGATTCTCTTTTGGAATTACAGCTTCGTAATTAGGATATTTTCCATCAATTAAACGACACATTAAAATCACATTATCTATCGTAAATTTTGCGTTAGCATCGTTGTATTCGATGGTTACATCGCTTTCCAATCCTCCTAAAATACCCTTTAATAAATTTAAAGGTTTCTTAGGCATGATAAATTCTGCAGTTTGATCTGCAGTAACATCTGTTCTGGAATATTTTACCAATTTATGTGCATCTGTCGCTACGAACGTTAAGCTTTGTGGGCTAAATTGAAAAAATACACCACTCATTACTGGGCGTAAATCGTCATTTCCTGCAGCAAAAATAGTTTTAGAAATGGCAGTTCCTAAAATATGTGCAGGCACAATGGTTGCACTTGGTGATGGCAAGGAAACTGCTTTCGGAAACTCATTTCCACTAAAATAAGCCATGTCATATTTCCCTTGATCAGAACTAATTTCAATCGTATTTTTACCTTTTGTTTTAAATGTTAAAGGCTGATTTGGAAATGTTTTTAAAGTATCTAACAACAAACGTGCAGAAACAGCAATAGAAGCAGTGCTTTCACTTTCTACCTCTACAATAGAACTCATCGTTGTTTCTAAATCTGATGCAGAAACCTTTAGTTGATTTTCAGATAATTCAAACAAAAAATTATCTAAAATTGGTAACGTATTGTTGCTATTTATAACACCGCCTAAAACTTGTAGTTGTTTTAATAACTGAGAACTCGATACAATAAATTTCATTGGTTATTTTTCTTAATTAGAATTACAAATATAACTTTAATAAATGATTTTAAAAATTAATTTATCAAGAGGTTCAGAGGGCTTTGTTCTAGATTTTAAAATGTTATAATTATGTTAACAAACTAATTTTTGATTCAAAAAAACTACATTTGTTTCACTTTTAATAAATGATAATGACAATAATTGTCATGCAGAGTGCTGTAAAAAATTTATTTATGTTTTTATTGCACGCTACCTGACAAAAAAATGACCAGCATTCAAAAATGAAGAAACTTTTACTTTTTATAGGAACATTTTTTTTGATTTCTATTTCAATATTCGCCCAAAAACCTCAAAAATTATCAACAAATCAGATTTACGAGAAAATACAGAAACTAAATTTTTTAGGAACAGCCCTCTATATTGCCGCGCATCCTGATGATGAAAATACACGTTTAATTGCCTATTTAGCCAATAATGTAAAAGCTAGAACAGGATATTTGTCTTTGACAAGAGGTGATGGCGGTCAGAATTTAATTGGTCCTGAAATTAGAGAATTGTTAGGAGTTATAAGGACCCAAGAATTGTTAGCCGCAAGAAATATTGATGGCGGTGAGCAATTTTTTACACGAGCGAATGATTTTGGATACTCAAAACATCCAGATGAAACTCTTAAAATTTGGAATAAAGAAAAGGTGTTGAGTGATGTTGTTTGGGCCATTAGAACTTTTAAACCCGATGTCATTATCAATCGTTTTAATCACGAAACGCAAGGAACAACGCACGGACATCATACTAGTTCGGCGATGTTAAGTGTAGAAGCTTTTGAATTAGCCAATGATAGTACTAAATACAGTGCCCAATTAGAAAACACAAGTTTATGGCAGCCAAAACGACTATTTTTCAATACTTCGTCTTGGTTTTATAATGATGAAACAGCCTTTGAAATAGCGTCTAAAGACTTTACAAAATTAGATGTTGGTGTATATTACCCGTTAAAAGGATTGTCTAACAATGAGTTAGCTGCTATGGCGAGTAGTCAGCATTTGTGCCAAGGTTTTGGTAGAGTTACAACAAGAGGAACGCAAACAGAATATTTAAAATTTTTAAAAGGAGATACTTTACAGGATACAAATGATATTTTTTCAGGAATTAATACTACTTGGAATCGAATAGAAGGAGGTGGAGAAATTGGCGCTATTTTATATGATCTTGAAGAAAATTTCGATTTTGTGAATCCGTCTAAACATCTCTCAAAATTATTAGTTGCGTACCAAAAAATACAATTATTAGAAGACAGCCACTGGCGAAAAATTAAAGAAAAGCAAATCAAAGAAATTATTGAAGCTTGTGCCGGATTGTATTTAGAAGTTTCAGCTAATAGTTCTAGCGGAACTCCCAACTCTAAAATAGATGTTAATTTTGAAATATTAAATAGAAGTGATGTTACCATGGTTTTAAGTTCCATCGAATCTTCTATGGATGAAAAAGTATTTATTAAAGAAGCGACTCTTTTTAACAATAAAAAGATGACCTTTAAAGAAACCATCAACTTAAAAACAGATCAATTTTCAGACCCTTATTGGTTAAGAGAGCCTGCAGCATTAGGAATGTATACGGTTACAGATTCTTTGTTCATAGGGAAACCGGAAACACCAAGACCTGCTAAAATGAATTTTAATTTAGTGATGGAAGGTGTACCAATTACCATCACTAAAAATGTAGTAAGAAGATATGCCGAACGTGATCAGGGAGAAATTTATGAGCCGTTTGAAATTTTACCTTTAATAACAACGAAGCTAAAAAACAAAGTGCTTATTTTTTCTGATGAAACACCTAAAAAAGTAAGTGTGGTTGTAAAAGCTGGTGCAAATTTTATTTCGGGTACTGTGCGTTTACAAGCTCCTGAAAATTGGCAAATTTCTCCTAATGAACATACCTTTAATATCGAACAGAAAAATGATGAAGACACGGTAACTTTTTTGGTAACAGCTCCAGAGAATGAATCTGTTGGAAAATTAAAAGTAGTGGCATCTGCCAATGGAAAAGAATATAGTAAAGAATTGATAGAAATTAATTATAACCATATTCCTAAACAAGCTGTTTTATTAAGCTCTGAAGCAAAAGTAGTTCGTTTAAATATTGAAAAAGTTGGCGATAAAATCGGGTATATTAAAGGAGCCGGAGATGCAGTGCCAGAAAGCTTACGTCAAATTGGATATACTGTTGAAGAAATTAATCCTTCGGAAATTAATGAAAATAATTTACAAAAATACGATGCCATTGTTTTAGGAATTAGAGCTTATAATGTGGTGAAAGAATTAAAATTTAAGCAAAAATTTTTATTAGCGTATGTAAAAAATGGCGGAAATATGATTGTACAATACAACACCAATAGAGGAGTAGATGTTAAGGCTCCTTATGGTTTAAAATTGTCTAGAGACCGTGTTACGGATGAGTTGTCTGAAGTAATTATTTTAGATGAAACACATGAACTCTTAAATTTTCCAAATAAAATTACACAAGAAGATTTTAACGGTTGGGTGCAAGAAAGAGGCTTGTATTTTCCAAATTATTGGAGTCAAGAATATACACCATTGTTTTCTATGAAAGATAAAGGAGAAACGCCAAAATTGGGAAGTTTATTAATGACAAAATATGGTAAAGGATATTATATGTATACCGGTTTAAGTTTCTTCAGAGAATTGCCTGCGGGTGTTTCTGGTGCATATAAATTGTTTGCCAATATGCTTTCTGTTGGAAAAGGGAAATAAGTTTTATAACAAGAGTCTCCCTATCGTTTTGAGCCTTTTTGAGTTTAAAATAACATGATAAGAATAGTGTTTATTTGTATTAATTAATAATTTTATGAGAACAAGTTTAGCTTTAATTCAGACTTTCGTTAAATGCAAGACAGCTTATTTCTTTTAGATTTTAGTTTTTTTAGCGGTAAACAATTGCAGGTCAGGATGATAAATAGCTTCAAAAAAAATAAAAAATGAATCAACAAAAATATAAATGGAAAAAAGAGTATTCGTTGGTTTTAATTGCCAACGTAGTTTACATAATTCTCTTTTATTTTATTACCAATTATTTTACCGTATAATTCATGGATATAGAAAGCAAATTACACGCCATAGACTGGATCATTTTATCTGTAACGCTAATTTCTATTGTAGTTTACGGAGCCTATGTTACTAGAAAAAACGCCAATGTAAATGATTATTTAAAAGGAGGAAGCGACTCTAAATGGTGGACGATTGGTTTGTCTGTTATGGCAACACAAGCCAGTGCAATTACATTTTTATCAACGCCCGGACAAGCGTTTCATAGTGGTATGGGTTTTGTTCAATTTTATTTCGGATTGCCTTTTGCAATGATCATTATTTGTGTGGTTTTTATTCCGATTTATCATAAATTAAAAGTCTATACGGCCTATGAATTTTTAGAAGGTAGATTCGATTTAAAAACAAGAAGTTTAGCGGCAATTTTATTTTTAATTCAAAGAGGTTTAGCAGCGGGAATTACCATTTTTGCGCCCGCAATTATTTTAAGTGCAGTTTTAGGATGGGATTTACTAACTTTAAATATTATCATTGGCTTTTTAGTGATTATTTATACGGTTTCTGGCGGAACAAAAGCGGTAAACGTAACACAAAAGCAACAAATGATTGTTATTTTTATCGGGATGCTCATTGCTTTTTTTATGATTGTGAGTCAGTTACCAGAAAATATTACGTTTTTAAACGCTCTAGAAATTGCAGGTGCCAGCAACAAAATGGAAGTGTTAGACTTCTCTTTTGATTTAAGCAACAGATACACAGTTTGGACAGGGATTCTTGGAGGAACTTTTTTAATGCTTTCTTATTTTGGCACAGACCAAAGCCAAGTGCAACGTTATTTATCAGGAAAATCTGTAAGAGAAAGTCAGTTAGGGTTAATTTTTAATGGATTGTTAAAAGTACCTATGCAGTTTTTTATATTGTTAATCGGTGTAATGGTTTTTGTTTTTTATCAATTTAATCCTGCTCCATTAAATTTTAATCCAGGTGCAAATGAGCAAGTTAAAAATTCAAAATACGCTCAAGAATATAAAAATTTAGAAGCAAAACATATAGCCATAGAAAATTCAAAAAAAGTAATTTTTGCTGATGGCTTTCAGGTAAAGGAAAAACCAATAGTGCAACAATTAAATGTTGCTGATTTAGCACTGAAGGATTCGGCTAAAAACATTATTGATAAAGTTGATAAAGAAAATCTACTAGAGAAAATAGAATCTAATGATAAAGATTATGTGTTTATTCATTTTATTTTAAATAATTTACCAAGAGGATTAATTGGTTTGTTGTTGGCTGTAATTTTATCGGCTGCCATGTCATCTACAGCATCAGAATTAAATGCATTAGCGAGCACAACTGCTATGGATTTATATAAACGAAATGTAAAAGAAGAAAAAAGTGATGAACATTTTGTTAAAGCTTCTAAATGGTTCACGTTACTTTGGGGGTTAATTGCCATTTCTGTAGCTTGTATTGCCAATTTATTTGATAATTTAATTCAGTTGGTTAATATTATTGGCTCTATTTTTTATGGGAATGTTCTAGGAATTTTTCTTTTGGCATTTTTCTTTAAAAAGGTAAATGGTAACGCTGTTTTTAAAGCAGCAGTTATCACTCAAATATTAATTTGCTCTATTTATTATTTTGGAATTTATAAGCTAGAATCTCAAGGTTTACAGCCTATAATTAGTTATTTATGGTTAAATTTTATTGGCTGTATTTTGGTGTTATTTTTCTCTTTATCATTTGTTTTTAAATCAATTAATAAACAAAGTAAAATTACTTTAATCGTTACCTCTTTGGCCATTATTAAAATTAGTTTTGACATTTTGAATGATGTTTCCTTAAATATAATTCATGTGGTAACATTAATTGCATTATTCTTTTTTCTAGGTTTTTTTAATATTGATAAAACAGCTTTAAATGAACAATAAAACTATAAAATGGGGAATTATTGGCCTTGGAAAAATAGCCAATAAATTTGCTACAGATTTAGCGACATTAGACAATGTAGAATTAGTAGCGGTGGCTTCTAGAAGTAAAAAAAAGGCTACTAATTTTGCATTCAAACACAATGCCAAAAAAGCTTATAATTCTTATGAATCTTTGGCAAAAGATCCTGAAGTTGATGCTGTTTATATTGCCACTCCTCACAGTTTTCATAAACAGCATACTATCTTATCTTTACAGCATAAAAAAGCGGTTTTATGTGAGAAACCTTTTGCCATAAATGCGCAAGAAGTAGCGGAAATGGTTGCGGTTGCAAAAGAGAATGATACTTTATTAATGGAAGCTTTATGGACCTATTTTTTACCACATTTTAAACATGTTCTAGAATTGGTAGAAAACAATACTTTCGGAAAATTAAAAAACTTAGAGGCCGATTTTGGCTTTTACATGCCTTACAATACCGAAAGTAGAGTTTTTAGAAAAGAAGTCGGAGGCGGTAGCTTGTTAGATATCGGAATTTATCCAATTTTTTTGACCCTATCAGTGTTAGGAATACCAAATAATATTGAGGCGTCAGCTACTTTTTTTGAAAACGGAGCAGATTCAAGTTGCTCAATGATTTTTGAATATGCCGATGCAAAAGCGTATTTAAAAAGTTCTTTATTAGAGGAGACACCTACCGAAGCAATTTTTACTTTTGAAGATGCTGTTGTAAAAATCCATAGTCGTTTTCAAGAGCCTTCAAAAATATCAATTTTTAAAGAGGGTTTTGAGGAGATTATGGACTTAGAAGTGAAAACAATTGGTTATGATTTTGAAACTAAACATTTTAATCAGTTATTAAGGAAAGGCAAAAAGGAAAGTAATATTATGACTTTTGAGTTTTCTGAAAATTTGATAAAAACTTTAGATAAAGTTAGACACATTATTGGTTTAGAGTATTCGGTTTCGTAACATTGAGGACTGTTTGTTATTTAATTTGTAGAATGTCTATCTAATTTTCTATGTATTTCTTTTTTATCAATTTTACAACTTTCATTTTTACAATCTTCTATTTCTTTTTTATATTTCATATTTCGAACTTAAATATATTAGTTTAGTCTCGTTCTGTACGTTTAGATTTACGATTTACTAGTGTATTATATGTTCAACATATGATTGTGTTTTTTTGATTAAAAAATCAATTGGAAAACTCCCTATTCTTTTTCCAATTCAATTTTAGAATTACTATTTTCAAATAGATGTAAATAGTCATCAACTTTAAAAATTTTGCTATGAAAACGAGACGTTCTATTTTTACCTTCTTGTTGCCTTATGATACTTCTGGCAAAACGTCTAATTTCTTGTTTAGAAGTTAATATAATTCCTGGAACAGGAGCACTTTTTCCTTTTTCATCCTTGGCAACCATGGTAAAATAAGAGGAGTTGCAATGTTTCGTTTTTCCCGTTCTAATATTTTCTGAAATTACACGCAAACCAACGACCATAGAAGTTCTTCCTGTAAAATTTATAGAAGCTTTTAAAGTCACTAATTCGCCCACTTCAATCGGATTTAGAAAATCTACTTTATTCACAGATGCCGTTACGCAATAGTTGCCTGAATGTTTCGAAGCACAGGCAAACGCAATTTGATCCATTAAATTTAAAATATGGCCACCATGAATTTTACCGCTAAAATTAGAGTGAGAGGGTAACATTAATTGTGTAATGATTACTTGAGATTCACTAATTTGTTTAAACTGTTTTTTAATTTTCGTCATAACTCAAAAATACAATTCTTTGGTTTCGGAACTTCTATTTAATTTAAAAAAGATTAAATTCAAACCGTTTTATGTCCCTTTTAGGAGCTTTTTTTCCCTTTTAGCTTATTTTTATTGTGGATAATTTCACTTATTTAGTTATTTGTTAAACAGTTAAAAGATATTTTATTAGATTTACATCGTTTAACAATAAGCTGAAAATATTAAACAAAAATAACCCAATTAAAACCTTTAAATTATGATTAAAAAACTACCTATTATTTTATTTTTTATGATCTCTTTTGGTCTATCATCACAAACAAATACAATTAATATTGATTGGAGCTTTAATTCAACACCAACAGCATCAGGCAATGCTAATTCCAGCAGAACTATAGAAGTTGGCGATACTGTTATTTGGAACTGGTATTCAGGTGGAACTCATAACGTGAATAGTCTTGACGGTGCTGAAGAAAATTTTGAAAGTGAATTTTTTGGAAATGGTGGCACATTTTCTTTTACATTTACTAGAGTTGGTGTAAATGATTATCAATGTGATTCTCATCCAGGTTCTATGTTTGGTAGAATTACTGTAGTTGCAGAAGGCGTTTTAAGTACACAGTCTTTTGATAATTTGGGCACTATAACTATGTATCCAAACCCAGCTGAAACGAATCTTAATTTCGATTTCCAAATTCAAAATATCGACAAATTAGATATTAAAATATTTAACTTATTAGGCAAAGAAGTATTGTCTAAACAAATTTCAAAAAATGACGCTTCTGTAATGGTTTCAAACCTAAATAGTGGAATTTATGTTGTAAGAATTACTTCTTTAAATGGTGAAAATTCAGCAACAAAACGTTTTGTAAAACGATAGTCTAAATGCTTATGAAAGAGTATATTACTCTTTCGCAATGTATTTACAACAAATCTTTGTAATTTTTAATCGGTTTTTTTTGAAAAATACCTTTTAAAAATTACAAAGATTTATATTTGTAAAAAGCTTTTTTATGAATTATATTCTTTTTGATGGCGATGTTAGACAATCGTTATTACCTTTTACTTATACAAAACCAGTTGCAGATTTAAGAATAGGCATTTTAACCATTAGAGAAAAATGGGAAAAATACTTAGGTTTAACCACCACAACAATTACAGAAGAATATTTAGAAGAAAAATATCCAATGGTAGAGTTGGAAGAGAATATTTTGATAAATTCATCTTTTTGTCCGACAAAAAGCTTGGTAAAAAAAGTCAAAAAATTATCAAAAAATGAGGCAATTTTTAAGGGGGATGATGTCCTTGCTTTTTATACTTCAGACTCACAAGAAGCAGTGAATTTTGAAGAATATACCCATATTGAGTTTGATGAAGAAATTCTTCAAATAAAAAATACTTGGGATATTTTTGCTTTGAATGATAAAGCAATTCAGCAAGATTTTGAGTTGTTGACAGAAGGGAGAACGTCACAACCCATTCCTGAGGGCGTTCAGTACATCAACAAAGAAAATATTTTTATAGAAGAAGGCGCAAAAATTACGTTTGCTATTTTAAATGCTACCGATGGACCTATTTATGTGGGTAAAGATGCAGAAATAATGGAAGGTTGTGTAATAAGAGGTGCTTTAGCTATGTGCGAGCATTCTGTTTTAAAATTAGGCGCAAAAATATACGGAGCTACCACTTTAGGACCTCATTGTAAAGTAGGAGGTGAGGTTAATAATTCTGTTTTAATGGGATATTCTAACAAAGGTCATGACGGCTTTTTAGGGAATTCTGTTTTAGGAGAATGGTGCAATTTAGGCGCAGATACCAACAATTCTAATTTAAAAAATAATTATGCCGAAGTAAAGTTATGGAATTATGAAACGGGGCGTTTTGCAAAAACAGGATTGCAATTTTGTGGTTTAATGATGGGAGATCATTCAAAATGTGGCATAAACACGATGTTTAATACAGGAACAGTTGTTGGCGTTTCTGCAAATATTTTTGGTAGCGGATTTCCAAGAAATTTTGTTCCGTCTTTTAGTTGGGGAGGAGCTTCTGGTTTTACGGAATACAAAACCAATAAAGTTTTTGAGGTTGCTAGTGTTGTGATGAAGCGGAGAAATTTAATTTTTGATGAAAAAGAACAACGTATTTTAGAACATGTTTTTGAAGAAACGAGTCAGTATAGAAATTATTGAGTTTTTTTTACAAGACACAAGACACAAGACACAAAAAAAAAGCCTAAAAATGTGGAATCATTTTTAGGCTTTTTTTTGTGTTTATTAAACTCACTTTTATCTTAAACTATTTTAGATATATAATGCCATCATACATCTAAATTGGTATTCTATTTCCATGTCTTCCCTTCTAGAAGCTTTAGATAGGCTTTTAATTTTTATCAACAACATCTCCAGATCCAGCAGATTTTACGTCGATATATTTAGGTGTTCCTTTGTAGTAAATGCTTCCAGAGCCTACTATTTTTGCTTTTATTTTAGTTTTTACAGTAGCTCTAATACTTCCAGAACCAGCAACGGTTGCGCTTAAAGCATTCGTAGGTAATTCATAGGCTTTTATGCTTCCAGAACCAGCAATAGAACAGTTTAATTCATTAGATGTTCCTGATAATTTTATATTTCCAGAACCACCAATATTAGTACTTACCTCTACAGCATCAATGTTTAAAGTAATGTTTCCCGAACCTCCTAAAGAAGCAGAGAAATCATTTGCTTTAATAGTACCTTCATTTGTAATATTTCCAGATCCACCTAAAGAAACTTTCTCAATATCCTTATAGGCAACTGTAACCGTTAATCTTTTGGTAGTACTTATATTCATGTTTTTTTGATATTGTATTTGTAAAGTATTTCCTTTTACTTCTGTTTCTATATAAGGAATAATGTTTTCTTCGCCTTCAATAGAAATAGCACCTTCTTTTCCTTCTACTAGTACAACGTTAAAAGAACCACCTACTCTAATTCCATCATAATCTAAAGTCGTTCTGTTTATGGTAACAACATGACCATTTCCTTTAATTTTTTTATTATTGCCTCCCCAACTTTGAGCATGTACAGAGAAACTTATGGTACATAAAAGTAAAGCGAATGTGGTTTTTTTAAGCATGATTTTATTTTTTAGGTTAATTTTTGAGTAATTTTTTGACTAATTTTCTTTGATTGATACACCTCCGTATTGAGATTTAATTTTTATGCGAGAATTTGAGTTTCCCTTTCCAAACTTGCCTTCATAATATTTTTTAGAAGATTTCGTAATCTTTTTGTAGAATTCCACATTATCATCATCTGTTTTAAAGCCAGCATATTGCAAGTCTAATGTAAAATCAAAAACTGTATCTGCATTCACACCAATTCTAATTCCTGTATATTCACTATTAATATCCACATTTTCAAAATCTTTAGCCAATCGTTTAATAGTGATTGCACCATAATCGGTGTCTAACGTAAAATTCTTTAAAATTGTTCCAAAACTCATGCTTAAATAATCTGAATTTCCTTCAACATGGGTTGCTTCATCGATAGCTAAAGATCCATAATCAGCATTAAAATTGATATTCTCTACTGTTTCAATTTTTAAAGTGGAATAATCCATATTTACTTTTAACGTTCCTGCTTTTTCAATAGTAATTTTGGAATAATCTAAATTTACGTTTCCACTAGCCATAAATACGATGTTTGATGATGAACAGTAGTCTAAGTTAATCGAATTGTTATCAGCAGAAAGTTCTCCTAAAGAAATTTTTCCATAATCGCAATTGACGTCTGCTTTTCCAAATAAATCGTCCAAATAAATATTGCCATAATCATTGTCTAAGTCAACTGAATTTGTTTTCGGAATTTTTACTTTGTAATTAATTTGATAATTTATGTTTTTGTTATTACCCCAAAGAGACCAACTTTGTTTTTCTTTTCTGAAATTAGTTTTTGCAGACACCCAGCTGACAGAGTTTTCAAAAGTTACATCGATACTTTCAAGTTTATCTTCAACACTATCTAAATCATCGCCTTTTACTGTGATTGTTACTTCAATTTCTACACGGTTTTTATCCCAAGTGGTAATATTTAAGTTGCCGTATTTATTATCTAGCGCAACGGTTGCGTCTTTATTCACTTTATATTCTTTTTTGATCGTTTTACTTTTCTCGTGTTTTTTTTCATCCGTATTGGCAGATGTAATAAGTGGAAAAAGAAGGAATAGTAAAGTTATTTTAAATATATATTTCATGGTTTAAAAGATTTGGGTTTTTAATTTGTTCAATTTGTTGTAAAACATTTTCTAAAATTTCTAAACGCTGTTGATAGTTTTTAATCATAGCGTTAATGATTTTGGTTGTATTACCAATATTATTTAATTCTTTAATAAAAAGCTTATAATTATCTTCTAATTCTTCCAATTCATCTAAAGCCTCTTCAATAATTGTTTCGGTATCTAAACTTCTGTTTTTCTCTATAGTTTTTAATTCTCTGTTAATGGTGGAGACAAAATAATTCTGAACTTCCTGCATTTTTGGAGATATATCTGCCAATTCTATTTGCCTTTTCTGATGATTGCTGCCTAGCCAAAAGCCAAGCACTAAAACCACAGAGGCCGCAACGGATAGCCATTTCCAAGGGGTTTTTTGGTGAGTTGGTTGCTGCCTGTTTAACTTTCTTTCAAAACGTTTTTCATGACCAGTATTGGGTTGGTCAAAATCGAAATCATTTTCAGAAAAAAAGTGTTCTAATTTATCTTCCATATGCTTGTGTTTCTATATGTTCTGCAAGGAGTACTTGCTTTAATTTTTTCTTTGCTCTCGAAACTGTAGTTCTTACATTCTCGTTGGTGTATTTTAAAATTTGTGCAATTTCCTCATAATCAAAACCTTCTATTAAATGTAAGGTCAGCACAACTCTGTAATTATCTTTTAAACTCTGTAAAGAGTTTAAAACGCTTTTTGGGTTTAAACCTTTATAATTTAACAATTCACCTTCTGCTTCATCTTTCGGAATTACTTCCATTTTTACTTCTTCATAGCGATTGTTCTTTTTAAGTTGAGTCAAACTTTTATTGATAACAATTCGTTTTAACCATGCCCCAAAAGTAACTTCACCTTTATAGGTATGCATTTTCGTGAAAGCTGTTAAAAAGGCTTCTTGCATAATGTCTTCAGCTTCAAAGCTATCTTTTAAAATGCGGTATGCAGAATTATACATTGCTTTGTAATAAGCATTGTAAAGTTGCAGCTGTGCGTTTTTGTCAGACGATTTGCAGCGTTCTACGAGGTTGGTTATATGTGGTTGATTAGCTTCCAATAAAATGGTTCTGTATAAAAGACAAAACTGTTTTTGAGTTGTGACAGTTTTGTAAAATAAAAATAGTTTTTTTAGAAATACCCGTTATTGCTTTAAATTACGGTAAAAAAAATAATGTTCTTTTTGTAGACAAAAATAAAAAATAAAGCATCATCTTACTTTCAGTTTTTTTTAGTTCAAACAGAAAGGGAAACACGTTTTTTATGATCGTAATTTCAAATGATCAATAATATAAGGTAACCGTTTATGTTTTTATAAGCTTTGTAATATGGATTTTACAGCACTTTCATCTTTTACTTTTTGTAAACTCCATTGTAAATCATACTGAATAATTTCTCCTATTTTTAAGGTTCTTTCAGGGCTTAAACATTCTAATTCACTAAAAAGATCATTTCCAAAAATAGTACAAGAAGTACCGCCATCTGGATATACTGCCTTTTGGTTGTTTTCAAAGTTATATTTTTCTACAAACAAAGTTTCTGCTAAGAAACTAGCAATCCAGTTTTTAGAATCTGATCCAACTTTTTGAGGCAAGTCTTCAGATGATTTTATGGCTAAAATATCATTTGCTACAGATACATTTTTAAAGGCATTATTTTTAGCGTCTGGCCAAACAGGTACTAAATAACCATTCTTAAAACAACTTTTTTTGTGAATGGGGAGATAGCCAATATTTGGAGTTTTAATTTTGGATAAGCTCCAGATGGTTAAGGGAATTTCTTCAAGACTTTTATCTTTTGCATCCGTTTTTTTTACCAATTCTTGTTGGATGTTTACTTCGGTTCCTGTGGCAGAAATTGTAATAATTCTTTTTATTTGTATGCCTAATAATTTACTTATTGGGCTTTCTAAAAGAACTCCATTTTTTAAAATGGAATGGGTAAAAGAACTAGCATTTATAAATGGATCGGGAATATGTCTGCTACCTGTAATACGATTAAAGTATTCCTCAGAACATGGTAGAACTCTATTGCCACCAATATTAGGAGCTTGTTTTAGGTTGTTTTCTGTATAGTATTCTCCTGTTTTAAATTGAGTTCCTTTAAGTTGGTCGTTTTCATAAAATATATTTTGTCCATCTAAAAAACCATAATGCAGAACTCTACCAACTTCTGGAACTACTAAAATTTTAATTTCTAAATTTGAAATTTCAATAGCATTCCAATTTTTATAGCGAATTTTGCGAATTTTTATTGCAGACATTTTTTGTTTTTATGTACAAAAATGATAAAAAATAATGAGGTATCCGCGGTATAATTATCATTGGCATAACTATTGTTTTTATATAAAATAGTAATTAAATTATATTATTTATGTATTTGATTATCAGAAATTTATAAAAACTAATTTTACATTGATGTTTTATTTTTATAAAATCAATGTCAGAATGACAGATATACAATATATGAGCAAAACAAAAGTTATAAAGTTAGACAGTTTGTCTTTTCAAAATATTATGAATGAAGATTCAGAATTAATTCCTTTAATGACACCAGAGGATGAAGAAATTATCAATAAAGAAACTGTTCCGAAAATATTACCAATTCTTCCTTTAAGGAATACGGTTTTATTTCCAGGAGTCGTTATACCTATAACGGCAGGAAGAGATAAATCAATTCAATTGATTAAAGATGCTAATAAAGGCGATAAAATTATTGGAGTTGTTTCGCAACGTAATGAAGATGAGGAAGATCCTTTGTTAAAAGATCTCAATACAACAGGAGTTGTAGCGCAAATTTTACGTGTTTTAAAAATGCCAGATGGTAATACAACTGTAATTATTCAAGGTAAAAAACGTTTCGAAATTGATGAAATTATTCAAGATGAACCTTATCTAAAAGCGACAGTAAAAGAGTCGTTTGAAGACAGAAACGTAGAAGATTTAAAAGAATTTGAAGCGATTATAGATTCTATAAAAGAACAGGCCTTAGAAGTAATTAAGGAAAACCCGATGTTACCATCAGAGGCTTCTTTTGCAATTAAAAATATTCAATCGAATTCGTTTTTGGTCAATTTTATTGCTTCAAATATGGATTTATCAGTAATGCAAAAACAAGTTATTTTAGAAAAAGACAATCTAAAAGACCGTGCATTATTAACGCTTAAAAATTTAAATAAAGAGCTTCAGAAATTAAAATTAAAGAATGATATTCAGTCTAAAACTCGTGAAGATTTAGATCAGCAACAGCGCGATTATTATTTAAATCAGCAATTAAAAACGATTCAAGAAGAATTGGGTGGTGTTTCTAACGATCAAGAATTGGAGGAAATGCGCAAGCAATCTAAAACTAAAAAGTGGACCGAAGAAGTTGGTGATACTTTTGAAAAAGAGCTGAGTCGTCTTAAAAGAATGAATCCGCAAGCCGCAGAATATGGTGTACAAAGAAGCTATTTAGAGTTGATGTTAGAGTTGCCTTGGGGTGTTTTTTCTGAAGATAAATTCGACTTAAAATTTGCAACCAAAGTTTTAAATAGAGACCATTTCGGCTTGGAAAAAGTTAAAGAAAGAATTATAGAGCATTTGGCTGTTTTAAAGTTGAGGAATGACATGAAATCGCCAATACTATGTTTATATGGTCCTCCAGGAGTTGGTAAAACTTCACTTGGAAAATCTGTTGCAGAGGCATTAGGACGAAAATATGTAAGGATGTCTTTAGGTGGTTTGCGTGACGAAGCAGAAATTAGAGGACACCGAAAAACCTATATTGGTGCTATGCCAGGGCGTTTAATTCAGAACTTGAAAAAAGCGGGCACTTCAAACCCAGTTTTTGTATTAGATGAAATTGATAAACTTGGACAAAGCCACCAAGGAGATCCGTCTTCGGCAATGTTAGAAGTTTTAGACCCAGAACAAAATGAGTCTTTTTATGATAATTATTTAGAAGTTGGGTACGATTTATCTAAAGTACTTTTTATCGCAACTGCAAATAATTTAGGTCAAATTCCTTGGGCATTGAGAGATCGAATGGAAATCATTAATGTTACCGGTTATACGATTGAAGAAAAAGTTGAAATTGCAAAAAGACACTTACTGCCAAAACAGTTAAAGGAACATGGCTTAACAGTTAAAGATTTAAAATTAGGTAAAAAGCAAATAGAACAAATTGTTGAAGGCTATACGCGCGAATCTGGTGTTCGTGGTTTAGAAAAACAAATTGCAAAAGTAGTTCGTTTTGCGGCGAAAAGTATCGCGCTAGAGGAGGAATACGACATTACAATATCATCAGAAAAAATAGAAGCTATTTTAGGAACACCAAGAAACAGAGATAAATTTGAAAGTAATGAGGTAGCAGGTGTGGTTACTGGCTTGGCTTGGACGAGCGTGGGTGGCGATATTTTATTTATAGAATCGATCTTATCTAAAGGAAAAGGAACACTTTCTATTACTGGTAATTTAGGAAATGTCATGAAAGAGTCTGCAACCATTGCCTTACAATATATAAAATCGAACGCAGAGGAATTTGGTATTAAACCACAAACGATGGAAAAGTACAATGTTCATATTCATGTGCCTGAAGGTGCGACACCAAAAGACGGGCCAAGTGCAGGTATTACCATGTTAACTTCCTTAGTTTCATCGTTTACACAACGTAAAGTAAAAAATAAATTAGCCATGACTGGTGAAATTACTTTGCGTGGAAAGGTGTTGCCTGTAGGCGGCATTAAAGAAAAAATATTAGCGGCAAAAAGAGCAAATATTAAAGAAATAATTTTGTGTGACGACAACAAAAAAGATATTCTTGAAATAAAAGAAAGCTATTTAAAAGGTTTAACGTTTCACTATGTTTCTGATATGAAACAGGTAATTGAATTGGCACTGACCAAGCAAAAAGTAAAAAATGCTAAGAAGTTAGTGTAAATTTTAAAAGTCTCCAAGTATGCTTGAATACTATTCAGTGTTTTTGGAGACTTCTTTTATGCCTTAATATTATTTTTGTAGGTGTTATTTCTTCCGTCAAAATTTTTGAAACTTCTGCAAGGAAATTATTAAATTACAAAAAGAAACCATTTAATTTAGAATCAAATAAAGCTGATAGAAAAGTTCTTTCAGCTTTATTTATTGTAAGTAATGTTATTGATGCCTTGCAACAAACTGGGGGAGTGAATTTAGGCTAATGATTCTTATGTTTTAAATCTGACGAGTTTCAGGTTTCGTAAAAGATTTTAAAATTTTGGTAGATAAGTTTATCGACAAAATTAAACTAGGGAAGAAACAAGAAAAAAAGACGATAAGATTTAACAAATCTAGTAAAGAAGTTATACTAGATGACGTAAGTAAATTATAGCCTGAATAGGATAATCCGATTGCAGAAAGTATAAAGAGAGCTGCTTGTTTTAGGGTGTCTGTTTTCATAATTATGGAAATTATAAATTAATAAGGACTGTTACTATTACCTAAATTTACAACAAAAGGATGGTTTTGATCGCTAAAAAAGAATTGCAGTAGTACGTGTACTCCTCAGAAAATAAAGGTGTTAGTTTAAGGGATAAGTGTTTTTATTAGTGCAATTGTGCTTTTAGCTTTTGTGTAATATTTTTACTTTTTGTAATTGAATATGAAGAATACAACTTGTACTCCAAAAAAAAACTTAAAGAGTGTTTCTTTAAGTTTTTTTGGAGGATTTGATCATGAACATACGGCGGGGGAATAGTTTATATAAATCGCTATTTAAATTTAAAATCTAATGTGTTGCAAGTTTTAAAATTGATTTTAGAGTTTTAGCAGATAAGTTTGCTGTCAAAATTAAAGAAGGAAAGAAACAAGCAAAGAAAGTCATTACTGTTACTACATCAGAGAAAGATTGAATGTTCGAGATTTTTATTAAATTAAGTCCTGAAAAGTATAAACCGGTGATAGCGATTAAAAGAATTACTACTTGTTTGATGGTGTCTGTTTTCATGATAGGGAGAATTATTGTTACTCAAATTTACAATAAAAGGATTGTTTTTATACTCAAAAAAGGATCGCAGTAGTACTTGTACTCCTTAAAAAATAAAAGTATGAATTCAAGGAATAAGTGTTTTTAGAAATAACATGGTAGCTCTAATTTCAAATTAAATTTTATCAATCTGTATAACAGCATGTTACATTTTTTTGAAAATTTTTAACCGAACGATTAAAGTACAGCATAAAACTATTTGATTTTGAGTTTAAAACTAAAGACTTGAGCTGCTTTTAATGCATCTTTTAAAAAAGCCCTTGCTATTTGCAGTAAAGATGTGATGCAAAAAATAATATCAAAAATTTCAATTTTGTCTAATTTATTTATATTTGTAAGGTTTTAAATTTTACAAGGAATTGTATTAGATTAATAGATAAGTTTACACTTAAAATTGAGAAAGGAAAAAAACAAGAGAAAAAAGTCATTACCGTTGCTGCATCAGATAAAGATTGTATACTAGGAATGGTCAATAAATTGATTCCTGAAAGGTATAAACCGATGGCACAAACTAAAAGGATCGTTACTTGTTTTAAAGTATTTGTGTTCATAATTGGGGGGAATTATAAATTAATATTAAATATTGATAAGTCAAAACTACAATAAAATGATGCTTAAGGCGCAAAAAAAAGGAGCACAGTAGTAGTTGACCTTTTCAAGAAATAAATGTTGAATTTTAAAGAATAAGTGGTTGAGTGTTAAATTTATTTTTATAATTATCTTTTTAAATAGATTAAATGTATATAAATAGTCTAGTTTTTTTTCATTTAGATCGTTGTAAGTAGTCTATTTAATTGCAACTAATGTTGTGAATAAAGCAATGTTACCGCACTTAAATTATATTCAGATGTAGCCAAATACTAGAAGATTTAAAGTGAAATTCACCAAGAATAATAACATAAAGAGATGTCGTTTTACACGAATTGAGTAATAAAATTAATCTTAAAACGTCATCTAAAAAATTTCTACAGTGAAACATACGTCTTGGATGCAAATATTTACCATCTATCTTCGATATTTAATTGGTTTTGCATTTATTTTTGAAAGCCTTGCAAAAATTCAAGGATTATGTTTTACAACAGAAAGTGGCCTTGAAAATCCTATAAATTCTTCTTGTCATTTTTTTTGAAACGTTATAGGAATCAGGTTTATATTGGCACTTTTTAGGATTGGCACAATTCGTTACAAGAACACTGCTTGTAACGCAATGCTTTGCAAAACTAGGAACGGTTCTTTTTTTACCAATCATAGCCAACGTTTTTGTTATTACAGTATCTTATGATTTTAGAGGAACCCCTATCATTACTGGGTTAATGTTAATTTCCACATTATTTTTACTTTATCGGGATTAGGATTCTTTAAAAATATTAGTTAATAAAAAACCAACGAATTCAATCAAAAAAAGAGTAGAGCACGATAGTAAATGGATATATTTGGGATTTATTTTTTTAAGAATGACGGTTCTTTCTAAACTTTTTATAAGTAATAAAAATATACTCTATAGTTTCTTAGCGATGTTTATTATTGGTATTGTGGGTTTAATTATTAGTTACAACAATCATAAATTATATATTGATTCAAACTTTATCGTAAAAATTAATTTTAAAAAAATGCGTGGTTACAATTTTTATAAGTTGTTAAGGTTTCTGGTCAACTTACTAAAATCGATACGGATTTTCTATTCAGTTTTTATTTGCTCAATGAAATACTTGAATAGGCATCAAGCTAGGTAAAAACCTTTATTTTTAAATAAAAATAGTGCGTTTACACATGTAAAACCTTAAACATAAATCCATATCATTGGTTATCTGATGTCATTGATTGAATCACAGAATATAAAGCTAATAAATTATTGGAATTGTAACCTCAAAATCGGCACAAAAATTAAATATAGATTAGCGAACGCTTACTTTGCTGGGGGATTTTTTAGTTATCAATCAGATTTAAATGGTATTTATGTATATTTTATGTACATATGTTTATAAATTAGATAGTATATAATTTTTTGCGAATTCTACTTAATTGAACGGGCGTAATATTTAGAAAAGAAGCAATGTGATATTGAGGTATTAAATTTTCTATGTTAGGAATTACCCTTTTTAATTTTTTATATCGCATTGTTGCATCTAAAATAGTTAAGTCATATATCCTTGATTCAAGCAATAAGAATACACTTTCTAAAGCGCTTGCGTACATGTATGCAATATCTTTATCCTCTAAGGCAAGTTGTTTTAGTTTTTTAAAATTGATGGCATATAACTCACATTCAGTTAAACAACTATAAGAAACATCAGAAGACTTGTCTAAAATTAAAGCGCCTAAAGCACCCGTAGCACTAAAAGGCGTAAATAGACTTCTTATATATTCTTTGCCTTTTTCATCAGTATAATAAGATCTTACAATCCCGCTTTTAAGAATAAAAAGGTCTTGTGGTATTTCTCCATACTTTGCTAATATATGGTTATTAGAAAATTTTTTTATTCGTGTAAGCTTTGAAAATTTCTGATAAGATTCTTTAGGTAAAACATGAAAGTTATTAATAAAATTAAGCAAGTTTTTCATTTACGAAGTGCCTTTTCAGTTTAAAATAACATTTTTAAAATTCTATAGAAAACTTAACGCATTGGGGCCTTCCATAAATAATAGGTCTAAAATAGAAAGATTTTCAATAAAACCATGCTTGTCATCAAACATTTGTATATATTTTTCCGTTGTTTTTTTAGGTTGATGTTTTCTATCGGCTAAAAATCTGTAATCATTTTTTTGGGTTTCCAATTTATAATTATCAGTTTTAGAGAAGTCTGAATTTAGTTGAAGTGCATCTGTAATAAATAAGTAACTATCGATATTAATATCTTGAAGATATTTGTATTTTTTTTCGAAAATAGGAGCGATATCATCTTCAAGAAGATCAAAAAAAGGAGAAGTTCTATAAGCGATTTGTAAAGATTTAAAATGTTGATCTTGCCAAGGAAAGTCGTTCTCAATTAACGTGTCTTTTGTTTTCTTTCTAGCTGATTTCAATGGATGTTTTACTGGAATACTCAACAATTGTTTTCCGTTTGAATTGTAGATGTAACAACGATTTCGGTAACTTTGTTTCTGAAAATTATCTTCCATTTCAAAAACTACAGTATCCGATTTTACAATCTCTGAATATTGAGAAATAGGAGAAAAATAAGTAGGAATAAATAATGCCATAAAGCCCCTTTTAATTCCCTAAAGGGGATATTTTGGCAAGTTTATGAAAAGATGCTCTAGCTTTTTTATCAAAAGAAATGAATATAAAAACCTTTGCGAACTTTGTTATAAACCTGTGCATATTTGTGTTTATTTAACTATTTACTGCTACTGAATACTGCTACTGAATACTGAATAATGAATACTGAAAACTGAATACAGAGGGCTATTTCTTAACTTTCTTTTTCCCTTTAAAAAAACTCCAACCAATATAAAGAGCTATCAAGGCAAAGACAAAATATCTATAAGAAACTGGTTCTCCATCTCCATGAACGGTGGTAAACATTCTATCCCATCGAATCGATTTTAACTTTACACCAAAAGAAGGTGCATCAGCATCCCAACTAAACCATATCATTACAGGCTTTCCTAGCACATGATCAAAAGGAACATACCCCCAATAACGAGCATCTAGAGAGTTGTGTCTGTTATCTCCAACTAGCCAGTAATAATCTTGTTTAAAGGTGTAAGAATCTACTTTTTCTCCGTTGATAAAAATAGCATCTCCATTGATTACTAAATCATTATTTTCATAATTTTTAATAATCTGCTCGTAATAAGGTAAGGATTTTTTGTCTAATTTTACAGTAGCGCCAGCTTTCGGAATATAAATTGGACCAAAATTATCTTGGCTCCATTGATTACTTTCTATATGCGGAAAAATAGCATTATCAGGCGCATGATTTACTTTTTTAACAGATGCGGTTAAAGGATATTTTTTAAGTCGAGCAACTTCTTCATCTGTCATATTAATATTGATTTTAGTATCAACATTAATCATTTTTAAACGTTGTGCAAACTCAGGGTTTACACCACCAGCAACTTCTGTATATAAGGAATCTTGACCAATTTTAGAAAGGCTTCCGTTCTTTTTTATAGCCTCTTGTACTTTGTCATTTTCCCAATATTCAGTCAAAATTTTATAGACGCCTGTTCGTTCTTTATCTAATAAAAATTTAGGAAAAGTACTTTGGCTAATAGGTTGTTTGCACTCAAAAGTATAGTAAAATTGTAATTTTGCTCTGTAGGGTAAATCGTTCTTTACGCCGTTTATGTAAACATAACCATCTCTAATTTCTAAAGAATCTCCAGCTATACCAACAGAACGTTTTACATAATTCGTTTTTTTATCGACGGGTTTATAAGTAAATTTTCCTGAAGTATCTCCCCACATTGTGGCTAAAGTATCGGCAGGCCAGTTAAAACAGACAATATCATTATTCTTAATTTGTTGTAAACCGGGCAATCGTGTATAAGGTAATTGTGGTTTTTTAAGATACGAAGCTGTTCCCGTAAAAGGCAGCGAATCATGCACCATCGGCGCAGCAATTACTGTAGAGGGTACTCTGGCACCATAATGAAATTTGCTTACGAATAAATAATCTCCCACTAATAAAGATTTCTCTAAAGAGGATGTAGGAATGGTAAAAGGTTGCATAAAATAAGTGTGTACTAGCGTAGCAGCAATGATTGCAAAGGTAATAGAACTAACCCATTCACCTAATTCTGAACGAGGTTTTAAACTTCTATCGGCTCTGTAGGCTGCATCTGTTGCATAGTTGATATAGAAAATATACAAGCCTAAAGTTGCGATGACTAAAAGTGAATCTAGTTTTTTGTAAAAACCAAAAGTTCTGATTGTTTCTATCCAAATTACTGGGAACATTAACAAGTTTACAATCGGTATAAAAAGTAAAACAATCCACCATTTAGGTCGATTTATAATTTGCATTAAAACGATTCCGTTATAAATTGGTATCGCAGCTTCCCAAGCTTTTCTGCCCGCTTTTACATAGAGTTTCCAAGTGCCTAAAAAATGAATAACTTGAATAACTAGAAAGAAGATAAACCATTGTAAATATGTCATAATATTTTTTTAATTTCCTTTAAGTAGGAATAATTGTATAATTTATAAGGCGCAAAATAGAAAAAATGTTACAGTTCTTAACCAATGTTTAACACATCTTTCATAGAAAAAATGCCTGTTTTATCTAAAATCCATTCTGCGGCAATTACGGCTCCTAAGGCAAATCCTTTTCTGTTATGAGCTGTATGTTTAATTTCTATGGTATCCACTTCAGAATTGTACCAAACAGTATGCGTTCCAGGTACATCCGGAATTCTTTTTGCCATAATCGGTATATGTTCTTCGGATGAAATTTTATCTAACTCCCATGCGGTTTTAGAAGAGTTTGCAATAATTCCTTCTGCTAAAGTAATTGCTGTGCCACTTGGAGCATCTAACTTTTTTACGTGATGAATTTCTTCCATAGAAATGTTATAATCTTTTAGATTACTCATCATTTTTGCCAACTGTTTGTTTAGTTCAAAAAAGATATTAACACCCACACTATAATTTGAGGCGTAGATAAAAGCTCCTTTTTTTTCTTTACACAGCGCAACAGCGTCTTCATATCTGTCTAACCAACCCGTTGTTCCAGAAATTACAGGAACATTATGCTGTATGCAATTAGAAATATTATTGAAAGCTGAATTAGGAACGCTAAAATCAATCGCTACGTCTGCTAGCGTAATGTCAATGGTGTCATCAACATCTTTTTTAATCACTATTTCATGACCTCTGGAAATTGCGATTTTTTCAATCTCTTTTCCCATTCTTCCGTAGCCTAAAAGTGCAATTTTCATTTTAAAAAGTATATTTAATTTTGAGTCCTACAGTTGGTGCATCAAATCGAATAGGATTTGAAATTACACTAGGTCTAAATGATAAATTATCATCCGTATTAAATTGCAATAAATGTGCATTTACACTAGCTTCTACAATTTGTAAGATATATAGTATAACGCCTGTTAATAAGGACATATCTCTATTTTCTCTTAATTGTTCTTGAGCAGTTTCTAGGGTTTCTGTAGAAACAATTAGTTGACCATTTATGTTAAATTCATCCACTAATCCGTTTTTTCTTAACTTATACGCAGTTCTAAAACGTTTATAGTCGCTATTGTTAATTTGATAATAATAAGCAGGAATCGCTAATGCTCCCCAAACGATAGGAGCTTTCCAATATTTCTTATTATAAATTTGCCCCATTCCTGGAAAAATAGCGGAATAAAATGCTGCTTTAGAAGGGGCTAAAGGATTATAAATACCTCCTTGCTTTATTTTTCCTTTTATTTTAAATTCTTTTAATTTCACACTTTTTGATATGGAATCTTTTTGGGCTAAAAGATTCACAGAAAAACATGCGAGGCATAAAACAAGTATGGCTTTTTTGAAAAACAATTATTTTAAAAGATTTTTAATACGATTAAAGTCTTCTTCAGAATGAAAAGGAATGGAGATTTTTCCTTTTCCGTTTGCGGTTATTGTAACATTGATTTTGTGTCCCAAATAATCGCTAATATCTTTTACACTTTCTTTAATGTAGGGTGGTACAACTTTCTTTTTTGGTTTTGCTATAACACCAGATTTTAGAGTTTTTACTAAATCTTCAGTTTGTCTTACCGATAATTTTTCACGTAAAATTTTCTCATAAATCGCTAGCTGATCTTCAGTGTTGTCCACATTAATCATTGCACGGCCATGCCCCATAGAAATAAAGCCATCACGCATTCCTGTTTGTAAAATAGGATCTAATTTTAACAAACGCAAATAGTTTGTAACTGTAGAACGTTTTTTACCAACTCGTGTGCTTAATTCTTCTTGAGTTAATTGAATTTCATCAATTAAACGCTGATAAGAAAGGGCTACTTCTATGGGGTCTAAATTTTTACGCTGTATGTTTTCAACCAAGGCCATTTCTAGCATTTCTTGATCGTTGGCAAGCCTTATATAAGCTGGTATTGTATTGTTTCCTATTAATTTTGATGCTCTAAAACGTCGTTCACCAGAAACTAATTGAAATTTATTTCCTTCTAATTTTCTTACGGTTATTGGCTGAATTACGCCTAACTCTCTAATAGAACTAGCAAGCTCTCTTAAAGATTCTTCGTCAAAATAAGTTCTTGGCTGATATGGGTTTACATCAATTAATTCTAGCTCTAGTTCAATAATGTTCCCAACAACCTTATCTGCATTTTTATCGGATGCAGTATTGATGTTCGGTGTATCTTGTAACAAAGCAGATAATCCTCTTCCTAAAGCCTGTTTTTTTGTTGCTTTTGCCATTCTACGAATTCTTTTTTAATAATTCTTGGGCTAAATTTAAATAATTTACAGCGCCTTTACTAGTGGCATCATATGCAATTATACTTTCGCCATAACTTGGTGCTTCTCCTAAACGCGTATTTCTTCTTATAATTGTATCAAAAACCATGCTAGAAAAATGTTTTCTAACTTCATCTACAACTTGGTTTGATAAGCGCAATCTAGAATCGAACATGGTGAGCAGTAAACCTTCTATATTTAAATCAGAATTATGTAAGTTTTGAATACTTTTTATGGTATTCAGTAGTTTTCCTAAACCCTCTAACGCAAAATACTCACATTGTATAGGAATGATCACAGCATCTGCTGCAACTAGAGAATTTAAAGTGATTAAACCTAATGATGGTGCGCAATCAATCAAAATATAATCATACTGATCTTTAATTTTTTCAACCGCTTTTTTAAGCATATACTCTCTTTCTTCCTTGTCTACCAATTCTATTTCTATTGCCACCAAGTCGATGTGTGCAGGGATTATATCTACATTAGGAGAAGATGTTTTTACAATAGCATCTTTTGCAGCAATAGAGTTTTCTAAAACTTGATAAGTTCCATATTCTACAGCATCTACATCTATGCCAAGACCTGAAGAGGCATTTGCTTGAGGATCAGCATCAATTAATAATACTTTTTTCTCTAAAACACCCAAAGCAGCTGCTAAATTAATGCTGGTAGTTGTTTTACCAACTCCTCCTTTTTGATTTGCAATTGCAATTATTTTTCCCATACCGAGGCTCTTTTTCTAAAGAGTAAAATTACATTTTTTTATGTTTTCTGAAAATGAAAGATGTTAACAAAAGAATAATCTTTTAAAAGATTGCATTTAAGTGTTTTATGTTCTTTTCTTTTGAGTTTTTAAACAATTGTCAGCATTCAAATGAACGTTATTTTTTATAGTTTGCTATTATTTTTTTTCTGGAATATTTTTTAAAACCTCCATGAATAATTTCCAGAATTTTTGAGTGGATGATATTTGAGCGCGCTCATCTGGAGAATGCGCTCCTTTTATAGTTGGTCCAAAAGAAATCATATCTATTTTAGGATAATTCTGACCTAGAATACCACATTCTAAACCTGCATGACAGGCAGCAATATTTGGGTTTTCTTGAAATAATTCTTTATACAAATTTTCAAGGACTACTAAAATTTCTGAATTTAAGTTAGGCAACCAACCAGGATAGGTTCCTGCAAAATCAACATCAAAACCCGCCAATTCAAAACAAGATCGTAAGGAATTTGCCAAATCCCATTTATTACTTTCAGAAGATGAGCGCGTTAAACACGCTATTTTAATTGTACCCTCTTTTACAATAACTCTTGCAATATTATTTGAAGTTTCTACGAGCCCTGAAACATCAGGACTCATTCTATATACTCCATTTAAAGCGGCATAAATAGCTTTGATAAAACCTTCTTGAACTCCTAAATCCATCACTTTTTCTGGAGATGTAACTTCCTTTATTTCAATCTCTAAATTAGCTTCTAATGTTAAAAACTCTTCTTTTATTGTGTTTATTAATTGAGTACTTTCAAACAGAAAAGGTTCTTTAGAAACAGTATCAATAATAACAGTTGCGAAGCTTTCTCTAGGAATTGCGTTTCGTAAACTTCCGCCATTAATGTTGGCAATTCGCAAACCAAAATTAGTGAAGCCATCAAACAAAATACGATTCATAATTTTGTTGGCATTTCCTAAACCTTTGATGATATCCATTCCTGAATGCCCTCCATTTAAACCTTTTACAGCAATTGTAAATCCAGTTGTATTCTTAGGGGTTTCTTCTTCTTTATAGGTTCTGGTAGCGGTTACATCTACACCACCGGCGCAACCAATTCCGATTTCATCATCTTCTTCGGTATCTAAATTTAACAAGATTTCACCCTTTAATATACCTCCTTCTAAACCCATAGCTCCCGTCATTCCGGTTTCTTCATCAATGGTAAATAAAGCTTCAATTTCTGGATGTTGAATATCTGTAGAAGACAAAACTGCCATAATTGCAGCAACCCCCAAACCATTATCTGCACCTAAAGTGGTGCCTTTTGCTTTTACCCAATCTCCATCTACAGACATTTTAATGCCTTCTTTATCAAAATCGAAAACAGTATCTGCATTTTTTTGATGCACCATGTCTAAATGCCCTTGCAGCACAATGGTTTTTCTAGTTTCCATGCCCAACGTTGCTGGTTTTTTTATGATGACGTTGCCAACACTATCAACAAAAGTATCGAGGTTTAATTTTTTGCCAAAATCAACCATAAACTGGATAATTCTTTCCTCTTTTTTAGAAGGTCTCGGAACAGCATTTAAATCTGCAAAATGATTCCAAACTGCTTTTGGTTCTATATTTCTAATCTCTTGACTCATGATATTATCTTTAAAATTGGTGCATCAAAAGTACAGTTTTTAAAGACCAAAAAAAAGCCCTCTGAAGAAAGAAGGCTTTTTATAGTTTTAATTTATTTAGTTGATTTCTATGATTACATCCTCAAGATTTTTACGAACCTTTTTCAAATCTTTCATATAGTCATCATCGGCTCTAAAACCAACAGGTAAAGCTAACGTGGCGGTTAAATTTTGTGCATCTAAGTTTAAAACTTCATCATATTTTTCAGGAATAAAACCTTCCATTGGGCAAGAATCTATTTTTTCTAAAGCGCAAATTGTAAGTAAATTACCTAAAGCTAAATAGGCTTGGTTTTTGTTCCAGGCAAATAATTCGGCTTGTGTTTTTTTCTCAATTTCAGCAGTTAAAAATTTTTTAAAAGGATTCATTACCGAATCTGGAGTTGCTCTAACCTTTTTTACTAAATTAAAATAATTTTCAACTTCTTTGCTGCTATATTCTTTTGGAATGCAAATAACAAGAAGATGCGAAGCTTCTAAAACTTGTGGTTGATTGTAAGAATGTACAACTAATTCTTTTTGAATGTCTTTATTCTTAATTACTAATAGTTTTAAAGGCTGCAAACCATAAGAAGTTGCTGTTAAATTAAAGGCTTCTTTTAAGGTTTCTATTTGTGCTGTTGATAAGATTTTTTTAGTATCAAATTTTTTAACGGCATATCGCCATTGTAAACTTTCTATCGAATTCATTTTTTTTATTTAAGGTGTAAAAATAAACGATAAAAATAGTTTGAGAAACGTACCTCTATTGGAAAAATTGATAAGCAAATAAATTTTTTTGTATCTTGAAGCAAAAAAAGATGCACGAAGAATTTCTTTATTATGTTTGGCAGTACAAAATATTTTCGAGTCTTAAGTTACAAACTTCTGATAATAAGGAGATTTCTATTATAAAATCAGGAATGCATAATAAAAATTCAGGGCCCGATTTTTTAAATGCTCAAGTAAAAATAGACAACCAACTTTGGGGTGGAAATGTAGAAATGCATATAAAATCTTCTGATTGGTATTTACATAAACATGAAGAGGATGCTAATTATGATGTGGTTATTTTACATGTAGTTTGGGAGCATGATGTCGATGTTTTTATGAAAAATAACCAGCCTTTACCAACATTGGTGCTCAAAAACTTTGTTTCGAAAGCGCTTTTAGTAAATTATAAAACTTTAATGTATCATCAACAACGTTTTATTCCTTGTGAACGTCAAATTTTAAAAATAGATGAATTTCTTTTAAATAATTGGTTAGAACGATTGTATTTTGAAAGATTAGAACAAAAATCAGGTTTTATTAAAGAGTTATTAGTGCACACAAATACCGATTTTGAAGCTGTTTTATTTCAATTATTAGCTAAAAATTTTGGGTTAAAAGTTAATGGAGATGCTTTTTTACAACTGGCAAATTCTCTTGATTTTTCTGTGGTTAGAAAAGTTTATTTTGATAAAAATCAGCTCACTGCATTGTTTTTTGGTCAAGCAGGATTTTTAGAAGAAGATCTTCCAGAACATTATCATCAACAATTGCAGCAAAACTATCGGTATCTAAAACATAAATATAAATTGTTGCCCATCGCAAAAGAACAGTTTCAATTTTTTAGAATGCGACCTCAAAACTTTCCAACCATTAGAATCGCGCAATTAGCAGCTCTAATTTTTGAACAGCACAATTTGTTTTCAAAATTGATGCATTGTAATAAGAAAGAAGAATTTTATGCGTTGTTTTCTTTTGAGGTTGATGCGTTTTGGAAAACTCATTTTACTTTTGAATCTGTGTCTAAAAAATCAGCTAAAAAATTATCAAAATCATTTATAGATTTAATTTTGATAAACACGATTATCCCTTTAAAATTTCTCTATTTACAGCGTAGAGGAGAGGTGAACGAAGAAGAAATTATGCAATTAATAAAGCAGGTTTCATCAGAAAAAAATAGTGTTATTTCTAAATTTTCAGCACTTAAAATTATCTCAAAAAATGCTTTAGAAAGTCAGGCTTTATTAGAGCTTAAAAATAATTATTGTTCAAAGAAACGCTGTTTGCAATGTTCTATAGGAAATACTTTGTTGAAAAGAAAATAAATATTATTGACATTTATAGCATCTTAGTTGTTTGGAATTTAAGAGGAGGTTGATTACTATATAGGTGTTTTTTAGGGTATTTAGTTTTCTTCAAAAACAGGAAAAAATGGCTGTTTTTTACACTGTTTAATAGGCATACGTGGAAGATTTGAAATTTTAAGACGCGAAGATTCATGAAATAAAACTATCATTATGTTAAAGGTTGAGATGACTTAAATCTCAAAATCTGTGAAGAAAAACCAATAGAATTTAAAAATAAACCGTTAATTTTGAAGATATACTATTTTAGTTACTAAATACATATTTTGTGTCACTCAAGCAACATCTATTCATCATAAATTTTTTGCTAATTTCTTCTTTTAGTTTTTCGCAAGATGTTAGTTTTCAGGAAGTAGACTCTGTAACCTATACTTTATATCAAAAGGAACGGTGGCAGCAATTAGCAGCATATGGTAAACAATTGGCTCCGCAAAAAATAGATTATTACTATTATAATGTAAGATTGGGCATTGCGCATTATAATTTAGGAGGATATTACAATGCCATTTCGTATTTTAAAAATGCGATCAATAACAATACTACAGATTTTGCAATTTCTTATGTATACTACTCGTACATTAATCTCGGGCAAATAGAAAGGGCTAAAGAAATCTACAATCAATTAACAGAAGAATCTCAAAGAAATATAAAAAACGAGAATAGAGCATTAGCATCAGTGTTTGTTGAATCGGGTTTAAAAAGCTCGAATACTACATTTCAAGACGATTTAACGTATTATTCTTTCACAGGATTACATCGTTTTTCTGATAAAACAGCTATCGTCACAAATATTAGTTTTATTAATCAAGATAGTGGTTGGGAAACAAATAATCAATATCAATTAGGGTTTTTTCCTTCTTACTATTTATCTAAAGGGCGATCAATTTCTTTAGGATATGTGTATGCTAATAATACCAATAAACGAAGTGCAATAACAACAGGAGAGGAGTTTAAAACGAATACAATTATTACAAATAATGCCATTATAGCAAATTATAGCAAACAATTTCATAGGTTTAGAGCAGAAGGATTTGTGCAATATATCCATCAAGTTAAAAAAACTACGGGAGAGGTAGAGATTTCTGAGTCTTTAAATAATACGATTTTTGGTGCTACCGTTTCTTATGCTTTGCCTAGTGTAAGGGATCGTTTTTCTTTTGGAGTAAATTTAGTTTATGCTTTCGGGAACTCAAATTCTTTTATGGCTAGCCCTTTCATCACCCTAAGAATCTCTCCAAAATTATTTTTTAGAACTGTGTATTATACGATTGATCATTTCTTGTACTTAGATAAAGATTCTAATATTTTATTTGTAAATGCTGATACAAATACACAGCGAATAGCAGGGACTTTTAACTATATTTTAAATGCAAAATGGCAAGTTGTAGGAACCTATTCCAACGAGAATATTACGAATATTGATCCTTTGTTAAATCATAAATTGAATTCCTTTTTTGTGGGTATTAATTATCATTTTTAAAATAGAATCTTATGACTATGAAAAAACTAGTGATTACTTTTTTATGCACACTTTTGTTTAGTACAACTATTTCAGCTCAGTCTGAGAGCTCTAAAGCTTACTCTAAAAGTTATGAATTAGAAGCCGCCAAAGATTATAAACAAGCCATTGTAGAAATGGAAAAAATATATGCCGAAAGTTCTTATGACATGAATTTGCGTTTGGGATGGTTACATTATATGGCTGGCGATTTTTTTAAATCGCAAAAATACTACGATAAAGCAATTGAAATAGCTAAGAATTCGGTTGAAGCAAGATTAGGATTGATTTATCCATTATCTGCCATGCAAAACTGGAATAATGTTTTACAAACCTATTTAGACATTGTTTCTATTGATGCTCATAATAGTACTGCAAATTATCAAATAGCAGTGATATACTTCATACGACAGGATTACCAAAAAGCATTGAAATTTGCAAATAATGTGCATACATTATATCCTTTTGATTACAATTCGAATGTATTAATTGGAAAAATAAAAATTAAGCTTGGAGATATTTCAGGAGCTAAAAGGCACTTAAATAGAGCTTTAAATTATAGTCCTACTTCTCAAGAAGTTTTATATTTGTTATCAACTTTGTAATCCTTAGATTCAATTTTTAATCATAAAAAGGCATTTGTTTTTAGAATAACTGTTTTTTTACATCACTTTAAATTTATATTACTTAAGCAAAGACAAGCCTTCTAATGCCGAAGTGTCTTTTGGACTGTATAGAAGTACTTTGTGAAATAAAATTGAGGCATTGTTTTTATTGCCTAAAAAGTAATTCGTCCAGCCGCTCATTAATAAGTAATTATAATTAAAAGGTATGAGATTTAGTGATACATCAAAATATTTTTTAGCCTTTATAAAATCTTTTCGATAATAGTAGATCAATCCTAATTGATAATTAGCTGTCGTATTTTTAGCATCTAATTTTAGTATAGACAAGTATGCCTTCTCGATAGCGACCCAGTTTTCTAATTTGTTATATACAGTAATTACTGCCCATAAAGGCTCTGTCGCTGCTGGTAAAATTTCAGCTGATTTTTTATAGTATTCTATAGATGCTTTTGTTTTATCCGCTAAATAGTGCAACCAGCCTAGACGCAAATTTATTTCGTAAGAGCTAGGTAAATAAACGGCTTGTAAATCAGAGATGGCTAGGTCATATTGCTCAGCATTTTCATGAATGTAAGATTGTTCAAAAGCATCGGTTATTTGTTCATTTTGAGCGTGCAATGAGACCGATAATAAGAGTATTGTTAGAAAGATGATAGTTTTAGTATTTTTCATGATATATATAGATAAATGGTTGCTGTTTTTACTTTTTATTTTAGAGTAAAAGAATAAGATGCTGATTTGTTTTTTTTATGAATGGTAAGACGCTTAATTGCATGGTCTTTAAATTCTAGTTCAAAATTTATTTTTTTGAATGTATAATCCATCACTTTTGCTTGCACTTCAGAATGCACAATTACGTTTTGAGGTGCATATTCGTTGTCAGAAGATATAAAGTTAGATTTGTAATTGGCTTTTGTAAACAAGTAAAAGGGAGCTAAGAAATCTTGAAAAAACTGAATTAACTTTCCATTAAAATGAATTAATGGTACCTTATCTTCTATAGTGATGGCTTCATAGTAACCTAGTAACTGTCTGTAGTTTGCAAGGTAAAAATGAAACAACAAAGAAGATCTATCTCCTTCAAAATCTGTAAAATAAAACATCACTCCGTCATTGACAAAATAGGCGTAAGATTTGGTGTTTTTACAGTAGATATATGTTTTGTTATAGGCGTCTGTAAGAATTTCCCACTCTGTACTCGTTAAAGTTGCTTCATTTTCTAAAATTATTTTATGACCTGGCATTAAAGAGTACGCCACAACTAATAATTGATTTACATTTACATTGCTAATAAAAGCGTCTTCATTGGGTACTTCAGAAATTTTTAAGGCAAGTTCGTCTCCTTTTCGTTCCATAAAGTACGCAATAGGATACGGATAGGTTACTTCACCTAATACCGGTGTAGTTTGTAATTGAAAATGGATGTGAGGTTCGGGTGATCTTCCTGAATTACCACATAGCGCCAAAAACGTTCCTTTGGTTACAAATTGACCTATATAAACCCCAAAGGTGTCTTTTTTTATATGACTTATCTGTGAAAATAATCCATGTAAATGATTGATAATTATTGTATTTCCCCAATTGTTTTCGGTATCCATGTCTCCAATATCGTTATCGGCCACATTGTTAATAATATCATATACATAGCCATCATAAGGAGCTAAAATTTCTTGATTATAGCAATAAAAGTTGTCTTTTCCAAAACCTTCTCGAGCACTAAGTGGTAATCGATAGGTATTGTTTAAATGATCTTTGATGACAAAATCTAAGGCTTTACTCCAATAGCCAAGATGTGTAATAGTGCCATTATACCCCTGACTAACGTTCCACTCACCTTTAAAAGGAAGCGCTAATTTATATAAGTGTTCGTTTTTAAAACGTTGTAAAGAGTTCATATACTTATAGATGGTTTTTTCTGCCGAAAAATATTGATGGATGACCACATATAAATAGCTGGTAAAAAGTCGTTGATTCAGTGCAAATAGAAAAATAATAGTAATGATACTAAAAGATAAAGAGTAGGGTTTAATTTGAAATTCTAATAAAATTTTAGTTAAAGCCAAAGAAGTTAAAAGAACTACAGGCGTCAGTATAATAACGGTTAGGTAGCTGTAAAGATTTGGTATTAGAAAAAAGCAACCAATAGCAATTCCCATAAAAATAAAATTTGCGCCGAGCAAGTTGTTGTTTAAATCACTTACATCTGCGCCAAAAATGTAATAGTAAAAATAGGCGCAAGCAAATCCTAAAAGACCTAATGAAAAGGCAATTCTAGAAAATTGTAGTAAACCAAAGGCTATAATCATTCCACTAAGAACGCTATTTTGAAAAAAAGTTCCTGCCAAAGTTTTAAAGAAGGTAAGAACAAAAGTATGCAGTGGTAGGTCATCAAGAGAATGTGTAAATTGATAAAAAGCAGAACCTTCATTGAGCAAAGATTCATTAATGACATAGATATGAGATTCATCTAAAGTAATATTACTGAAATTAGCAGCGGCTAAAGAAACAATCCAATAGGTAATAATAAAAGGTAAGATTAAAAAAGGAAGTCCATAAATGGTCAAAAAACCTTTAATACTTACTGTTATGAGTAATAAAACGACTATTGCTGAAATAAATAGTATGACAAAAGAAAAATTAAAATTGAATTCGTATCCCATCGCCATTCCAACAAAAAGGGCATTAAAACCAAATAATCCCGTTTTAATATCTTCTTTGTTAAAACCTATAAAATGGGCGATTACATTAATGAGTACAACAGCAACAAATCCAGATATTCCTACAAACGGCGTAAAAAAAGTAACAACCAATATACAGAGCGCAAAGAGGTTATTTACAGAAAAAAAGACTAAACTGTAACTATTTAAAATACATTGAATCCAGTAATTCGTTTTAAGTTTTTCGATAAATATCATCGATTATATAATTAGAAATTAAATATTATTTTCTATTTATTTTCAAAAGTAGCAACAATTATATTAAAATATCATAGGTTCTTGCATTTAAATTGTTAAAAAATTAAAGATGTGATTTTTTATATACCGTATTTTTTTAGTACGTTAGCATAGTATAAAGATTACAAATATTATATCCAATTATGGGGTCTACAGTTAATTTAAAAAATAGGATAAAAGAAGCAAGTTTAAACAAGTTAAAAGGGGAGTCTGTTTTTAAAAACTTTGTAAGTTGGTTTGAAATACCTGCCTATAATCATTTCAGATCCATGGCGTTTTACAACTATATTTATCAAATAGAAATGAAATATGTGGAGCTAAATGGATATGCAATGGCATTTTTTCCAGCAGATTCTGGTATAGGTGGCGCTATTGTTACGGGGGTTGGTTGCGTTCCTAGTGAAACAGGAACCTTAATTTATTTAAATGCAGGAGAAGATTTAAATGTTGTTTTAGCAAGAGTGAACGAGGCCGGAGGTAGAGTTGTAATGCAGAAAACGTTTTTAGGTGAAAATGCAGGGTACTTTGCTTTGTTTATTGATTCTGAAGGAAATAGATTGGCATTACATTCAAAAAATTAATAGAGAATGATTTCAAAACAGTATAATATTATTCAGCTTCGTGTTAATTTATGGAATCACCTTAAAGAACAGAGCAATAAAATTTCTGCACAAAGTAAGAGCGAGAGCTCTCATCAGGGCGTGAGTATTATTCTAGAAATTTTAGAAAACTTATTATGCATTGAACAATATTTTGCTTTTCCAGGGGCTACGATTACAAAAGAAATTATAGCCACAGTTAAAAATGGTGAACAGAATGCTATAAGTCATCGGGTATCAGAAATTGTTTCCTTATTAGTGAGTGATGATTATCGGAACCATCCCGAATTACGTCCTGTTCATTTTGAGACGGCAGAAAGTCTGCGAGATAGAAAAATTTCTAATGCTAAAAAAAACTCGTTTGAAGTTTTATATGTAGAGGATTTATCTGAAAAGGAAGAAATACTTCTTAAAAAAAAGTTTAATTCATTAATGGATGATACTGATACTCTAACCTATAATTTGGTTGTTCAGCGTTCATTTCAAGATGCTTTAATAGGCTTGTTTTTTAATTATAATATACAAGCTGCTGTTATTAGATACGCACCTTTGTCTTTATCAAACAACATCACAAAACTCATTAAACCCTTTATTCAAAATGTTCTTAAGATTGATTTAGAGGGAGTTTCAGACATAGAATTGGGGCCTTTGTTAGGTCATTACATCCATCAGTTTAGACCAGAATTAGATTTATATTATATCACAGATACTTCTTTAACACATTTAAAAGATACCACTTTGCATGCTTTTCGGCGTATTTTTTATCGGATGGAAGACATGCAGGAGTTGCATTTAACTATACTTAGTGGAATAAATGAACGTTATGAAACTCCTTTTTTTACGGCACTTACAGAGTATAGTAAATTACCAATAAGTATTTTTCATGCGTTACCAATCTCAAGAGGTAATTCTGTTTTTAAATCTAGATGGATTTCTGATTTTGGTGATTTTTATGGTAGAAATGTGTTTTTAGCAGAAACATCCGCAACGAATGGTGGCCTAGATTCTTTGTTACAACCTAAAGGACCCATTAAACAGGCGCAAAAAAAAGCAGCAAAAGCCTATGGTGCGCAACATACCTTTTTTGTAACTAATGGAACTTCTACCGCCAATAAAATTGTACAACAAGCTTTAATTAAACCAGGAGATATTGTTTTGGTTGATAGGGATTGTCATAAATCACATCATTACGGATTGGTTTTAGCAGGTGCATTTCCTGCTTATTTAGATTCTTATCCCATAGAAAAATATTCCATGTATGGTGCTGTACCATTGCGTATAATTCGAGAAAAATTAATAGAATTAAGTAAAGCAGGACGATTAAATAAATTAAAAATGCTTTTATTAACCAACTGTACTTTTGATGGATTGGTGTATAATGTAGAAAAAATAATGGAGGCCGTACTGTCTATTAAGCCAGATATGGTCTTTTTATGGGATGAGGCTTGGTTTGCTTTTGCGAGTTTTACATACACGTATAAGCAACGTACAGGAATGTATGTTGCTCAAAAATTATTTCATAAATATAAAACACCAGCATATAGAACAGCATATAACGAGCATCTTAAAAATCTACTACCGGGAGAATTCCCATCAATGCCCGATCCTGATAAAGTAAAAATAAGAGTATATGCCACTCAAAGCACACATAAAACGTTGTCTAGTTTCCGTCAAGGTTCTATGATTCATATTTGGGATGAGGAGTTTAGCCGTAAAGTAACAGATGCTTTTCATGAGGCTTATATGACGCATACCACTACATCGCCAAATTATCAAATTTTAGCTTCTTTAGATGCCGGAAGAAGACAAATAGAATTAGAAGGGTACGAACTAGTAGAGCAGAGCATAGAAATGGCCATGATTGTTCGTTCCAAAATTAAAGATCATCCGCAGTTAAGTAAATATTTTCATCTATTATCCGTAAGTGATTTAATTCCTTTAGAATTTAGAGAATGCGGCGAAAACGATTATTATACAGCAGAAAAAGGTTGGAATAGGATGGAGGAATCTTGGGAAAAAGACGAATTTGTTTTAGATCCTACCAAGTTGACTTTATCCATCGGTAAAACAGGAATTACTGGAGACGTTTTTAAGAATGTATATTTAATGGACCGTTTTAATATTCAAATTAATAAAACCTCTCGTAATACCATTTTACTAATGACAAATATAGGTACCACGCGAGGTAGTGTTACTTTTTTAATAAATGCACTACTCCAAATCGCAGACGAATTGGATAAAAGTATGTATTCGTTAAATAAACGTGAGGCAGAAATTTCTAAAAAAGAGATTCATTCCTTAATATATGATGTGCCTCCATTGCCAGATTTTAGTAGTTTTCATCATTCTTTTTTGGCAGCACCAGGTGTTCCAGGTGGTAATATAAGAGAGGCTTTCTTTTTGGGTTATGAAGAGGATTTGTGTGAATATGTCCTTTTATCCGATTGTTTACTTCAATTAGAAAATAATAAGGTATTCGTCTCTACTTCTTTTGTGATACCATATCCTCCAGGATTCCCTATATTGGTTCCTGGTCAGGTAGTTAGTGCAGAAATTATTAAATTTATGTTAGCTTTAGATGTTACAGAAGTACACGGCTATCGGGCCGCTTTAGGTCTTAAAGTTTTTACACAAATGGCTTTAAATAGAAAAAACACAATCTCTGCCATGGGGGCAATGCATGCCATGAATGCCATACATACGGGTACCGAAAAATAAAATAAAATAACCATGATAAATGCTAGTTCAGAACAAAAAAAACTGATAGGTTTAAAAGAAATAAAAAGTTTTTTTAAGGATAATAAGACCCCTATATATTTTATAAGCGCTACTAATTTTAATTTATTAGGAATGGATGAATGGATCTCGAATCTTAAGTTCATCAGTTATAAAGATTCTTATGATGGGAAGCATCCTAATTTATTTTCTCCGAAAGAAGAAATTTCTCATAATGAATTTACTAGTATTGAAGATATCAATAATTACTTATTATTACATCCAGAGGTTATTGAGTATATCAATGCTCATAAAGTAAACGGAAAAGCAGGAAAAGCCTTGTTTTTAATGTTTGATAAAAAGACAGAACAATTGGCTAAAATTTTAGGATTAGAGGTCTGTTTTCCGTCGGCTGAATTGCGCACCTTTTTAGACAATAAAGTAAATACCAACCGTATTGCCGAAAAAGCGGGAGTGGCTTGTGTGCCCTATGTATTGTCTAAAGTATATAATTATGAACATCTGCGTAAAATATCTAAAGGATTAACTGAAAAACTCGTGGTACAGTCGCCTTATGGCGATTCAGGACACACTACCTTTTTTATATCTGATGAAGAAGAATACAACCAATATGCTGCTGAAATAGAAAAAGAAGATGAGTTAAAAATCATGAAACAAATTAATTGTTATGGAACGGCTATTGAAGGTTGTGTAACGCAACATGGTACTTTAGTTGCACCCTTAATGACAGAATTAGTTGGTTTTAAAAGTTTAACGCCATACAAAGGCGGATGGTGTGGAAATGAAATGTATCCAAATGCTTTTAATGCAGATATCCGAGAAAAAGCAAAAGTATATACCAAACGTTTTGGAGACCAATTGCGTGCCGAAGGATATAAAGGATATTTTGAGTTAGATTTTTTAATAGATCAAGATAATAATGAAATCTATTTGGGCGAGTTAAATCCAAGAGTTTCTGGTGTTACTAGCTTAACCAATCATAACAAATATGCCAAACAAGATGTGCCGTTATTTTTGTTTCATTTATTAGAATGGATGAATATTCCTTATGAAATTGATTGCGATGCTTTAACAAACCGCTGGGCAGAAGCAGTCAATATGGATAGTTGGAGCCAGTTAGTAATTAAGCATACATTTAAAACTTTAGAGATGACTACAAAGGTGCCTCAATCTGGAATTTGGGAGATGAAAAATAATGGTAATATTACATTTAAAAAATCAGATACACATCACCAAGCAATAGGGGGCGATAACGAAGCTTTCTTTTTGCAGATTACTCAAAAAGACAATTATTTATACCAAGGTGCTGATTTAGGAATTCTAATTTTACGAGGAAGATTAATGTCTGATGAATTTGAACTTTCAGAACGCGCTAAACGCTGGATTAAAGCATTAAAGTCGCATTATAAATCGGATATTATAGATATGAGTGAGCTTTCAGCTGAAGAGTTATTGGAGCTTGAGCAAAGCTTTAAGGTTTCCTGATGTAATTTTTTTGGCAACAAATGCTATAAATATGCTGCATTACCAAACAAACATCAAAATGACTTGTTAAATTCGTTTCTATTTCCTTTATCTTTTAAGACAAAATAAGACGATTACTTGCTATGCTTTTATTTTTTAAATCATCTAAAGAAAAATATAGTTCAAATTTAGAATCAATCACTTGGAGGTTCAGTTGTTCTAAAAATAGTATTCTTTATGCTCCTTTTTTTTGTAAGATTTTAATTTTAAATAAAAATAGGTTAGGGTACTCACAAGGAATAGCATTCCACAAAACGACAAGACTAAAATTAAAGGAGATTCTACACTTTTAAAGATAATTGTTGCTGTATTTCCAATAAGTATCCATTGTATAATATAAACTGCCGTAACATTTTTTCCTAACCATTTAAGGTAGATAAAAACACTACTATTTCCAAGTTTTTGATCTAATTCATGAATTGTTAAACTATAAAATATCAAAAATATAAAAGTCCAGAAAAAGAATAAAATGCCATGGTGATAATACTCTTGCAGGTTGGCTGAAACTCTTATTGCATAGCGCAGGCTATAGATTAAAAAGCCAACAAAAATAATTCCTGAAATAATCTTAATAAAGGGTGTAAATACTATTTGTAAATCATATTTTTTGTTGATTTGATAAAAGGCATATCCCAGCAAAGAATAGGATATCCATGGAAAAACAGGAAAGTAAGACCAATACGATGCGCCATAAAAAAAAGAGGCTATATATTGCAAATAGACTTGGTCTATAGTGTGGTTTAATAAATAGTGACCTAGAAAGGCAGCTACCACACTGATGCTTATCGAAATTAAAATACTATGTTTTAATCGCTTCAGCAATGCGAAAAATACAATTGAAATTCCTGCAAATTGTAAAATATCTACACCAAATAGATAAGGAAATATGGAGATGTTCAGTTTGCCTTGATACACATGAATAAATAGATTTAAGTTTAAAAGTATGTTTAGTAACATACCTGCCAAAAATATCTTAATACCACGCCAAATAAGTTGTTTTGTTGTTTTTTGGGATGACCCAATATAATATCCAAGAATGCCTACAAATATAGGGGCAACCAATGGTCCACCTAAAAAGAGTAAAAATTGACCAATAGTACTTGAAAAAATTTTTGGAGTTGCAAATAGTTCTACAATATGAACTTGTATCATGAGTATAACTGCAATTCCTTTTAATAAATCTGCTGTTCTAGATCGTTGTGCCATTTTTTCAATTTGATAAACCAAATTACAATTTTTATTTCTCTTTTAGGGTTTCTTTAAATTTAGATCAAAAAAAATCATTTTAGAGCTATAATACTGCAATAAATCATTGGTTTTTTTTCTTATTTTCTGTAAAAAATGACAATAACGAAGGCTACGCTAATGCTATTTTAATTTCAATGAATCAAAAAATAATTCAATTTATAGATAGATATCCTTAACCTAAATTGGTAAAAAAAATATAAAAGACATACTAAATTCGTTTCTATTTCTTTTCTATTTCACTATGAGATACAAGCGTTATGTATCTATCGTTTTATTTTTTAATCATTTAAAGAAAATATATTTCAAATTTAGAATCAATCATTGGGGGTTTAATTGGTATTCCTATGTTCATCAGTTAAATAGAAATCTTTGAAATAGTTTTTATGTGTCTGGTTCTATATGGATTAAAACGTGTCCTAAATTTGGTATTTCATTTCGCAAATAGTCCTTTAAATTATGAGCAATATCGTGTCCTTCCTTAACGGAAATTTCTCCGTCAACTATTGCGTGTAAATCTACATGGTATTTCATTCCTGCTTTTCGGATAAAACATTTTTCTGTTCCAACGACACCTTCGACTTTTATAGATTCTTCTCGAATTTCTTCCAAAAGATCATCATAAAGATGCTCATCCATTATTTCTCCTAAGGCTGGTCTAAAAATCAAATAGCTATTATAAAGAATAAAACCAGAAGCTATCAAAGCTGCCCAATCATCTGCTGTTTCATAGCCTTTACCGAAAATTAAAGCAATACAAATTCCGATAAATGCCATCATAGAAGTTATTGCATCACTTCTATGATGCCAGGCATCTGCTTTGAGTGAGGAACTATTGGTCTCTTTACTTTTTTTGAGCACTATTCTAAATGAAATTTCTTTCCATACAATAATACACCCAAGAACAATTAACGTCCAAGATTTAGGAATTTTATGAGGTGTCTGAATATTTTGAATGCTTTTGTAGGCAATAATGGTTGCCGATGTTACAAGAAAAGCAACGACCAAGAATGTTATGAGCGGTTCAATTTTTCCGTGTCCGTATGGATGATTTTCGTCTGCTGGTCGTTTTGCATATTTTAAACCAAATAGAACAAGGAGAGAAGAGAAAATATCGGTTGTTGATTCTATTGCATCCGCAATGAGAGCGTATGAATTACCAAAGAATCCTGCAAGCCCTTTAATCAAAGCTAAACTGGTATTTGCAATTATGCTAAAATATGTCGTTCGTATGGCAGTTTGTTCGTTATGCATTCAGATTCATTCAGTTTTTAGAATTACTTATAACTCATTATATTGTAATTTTTATGCCATACACCTCATAATTTAATGTGATGTAATGCCTTTTTTTACTGATATAATGTAAAGATAATTTATTTAAAGCGGTACCTAAAGGACTTTTTATTGGTTTTAAATCTTTTCTTGTTACATTACAGAAGCTATAAAAGTAAAATAGTTTTTAAGTGGGAGTGTAATTTTAACTCTGTCTGTTAATTTTTTCCGTTTTAAAAATAGTTTGATTTTTTTATAATCTGGCTTAAAAAATCCAGCTGTTTTTAAAATGAGTCCTATCGGCAGTGTCAAAAATTACTTTCAAAATCAAAAAGATCTGAGTGTTTAAAAATAAATATTGCACAATAAAACGTAGTTTCATTGTGCAATAGGGATTAATTTGATGACAAAATTGTTTTTACTTAGGGTTTAGTATTTCTTTAATTGTAGACAAACAATCTGCATAATGGTATCTTGTAATTTTATTAACACGTTTATTTTTTGCAATGGTTAATTGAAACTTTAAGTTTGCCAATTCTCCTTTAACAATTGAGGTGATGTCAGAATTTTTGGAATCTGTTGAATTTAATAACATTCCCATTCTATTGATAAAAGATTTTTGAAGATTACGTCTAAAAACATCTACATTTTTGGTGTAACCTGTTTCAGAGAAAAGTCCAATTCTTAAATCGCGCATCATATCTAAAACATTATACGTATCCGTATTAATTATTTCTGCATCAATCATTCTTTCTAGTTTCGATGCATTTAAGATTCCGTACAGTTGTCTGTTTTGCAGGCTTAACATTCTACTCGTGTAACCACTTTCGTTGATATTCGCTAAAATATTTGAGTCTAATAACCAATCTTGTGTTTTAAAAGCATTTTCTTGCAGCCAAATCATTGAATTTTTTTGTGTTTTTTTTGATACAGGCTTGTAGATATCACCATCTTGACTAGGGTTTTTATTGTATTCGTATACACCACCAATATTGCCAGATACATGCCCCACATATCTACTCCAAACGCTTAATAATTCTCCGTATAATTCTGATAAATCTTCATAATTATTGGTTTGATCTGACGTCCAGTTAGGTAAATTTTTAGCAACAATTTTAAGATTTTTTATGCCGTAAGTTGAAGCTTTTACCTGGTCGTTCCCAATACCTTCAGTTTGTGCAGAAGGGTCAAAACGCTGTCCTCCAAATCTATATATGGGGTTGTTGGCTTTCTCCTCAATCCATTTATCTAAAGTTTTTACCTCTTGTTCTGGGGTTTTTGCTGTAGGAATTTTACGGTACCCCCAATTAATGGCATAATGATCATAAGGCCCTAATTGACGAATAAATCTGATGTTTTCATCCCCTGGTTGTGCAACATAATTATAACGAGCATAATCCATGATGGTTGCAGCAATACCCATTTTTTGGGTAAATTTTCCTGATCGTAAAGAATCTACTGGGTACGCATAACTAGCTGCCATATTGTGAGGTAATCCCAATGCATGACCAACTTCATGAGAAATTACCATACGCATCATTTCTCCAATTTCTTCAGCAGGCGTATCTAAGGTTCTAGCAGACGGATTTGCAGCCCCTGTTTCTAATAAATACCTGTTTCTGTATGAGCGTAAATGATTATGATACCAGATAATATCGCTCTCAATAATTTCTCCAGTTCTAGGATCAGAAACGCTGGGTCCTGTAGCATTTCTAGTGGTACTGGCTACATATCTTATAGACGAATAACGCGCATCTTCCATGCTAAATTCTGGGTCTTCTTCTTTTGTTGGCGCATATTTTGCCATAATGGCATTTTTAAAACCAGCAGTTTCAAATACTTTTTGCCAATCATCTACTCCTTGTTTAATGTACTTTTTTAGTTTGTCTGGCGTTGCCGGGTCTAAATAGTAAATAATGGGTTTTATAGGCTCCACTAATTCACCACGATTATACGCATCGATGTCTTTAGGTTCTAATCGCCAACGTCTTATATATCTTTTATTATCAGCTTTTAAAGCTTCTGAACTGTAATCAACATTTCCTAGACTAAAATAACCAACTCTTTTGTCATAAATTCTTGGCATCATTTTATCTTCTGGCAATAAAATCATCGATTGATTGATACGCATGGTAATGGTGTTTGTTGATGAATTACTTGGCGGTGCATCTGCCTCAAACGTAAAATCTTGCACAACTTCTATATTCTTTGGATAACTTTTTACGTTGTTGATAAAACTTCTAGAAGCATCGAGTCTTTTTACTTTATATCTTCTTCTATATGAATTAGGCAAACCCGAAATTGCTTTTACATCCGAAGAAAAGAATTTAGTAACATCTATTAAAACAGCAGTAGAATCTGTATTTTGTGTTTTGATATCAAAAGCATAAATGATAGGTTCTAAGTTATTCGCTTTTACAGATTTATAAATAGGCAAAGAATCATTGGCAACAGCATTGTAAGATTTTACTTTTAATAAAATCTTATTTTGAAATTCTTCCCAAACAATAACTTGGGTGTTTATTTTAGAACCTGCATTTACATAACCGCCGCCTAAACCTGCCGGAAGTTCTTTAATTCTAGTGACTAATAACATCTCTTTTCTGAAATGAGATTTGGGAATTTCGTATAGGTAATTATTGTCTGTTTCATGCACTTTAAAAATACCATCATCTGTTTTTGTTTTAGACGTAACAAAATCAGCATATTTCGGAATTTTACTTTTTTTAGGTGGTGGTGGCGTTTGAACTGTTTCTTTATCTTTGGATTTTCTTCTTTGCCCTTGTATTTCAGATGGAATTGTAAAAGCGATAATCAGGGCAAACAATAATAGTTTTTTCATGTTAGTTTGAGTTGAGAATTGAAGCAACTAAAATAATAAAAAGGAGAAGTATTTGCTTTATGGATTGTGTTAAAATAAAAAAAGCTCAATCAGATTTGATTGAGCTTTATATTTTAGTTCATATTTTTTAATACAGACTTTTAAATTTTTGTGGATTAAACTCGTGCATTATTTCATAAACCTTTTCAAATACATCTTCTGCAGATGGTTTTGAGAAATAATCGCCGTCAGTACCATAGGCTGTTCTGTGTTCTTTGGCAGTTAATGTTGCGGGTTTGCTATCTAAATATTGGTATCCGTTTTGGTTTTCTAAAATTTCTTGTAAAAGATAAGCAGAAGCTCCTCCAGGAACATCTTCATCGACCACTAATAATTTATTTGTTTTGGCAACACTTTTTACACAATCATGGGCCACATCAAAAGGTAATAAACTTTGGGCGTCAACGATTTCAATATCAATGCCAACTTGTGCCAAATCTTTTTCTGCTTCTTGTACTATTCGTAAAGTTGATCCGTAAGAAATAATAGTAATATCTTTACCTTCTTTTACAGTTTCTACTACCCCAATAGGTGTTTTAAAATCGCCTAAATTTGTTGGCAGTTCTTCTTTTAGTCGGTAACCATTTAAACATTCTATAACCAAAGCAGGGTCATCACCTTCTAATAAAGTATTATAAAATCCTGCTGCCTTCGTCATGTTTCTAGGTACTAAAACGTGCATTCCTCTCACATTGTTTATAATGCCTCCCATGGGCGAACCTGCATGCCAAATTCCTTCTAATCGATGCCCTCTAGTTCTAATAATTAAGGGGGCTTTTTGTTTGCCAAAAGTTCTATAACGTAAAGTTGCTAAATCATCACTCATAATTTGAAGCGCGTACAATAAATAATCTAAATATTGTATTTCTGCTATCGGTCTTAATCCTCTCATTGCTAAACCAATTCCTTGACCAATAATGGTGGCTTCTCTAATACCAGTGTCTGAAATTCTAGTAGCTCCATATTTTTCTTGTAAACCTTCTAGTCCTTGATTTACATCGCCAATAAAACCTGCATCTTCACCGAAAATAACCACATCTGGATGTTTTAAAAGAACTGCATCAAAATTATCTCTCATGATGATTCTTCCATCTACTAAATTTTTAGTTTGGTCGTAGATTGGTTTATTCTCTAAAACCCCTAAAGGAGTTAATTCGGTTTCGCTTAATAAATGCGATGAATATCTGTTATGCGCATCTTGTAGAGATGTTTTTATGAAATTTTGGAGTTCTATTTTTTTAGAAAAATGTTCATCTTTTAAATAACGTAAACATTTTCTTGCAGTAGCTAAAATATCTTTTCGTGTTGGTTCTCCTATTGCTGATAAATCGTTTTTAAATTTAGTAATAAATGTTCCGTTATTACTTTTAGCAGCAACATTTTCTAACAATTGAACGGCAACTAAAAGTTCAGATTTTATCTCATTTAAAAAAGCATTCCAAGCATTTCTTTTCGCATTGGTAACCTCTTTTTTAGCTTCTTTTTCTAATATAATGAGTTCTTCTTCAGATGCTACAAAACGTAAAATATCGCCAGTTTCTGTTTCTAGTTCAAAATCTAGAATCCATTCACGGAATTTGGTGATACAGTCATGTTCTTTCTCCCATTGTAAGCGCTCTTTATCTTTATATCTTTCATGAGAACCCGAGGTAGAATGCCCTTGAGGTTGTGTTAATTCTTTTACGTGAATTAAAACAGGTACATGTTCTTCTCTTGCAATTTTTGCCGCTTTTTGATAAACATCAACCAATTGCACATAATCCCATCCATTAATTACAAAGATTTCATAACCATCTTTTTCGTGTTCTCTTTGAAAACCTTTTAAAATTTCTGAAATACTTTCTTTTGTTGTTTGATATTTAGCATGTACCGAAATACCATACTCATCATCCCAAACACTCATTACCATGGGTACTTGTAGTACTCCAGCAGCATTTATAGTTTCAAAAAATAAGCCTTCGCTTGTGCTTGCATTTCCAATTGTACCCCATGCAACTTCATTTCCTTGGTTAGAAAAATTAGTTTTGTGTTGCACACTTTTTTCATTTCTGTAAATTTTTGATGCTTGCGCTAAACCTAACAAACGTGGCATTTGACCTGCTGTTGGCGAAATATCTGCACTAGAATTATATTGTTTTGTTAAATTTTTCCAGCTACCATCTTCGTTTAAACTATGGGTTGCAAAATGACCACCCATTTGTCTTCCTGCAGACATTGGGTCTGCTTTGATGTCGGTATGTGCATATAAACCTGCAAAAAACTGTTGCGCGGTAAGCTCGCCAATGGCCATCATAAAAGTTTGATCTCTATAATAACCAGATCTAAAATCTCCTTTTTTAAAGGCTTTTGCCATAGCAAGTTGTGGCACTTCTTTTCCGTCACCAAAAATACCGAACTTTGCTTTTCCGGTGAGTACTTCTCGTCTGCCTAATAAGCTACATTCTCTGCTAATTTTTGCAATCTTATAATCACTTAAAACTTCTTTTTTGAAGTCGTTAAAAGAGATTTCTTGTTGATTTAAAGTAACTGTTTTTTGCAACATATGGTTCGTTTTTACTCGTACAAATATAGTTTTTTTAATTGATATTTAAAAGTATTCATGCTTATCTAAGAATATGGTAAATAAACAAGAGTAAACTTAGTCTTTGTTGAGGATTATATAATTGATTTTAGATTGTTTTATTTCTACAGAAATCCTCTTCTAAAGAAATTATAAATTGAACTTATATTTCCTGTCAACGTAAATCTAATGTTTTGAGGATATGCATGTTGTGATATTTCCCACCCATTATTTGAATAGAGAGGAAAGTAAACTTCGAGTATGTTATGGATAAAATTAAGCCGTATTCCGTTGTTATAGCCAAAATAAATAGGATTATCTCTATTCTTTAAAAAGGCAACATCATTGTAAAATTCAACCCATCTCCATATACCAATACTCGCATTAAAAGACATCATGTATTGATTTGCGAATCTGGTTGGTAAAACAGATTTAAAGCCTCCTTCTGCAATAATATATTGCTGACTAAAAATACCTGAACTTTCTGAACGACCAAAATAATTTAGTTCAAATAAATAGTCATTGGCTCTGTCTAAACCAAAACTGAAATAATCTCCAACAGAATTATTATGCAAAAATGTACCTATAAATAGCCTAAAATCTAACTGTGTATCTGAGGTTGATAAAGATCTAAAACGCAGGTCTGTTGCAAGTTTTGAGAAGTTTTTAGCATATTCAAAACTGAAATTATATCTAAATTCTTTAATTATATCTGGGTTAATGTAGTTGTAACTTAGGCTAAAGACATCATAATTATCTTCATCACTTTTAATTTGATCTAAAGGTATTTCTTTGTTGATATGCAATAATTTAGCTGTTATAGATTCTTGAGTTGCATCTCTTAAATCTTTTCTTTTAAAAATAACATTTACAAAAGGTACAAAGGATCTGTAAGACAATTCAGGAGCATAATCTAATGTCTGCCCTGCAACTCCGTACATGATTTTGTAAATATTAGTTTTTTCGAAAAATTGATTATATAATACAGAAAAAGAACCGATGGCTGTGTTACTTTTTGTTGCGTAAGACGGAGCAAAAGTAAGTTCTAAATTTCTAGCAATTAAAGGTTTGTTATGAAGTTTTACTCCTAAAATTAAACCATTGTAAAAATTATAACTGGCGTTAGGTTGGTAGAAAATTTGGTTATAGTAAGGATCTTCTATATCTTTTATTAAGCTTAATTTTAGAGGTTTGTTAAATATTTTATTTTGCAAACCTTTCCAGTTATCAAGTGTATTGATTTCTGGATATAAATTTTCATAATTGAGAGCTACTTTGTTAATTCCCTTTTTAGGGATGCTTACCGTTTTGTAGTTTTCAACATTTGTTATCCATTTTTTGAATTTTATTTCTTTGTCTTTTAGTCCATATAATAAAACGGGGGTCGTAATATTTCTTTTATTTTGTATCGTTACTTCTATACTGTCTTTTTTTATAGAAACACTTTCTATGGTATGATCTATTTTTTTATTTGTTTTAATAAAATCATTAAAAAACCAGTCAATATTTTTTTCTGTTTTAGTTGCTAAAATCTCTTTAAAATCTTGACTAGTTGCAATTTTAGATTGTTTTTTTTGATAAAAATCTTTAATGCTGCTATTTAGAATTGTATCGCCTAAAAAACCTTTTAAATATCTAAAACCTAATCCAGCTTTGTATTTATTGGCAATTTTTCTGTTAAAATTAGAAAGTGAATCTGCTGGTGTGGTTAAAGCTTGGTCTAAAAACTTACGAGAAATAAATTGATATACAAACGGATATTTATCATTAAAATCTAACTTAGAAAAATTAAATCTTTTTAAAAGCCAATAATTTGAAACTTCACCTAATAATTTTACGTCTGGATAAAATTTTTCAATATACTCAATCATTAAATAATTTTGTACTCCTTCTAAAAACCAATGATCTGTTCTCTTGTTTAGGAGCATTGTGTTTTCTATAAATTTTCTACTCAGTGCCTTAAACATGGTAATGTCCCATTTAAAAGTATCTGAAAAAGGCCGTAAAAAATTTGGTAACTGATTTAGTCCGTATATCGGATCTTTGCTTTGTGTAATTTTATCGATACAAATATCTTTATGTGGGTATTTGCCTAAAAATGTTTCAATAAAATGGAATTCTCTATTTAAAATTTCGGTTGCAGATTCGTCGCTAATTTCTTTATTGAGCAAATTGGTATGAACTGTAGTATTTTTAGTTTTAAAAGATTTAAGTTGTTTTATGTAATTAATTCCTAAAGTAACATCTGTTCTATTTTTTTCTTCTAAATAATAATTATTAAAATTGGCGAGCTCAATTTTATTTTGATTTAAATTACTTTCTAAAATATACTCTTTTGGTATTTTTAAATTGATCTTAAAATCTGTTGCTTTTTCATATAAATCATCAATATTTAAATTGCTCATTAACTGCCAGCCGTTATTGTAAACTGCTGGAGTTATATACCAAAAACGTAGATGAAAACCTTCTTTTGTTTTGCCGTACCCCGTAAATTTTGCGTTTGGTATTTTTACAGTATACGTTAAAAATATTTTTACGCTATCCTTGGCAATTAAAGGTTTATTAAGCGCAATTTTTAAAATATCAGCATTGTTTTCTAATTCATTAAATTGAACATTTTCAAAATTTAGGGTAAGATTCTTTATTGTTGTTTTTCCTAAATTCTTTTCTTTGGTAAAATATAATTCTTTTTTAAAATCTTTAATAAATCTTTTTGATAAAGGTGTTTTTCGGTCTCTAAAACTATTGGGCCAATTGTGTAGAAAAATATTTTTTAAAATTGAATCTGAAGTATTGATAAAAACAATCTCTTGTTTTATTAATAACTCTCTGCTAACTGAATTTAGTTTAGCCTCTATAGCGATAGTGTTATTTTGTGCTTGAAAAAATACACATCCAAAAAAAAGGAAGAATAATATGTGTAAAAAAGATTTCAAATTAAGCTTTCGCAAATTTTAAAGTGTTATTAATTTCAAAAAGAACATCGGATTCTAGTTCCTTACTGAGTTAAAAAATAAAAGCATTTTTCTAAAGACTTTTTAATATGATTTTATACTTTTTTGTTTTAACATCAAAAAGTAAGCCATCTACAAAAGATATTATGAACACTCTTAAAAATTAGGTTTTAATTTGTGTTTCTCATAGAATTTAACAAAGTGATCAACAGTTTCATCTGCGGTATCTACCAATCTGAAAAGATTTAAATCATCTTCATTAATATTACCTTCTTTTATGAGTGTGTTTTTGATCCAATCCATCATGCCTCCCCAGAATTTTTTACCTACTAAAACAATAGGAAAACGTCCAATTTTTTTAGTTTGAATTAGAGTAATCGCTTCAAAAAGTTCATCCATGGTGCCAAAACCTCCTGGCATTACTACAAAACCTTGAGAGTATTTTACGAACATCACCTTACGGACAAAAAAATAATCGAAGTCTAAATTTTTTCCTTGATCAATCCAAGGATTGTCATGTTGTTCATGAGGTAATTCAATATTTAAACCTACCGAAAGTCCTTTTCCTCTTCTGGCTCCTTTATTTCCAGCTTCCATTATTCCTGGTCCACCTCCAGTAATGATACCAAACCCATTTTGCGTTAATTTAAAACCAATTTCTTCTGCTAGTTTATAATAAGGGTCACTTGGTTTTGTTCTAGCAGAGCCAAAAACAGATACACAAGGGCCAATTTTACTTAAACGTTCATAACCGTCTACAAATTCTGCCATTATTTTAAAAATGGCCCAAGAATCATTTGTTTTTATTTCGTTCCAAGTTTTTTGTTGCAGCTGCTCTCTTATTTTTCTATCGTCTTTGGTCATGGTATTTCTGTTTTTAAAAAATGGATTATTGTTTTATTTTTAAAAAAATAAATGCTGGCTAAATTAGTTCTTTTTTTAAATTTTATTGCAATATTTTGTCAAGTAATTTTTTTGATTTTTTACCCCTAAATAAAAAATAATCCTTTTATTTTTGAGTAAAATATAGAAGTATTTTCGTAATTAACGACCTTTTAAAGTTTAGAAGATACTATTATGGTTAGAATGCCTTATAATTTTAAAGTTCTTTTTTCAAAAATTTGGCAGTATAACTTGTTTTGTGTTTTGCAACTTGTTCAGGTGTTCCGGTTACCAATATTTTTCCACCTTTTTTTCCACCTTCCATACCAACATCAATTACATAATCAGCTAATTTTACAACATCCAAATTATGTTCAATAATCAATACCGTATTGCCTTTATTGGCTAGTTTATTCAAGACTTCCATTAAAACTCGAATATCTTCAAAGTGCAAACCTGTTGTGGGTTCATCTAAAATATAAAAGGTGTTTCCCGTATCTCTTTTAGATAGTTCTGCGGCTAATTTTATACGCTGGGCTTCACCACCAGATAGTGTTGTAGATCTTTGTCCTAGAGTGATGTATCCTAAGCCAACATCTTTTATTGTTTTTAATTTTCTGTGTATTTTAGGAATCAATTGAAAGAAATCTGTAGCATCTTCAATCGTCATATTTAAAACATCAGAAATTGACTTTCCTTTGTATCTAATTTCTAGCGTTTCTCGGTTAAAACGTTTTCCTTGGCAGGTTTCACATTCTACATGCACATCTGGTAAAAAGTTCATTTCTATGACTCTAACGCCACCTCCTTGGCAAGTTTCGCAACGGCCACCTTTTACATTAAAAGAAAAGCGTCCTGGTTTGTATCCACGAATGGCAGCTTCTGGTGTTTTTGCAAATAAACTTCTAATTTCATCAAAAGTTTTGGTGTATGTTGCTGGGTTAGATCGTGGGGTTCTGCCGATAGGAGATTGGTCTATATCAATTACTTTATCGACATGTTCTAAGCCTTCAATTTTTTTGTAAGGCATTGGTTTTTTAACACCTCTATAAATATGAGCGTTTAAAATAGGGTAGAGCGTCTCATTGATTAATGTAGATTTTCCACTTCCAGAAACTCCAGTAACGCAAATCATTTTTCCTAAAGGAAACTCAACCGATACATTTTTTAAATTATTTCCTGAAGCTCCTTTTAGTTTGATGCTTTTTCCGTTGCCTTCTCTTCTTGTTTTTGGAACTTCAATTTTTTTTCTTCCGGTTAAATAATCTGCGGTTAAAGTGCGCTCTTTTTTCATAGAATTAAAAGTGCCTTGGCTCACAATTTCTCCACCATGTCTTCCGGCTCCTGGACCAATATCTAAAACAAAATCGGCTTTTTTAATCATATCTTCATCGTGTTCTACCACAATAACAGAATTACCAACATCACGCAATTTAATTAAAGAATCTATTAATTTTTGATTATCTCGTTGGTGTAAACCAATACTCGGTTCATCTAAAATATATAAAACGCCCACTAATTGAGATCCAATTTGAGTTGCCAAACGAATTCTCTGAGCTTCACCACCAGAAAGCGATTTTGACGTTCTGTCTAAAGTTAAATAATCTAAGCCAACATCGAGTAAAAATTGTATTCTAGTGCTTATTTCTTTTAGAATTTCTGATGCAATGGTCAGTTGTTTTTCCGATAAATCTTTTTGAATCGTTGCAAACCAATTCGCTAATTCAGTGACGTCTAATTGCGCTAAATCGCTAATATTTTTATCCTTAATTTTAAAATGAAGTGCCTCTTTCTTTAATCTTTTGCCGCTGCAAGTGTTGCAGGTTACTTCATCCATAAAACCTTTTGCCCAGCGTTTTATAGAAGTGCTTTCTGCATGGTCATATTGTCCAGTGATAAAAGCTACGATGCCCTCAAAATCAATTTTATAATTTCTTGTGATGCCTACCGTTTTAGACTCAATTTCAAAAGATTCGTTGCCACCATGCAAAATAATCTCTAAGGCTTCTTTGGGGATATCTTTAATGGCATCCGTTAGTTTAAATTGATACCGTTCTGCAATATTTTGAACTTGTTTAAAAATCCAGCTATTTTTTTGTTCTCCTAAAGGAACAATACCGCCATTTTTTATGGAAACATCGGTGTCTGGAATTACTTTTTTTAGGTTGATTTCATTTGTGATTCCTAAACCATTGCAGGTATCACAAGCTCCTTTTGGCGAATTAAAAGAAAAATTATTCGGTTCAGGATTTGGATAAGCAATTCCTGTTGTGGGGCACATCAACTCACGACTAAAATAACGAGGATTGTTATCTTCAATATCAATCACCATCATGATATTATTGCCAGAATACAAGGCTGTTTTTATGGTTTCTTCAAGTCTTTTTTCTGCGGATTTGCTAATGGCTAATCGATCAATAACCACTTCTATATCGTGGGTTTTATAGCGATCTAACTTCATGCCTTTTTCAATTTCTTTGATCTTTCCATCAACCCGAACTCGTAAAAAACCTTGTTTAGAAATTTGTTCAAAAAGTTCGCGATAATGTCCTTTTCTAGATTTGATTAAAGGTGCTAAAATGGCTATTTTTTTATCCGCAAAATCTTTTAAAATAAGTTGTTTAATTTGTTCATCAGAATAACTCACCATTTTTTCACCTGTATTGTAAGAGTAGGCATCTGCGGCTCGGGCAAACAATAATCGTAAAAAATCGTAAATTTCAGTGATGGTGCCCACGGTAGAACGCGGACTCTTATTCGTTGTTTTTTGCTCTATAGAAATTACTGGAGAAAGGCCGTCAATTTTATCAACATCGGGTCTTTCTAGTCCTCCTAGAAATTGACGTGCATAGGCAGAAAAAGTCTCTATATAACGCCTTTGTCCTTCGGCATAAATAGTATCAAAAGCTAAAGAAGATTTTCCACTTCCGCTTAAACCAGTGATGACCACTAGCTTTTCTCGTGGAATTTTTACATCAATATTTTTTAAATTATGAACTCTAGCTCCGTAAACTTCTATATATTCTTGGTCTTTCAAAAAAAGGTGGTTTTGGCAAAAGCGCAAAGTTAATCAATAGAAATCATTTTAGATAAAAAAGTAGAGATCAAATAGGCAGATTATAGTATCTTGCATTTAAAATTTTACAAATGAAATCAATGCACGCTATTCGTCATTTTTTTGAAAGACATGGCTTTGGAGTTTTTTCAAGACTAGCCGATAGGTTGGGTATGCATGCAAAAAATGTGCGCATCTATTTTATTTATGTAACCTTTTTTACTGTAGGTTTATCTTTTGGGTTTTATTTAACTTTTGCATTTTTAATAAAGTTAAAAGATTTAATTTATACAAAAAGAAGCTCGGTTTTTGATTTATAGGTTATGAAGGTTTTAGATTCTAAAATAAATAAAATTCTAGTTTTAGTTGCATCAATTATGGCAATCGGTACCCTAGGTTATATGTGGTTGTCGCACTATACTTTTATCGATGCTTTATACATGACTGTAATTACAGTGACTACAGTAGGTTTTGGCGAATTAAGGCCATTTTCTCCAGAAGAAAAAGTATTTACAATTTTTTTAATTTTAACAAGTATTACGGTGTTTGGATATGCAATATCTTCATTTTCAGAATATTTAGTTAGCGGAAAACTATTTGATCATTTTAAACAAAGAAACGTGGAAAAAAAAATAAATAGATTAGCGGGGCATACGATTGTCTGTGGTTTTGGTAGAAATGGTAGGCAAGCAATTTTAAAATTAAAAAACTACAATATTGATTTTGTAGTGATAGATAATTTTAGAGATGTTATTGATTTTTTAGATTCTGAAAACGTACTAAATGTTCATGGAGATGCTACCACAGATGATGTGTTGCTAAATGCAGGTATTTTAACGGCATCTAATTTAATTACTACTTTACCTTCGGATGCAGATAATCTATTTGTAGTTTTAAGTGCAAGACAATTAAATCAAGGTTGTACCATAATTAGTAGAGCTTCTAAAGAAAGTTCTTATGGTAAATTAAAAATTGCAGGTGCAGATAATGTAATTATGCCAGATAAATTAGGAGGCAATCACATGGCATCTTTAATAGCAACTCCTGATGTTATTGAGTTTGTAGACCGATTAACAATTGAGGGAGAAACGACCGCAAATTTAGAGGAAATTGCGGTAAATGATTTACCTCTGATGTATTTGAATAAAACTATTTTAGATTTAGATTTAAGAAAAAAAACAGGTTGTACGGTAATAGGGTATAGAACCCCAAATAAAGATTATATTATAAATCCGGAAGCAAATTGTAAGCTAATTGAAGATTCTCAATTAATCGTTTTAGGAAGGCCAGAACAGATATTAAAATTAAGAGAAATTTTTTAAAATGATAAAAGTAGTTATTACAGGTAGTAACGGTTTATTGGGTCAATCACTATTAAATTTATTACTAAAGCAAAAAGAGAAATATCAAGTTTTTGGTTTTTCAAGAGGAGAAAATAGAAGTGGTAGAAAAGATTTTTCTTATGTTTCTATAGATCTTACCAATCAAAAAAATCTTAAAAAAAAGCTTCAAGATATTCATCCAGATTTTATTATTAATACTGCGGCGATGACTTTAGTGGATGTTTGTGAAAATCAAAAAGAAGCATGTGATTTATTAAATGTTTCTGTTGTAAAGTGGTTGTCAGAAATCGCTGATGAACTAGGTGTTCATTTAATTCATCTTTCTACAGACTTTGTTTTTGATGGAATAAAAGGAAATTATAAGGAAACCGATACACCAAATCCGGTGAGTTATTATGGAGTATCAAAGTTGAAATCTGAAGAAGTTCTTGTAAATTCAAAAATTAACTTTGCAATTTTAAGAACCATTCTTGTATACGGAAAAGTATTTGATATGAGCCGAAGTAATATTGTGCTTTGGGTAAAACAAATGCTAGAAGCTGGTAAAGAAATTACGGTTGTCAATGATCAATATAGAATGCCAACATACGTCAAAGATTTGGCTAGGGCTTGTAAAATTACTATGGACAAAAGGGCAACAGGAATTTATCATGTTTCATCAAATAAATTGTTCAGCGTATACGAAATTGCACAGCAAATTGCCGAGGTTTTTCAGTTAGATAAAAGCTTGATAAAACCAATTTCGTCATCCAGCTTAAACCAAATAGGAAAAAGGCCTCCTAAAACTGGTTTTGATTTATCTAAGACTCATAAAGAATTAGATTTCTATCCGAGACCATTTAAAGAAAGTTTACAAAAATTTAAAGAAAGCATTACTTAAAAAAATACTTTTAACGCTCAAAAGTTGTTAGAACTTCATTTTTTTATGATATTGCGCAAACTAATTGAAAAACTAATAATAAGATATTATGAATAAAAAACTTTTATCACTACTCTTTTTAATAGCACCATTTTTTACCTTTGCTCAAGAGAAAGGGTTAGATCAGCAAATCGACGAGGCATTTGGAAATGCAACAGGATGGTTTGTTGATTTTATTTTTTACCAAATCCCCTTTACAGATACAATTAACATTTATTGGGTTTTATTTCCTTTAATCTTAGGAGCAACTTATTTTACCTTCTATTTTAATTTTATTAATTTTAAAGGTTTTATTACGTCAATTAACATTGTTAGAGGTAAATATGATGATTTAGAAGGAAGAGAAGATCATCATGTAGAAATAGCTAAATCAGAATTTACAGACGAAGAAGACAATCCAGATACCATTAGAATAGAGGGCCATGATGGAGAGGTTTCTCATTTTCAGGCATTAACCGCCGCTTTGTCCGCAACCGTTGGTTTAGGAAATATTGCCGGTGTTGCAATTGCCGTTTCTATTGGTGGTGCAGGTGCTACTTTTTGGATGATTGTTGCCGGGTTTTTAGGAATGGCTTCTAAATTTGTAGAATGTACTTTAGGGGTAAAATACAGGGATATTGAAGCCGACGGAACGGTTTATGGAGGTCCTATGTACTATTTAACAAAAGGTTTAAAAAATAAAACATTAGGAAAAATTTTAGCAGGATTATTTGCAATTTTTGTAATCGGAGGTTCTTTCGGAGGCGGAAATATGTTTCAAGTAAATCAAGCTTTTCAATTAGTTGAGAATATTACAACGCCAGTTGGTGGCGTTTCTTTTTTACACGGAAAAGGATGGGCTTTTGGTCTTGTTATGGCAATCTTGGTAGGGATTGTAATTATCGGAGGAATTAAAAAAATAGCAAAAGTAACCGATAAAATTGTTCCTTTTATGGTGGCAATTTATGTAGCGGCATCAATTTTTGTGATTTTTGCAAATTATGATATGATTGGAGGTGCTTTCTTGCAAATTTTTAACGGAGCATTTAGTCCAGAAGGAATTGCCGGTGGAGCAGTCGGAGTTTTAGTGCAAGGATTTAGAAGAGCAGCTTTTTCTAATGAAGCCGGTATTGGATCTGCCTCTATTGCACATTCAGCTGTAAAAACAAAATATGCAGCAAGTGAAGGTATGGTTGCTTTGTTAGAACCTTTTATAGATACCGTTGTCGTTTGTACTATGACAGCTTTAGTCTTAATTATTACTGGAAACGTAAATGCAGAAAATGCTTCTTTGAATGATGCGCAAGCTATCTTATTAACATCTGGAGCCTTTGAGTCTGCAATTTCTTGGTTTCCATATGTATTAACTGTAGCTGTAGTTTTATTTGCCTTTAGTTCTATGATTTCTTGGTCTTATTATGGTTTTCAAGGTTGGGTTTATCTTTTTGGAAGGTCTAAAAAAATGGAATATACTTACAAAGTAATATTCTGTATATTCGTTGTCATTGGCGCGGCAGCTAGTTTAGGTTCTGTAATTGGTTTCTCTGATGCTATGGTTTTTGCAATGATGGTTCCCAATATGATCGGTTTAATTTTTCTAGCACCAAAAGTTAAAGAAGAATTAGTGAGATTTATGGATGCAATTAAAGCTAGCAAAGCATAAATAGTTTTTATGAAAATATATAAATCCCATTTCTGGTACAATAATAGCCAAAGAAATGGGATTTTCTTTTTGGTATTACTTATTGTTGTTTTTCAAAGTGCTATTGTTTTTGATGTTTTTTCTTCGGATAAAACTGTAGCTATAAATCAATCAAAAATACGTGCGTTTCAAAATCAAATAGATAGTTTAAAGATTATAGAAATAGAAAATAGAAAACCTAAAATTTATCCCTTTAACCCAAACTATATTACAGACTACAAAGGAGAACAATTAGGCATGTCTTTAGATGAAATTGATCGATTACTCGCTTTTAGAAAAACGAATAAATTTATCAATTCAAAAAAGGAATTTCAAAAAGTTACCAAAGTTTCTGATTCTTTATTAGCTAAAATTTCGCCATATTTTAAGTTTCCAGATTGGGTTGTAAAAAGAAATCAATCTAATAATTCTTCCTCTAAACAAGAATCTAAGTCTTATTTTAAAAAATCTAATAAGGAAATAGTTTTAACAACCACAGACATCAACAAAGCAACCGCAAAAGATTTGCAAACCATAAACGGAATTGGTCCTGCTTTTTCAGAAAGAATTATTAAGTATCGTTCTAAATTACAGGGTTTTTCTTTTAACAATCAGTTGTATGAGGTTTGGGGTTTAGAAAAAGAAATAGCAGATAAAGTACTTTTAACTTTTAAAATTGACCAAAAACCAGTCATCAAAAAGATAAACATAAACACAGTAACGTTTAAGGAATTGCTAAAAAACCCGTATATAGATTACGATTTATGCATTAAGATTTTTAATTATCGAGATGAGGTTGCTGAGCTCCAAAACATATCAGAATTAAAAAACATCAAAGATTTCCCAATAGATAAGTATGCTAGAATAGTACTATATTTGTTGGCAGAATAAATAACTCAAATTCGTAATTAATGAATAGCATGTATTTTACTGAAGAGCATGAAGCATTTCGCCAAAGTTTTAAAGATTTTTTACAAAAAGAAGTAGTTCCACACATCGAAAAATGGGAAAAAAATGGTTCGATAGAACGTTTCATTTGGAAAAAGTTTGGGGAAATGGGGTATTTCGGATTGTCAACTCCAGAAGAATTCGGAGGAATGGATCTCGATCTTTTTTACACCGTAATATTTTTAGAAGAATTACAGAAAATTAATTCCGGCGGATTTGCAGCTGCCATGTGGGCACACGAATATTTAGCAATGACCCACTTAAATAAAGAGGGTGATGATTTTATTAAAAATAAATATTTAGTTCCAAGTGTAGAAGGAGATATGATAGGGTGTTTATGCATCACAGAACCTTTTGGAGGCTCTGATGTTGCTGGAATGCGCTCTACAGCAATTAAGAAAGGGGACAAATATATTTTAAACGGGTCAAAAACATTCATTACCAACGGTGTTCATTCAGATTATTTAGTAGTTGCTGCAAAAACTGATCCTTCAGAGAAGTATAAAGGAATTAGTATGTTTGTAGTAGATAGAAGTTCAAAAGGAGTATCTGCAACAATGTTAAATAAACTAGGTTGGAAAGCAAGTGATACAGGAGAAATTGCTTTTGATAACGTAGAGATTCCGGTTTCAAATTTATTAGGAGAAGAAGGCAAAGGCTTTCCGTACATTATGCAACATTTTGCTTCAGAACGTTTAATTATGGGAGTAAATGCGCATGCTAGAGCAGAATTTGCTTTAGAATATGCAATCAATTATATGCACGAGCGCACTGCTTTTGGTAAATCTTTGGATAAATTTCAAGCATTACGCCATAAAATAGCCGAAATGGCGAGTAGAGTAGATATGTGTAAAGAATATAATTACTCCATTGCCAAACGCTTAAATGATGGTCATTATGTTGTAAAAGAAGCAAGTATGTCTAAATTGTTATCCACTAAAATGGCAGATGAAGTAATTTATGACGCTTTACAAATGTTAGGTGGGTATGGTTATATGGAAGAATATCCTATGGCGCGTTTGTTAAGAGACAGTAGATTAGGCCCAATCGGAGGCGGAACCTCTGAAATCTTAAAAGAGATTATCGCAAAAATGGTTATTGATAAAAAAGAATATAAACCAGCAACGTAATTATAGTCAGCTGATTCTTTTTGCGAAAATCATTCTGATTCGCAAAAATGGTTATTGACAAAAAGGAGTATAAACCAGCAACTTAATTATAATGAGGTAATTATTTTTTGCGAAAATCATTTTGATTCGCAAAAATGGTTATTGACAAAAAGGAGTATAAACCAGCAACTTAATTATAATGAGGTGATTACTTTTTGCGAAAATCATTTTTGATTCGGAAAAAAAATCATCGATAAAAAGGATTATAAACCAACAACTTAATTATAATGAGGTAATTACTTTTTGCGAAAATCATTTTTGATTCGGAAAAAATAGTTATTGATATAAAGTGTTGTAAATCTTGTGCTTAATCTTCTGAAATCAAATTTATTGTAAAACATCATCCTGCAAGTATTCCAAAAACTTGCAGGATTTTTTTAACTTTGAACATGGAAAACTTAATGTTTTTTTAAGGGCGTTCCTTTATCTTGAAAGGATTCAAGATAAAGGTCGGGCTTTCACTACTCGCTTTTTTTATGAAAAATAAAAAAGAGCTCAAACAAACCGTTCAATCCCTAACGCAAATTGAGTGTTTAAAAATAAATTGCAAATTTTAATTTGTAGTAAGTATTTAATAATTACATTTGCAGTCCAAAAAATAAACCAATAGTTTAAGGACTATACAAAATATAAAGATACGATGAAGGGAGGTGCCAACATATGTTAATTATACCAATTAAAGAAGGAGAGAATATAGATAGAGCTTTAAAGCGTTACAAAAGAAAATTTGATCGTACAAAAACGATGAAAAACTTACGTGCAAGAAAGAACTTTACAAAGCCGTCAGTAGCAAAAAGAGCTCAAAACATTAAAGCCTCTTATGTACAAAGATTAAGAACACAAGAAGAAGTAGGTTAAAGGAACTTAATTTTGAGTAGTTTTTAAAGAAACCATCAACATGATAAGTGCAATGAATTCCTAACTTTTTGAGGAATTTTTACTGAAAATTTTACAATATTAAACTCGTATTGATTTTTCAATACGAGTTTTTTTATGCGCTATTTTTTGTAAATTTACATTTATTTATAACCAATAACTCCTATTTTGATAGAAGCATTTCTAGATTATTTATCATTTGAAAAGAAATATTCTGACAACACAGTTACGGCGTATAAGAACGATTTAATATCATTTGCGGAATTTATTCAGATACAATTCGACCAAAAAGAATTAATAGAGGTTCATTATCCTCAAATTAGAAGTTGGATCGTTTCTCTTGTCGATGCTGAAATTTCGAATAGAACTATTAACAGAAAAGTTAGTTCATTAAAATCATTTTATAAATTTCTTCAAAAGAGCGAACAAATAACAATAAATCCACTTTCAAAACATAAAGCTTTAAAAGTATCTAAAAAAGTTCAGGTACCATTTAGTGCTAAAGAAGTAAAATCGGTACTCGATGTACATCATGCAGAAAACGATTTTATAGCAGTAAGAAATAAGTTAATGGTAGAATTATTTTATTCTACAGGCATAAGAAGAATAGAGCTCATCAATATAAAAGAAAGTGACATTAGTTTTTCTAACAAAACAATTAAAGTTTTAGGAAAAAGAAATAAAGAACGTTTTGTGCCACTTTTGCAAAGCGTTTTAAGTACTCTAAAAAAATATTTAGAATTAAAGGTAGAATTTTCTAAGGATTTAGATGATCTTTTTATCACAAAAAAAGGAAATAAAATTTACGAAACGCTTGTATACAGAATTATAAATTTGTACTTTAGTAGAGTCTCTTCAAAGGTGAAAAAGAGTCCTCATATTTTGAGACATTCCTTTGCTACTCACTTGTTAAACGAAGGGGCAGATTTAAATTCGGTTAAAGAATTGCTAGGGCATTCTAGTTTAGCCTCCACTCAAGTCTATACTCACAATAGTCTTGAGGCCATTAAAAAAGTGTATAACCAAGCTCATCCTAGGAGCAATAAAAAAGAGTAACTTATGAAAGTATTCACACAGTCAGTTAATTTCAACGCAGACAAAGAGTTAGTAGCCTTTGTAGAGAACAAAGTTGGTGCATTAGTAAAGTATCATGATAAAATTGTTGATGCAGAGGTGTTTTTAAAAGTTCAAAAAACAAGTGATAAGGAAAATAAAATCACCGAAGTAAAAATAAATATTCCAGGTAACGAGTTGATTGTAAAAAGAGAAACAAAAACCTTTGAAGAAGGTATTAACACTGCGGTAGACAATTTAAAAAGACAATTAAAAAAGTCAAAAGAAAAGCTTCGAGATTCTCTTATTTCATAAAAAGTAAAAAAAAAGTAAAAAAATAATTATAAAAAGTTTTAGAATATAAAAAAACTTTATACATTTGCAATCCGTTAGAAATAGCGGGTTGTTTTTTTGCAGCAGAAAGCCGATGTAGCTCAGCTGGCTAGAGCAGCTGATTTGTAATCAGCAGGTCGTGGGTTCGAGTCCCTCCATCGGCTCAAAAGCAAAAAATATAGTTCATTGAAATAGTAAATTTAAGGGGAGATACTCAAGCGGCCAACGAGGACGGACTGTAACTCCGTTGACTACGTCTTCGCAGGTTCGAATCCTGCTCTCCCCACAAATTTACATATTGCGAAAGTAGCTCAGTTGGTAGAGCGTCAGCCTTCCAAGCTGAATGTCGCCGGTTCGAACCCGGTCTTTCGCTCTAAGAGTTTTTGTTTTAAATATAAGTTTCGTGGCATAAGAACGTTACTTTAATGCAAAACAAAAGGCAAGTTGATAAATTTACGTAAGGCATGCTTAAGTTATTTTTAGTATTCCTTTATAAATAATCAGTAAGCCGGTGTAGCTCAGTCGGTAGAGCGCATCCTTGGTAGGGATGAGGTCGTGGGTTCAAATCCCATCGCTGGCTCATTAAAAACGTATTAATTAGACACTAAATATATTTAAACTAAGAATTAAAATCAATAATTATGGCAAAAGGAACTTTTGACCGTTCGAAACCACACTTAAACATTGGTACTATCGGACACGTAGATCACGGTAAAACAACTTTAACTGCGGCTATTACTAAAGTATTAGCTGATGCAGGATTCTCTGAAGCTAGATCTTTTGATCAGATTGATAACGCTCCAGAAGAAAAAGAAAGAGGTATTACAATTAACACTTCTCACGTTGAGTATCAAACAGCAAATCGTCATTACGCACACGTTGACTGTCCAGGTCACGCGGATTACGTAAAGAACATGGTTACGGGTGCTGCTCAAATGGATGGAGCAATTTTAGTTGTTGCTGCAACAGACGGACCAATGCCACAAACTCGCGAACATATCCTTTTAGGACGCCAAGTAGGTATTCCTCGTATAGTAGTATTCATGAATAAAGTGGATATGGTTGATGATGAAGAATTAATCGAATTAGTTGATATGGAAGTAAGAGAATTACTTTCTTTCTATGAATATGATGGAGATAATGGACCTGTAATTGCTGGTTCAGCTTTAGGTGCATTGAACGGAGAGCAAAAATGGGTTGATACCGTTTTAGAATTAATGGCTGCTGTAGATGATTGGATTGAAGAGCCTTTAAGAGAAATTGATAAAACTTTCTTAATGCCAGTTGAAGATGTATTTTCTATCACTGGTCGTGGAACTGTTGCTACAGGTCGTATCGAAACAGGTATTGCGAATACAGGAGATGCAGTAGATATTATTGGTATGGGTGCTGAGAAATTAGTTTCTACTATTACTGGTATTGAAATGTTCCGTCAAATCTTAAATAGAGGTGAAGCAGGAGATAATGCAGGAATCTTATTAAGAGGTATTGCAAAAGAAGATATTAAAAGAGGTATGGTAATCTGTAAGCCAGGTTCTGTAACACCACACGCTAAGTTTAAAGCTGAGGTTTATGTTCTTAAAAAAGAAGAAGGTGGTCGTCATACTCCATTCCATAACAACTATCGTCCGCAGTTCTATGTAAGAACTACAGATGTAACAGGTACTATTAATTTACCAGCAGGTGTTGAAATGGTAATGCCAGGAGACAACTTAACAATCACTGTAGATTTACATCAAGCAATTGCCTTAAATGTTGGTTTACGTTTTGCAATCCGTGAAGGTGGTAGAACTGTAGGTGCAGGTCAAGTAACTGAATTATTAGACTAATAAGTCATTAGTTTATTAATAAAATAAATAAAAGGTATTCCGTTTTTAACGGAATACCTTTATCAATGAATAAAATACGGGCGTAGTTCAGCGGTAGAGCACTGGTCTCCAAAACCAGCTGTCGGGAGTTCGAATCTCTCCGCCCGTGCAATAAAACATAAAAGAAAAATGAAATTTATACAATATATCAAAGATTCTTTTGACGAGTTAAGCAACCACATGACGTGGATCTCAAAAGAAGATGCTCAAAAAACAACTGTAACTGTAGCTGTATTTACAATTCTGTTTGCATTGGCAGTAGCTGGTATAGACTATGTTTTTCAATCTGGGTTAGATAATTTTTTCGAAATGTTTAAATCCAATTAATAATGGCAACTGATTCAGTAATGAAATGGTATGTTGTTAGAGCCATTGGAGGACAAGAAAATAAAGTAAAAGCATACATAGAAACAGAAATTTCTAGAGTAGGCTTATCAGATTACGTGAGTCAGGTAATTGTGCCTACTGAAAAAGTAGTGCAAATTAGAAATGGAAAAAAAGTAAACAGAGAAAGAGCCTTTTTTCCTGGTTATATTATGATTGAAGCGAATCTTTCAGGAGAAGTACCGCACGTAATTAAAGGGATAACAGGTGTTATAGGTTTTTTGGGTGAAGTAAAAGGTGGGGAACCTGTACCGATGCGTAAGTCTGAAGTAAATAGAATGTTAGGTAAGGTCGATGAGCTTTCTATACAAGATGAAAATATGGCAATTCCTTTTAATATAGGGGAAACTGTTAAAGTTGTAGATGGTCCTTTTAATGGATTTGACGGAACCATAGAAAAAGTAAACGAAGAAAAGCGTAAACTTGAAGTGATGGTAAAGATTTTCGGAAGAAAAACACCATTAGAATTAAGTTATATGCAAGTAGAAAAGATATAATTGTTACACAAATATATAGAACGATTTGTTTTTAGCTTCCAAATAAAATCAAATCATCATTAAACATTTTTAAAATGGCAAAAGAAGTTAGTAAAGTAGTTAAGTTACAAGTAAAGGGAGGCGCAGCGAATCCATCGCCGCCGGTTGGACCTGCTTTGGGTGCTGCTGGTGTTAACATTATGGAGTTCTGTAAACAGTTCAATGCAAGAACGCAAGACAAACAAGGTAAAGTTTTACCTGTTGTTATTACTGTTTTCAAAGATAAATCATTCGATTTTATTGTAAAGACTCCTCCTGCAGCAGTTCAGTTACTAGAGGTAGCCAAAATTAAAAAGGGTTCAGGTGAACCAAACAGAAAGAAAGTAGCATCGGTTACTTGGGATCAAATTAAAGTAATTGCAGAAGATAAAATGGTAGATTTAAATGCCTTTGAAATTTCTTCAGCAATGCGTATGATTGCAGGTACAGCACGTTCTATGGGTTTAACAGTTAAAGGTGATGCACCAGCATAAGCTTTATAAAAAGTAGCAAAATGGCAAAATTAACAAAAAAGCAAAAAGAATCGCACGCAAAACTAGATCGTTCTCAATCTTATGATTTAGCAGCGGCTTCAGAGCTAGTCAAAGAGATTACTAACGTAAAGTTTGATGCATCAGTAGATTTATCAATTCGTTTAGGAGTAGACCCACGTAAAGCAAATCAAATGGTTCGTGGTGTGGTAACATTACCTCATGGAACGGGTAAAGATGTAAAAGTTTTAGCACTAGTTACTCCAGATAAGGAGGCAGAAGCTACAGAAGCAGGTGCAGATTATGTAGGTTTGGATGAATATCTTCAGAAAATTAAAGGAGGATGGACAGATGTAGATGTAATTATTACAATGCCTAGTGTAATGGGTAAGTTAGGTCCCTTAGGAAGAATTTTAGGTCCTAGAGGTTTAATGCCAAACCCAAAAACAGGTACTGTAACAATGGATGTTGCAAAAGCTGTTCAAGATGTAAAGGCTGGTAAAATCGATTTTAAAGTTGATAAAACAGGTATCGTTCATGCGGCAATTGGAAAAGTATCTTTTGATGCAAAGAAAATTGAAGAAAACGCAAACGAATTAATACAAACAATCATTAAATTGAAACCAACAACAGCAAAAGGAACGTATGTAAAAAGCGTTTTTATGTCTAGTACTATGAGTCCTAGTATTGCTCTTGATGTAAAAACTGTTTAATACGTTAAAACTTATAATTATGACTAGAGAAGAGAAATCACAAGTAATACAAGATTTAACAGCAGTATTAGCAGACACAAACACGTTATATTTAGCAGATATTTCTGGACTAAATGCGCAAACAACTTCTAACTTACGTAGAGCTTGTTTTAAAGCGGGTGTTCAGTTATCGGTTGTAAAAAATACATTACTTGCAAAAGCAATGGAAGCATCAGACAAAGATTTTGGTGATCTTCCAACAGTATTAAAAGGGAATACTTCGATGATGATTGCTGAAGCTGCAAATGCTCCTGCTAAATTGATCAAAGATTTTAGAAAAAAATCAAAAAAGCCTTTATTAAAAGGTGCTTTTGCAGAAGAGTCTATCTATATTGGAGATGATCAATTAGATGCTTTAGTAGACATTAAGTCTAGAGAAGAGTTAATCGGAGATATTATTGGATTACTACAATCACCAGCGAAAAATGTTATTTCAGCATTACAATCGGGTGGTCAAACACTTTCAGGTCTTATCAAAACATTATCTGAAAAATAATTACGCGCACAAATAAACTATAATAAATACAATTTTTAAAAACAAATTAAATGGCAGATTTAAAAGATTTCGCAGAGCAATTAGTTAACTTAACAGTAAAAGAAGTTAATGAATTAGCTACTATATTAAAAGATGAATATGGTATCGAACCAGCAGCTGCAGCAGTAGCAGTAGCAGGACCAGCAGCGGCAGGTGAAGAAGTAGAAGAGCAAACTGAATTCGATGTAATCTTAACAGCAGCAGGTGGTTCTAAACTTGCAGTAGTAAAATTAGTTAAAGAATTAACTGGTTTAGGATTAAAAGAAGCTAAAGGTATCGTAGATAGCGCTCCTGCAGCCGTAAAAGAAGGAATCTCTAAAGATGAGGCGGAAGGTCTTAAGAAATCTTTAGAAGATGCTGGAGCGGAAGTAGAGCTAAAGTAAGCTTTCTATCCTGACGGTGTTTAGGCACAGCAGGACAACAAATTTAGGTTTAGGTACTAAAAACATATGTTTTTAGTCCTAAACCATTTTGTGTATATATTCGTTCTTTATTTTAATTCAGATTTTAATCAAAAAAATATTCTCTTTTGGCAACGAAAAACACTACTGAAAGAATCAATTTCGCCACTTCTCAAATGATTAAGGAATATCCAGACTTTTTGGATATTCAGGTAAAATCTTTTCAAGATTTTTTCCAACTTCAAACTAAGGCAGAAGAAAGAGGTGAAGAAGGTTTGTATAAAACCTTCATGGATAACTTTCCAATTACCGATACAAGAAATCAATTTGTATTAGAATTTTTAGATTACTTTGTAGATCCACCAAGATATTCAATTCAAGAATGTATTGAAAGAGGTCTTACACACAGCGTTCCTTTAAAAGCGCGACTAAAACTATATTGTACAGACCCGGAACACGAAGATTTCGAAACTATTGTGCAAGATGTGTATCTTGGTACAATTCCATACATGACAAATTCTGGTACCTTTGTCATTAATGGTGCAGAACGTGTGGTCGTTTCTCAATTACACAGATCACCAGGTGTGTTTTTTGGGCAATCTTTCCACGCAAACGGTACAAAATTATACTCGGCAAGAGTAATTCCTTTTAAAGGATCTTGGATAGAGTTTGCTACCGATATCAATCAAGTAATGTATGCTTATATTGATAGAAAGAAAAAATTACCCGTAACAACGTTATTCAGAGCCATTGGTTTTGAGAGAGATAAAGATATTTTAGAAATTTTTGATCTTGCAGAAGAGGTAAAAGTTTCTAAAGCTGGATTGAAAAAAGTATTAGGTAGAAAATTAGCAGCTAGAGTTTTAAAAACTTGGTTTGAAGATTTTGTAGATGAAGATACAGGAGAAGTGGTATCTATTGAAAGAAACGAGATCATTTTAGATCGTGATACTGTTTTAGAAAAAGAACATATTGATGAAATAATAGAGGCAGGTGCTAAGGCGGTTTTACTTCACAAAGTAGACAACGACATGGCAGATTATGCTATTATTCATAACACACTACAAAAAGATCCTACCAATTCAGAAAAAGAAGCAGTAGAACATATTTATAGACAATTACGTAATGCAGAACCGCCAGATGAAGAAACTGCAAGAGGTATTATAGATAAGTTATTCTTCTCTGAACAACGATATAATTTAGGTGAAGTAGGTCGTTTTAGAATGAATACCAAGCTTCAATTAAACGAACCAATAGATCAGAAGGTATTAACGAAGTTAGATATCATTACGATTATTAAATATTTAATTGAATTAATTAATTCTAAAGCCGAGGTAGATGATATTGATCATTTATCAAATAGGCGTGTTAGAACGGTTGGTGAGCAATTAGCAGGTCAATTTGGTGTTGGTTTAGCACGTATGGCTAGAACAATTCGTGAACGTATGAATGTGCGTGATAATGAGGTGTTTACGCCTATTGATTTGATTAATGCAAAAACATTATCATCGGTAATTAATTCCTTTTTCGGAACAAACCAGTTATCTCAATTTATGGATCAAACAAATCCATTAGCAGAGATTACACATAAACGTAGATTGTCTGCACTTGGACCTGGAGGTTTATCTAGAGAAAGAGCAGGGTTTGAGGTTCGTGATGTTCACTATACACATTATGGACGTTTATGTCCTATTGAAACTCCGGAAGGACCCAATATTGGACTAATTTCTTCATTAGCAGTTTTTGCAAAGGTGAATAATTTAGGATTTATTGAAACTCCATATAGAAGGGTTGAAAATGGAATCGTTTCTACAGATGAACCTGTATATTTAAGTGCTGAGGAAGAGGAAGGCATGAAAACTGCCCAATCTAATTTAGAGTTAAATGAAGATGGTTCTATCATTCTAGATAGAGTTATTGCTCGTGAAGAGGGAGATTTCCCGGTGGTTACGCCAGACAAAATAAATTTGATGGATGTAGCTCCGAACCAAATTGCCTCTATTTCGGCTTCTTTAATTCCTTTCTTGGAACATGATGATGCCAACCGTGCATTGATGGGATCTAACATGATGCGTCAAGCAGTACCATTATTGCGACCAGAATCTCCAATTGTAGGAACTGGATTAGAACGTAGAGTTGCAAAAGATTCTAGAATCTTAATAAATGCAGAGGGAGCTGGTGTCGTTACTTATGTAGATGCGAACAAGATTACCATTAGATATGATAGAACTGAGGAAGAAAAAATGGTTAGTTTTGATTCTGATGAAGTTTCTTATAATTTAATTAAATTCAGAAAAACCAATCAAGGTACTTCTATTAACTTAAAGCCAATTGTCGAAAAAGGAGATAGAGTTAATGAAGGACAGGTTCTTTGTGAAGGGTATGCAACACAAAAAGGAGAATTAGCTTTAGGTAGAAATATGAAAGTGGCCTTTATGCCTTGGAAAGGGTATAATTTTGAGGATGCAATTGTAATTTCAGAAAAAGTTGTTCGCGAAGATATATTTACATCCATTCATATAGATGAGTATTCTTTAGATGTTAGAGATACAAAATTAGGAACTGAAGAGTTAACGAATGATATTCCGAACGTTTCTGAAGAAGCTACTAAAGATTTAGATGAAAATGGAATGATTAGAATTGGGGCAGAAGTTAATCCTGGTGATATCTTAATTGGTAAAATTACACCAAAAGGAGAATCTGATCCAACTCCAGAAGAAAAATTATTACGGGCTATTTTTGGTGATAAAGCGGGAGATGTAAAAGATGCATCACTAAAAGCTTCTCCATCATTAAGAGGTGTCGTAATTGATAAAAAATTATTTAGAAGAGCTGTAAAAGATAAAAACAAAAGACTAAGAGATAAAGAAGCGGTAGCTACTTTAGAAGCTTCTTTTGTGAGTAAATTTGAAAGCCTTAAAGACGAACTGATCGATAAGCTTTTTACTTTAATTAGTGGAAAAACTTCTCAAGGTGTATTTAATGATTTAGGAGAAGAAGTTTTGCCAAAAGGTAAAAAGTATACTCTTAAAATGTTAAATTCAGTTGATGATTATATACATTTAACCGGTTCTTGGACAACTGATAAAGATTTAAATGATTTGGTTGGTGAATTAGTTCACAACTATAAAATCAAAGTAAATGATTTACAAGGTTCATTGCGTCGCCAAAAATTTACAATCTCTGTGGGTGACGAATTGCCAGCGGGTATTTTAAAATTAGCTAAAATTTATATTGCCAAGAAACGTAAGTTAAAAGTAGGTGATAAAATGGCGGGACGTCATGGTAACAAAGGTATTGTGGCTCGTATTGTAAGAGCTGAAGATATGCCTTTCTTAGAAGACGGAACTCCAGTTGATATTGTATTAAATCCTTTAGGGGTGCCTTCTCGTATGAACATCGGTCAAATTTATGAAACAGTTCTAGGTTGGGCAGGTCAAAAATTAGGAACTAAATATGCTACACCAATTTTTGATGGAGCTTCTTTAGACCAGATTAATGATATTACTGATGATGCAGGTGTGCCTAGATTTGGACATACATATTTATATGATGGTGGAACAGGAAAACGTTTTGATCAACCAGCAACGGTAGGTATAATTTATATGATTAAGTTAGGGCACATGATTGAAGATAAAATGCACGCGCGTTCTATTGGTCCGTACTCATTAATTACGCAACAACCCTTAGGTGGTAAAGCGCAGTTTGGTGGTCAACGTTTTGGAGAGATGGAAGTTTGGGCACTTGAAGCATATGGAGCATCAAGTATCTTAAGAGAAATCTTAACTGTAAAATCTGATGATGTGATGGGTAGAGCTAAAACATATGAAAGTATTGTAAAAGGTGAGGCAATGCCAGAGCCAGGTTTACCAGAATCATTTAATGTATTAATGCATGAACTGAAAGGTTTAGGCTTAGACGTTAGATTAGAAGAATAAATTTTTTCAGTAACCAGTTTTCAGTAGCATTATGTTACTGAAAACTGAATACTGCCAACTGAATACTTATTAAAAGACATGGCAAGAAAACAAGAAAAGTACACTGTAAAAAAGTTTAACAAAATATCGATTGGTTTATCATCACCAGAAGCAATTCTAGAGATTTCTAAAGGTGAAGTTTTAAAACCAGAAACTATAAATTACCGTACGCACAAACCAGAAAGAGATGGTTTATTTTGTGAGCGTATTTTTGGTCCTGTAAAGGATTACGAATGTGCTTGTGGAAAGTATAAAAGAATTCGCTACAAAGGGATCGTTTGTGATCGATGTGGTGTAGAAGTTACCGAGAAGAAAGTACGTAGAGATCGAGTAGGGCACATTAATTTAGTGGTTCCTGTGGCTCATATTTGGTACTTTAGATCATTGCCTAACAAAATGGGATACCTTTTAGGATTACCATCTAAAAAGTTAGACATGATTATTTACTATGAAAGATACGTAGTAATTCAACCTGGTATTGCAAAGAATGTAGAAGGAGAGCCATTGCAAAAAATGGATTTCTTAACTGAAGAAGAATATTTAGATATTGTGGATGAAATTCCACAAGAAAATCAATATTTAGAAGATACAGACCCAAACAAGTTTATCGCTAAAATGGGAGCAGAGTGTTTAATTGATTTATTAGCACGCATCGATTTAGATTCGTTATCTTTTGAATTAAGACACAAAGCAAATACAGAAACTTCTAAACAACGTAAAACGGAAGCTTTAAAGCGTTTAAATGTTGTTGAAGCATTTAGAGACTCTCAAAAAAATAGAGAGAATAAACCAGAGTGGATGATTATGAAGGCTGTTCCAGTAATTCCGCCAGAATTGCGTCCTTTAGTTCCTTTAGATGGTGGTCGTTTTGCAACTTCAGATTTAAATGATTTATATCGAAGAGTTATCATCAGAAACAATCGTTTAAAAAGATTGGTGGAGATAAAAGCTCCTGAAGTTATTTTGCGTAATGAAAAACGTATGTTGCAAGAATCCGTAGATTCTTTATTTGATAACACACGTAAATCATCCGCAGTAAAAACCGAATCTAACAGACCTTTAAAATCGTTATCAGATTCCTTAAAAGGTAAGCAAGGACGTTTCCGTCAGAATTTATTAGGAAAACGTGTAGATTATTCGGCACGTTCGGTAATTGTTGTTGGGCCAGAATTAAAATTATCAGAATGTGGTATCCCAAAAGATATGGCAGCGGAACTTTATAAGCCTTTTGTAATTAGAAAACTAATTGAAAGAGGAATTGTAAAGACCGTTAAATCTGCAAAGAAAATAATTGATAGAAAAGAACCCGTTGTTTGGGATATTTTAGAAAACGTAATTAAAGGACATCCGGTTTTATTAAACAGGGCTCCTACGTTACACAGACTTGGTATACAAGCATTTCAACCAAAATTAATTGAAGGGAAAGCAATACAATTACACCCATTGGTGTGTACTGCCTTTAATGCCGATTTTGATGGAGATCAAATGGCGGTTCACTTACCATTAGGACCAGAAGCTATTTTAGAAGCACAAATATTAATGTTAGCTTCTCATAGTATTTTAAATCCTGCAAATGGTGCGCCCGTAACAGTTCCTTCTCAGGATATGGTACTGGGTTTATATTACATGACCAAAGAAAGAATTTCTACTCCAGAAGTTCCAATTAAAGGAGAAGGTTTAACTTTCTATTCACCAGAAGAAGTAACCATTGCTTTTAACGAAGAAATGGTTGACTTAAACGCTGGTATAAGAGTAAGAACTCAAGATTTAAATGAAGAAGGAGAAATCGTAACCAAAATTATAAAAACTACCGTGGGTAGAGTTTTATTTAATGAAGTTGTTCCTCCTGCTGCAGGTTATATTAATGAAGTTTTAACTAAAAAGAACTTGCGTGGAATTATCGGTGGAATTTTAAAAGCTACAGATATTCCTACAACAGGAGCTTTCTTAGATGAAATAAAAAATATGGGATATAAATTTGCCTTTCAAGGTGGTTTATCGTTCTCATTAGGAGATATTATTATTCCGAAAGAAAAACAATCAATGATTGATACTGCGAATGCAGAAGTAGATATCATTGTAGGAAATTATAATATGGGTATGTTAACGCAAAAAGAGCGTTACAATCAGGTAATTGATGTTTGGGGTTCTACCAACAACAGATTAACTGAATTATCTATGAAGAATTTGCGTGAAGATCAACAAGGATTTAACTCAGTGTATATGATGTTAGATTCTGGAGCAAGGGGATCTAAAGAGCAAATTCGTCAGTTAACAGGGATGCGTGGATTAATGGCAAAGCCTAAAAAATCTACCGCTGGAGGTGGAGAAATTATCGAGAACCCAATTCTTTCTAACTTTAAGGAAGGATTGTCAATTCTTGAATACTTTATCTCTACACACGGTGCGCGTAAAGGATTAGCAGATACCGCTTTAAAAACGGCAGATGCGGGTTATTTAACACGTAGATTGGTGGATGTTTCTCAAGACGTTATTGTTAACGAAGAAGATTGTGGTACTTTAAGAGGTTTAGACGTTGCACCATTGAAGAAAAATGATGAGATTGTAGAATCTTTATCAGATAGAATTGAAGGTAGAATTTCTTTACAAAATGTATATCACCCATTAACAGATGAACTTCTTTTAGAAGCAAATCAATCGATTACTTCTAAATTAGCGGATGCTGTTCAAAAATCAGGAATTGATAGTGTTGAGGTAAGATCTGCTTTAACATGTGAATCTACCAAAGGTATTTGTGCAAAATGTTATGGTTTAAGCTTATCAACTCGTAACAAAGTACAAATTGGTGAAGCAGTTGGTGTCATTGCAGCACAATCTATTGGAGAACCAGGAACGCAGTTAACATTACGTACATTCCACGTTGGTGGGGTTGCTGGTAACATTTCTGAAGAGAATAAGTTAATTGCAAAATTTGATGGAAACGTTGTAATCGAAGATCTACGAACAGTAGAAGGTAAAGATAGCGATGGTAACATCACAGATATTGTAATTTCTAGAACTGCAGAAATTAAAATTATAGATAAGAAAACAGGCATTATTCAAAGTACAAACATTATTCCTTACGGTTCTATTATTTTTGATAAAGAAAGAAAGACCATTAAAAAAGGAGACGCTATTGTTCAATGGGATCCATTTAACGGTGTAATTGTTTCTGAATTCGCAGGAAAAGTGAAGTTTGATAATTTACAGCAAGGTATTAATTACTCTGTAGAAGTAGATGAGCAAACAGGTTTCCAAGAGAAAGTAATGACCGATTCTAAAAATAAGAAAATTATTGCTTCTTTAATTATTGAAGATAAAGACGGTAATGCTTTGCGTTCTTATAGTTTACCTGTAGGGGCACATTTAATGATTGATGATGGACAGATGGTTGAATCTGGTCATACATTGGTTAAAATACCAAGAAAATCTGGGAAAGCAGGAGATATTACTGGAGGTTTACCAAGGGTAACTGAATTGTTTGAAGCACGTAATCCTTCGAATCCATCTGTGGTTTCAGAAATTGATGGTGTAGTTTCTTTCGGTAAAATTAAACGTGGTAATAGAGAAATTATCGTAGAATCTAAAACAGGAGATATTAGCAAGTATTTAGTAAAACTTTCTAATCAGATTTTAGTGCAAGAAAATGACTTTATAAAAGCGGGAATGCCTTTATCAGATGGAGCAACAACTCCTTCAGATATTTTAAGAATTAAAGGACCATCGGCAGTGCAACAATACTTGGTAAATGAAATACAAGAGGTATATCGTTTACAAGGTGTAAAAATTAATGACAAGCATTTTGAAGTTGTAGTGCGTCAAATGATGCGTAAAGTTAAAATTATTGATTCTGGAGATACCTTATTTTTAGAGAATCAATTAATTCATAAAGCTGACTTTATCCAAGATAACGATGCTATTTACGGAATGAAAGTGGTCGAAAATGCTGGAGATTCTGAAAACTTAAAAGAAGGTCAAATTATTTCTGCTCGTCAATTAAGAGATGAAAATTCTTTATTGAGAAGAAATGATAACAACCTGGTGGAGGCTAGAGATGCAAAACCAGCAACCGCAGAGCAAGTTTTACAGGGTATTACCAGAGCATCATTACAAACAAAATCGTTTATTTCTGCAGCTTCTTTCCAAGAAACTACAAAAGTTTTAAATGAGGCTGCCGTAAGTGGTAAAATTGATACTTTAGAAGGTTTAAAAGAAAATGTAATTGTTGGTAAGAGAATTCCGGCAGGTACAGGTATGAGATCTTACGAAAATATCATCGTTGGATCTAAGGATGAAATGGAACAAGGTTTCTAAATAACATAAAATCGTTTATAGATTTAAAAGTTGAATTGTTTGCTGAAAGTTAATTTCAGTATTCAATTCAACTTTTTTTTTAATACCTTTAAGCCTTTATAGGAGTAAACAAATAAAAATTTTAATGATGGAAGAAAATCAAAACAAAGACGGTCAGTTAAATATAGAACTAGATCAGGAAATTGCGGAAGGAACCTATTCTAATTTAGCAATTATTAATCATTCTGTATCAGAATTTATTGTTGATTTTATCAATATTATGCCAGGAGTACCTAAAGCAAAAGTAAAGTCGAGAATTATTTTAACCCCGCAACATGCTAAAAGATTATCAAAAGCATTAGCAGATAACGTTCGAAAGTTTGAACTACAAAATGGAGAAATAAAAGATTACGAACAACCACCAATTCCTATGAACTTTGGGCCTACAGGTAAAGCTTAAAAATAGAAAGTGAAATGAAAGTTTCGCTTTTTTTTATGCCCTAAAAGAATATCATTAATATTATTTATGTAAATCATAAAAAACATAAATAAAAAAGGATGCTTAATTTTTTTGATCTTTGCGCCATCAAAAAACAATAAGATGAATACAACACAAATAAAACAAAAAGAAGTAAGTACAATTAAAAATAACGTTACTAAAGTTGCTGTAGCCTATGGCGATGGAATTGGTCCAGAAATTATGACGGCCACTTTACGAATTTTAGAAGCTGCAGGAGCAAATATTAAAGCTGAAAAAATTGAAATTGGCGAAAAAGTATATGTATCGGGCAATTCTGCGGGAATAGAAAAAAGTGCGTGGGAAACCATCAATAGAAATAAAATCATTTTAAAAGCACCCATTACAACACCGCAAGGAAAAGGGTATAAAAGTTTAAATGTAACCTTGCGTAAATCTTTAGGTTTGTTTGCAAATGTGCGTCCTGTAACGGCATATGCACCTTATGTGGAAACGAATTTTGCAGGAATGGATGTTGTGATTGTAAGAGAAAACGAAGAAGATTTATATGCCGGTATAGAGCATCAACAAACGCAAGATGTTGTACAATGTTTAAAATTAATTACGAGACCAGGTTGCGAAAAGATCGTAAGATATGCTTTTGAGTATGCACAAGCTTACGGAAGAAAGAAGGTAACTTGTATGGTAAAAGACAACATTATGAAATTAACTGATGGTTTATTTCATACTGTTTTCAAAGAAATTGCAGCAGAATATCCAAATATTGAAAGTAATTCTCAAATAATTGATATAGGATCTGCTCGTTTGGCTGCGAATCCTAAAAATTATGATGTGATTGTAACCTCTAATTTATATGGTGATATTATTTCTGATATCGCTGCAGAAATTGCAGGTTCTGTGGGGATGGCAGGTTCTGCAAACATCGGAACAAATGTAGCCATGTTTGAAGCAATTCATGGTTCTGCACCGGATATTGCCGGTAAAAAAATAGCAAATCCTTCAGGATTGTTAAATGCGGCAGTGATGATGTTGTCTCATGTGGGGAAAACTAAAATTGCAGACACCATCAAAAATGCTTGGTTAACTACTTTAGAGAAAGGGTATCATACAGCAGATGTATTTCAAGAAGCAATTTCAAAAGAATTGGTTTCTACAAGTGAATTTGCGGCTAAGGTTATCGAAAATTTAGGAAACCAACCAACAACTTTGCCAATCAGTAATTTAGCAGCAGGAAATGGTGAAATTGTAATACCAACTTATAAAAGAAAAAATCAAAAGCAAGTTTTAGTGGGTGTGGATATATTTATCAATTGGAAAGGAACTGATGCCAATATTATTGGTGATGCTTTATGTAATATTGAGGCTTTTAATTTGAAGTTAAAAATGATTACCAATAGAGGTGTAAAAGTATATCCAGAAGGCATGAAAGAAACCTATTGTACAGATCATTGGAGATGCAGGTTTGTAGATATTAATGCTAAAATTGATGGAGAAAAAGTGTATAATCAAGTAGATTTCGAAAAAATAATTGCCTTACAATCTTCGTTACATAATGAAGGTTTCCAGATTATAAAAACCGAAAATTTATATGAGTTTGACGGAAAAAGAGGCTTCTCTTTAGGGCAAGGTGAGTAACATTTTTTTTGGATTATTTAAAAAGCAGTTGTATTTTTTATAACTGCTTTTTTGTTGTTTATTATCATACTTTAAAGGTTTACCCAGTACCACTTTTATCCCTGAGTTTATCGATAAAACCTCTTAAATTTTTATATAAAAAGGCATTCGTTTTTACATAGTAAAATGAAATAAAACAAACACACGTTATAAATAACGATGCTCCAAAAACAGCTTGCCAAGGTGTTAGTGTTTTGCCAATTATTTTTAAACCAATACCAGTAAAACTTCCATAGATCAAGATGAAGTGAATTACATAAATAGACAATGTTTTTTGTCCAATTTTTAAAATCAAAGGAAATTTAAGGTAGTTTTCAAACGCATAAAAGAAAGCAAAGTAGAGCAAAACATTGCCTAATCTTGTAAAGAGGTAGTTGTAACTTGCGGCATCTAAAAACAATTGGGTGTTGGTTGCTTTGGCTATTTCACATAAAATATAGGAAGAATGGAAAATTAAGATACTGCCAATAAGTATAAAAGAACCTATGGCAATAGGTTTAAAGTATTTTTGATGTACATGGTTAAAAAATTGTGTGGCTAAAAAAGCGCCGAAAGAAACATAACCAAACCATGGAATAATAGTAAAAATAGATCCACTGCTTTTAGAAATATAATTGCGAAAAATAAGCGGAATATTTTCAAAGTTTACACCCCGATATAAGGGTTCTGTAACAAAGATAAAAGTTCCTAAAATTAGGGTAATGAATGAAAAAAGTAGTATTCTTTTTGCCGATAAAAAGTAAAGTAAAATAATAAAGATTAAACTTAATCCGATACATTGCAGCACATCAACCGCTAAAAAATACATATCAAAAGTTCCAAAAATCCATTCTAAAAATGGAATTCGTATTAAATATCCTACAAAAATTAAAAAGAATCCTCTAATGATTCCTTTTCGCATTCTTTTTTTTTCTTCTCCTTTTTCTTTGGCTTTCAATAATAAATAGGTAAAAATTAATCCCGAAATAGTAAAAAAAGTTGGTGCCGTAATCCCTCTAAAATAACTCCAAACAGCATACGGAATTGATTCTAAATCTCGATATCCAGTATCTAAAAGCGTATATATAAAATGCCCTTGTAACATCATTATAATGGCAAAAGCTCTAATAATATCAATAAAAAATAATCTCTCTGAATTCAATAAACTTCTTTAAATTTTAAAGATAGATAAATTATTGATTTTTAAGAATACTTATGATAAAATAAATATTCTCCGATTTTTTTAAACTGAATGGATTTAAGCGTTTCTAGTTCTAATTGCTAAAGAAAAAAGGGGATGTTATATATCATCCCCTTTTTTAATTTTTAAATTACACCATCTTCAGTTAGAAACTTTATGATATCATCACGTTTAAGAACGTTGTTTTTTATATATGAAAAATATTCATTTTGTGGAACTTTATCGCCTTTTATTTGCATAGAACGAAACGAACCATCTTTTTGAGGAGTTACGATGATAATGTTACCATATTCTAAATGAAACAACCTCATGTTTACTATTGCAAAACTTCCTTTATCAGGAGTTGTAAAGGCTACATAGTCAACTTTATTGTTTTTTGTTTGAATAGATCCTTGCCCACCATAATCTGGATGATTTCTAGAAATAAGTTGGAATGGGCTAATGGCAGTATTATTAGCAGCAACAGTATCAATTACGGTTATAATTGTAAAAAAAGCATGTTTTCTACTTTTTTCAGGGTAGAACTTACTCTTTCCATGAAATATGCTGTTAAATACAATTTCTTTATCCTTAACCATTAATTTATAATCAGAAAAGGACCTGGCCATAGTATTACCAATTTGTCCAAGACCTCCGTAAACCCCTAATAAGCTGTAATGTGGTACTGGAAAAGCACCAGAATGAAATGGGTTCCCATTATTTATGTTAGCATCAATGTCATTTTTCATTCTTTTGATATCCCAAAGTTCAGGTTTAGTAAGATTTTCGATTTGTTGTTTACGTAACTCTTCTAGATTTATAGTTTTATTTTCTTGAGAAAAGCTAAAAATACAGTTTAGTAATAAAGTTGTTAAAAGTAATTTTTTCATGGTTATATCTATTTTTTGTTTCCACAAAAGTAGTAACCATGCCAGGTATTTTTTTAATTTATATGGGTTGAAATGAGGACTAGTACCCGGGTTGATTTTTCATTTTCTCTGCAAAATCCGCTCTATTATTGACTTCAAACTTTGAGTAAAGATTTCTAACATGAGTCTTAACTGTACTTAACGAAATGAAAAGTTTTGTAGCAATTTCTTTATTAGACATTTCTTCTAGTATTAATTCTGCAACTTTTTGTTCTTGCTGAGTTAAATTTATAGACGCTAAGGAAGCTGTTGTTTTTTTTAGTTTTTTTATTCTAAGCATTAAATAAATAGTACTTCCTAATAGAATAAGAATAATAAAAAAAGAAAAATAATTAAGCCTTCTATGGTACACTAAATTTTCTTTAGTAGGTGTGATAGCAAATCTAGATAATTGATTTTCATAATTCAGTGTATAAGAGTTTTTGCCATATACTCTTAACAACCTTTCATATAAATTAATGTAGAAGTTAGCATTTGCTTCATAATCCTTTTTTAAAACACTTTCTGTAAAGCCGTTTATTACTAAGAGGGTTGGTAAAGGGTGAACTTTATTTTCTATAGAATATTGTTTCAATTCCTTTAATGTCTTTTCAACAGACTGCTTTCTAACCTCTGTGTTTTTAATGGTAACAAGTTGATTGGTTAATTCTCTTTCAACTTTTTTATAAACTTTCCATTCCTTATCAATTGGGTTGGTGTTTTTGGTATTTAAAAACCAAACTCCTCCAGATTTTTTAAAGACTATTGTGTCTGTGTTAGAAAAAATAAAATTTTCAAAATTTTTAACTTCAGGAGTATAAGCAAAATCAAAGCCAAGACTATTTTCGCTTAGGTTTGTATGAATTCTATAGATTTTATCTTCTTCAGAAAGCAATTTTCCGTTAAATTTAAAATATCCTGCACTGTCTGTTTCTGATGAAAACAATACTTGATCCTTGCGCATTGTAGTTAAGTTATCATATTGTAATAAACTTAAATATATTTTCTTGTTTTTATAGTCAGCACCCAGATCACCGGATATAGAATATTGTCCATAACAACCACTACTACTTATCAAATAAAGTAGTAAAAGATAATAAAAGTTAGAAATTTTCTTCATACATGATTCCTTAACTAATATTTTCTGGTTTTTTGAATGAGATAAAAATCAGCCAAAACTAAAGCAGTCATTGCTTCAACAATTGGCACCGCTCTTGGCACTACACAAGGGTCATGACGTCCTTTTCCTGTAATTTCTGTTACTTCATTTTCAGAATTAATCGTTTGCTGCGAACTCATAATGGTGGCAACAGGTTTAAAGGCTACTCTAAAATAAATATCCATGCCGTTGCTAATGCCACCTTGAATTCCGCCAGATAAGTTTGATTTCGTAGAGCCATCTTCGTTAAAAATATCATTATGTTCAGAACCTTTCATTTTGGCACCACAAAATCCACTTCCAAATTCAAAACCTTTTACAGCATTTATAGAAAGCATGGCTTTGCCTAATTCCGCATGTAATTTATTAAAAATTGGCTCGCCCAAACCAACGGGCATATTTTGAGCAACACACGTTATGGTTCCCCCAATAGTATCTCCAGCTTTTCTGATTTCTTTTATTTTAGCAATCATTTTTTCTGCGGATGCTGTATCTGGACATCGAACCATATTCTCTTCTGTTTTAGAAAAATCTAAATCTTGATACGGTTTGTCTATAAAAATATCGCCAACAGAAGATGTAAAAGCATTAATTTGGATACTCGCAATTAATTGTTTTGCCAAAGCCCCAGCAACTACCCAATTTGCCGTTTCGCGTGCAGAACTTCTTCCACCACCTCTATAATCTCTAATACCATATTTTTGGTCATAGGTATAATCTGCATGAGATGGTCGGTATACGTTGGTGTTATGATTGTAATCTTTACTTTTCTGATTGGTATTTCTAATGATAAAACCAATCGAAGTTCCTGTACTTTTTCCTTCAAAAACACCAGATAAAAATTCAACAGTATCGGGTTCTTTCCGTTGCGTAACAATTTTAGATTGCCCAGGTTTGCGTCTATTTAATTCCTCTTGAATGGCATCAAAATCAATTTTTAAACCTGCCGGAAATCCATCAATAACGCCGCCAATAGCAGTTCCGTGAGATTCTCCGTAAGTTGTTACTTTTAATAAGTTTCCAAAAGAGTTAAAAGACATAATTACATTTTGTTTAGTAGCAAATATACGAATCTATTGAAAACACATTGAAGTTTTAAAAGGTTTCCTACCGATTTCTAAAAACTTTAAAATTTGATTGTAGATTGATTTTTAGATGTTTGTGTTCTGGTTTTTAAGATACTCAAATAATTAGAAAAAATAATGATTTTTTTATTTCAGATAATAAAAAAGCTTTGTATATTTGCATCCGCATTCAGGGAAAACCTGATGAGACGCACTGGAGAAATGGCAGAGCGGTCGAATGCGGCAGTCTTGAAAACTGTTGACTGTAACAGGTCCGGGGGTTCGAATCCCTCTTTCTCCGCTGATAGATTTTCAAAAATCATCAAAACCCTTTAAAACCTATGTTTTAAAGGGTTTTTGCTTTTCCACAAAACCCATAAAATTCATTAAATCGTATATAAAAGGTGTCCAATTCGGTGTCACTTGCAAATCACTAATACAAGTGACACCGAATTTCTCGCTAGCCCTTTGATAGTAAGGGTTTCAAAATTAAAAACAAGGCTAAAACTAGTTCAAAAAACGTACATCTTGCGTAGAATTAGGGGTCAGTTTAAATTTAATATGAATTTTAAAGGTTACCAAAATGAAAACAATCACAGCAATTCTCTTTTATCCAAAGAGAGCAAAAGTAAATGCTAAAGGACAATGTGTTATTTATACACGCATTACAGTCAACGGAAAACGAATTGAATTTAGTACGGGAAGATACATTGATCCAGCTAAATGGTCCTCAGCTGCAGGTAAAATGAAAGGACAATCTGCAGAAGCTCGTTCAATAAATAAACATCTTGATATCTTAAAAACGAAGATCATCGACATTCAAATGGAGTTTATTCATTCGAAAACTCCTATTTCTGCAAAACTATTTAAAAGCAAAGTTTTAGGAGAAGAAGCAAAACGCCGAATGTTAATTCCAATTTTCGAAGATCATAATAAAAGAATTGAAGAACTAGTAGGAAAAGAATATGCTCCAGGAACACTAGAACGTTATAAGACATCATTAAAGCACACCAAAGAATTTTTAGAATGGAAGTTTAAAGAATCGGATATCGATATTCTAAAAATCAATCATGCGTTTATTACAGATTACGAATTCTATTTAAGATCAGTCAGAAACTGCAGTAACAATACAGCAGTAAAATACATTAAGAATTTCGGTAAAATCGTTAAAATATGTTTGGCCAATAATTGGATGGACAGGAACCCGTTTAGCAATTACAAATCTAAAGTAAGAACTGTAGAGCGTGTCTATTTAACAGAAGGTGAAATTCAAAAACTAATGGATAAAGAATTCTCAACAGAACGTTTGTCTTTAGTAAGAGATATTTTCTTATTCAGTTGTTACACAGGGCTGGCTTACATAGATGTAAAAAACCTAACCAAGTCGCACATCAGTATTGGTATTGATGGCGATAAATGGATTTTCACCCACCGTCAAAAAACAGAAGCAGCATCAAAAATCCCAATTTTACCAGTCACTCAAATGATGATTGATAAATATGAAGAGCATCCAAAATGTATAGCCAATAACTCTTTACTACCAATTTTTAGCAATCAAAAAATGAATGCCTATTTAAAAGAAATTGCGATTGTTTGCGAAATCAATAAAGAACTTACCTTTCATATTGCACGACATACATTTGCAACAACTGTAACTTTGTCAAATGGTGTACCCATAGAAAGTGTCAGCAAAATGCTCGGACATAAAAATCTAAGAACAACGCAACACTATGCCAAGGTTTTGGATAAAAAAGTGAGTCATGATATGAATATTTTAAAACAAAAGTTAGCCAATACATACACTTTAGGTAAAAGTCAAGGTATAGGCTAGTTTAGTGTCTGTTAATAACTTTTTAAGGTGTTCATTTCATAGATTTTATACAAAATGATTTAAATTGTAGCTTTCAAAATATATCATTTTAATTGCTATGAATTCGTTTTGCACACCATTCTTTCAAGAATTGGAGCGGGATTTTGTATTACTCAAAAATTCCGAAAGCAATCCTATTGTAGCAAGTCAAAACATAATTTTATTTTTAGAAAAGAAATTAAAAAAGCTCAATAAATGGCTGAAAATATATCGCTTTGAATCTGAAAAAGAAGAGATTTATTTCTTCAAAGAATTAAAGCCTTCCTTAATTTCTAAAATACTGTTTTACAAACATGTTTTAAAAATCGAATCTACATTACCTTCAAGTAAAAAAGGAAAACGAAAGCACTATCTCAAAGCATTAAACAAAGCTGCTCAAATGGCTAGAGAAAATTTTGATTTTTATGAATATTTCAGATCCAGAGCAACGTATAACGATCACCATTATTTTATCAGAAGGCCTTATAAAGATATCATTCGCGATCATCCAATGCAATTGTATTTCGATTCAAAAATATCTACATCTCATGAATATCAAGTCGCAAATTTGATATGTTCAGATATGCTCACAAACTACCTAGAACGTAAAATAGATGAAATCGATCAGAAAAGTGGAACTACAAATTTCAGAGAACCTGTAAATTATTCATGGTCTGGTTCCAAAATAGATTTAGTCGAATTAATTTATGCACTCAAACATGCGAGACTAATCAATAACGGAAATACAGATGTAAAAGAGTTGGCAAAACACATAGGCAAAATTTTTAATATAGAACTAGAAGATAATATTTACAGAATTTACCAAGACATCAAATTACGCAAAACAGTCAGAACAAAATTTATAAATCGTTTAGCAGACAACCTCAATCAAAAATTAAACGAAGAAGATTTGTAAATCCCAACTTGGGTCAGCTGTGGTTTTTGGCTTAAAAAGCAGCTTTTTTTAAAAGCTCTTTTTGGTAAAGAAATCAACAGACTTTCATTTTAAAATATTTTATCAATAGTAAAAGTAGTTTACAAGCTTTTGGTAAAAAATAACACCCACCTTACGTATACCTTGTGAATAGGAAACACACAATTGGTCTTGTTTTGTAGTATAATAATTTAAAACAAATCAATATGTATCTGCACTTAAAAAAACTATTTCCAGAAACCGAAAACCTCGACATCTTAAAACACCAACAAGTAACAAAGTTAGATTTACTAAACGCTCTAAACTTTTTAGTAGATGAGATAAAAACTAGTAAAAAAGAAGAACAACCTAAAAAGTGGCTAAAGTCTTCAGAAGTAAAAAGCTTATTAAGAATTTCTCCTGGAACATTACAAAATTTACGCATCAACGGAACCTTAACCTATACCAAAATAGGAGGAATCATTTTTTACTCTTATGAAGAAATTCTAAAAGTAATGGAACAAAACAAAGTAAAAGCAACATCAAATGAGTAACATGAATTATATAAAACACCTAACTGGTTTCTTTGATAAAGTCATCAACGATCATACGTTAAACCCAACACATATTAGTTTATACATAGCCTTGTTTCAATTTTGGAACTGCAATCGATTCAGAAATCCCATCAGTATTTCAAGAGACGAAGTAATGCGAATTAGTAAAATCAGTTCAAAAGCAACTTATCATAAATGCTTAAAGAATTTACACGCTTTAGGATATTTGAGGTACGAACCCTCATACAATCCCTATAAGGGAAGTATGGTGTATATGTTTAATTTCTCAGAAAACTTAAAGCCAAAAAAGAAATCATTTAATAAACAAGTAAAAGACAAGCAGGAGACAAGTAACTTACCAACTACTGAACAAGCAGAGGTATCTTATATAAACTATACAAACAGTATAAACAATATAAAAAGTTTAAAAGAAGGAGAGCAATCACGGAATTTAGAATTAGAAAATTTAGTAGAGATTTCAAAACAAAAAAAGTTGCGCCAAAAAAACAAAAGGAATGTGCCAATTTTAGAAGAGGTGATGAAATACTTTCAGGAACAAAACTTTCCAGAAATCGAAGCCAATAAATTTTTCAATTACTTTTCAAGCAACGGATGGTTAGTAGGAGGTAAGACCCCAATGAAAAATTGGAAAGCTGCAGCAAAAAATTGGATGCTCAATAGTGTAAAATATAGCAACAATGGTAACAGCTCAAAAGCAGTAATTCAACCACAAAACCTCAACACAGCAATTGATAAAAATTACTCAGAACCACTTTGATGCTAGCGTCATCCTGAACTTGTAAGTGCTGAACTCGTTTCAGTATTTCAGGATCTCATAATTGGGCGCAATCTCTCAAAATCAAGTCACAATCCAAAACCGCCATAGAATCTGGCAGGCGAGTGTCAATAGTTTGAAGTTGTCGTTAAAAAAGAAATGCTGTTTGAGCTTTTGCGAGTTCATTTCTTTTAGACAACAAAAACTTAATTGACCGCCGAAGATTCAGGGCTTGATCTTTTTTTTCGTTTTGCATCAAGGCAAAATGATATGAAGAAAAATATAAAAACCATTTCATCATTCCCAAAAAGAAAAGAAGTAACAACGAATAACGAAAACCGAACATGTACAACTACCAAAAAACCACAAACTGGTTAGAATCCAAAGGAAAGCAATTATTTGGTGATCATTTCAAAATATATGAAGAAGACAAAACCATTATCTACAAATTGATAGCCTACAGTTTACAAGATCAAAAAATGGTAAAAAGATGCAATATCTATTTAGAAAAAGGAGTCCTACTTTCAGGTCCCATTGGTTGTGGTAAAACCACATTAATGTCATTATTAAAATTCTTAGTACCAAAAGATCAGAAATACTATGTAAAATCTTGCAGAGAAGTAAGTTTCGAATTCATAAAAGAAGGTTATGAAGTAATACACAAATACAGCAAACCAAAACTCCATCAAAAAAAAGCAGGAATCATTTGTTTTGATGATTTAGGTACCGAAAGCAATCTAAAATACTTTGGGAATGAATGCAATGTAATGGGAGAAATCTTGCTAAGTCGTTATGATGCTTTTACACATCCAGAGCAAAGTCGAAGAACAAAAACACATCTCACTACCAATCTATCAGCATCAGAAATAGAACAATTTTATGGCAATAGAATCAGAAGTAGATTAAGAGAATCTTTTAATTTAATAGCCTTTAATAATAATACAAAAGACAAACGAAGGTAAATTTTACCTCTGTTTTTTAAACGAGTGTAAAAAATTAAATTATTTACCCTTGTCAACGTCATTGCGTGGAGTGCGCAGCTTGTATCGAGCGAAGTCGAAATGTGGCAATCTCATCAGTTTAAACCGATATCTTATTTGTTTATAAGGTCATATAAAAAGAATAAAATTATTATTTTGATTGTTATTTCAATCAATTAAACTATATTTGATTGAAATAACAATCATTTTGTTGTCATGAATAAAAAAATACAAATACTATTTCCTAAGCATAAGGACATTCTTAAGCAAATGGGAGAAAACATCAAATTAGCAAGAAAGCGACGTAAACTAACAACAACGCAAGTTGCTGAAAGAGCCGATATAGTAAGAAGTACATTATACCTGATTGAAACAGGGAGTCCTAGTGTAACATTGGGTGCCTATTTCAATGTATTAAGAGTATTAGGCTTACAAGACGATTTCTTAAAACTAGCAGCGGATGATGAGTTTGGAAGAAAATTACAAGATTTAGATTTATTATAAAATAACTGTCATTGCGAGAAGGCACGACGAAGCAATCTCATAAATTAGAAGTGTAAAATGGCTACTAAAAAACTAGATATATACGTATACGCACATTGGAAACCAATAATAGAACCCGAATTAATAGGCATTCTTTCAGCACTAAACGCAAAAGGAAAAAAGGCTTTTAGTTTCGAGTATGATAAAAACTGGATCAAATCTAAAAACCAAATGCTATTAGATCCAGATATTCAGTTTTATGGTGGTCCACAATATCCAAATAATAAAGAAAATTTTGGTGTCTTTTTAGACAGTATGCCAGATACTTGGGGACGTACATTAATGAAAAGAAGAGCGGCTCAAGAAGCAGCTGTAATTGGAGAGAAAGCAAAAACATTATATGAAATAGACTTTTTACTCGGTGTGTATGATGAAAGCCGAATGGGGGCATTAAGATTTAAAACAGATGTAGATGGTCCATTTTTAGATAATAACAATCTGTCTCCAACACCACCTTGGTCATCAATACGTGAACTTCAAGATGCTGCTCAAAACTTTGAAAATGATACCGAAAATGATGAAGCAAGACAATGGTTAGCTATTTTAATGGCACCTGGTTCCTCTTTGGGTGGTGCCAGACCCAAAGCAAATATTTTAGATAACGATAAAAATTTGTGGATAGCAAAATTCCCTGCAAAAAATGATACCACAGACAAAGCTGCTTGGGAATATCTAGCATATCAATTGGCATTAAAAGCAGGTATAAAAATGTCTGAATGTAAAATCCAAAAGGTTACCGGAAATTACAATACATTTTTTACAAAACGCTTCGATAGAGAAAATGGCGAAAGAATTCATTTCGCTTCGGCAATGACCATGACTGGTAATAACGAGGTGAAAATCAGAGATCATCAAGCAAGTTATTTGGAATTAGCAGAATTTATTCAAAATCATGGTAGTAATATAGAAAGCAATCTCGAGCAACTTTGGCGACGCATGATTTTTAATATTGCCATTTCCAATACTGATGATCATTTACGCAATCATGGGTTTATAATTACAAACAAGGGTTGGGAGCTCTCTCCAGCTTACGACCTCAATCCGTCTATAGATAAAGAGGGGCTGGCCTTAAATATCGATATGGATGATAATGCCTTAAACTACGATTTAGCCAAAACCGTAGGCATATATTTCCGTTTAGATGAAAACCAAATGAATAGTATTTTAGATGAGGTATTCGCTGCGGTTACTTCCTGGAAACAATTGGCAATAAAAATAGGCATTTCAAATAAAGAAATTCAACTCATGCAAAAAGCATTTAAGGTGTAGTTTTTTATTACCACAAACCACAAAACTAGAACAATTTTATGGCAATAGAATTAGAAGCCGTTTAAGAGAATCTTTTAATCTAATAGCCTTTCCAAATCATACAAAAGACAAACGCAAATAATAAATTTTAATTTCTTTTACTTCTTTTGTTGCTTATAATAAGTTTTCTTTCCCTTCATTTTTAATAAGTGAACTAATGAATAAGTTCTAAACAATAATTTAGTTATTCATGAACTCTCATAAAACACTAGACAAAATCAATTATTCTTTTTGAGATATAAATACTTTAAAATCTATGAAAGCTTTGTTTCCATAGGGTATTAATTTTTTATAATGTTCAATATTAAACAAAATCTGCAAAACTTCTTGGTTGGGAAATTCAACAACTATAATGATATATGGCTTTAATTCTAAAAACAGTCTTTAATATATTTTTTAAAAAATAGAACGAATCACACCTAATTCAATTTTTAAAAAGAATTATTTGGATTCAAAAATTCAAAACAAAAAAGTGCTTATTTTCTATTATATAGTGAATTTATCATAGATGTCATAACCTTGGCGCAAGCGTCAGTCAGGTTTGTATTTAATTTTGTCACATAAACATTAAATACATTATTATGACTCATTTTATTACGCGAATTACTTTACTGATTACCTTTCTTCTTTTAACTTCCATTAGTTTTAGTCAAAGCTATGCATGAAAAATAGACTCTATAGTTTCAATAGATTACGGCACAGAAGATCCTGGAATTTCAATTTTGGTAGCCAAAAATGAAAAAGCTATATATGATAATGCTTTTGGGAAATCAAATTTGGAACTAAATACACCAATGCAGTTGAATACTGTATTTCAAATTGGTTTAATTACAAAACAATTTACAGCAGTTTCTATTTTAATGCTTGCTGAGCAAGGAAAATTGAATATTAAGGATAACATTGAAAAATATTTTCCAGAATATGCTAGTAATTGGAAAGATATAACCATTTACCATTTATTAAATCATACGTTAAGAATAAAAAATAGCACACCTGTTGGCGGCAAAGGGTTTGTATCTAGAACGGATATGACATCTACAGAGCTAATTGCCTATTTTAAAATAAAAAATATTTTTTTGTGGTTTTAACTCTTTTATCCAATTACAAAACTTGAATCTAACAACTATAATCGTACTAAAGAATTTAAAAAATTAAAAATTCCAGTATTTTCTTTAAATCAATCTAACACCAATTTGTTTGTTTAAATGCCGTATTAAAATACCTTAAATAAAATATAATAATTAAAATATCATTTAGAGAATTCTCCATTTAGCCGTTTTATCTGTTCACAAATTTGCTGAAATATGTTTTTTATATTCTTTACAAGAGTTAATTGACTTATATTTATCTTTTATTTTAAGGATCGAAGAGTTTGATTGACCAAAAATCTATAGCAGTACTTCCATTCGTCAATATGAGCAGTAATATTGAAAACGAATATTTCTGCGATGGATTAACCGAAGAAATTATTAACGCATTAGCAAAAATCAAACAACTTTCGGTGACTTCCCGAACCTCTTCATTTTACTTTAAAAACAAAATAGTAACTGCTAAAGAGATAAGAGAGAATTTAAAAGTGGCTACTTTTATTGAAGGCAGTGTAAGAGTGTCAAAACATAAAATGCGTATTACGGTGCAGATGATAGATACTTTAGAGGACTTTCATTTCTGGTCAGAAACCTTTGATAGAAACCCGGAAAATGTTTTTGAAATTCAAGATGAAATCAGTCTGTTTATTGCTGAAAAATTACGCGAGCATATTGGTCATCTCGAAATAAAAGAAAAGCTGGTAGCGCCTGTTGATGTTGCAGTAGATGTATACAGAGAATATCTGAAAGGCAGATATTACATTATGAAGTTGGATTATAAAAACTCCATAAAAGGCATCAATATTTTAAAGGAAGTTATTAATAAGGCACCCAATTTTTCAAACCCTTACCTTGATATTAATTTGGCATATGTTAATATGGGAACCATGGGTATTTTGCCTTCAAATGAAGCATATGAGAAGGCCCAACCATATTTGTTAAAGGCGTTAGAGTTAGACCCAAACTCATCAAGATCACAATTGAATTTGGCTTGGATAGAATGTTGGCAAAACTGGAATCTTAAAAAAGCCTACAACCATGCAAATAAGGCTTTGGAAATTCAACCTGCAGACGATATTTACCTAACGATTTCTAATTTTTTGACCGTAGAAGGAAAATTAGATGCGGCACTTAATTATCTTGACAAAGCCTTACAATTAGATCCTTATGCGGCTATAAATCATCATTACAAGGGTTTTTTATACTACTTAAAAGAAGATTATAAAACTGCTATACCTCATCTAAAAAAGGCATTAGATTTAGACCCTAAATTACTCTTTCCACCAATTTATATAGGAATTTGCCTATTAATGTCAGGTCAGTCAAATGAAGCTTTGACATATTTCAGTTCACTTGAAGGCGTTTCTGTGAAAGACCTCACCAAATTAGGAGGTGAAACCATGTGCTATGCCAAACTCAACGAAACCGAAAAGTGTAATGACGGGTTAAGAGAACTAGAAACCTACTTAAAAACTGAACTTTTAGATAAGGCGTTCATGTTTTTGATATTAGTTAATGCCTTACTGGGTAATAATAAAAAGGTAATTGATTTAATAACCCAAGCATACGATAAACGTTTGCCTTTAATTCTATTACTAAATCCATCACCAATTCTTAAACCTGTAAAAAATCACAAAAGGTTTAAAGACATTATACTGAAAGCTATTCCGGATAACTTGAATTATAAGCAAAAGAAAAGTTACAAACAAATATTATTGGATACTAGTGAAATTAAAAAGTACAGCAAAGAATTGGAGCAAATTATGATAGATTATAAACTATACCTTAACCCAGATTTATCTTTAAAAGATTTAGCCTCTTATATAGAGCTTCCTGCCAATTATGTCTCGCAATTATTAAATCTCGGCTTTCAAAAAAACTTTTCTGAATATATCAATACTTTTAGGATTAATGAATTTAAAGAGCGCGTTCTTTTGGAAGAAAACAAAGGCTTAACTATAATGGCTGTTGCTTATGATAGTGGTTTTAATTCTAAAACAGTGTTCAATACCTTTTTTAAAAAAATAGAGGGGATAACACCAAATACTTACCTTAAGAGTAATAGTTAGTTCTGATTTAAAAAATAGAAACTTCCTTTTATAAGCTACAATTAGTTTTGCTTCATCAAATTAGTAACAATGTTTATTTTAAGTCTACTAATCAGTAATTAAACCTAAATAAATAAATTGAACACCACAATAGTAATGACCTCAAGTGCTTTATTTTTGGCCATTATTGTAATTCTTTTTTACCAAATGAAATAGTAGAATACCTAAATGTCGAGCCAAATACTATTACTACACTCTTTTTGAAAATAATGAGTGCATTATACTTGGGTTTTGGAATTTTAAATTGGATGGTTAAAGGAACGTTAATTGGAGGAATTTATAATAGACCGATTGCAATTGGAAATCTAATACATTTTGGGGTCGGGGCAATTGCACTAGGCAAAATTGCTTCTAAGATTCAAGCACATTCAGAAATTATTATTTCTCTTACAGCTGTGTATGTGATTTTTGCAATACTTTTTGTCTATGTCTTTTGAACTAATCCGACAAAAACACAAAAGTAAAATAACCCTAATAATAAATTGGAGAAATTAATAGAATAATTGAATTTGTTCTGTTTTACAAATACGAACCTTTAACAGCTCTATTTGTATCAACTTTGTAGTAAAATATTTTAATAATGAAAGCAATAGAATGTCTAAAGTATGGAGATGCAGAAAACCTAGTGCTAAGTACTGTTAAAAAACCAACACCAAAAGCTAATGAAGTACTTATAAAAATATGTGCTACTTCAGTTACCGCAAGCGATGTTCTTATTCGTAGAATGAATGAACCCATGATTCCTAAATTTATACTTCAACTTATATTTGGTTTTGGTCGTCCAAGAAATCCTGTGTTGGGTATGGTAACAACTGGAATTGTGGAGCGTAAAGGTAAAAATGTAACATTATTTGAAACCGGGGATGAGGTTTTTGCGTATTGTTCAATCTCGCCTACCAAACGTCGTTTTGGTTCTTATGCAGAATATATTTGTTTACCAGAAGATTGGAATCTGGCATTAAAACCTGCAAATCTTAGTTTTGAGGAAGCAGCAGCCATTCCTTATGGAGGCTTGCTAGCTTCTCATTTATTAAAAAAGGCGAGTATAAACAAGGGCGACAAAGTTTTAATTTATGGAGCGTCAGGAAGTATAGGTACAATGGCGATACAATTGGCGAAACATATGGGTGCATATGTTACTAGTGTCTGTAGTCGTAAAAACTTCGATTTAGTAAAATCTTTAGGAAGTGATAAGATGATTGACTACACCTTAAAAAATGCTGAAGCACAATTAGAAACCTATAACTATGTGATTGATGCTGTAGGTAATTCGAAATCATCGACACTTAAAGAGAAGAGCAAAAAAGCATTGACTTCGAATGGTAAATACATATCCATAGATCATGGGACGCCATTAACACCAAAAGAAGCTTTTTTAAATTTAAAAAGTTTAGCAGAACAAGAGAAGATTACACCTGTTATTGATTGTATATATCCTTTAGAAAAAATGGCTGAAGCACATAAGTACGTTGAAATGGGGCATAAAAGAGGAAATGTGATTATTACTATTTAGTTGCGCTATAGAATATTTCAATTTGTAAATTATTAGTAAAAAACCCACCTATGTTTTTGTAAAGGGTCGAAAATTGAACAGAGAGACTTTGGATTCTTTTAATGAAAAGGCAAAAAATAGAAAGAACTTAATGGCTACTGCTATTAGATATTTGGAAAACCTAATCGTTGAAAAATAAGTTTTATGTAAAAATGTAAATGGAATCATAAAAATTAAAATAAGATATGATGTAAAGACTTACTTGCATCATAATTTTTAATTAATCATCAAACTTCATACTTAGTGCTACACAAGTGTTTAGAGGCATATTGCTTCTTTATGGATCTTTGTAGAGATAAAACGAGGTAATTAAATATTAGAAATTGAAACAATCAAAAAACAAACAATTATGAAATTAATTGAAAATAAAAAAGGGATTAGACTTGCTACAGGCATCGTTTCAGGAGTATTATTAGGCCTATTAACTTCAAACATAGCTTTGTGGTTTTCCATTGGAATTGCACTTGGTGCAGCGTTGGAATATTCAAAAAATTCTTGATGTATTTACCAAGAATACAAAATAGATCATCAATCAAAAAACGAACACTTTGAAATCAATTAAAATGAAAAATCTGATAATTTATCTTTCAGTATTACTAACAGTAATATTATTAAGTGCTTGTAAAACTAATAATTCAAATGCGAAAGAAAATGACTCTTCGACTTTAGAAACCCCATATCTTGGGCAAAAACTACCTGGTTTTAATCCAATTCCATTTGCTCCAGGTCTTGTATCTACAGATTTGTATGAAGTCAATAGTGCATTTACTCCAGATATGAAGGCGTTTTATTTTATTAGAAGAGGAGAAGAACATAAAAAGTCGGCTTTTTACGAATATAAATACAACGAAACCAACGGGAAATGGGAAAAATCAGAAATAGCATCTCCATGGATAGGAAGACCAGTAATTTCTCCAGACGGTGAAACCATGCATTTAGGTGATAGATATTTAAAAAGAACGGAAACTGGATGGTCGGAATTACAAAACCTTGAACCTCCCACGGTAAGTAATGATTCTATGTATATTATGCGTCTTTCATCATCTGCAAATAGCACGTTTTATTTTGACACCTATAAAGAAAATGATTCAATATTTCCAATTCGCTATTCACGTTTAATTAACGGTAAGCATGAAGAGCCAAAAGCATTGCCCAAAGCAATAAACACTGGAACTTTTTTAAGCCATCCCTTTATAGCTCCAGATGAATCGTATTTGTTATTTGATGCTCAAAGAGAAGATGGTTTTGGAGACTCTGATATTTATATCAGTTTTAAACAAAATGATGGTACTTGGGGTAATGCAATTAATTTGGGTGATAAAATAAATACCGATGCATGGGAAGCTTCAGCAAGCATAACGCCAGATGGCAAATACCTTTTCTTCAGTAGAAATGTTGGGTCGGATAAATACGAGAACGTAGATATCTTTTGGGTAGATGCAAAAATAGTTTTTGATCTCAAAACCAAATAATGATGCATAAAGATTTGTTCTAGTTTCAAAATACGAACTTTTAAACTTTACGCATTAACCAACTTTGCAATGAATAATAGTATTCATAAAAACAATAAACAATTACAATATCAAACAAAATAAAAATAATTAAAATGAAAACAATCAAAAAACAAATTTTATTAAAAATGGCTTGTGTAGCCTTTGCTTTAGTATCTAGTATAACAGGTGCGCAAAACACAAATACAGAAACAACAAACCAAAGAGAGGGATTCTTGTTTGAATTTACAGTAGGTGGAGGTATCATCAGTATAGAAGATAGTGAAGGTATTCAAACTTTCGATGAATCTCAAGGAACCTTTGTTTTTCCAGATATAAAACTGGGCTATATGTTAAATGAAAAATTGGCTATTACTGTCTCAATGCCTGGAAATATTTACAAATTTCAGGATAATGATAGGAATTTTGGAGGACTTATTCCATCTGTGCAATATTGGGTAAAGGATAAGTGGTGGATCCATGGAGGAATTGGTTTAGCAATGGATTCGCCTGCATTATATGATATTAAAGACGATGTAAATGACGATTGGAATTTTGGAACTGCTGTAATGATAAGTTCTGGTTACGAAATGTATAAAAAGAAAAACTTTGCACTAAATGTGCAGTCTAAATTAGTTTTAGGTCATGCTTCATTAGATGGAGATGCACAAAGAGATGCCTTAATTTTTAATGTAGGGTTAGGATTTAGCTGGTTTTAAAAATTTATCTATGGCCATATATTCTATTGTTACCAAACATATAAAGCAAATTATGAAAAATTTGACATTTGTAATTTTATATATTCTTCTTTCAGGAGTACAAACCACATTTGGACAGCATGAAACAGATGATATTATAGTAGGAAGTAAGTTCGTTATTAAATCTAATATTTTAGATGAAGAAAGAACCTGTTTAATAAGTCTTCCTGATTCATACAATAATTCATCTGAAGTTGATAAAAAATATCCAGTTATCATATTATTGGATGGATATACTCATTTTAAAACAGCATCTGGAATAGTACATTTTATGAGTTCTAATAAGAATCGAAACAATTTAATGCCTGAAAGTATTATTATAGCCATAGAGAATGTTGACCGAGAACGAGATTTTACAGTTACAAAAATTAAGACCAAACGACCGAATAATATGGGAGGTGGAAGGATTTTTTTGAATTTCATTGAGAAAGAACTAGTACCTTATATTGATAAAAAGTATAAGACAGAACCGTTTAGAACTCTTATTGGGCACTCTTTAGGAGGACTACTTACACTAAATTCCTATATGGATAAAAATAGCGTATTCAATGCTTACATTTCTTTAGACCCAAGTATTTGGTGGAATGAGGAGATGATGAAAAACAAAGTTGATTCTATTTCCTCAATATCATTAGATAAAAAACTTTATATCGCTACTGCCAATCAAGGAGAGGCTAATTACGAAAGGAATAAACAAAGACACGACGCTCTCTATACTTTAATAAAAAAGAAATCGGATAAACCTCTAAATATCGAAATAGAATATTTTGAAAAAGAAAACCATCGCTCTGTACCATTAGTAGCCCTATACGAAGGGTTAAAATATATTAATCAAGAGGAATGATTTCGAAGCTGGTAATATCAACGAATACGTTTGGTAACAAAGTACTGTGGTGAAAAACACGCAACAAACCATATACAAACATGTTGTGTGCCATTAGGGCAAAACTGTAACAATTAATCTTTTACAGAGTCCGAATTAGTATTAAATAATAAAAATAAATAAACTATGATTGCAAATACAGAACAGAAAAATTTAATTAAGACTGCTAGAATAACTGGCTTATGGTACTTAATGATGGCTATTACAGGAATTCTAGGCTTTATGGTCTTTCATTCTCAAATATTTGTGTCTGGTAATCCTGAACAAACGCTAACAAATTTAGTAGAATTAGAATCTACAGCAAGAATTCGGTTGCTATTAGAATTTGGTATCGTAATTTCTCAGGCACTTACCGCAGTTTGGTTTTTTAAATTATTTAAAGATAGTTATGAATGGGAAGCTTGGACGCTAGGCATATGGGGAATGGTAAATGCTTTAGTCATTATGATCAGTGCAATTTCAATGGCCTCAGCAATAGGTATTGCCAATTCTGATATAAGTGCTATGGAAGACAAAGTTTTACTAATTCAGGTTTTTCAACAAATAATTTCTAATGCCTGGGGTATTGGTGGTCTTTTCTTTGGACTTTGGCTGTTTCCTATGGGATACATAGTTATCAAATCTAAAAGAATGCCCATCTGGTTGGGAAGAGTTATTGTTTTAGGTGGTATTGGCTATGTATTAAGCACCTTAATCCACTATGCAGGCATTGATTTTAGCTTCAATGAATATCTTACGCTACCGGCAACTATTGGTGAATTTTGGATGATTGGTTATTTATTAATTTTTGGCATAAGACCTAGCTATAAGTAAAATTAAACAAAAAATGTTAAATAAAAGTTTTGAAAAAGCAAAAGAGCAAAGCAAATTATTAGAAAATGATTTGTATAAGAATCCTCATAAGTATCGCGTATTGACGGGAGATAGACCTACAGGTAATTTGCATCTTGGACACTATTTTGGCTCAATTATAAACCGATTAAAATTACAAAGCTTAGGAATTGAGACTTATATTTTAATTGCTGATTATCAAGTGTTGACAGATAGAAATGTTTTTAATGAAATTTCAAAATTCACATATGAACTAACTTTGGACTATTTAGCCTGTGGATTAGACCCTGAAAATTATAAAACTCATATTTTTCCACATAGTCATATTCCTGAATTAAATCAACTAACTATTCCATTTCTGACATTAGTTTCCAGTTCAGAATTAAACAAAAATCCAACTGTTAAAGAAGAAATTACTGCTTCAGGACTGAGTAATATTAATGCAGGAATGTATATCTATCCAGTTCATCAAGCTGCTGATATTTTGTTTTGTAAAAGTAATGTGGTTCCTGTTGGAAAAGATCAATTACCTCATATAGAATTAACTCGGAAAATTGCAAAGCGCTTTAATACCAAATTCAATAAAAATATTTTTACAGAACCAGTTGCACTTTTTACTGATACCCCTACTATTCTTGGGTTAGACGGTATTCAAAAAATGAGTAAAAGTCGCAACAATTCAATTATGATAAAGTCAACCGCTGATGAAACAGTAAAACTAATAAAATCTGCCAAAACTGATTCAAGTCGTTACATATCTTACGACCCCGAAAACAGACCAGAGGTTTCCAACTTACTTAAGTTAGCTTCCTTATGTTCAGATATAAGCCCAACAGATATTGCTGATAAAATTGGCGACCAAGGTGCAGGAAAACTTAAACAGCTAACAGCAGAAGCTATAAATACATATTTTGAGCCTATTAGAAAAAAAAGAATAGAGCTTGAAAAAAATAAAGATTATGTCAGGGATATTTTGCTTAAAGGTATAAGTAAAGCGAGAGGAACAGCTATTGAAACGTTGAGTGAAGTCACTGAGGCAATGAATATGAAAATATAATCACTTCTCATAACAATGTATAAACGTAATTCGGGCTAAAGTATTAAAATTGAACGAATTAAATTACAACAAACATATCAGTAGATTGATAGTTAAGAGCTTCTAGTCCCGCATTACGCTTATACTTGCCGTTAGGCGCAATCTTAACTAAGTCGAAAATAATATTACCTTACTCAATAGCATTTTTAGAAAGGTGCGTCCCAACAAAATAAATCACCCACGAAAAAGCTAATTTGAATGTGATAAAAAACTCAGATTATCGTCTCTAAAATTCAACTTGCATAAGTTCATTTAATAACCAAATTCAAAAATAACAATGAGTAATCTTATAATATCCAATAAAATAATCAATGTTTTAGCATTGTATATAATTAGCTTAAATTTTTCCTATGGGCAAACTGAAGGCTCAAAAAAACCAAAATTAGTTATTGGTATCGTTGTAGATCAAATGAGGGCTGAACAACTATACAGATATGAAACAAAATACAGCGAAGATGGTTTTAAAAGAATTTTACGAGATGGATTCAATTATAAAAATACGCAATATAATTATACTCCAACGGTTACTGCAGCAGGCCATTCATCAATTTATACAGGTACCACACCAGCCATACATGGTGTAATAGGTAATAGTTGGTACAATCGGTATAATGAGAAACATACTAGTTGTGTGAAAGATACTACCGTAGTTTTAATTGGCAGCAAGAATCAAAATAATATAGGAGCTTCACCCAAGCAACTATTGACGACTACAATTTCTGACCAACTACGAATGAGTACTAATTTCAGATCAAAAGTAATTAGTGTCTCATTAAAAGACAGAGGGGCTGTATTACCTGGAGGTCATCTTGCTAATGCAGCATATTGGTATGATATTGAAACAAGTCCTGGGTATTTTGTTTCCAGCTCTTATTATATGAATGAGTTACCTAAATGGGTAAGTAAGTTTAATAAATTAGAGAAATCGAGTAAGTATTTAGATACCGTTTGGAATACACTTTACCCGATAGAGAGTTATACTGAAAGTTATGGAGATAACAACAAATATGAGGTTGTCCTTGGAGATAACAACCCGACCTTTCCTTATGACTTCAACAAACTTAGAGAAAAATACAGAAAAAGAAATATAGAATATTTGATGTTAGGGTTTTCGCCAGCTGGAAACACATTACTCACTGAATTTGCTATGGATGCAGTTAAAAATGAAAAATTGGGTAGCGATGAAGAAACAGATATGCTTACAATTAGCTATTCTGTCACGGATAAAGCAGGGCATATTTTTGGCCCAAATTCAGTTGAAATAGAAGACATTTATTTAAGATTAGATCTTGAAATAAGTAAACTTCTAAAATTCTTAGATAAAGAAATTGGTAAAGGAGAATATACGTTATTTCTTACGTCTGATCATGGTGCAGTTCCTATCGCCTCTTATTTAAATGATATAAAGGTTCCTACTGGAGTCGCTAGAATAGCAAGATATAAAGACCAATTGAGTAAATATTTAAGCACTAAATATGGAGAAGGTTCATGGATTCAAAATTTTGAAGATGACCAGTTGTATTTGAACAGAACTGCTATCCTTGAAAAAGGATTACAATTAGAAAGTATGCAGCAAAATGCTGTAAATTTTTTAGTAAATCTTAAGGGAATCAGTGGGGCTTTAGCTTCCCATCACTTACAAACCAGTCAATATAATTCTGGTTTAAAGAAGCTCGTTCAAAATGGATATCACCAAAAAAGATCTGGAGACGTTCTTCTTACTTTTGATGCTGGTTTAGTTCAAGATGATGATTCTGAAATTGAGGTGTCTTCAGTAAAAGGGACCATTCATGGTTCAGGCTATAGTTATGACACTCATGTTCCTTTACTTTGGTTTGGAAATGGAATAACACATGGAGAATCGGTAAGAAAAGTTTCGCCTATAGACATTTCATCAACACTAACAATGATTCTGAATCTTCAATTGCCAAGTGGAAATAGTGGGTATCCATTGAAAGAACTATTTAAATAATTTTAGGTTGAATTAAATATGCACTTGCGAATAGGGTATAGTTGCCTTTAATTAAAAATTGTAACAGTTTAATAAATTTATTGTCTCTTAATAATTTTCCAAAATGAATAAAATAAAAATTCTAATTTTTCTAATATCAATAATCTTTTTCACAAGCTGTCAGAATAAAAATAATCCCAAGACAACGGATTTATCTGAAATATCAATAAACCAAATAGACACATTGATGGAGGTGTCCTATGAACGTGGATTGTTCAATGGGAACATCCTTGTGGCACAGAGCAATACTATTATATATCAAAATGAATTTGGATATTCCGATGCCTCTAGATCAAAAAAACTTAGTAGAAACTCAATATTTAACATTGGTTCTATTGCAAAAGAATTCAACGCAGTTGCTATTATGATCTTGAAAGAACGAGGATTACTTCATCTTGAAGATAAGCTATCAACGTTTGATTTACAGCTACCAAATTGGTCCCACAAAGTAACGATAAAACATCTATTACAATATTCTAGTGGGTTACCAAAAGTAAAATGGAATAGTGTGAAAAATGATAAAGATATATATACTGATATAAAGAATATCGACAATTTAATATTTGAGCCAGGGTCTGATTATCTCTATAGTAACAATAATGTTTTTCTACAAAGAAGAATTGTGGAGAAGATATCTGGGATGTCTTTCAATGATTTTATCCAAGAAAACATTCTAATTCCTAGTAAAATGTCAGATGCTATTATAGATGCAACTTCCAAAAATACTCAGCTAGTAACTTCATTTAATAATGATTTAGTGAATGATAGCTCTGGTGATATTGAATTTTCAGGTTGGGTGTTTCCTAGCATATCTGACATGTTCAATTGGGTTAATAGTTTACATTCAGGTAAGATAATCTCAAAGGAGTCTCGAATGCTATTATTCGATTCCTTTTCAAAAAACAGCGAGTCTGCTTTAGGGAAAGGTGTTTTTAAGAGTAATGAGTTAATGATATACCAACATCAAGGTTCTTCCTTTAATTACGAGTCTTTAATACATTATAACCTAAAAGAAGATGTAATGGTCATATTAATGACTAATAATAAAAACTTAAAACTTAGGAATATTGCTGAGGCCATAGAAAACATTACAAAAGGAAACTCTTTTAAAATTCCTCAAAAATCAGTTTATCTCTCAATAAGACAAAAATGTTATAATAATGTAGATGATGGTATCGAATATTATAAACAATTAAAGAAAAATTATCCTGATACTTATAATTTTTCTGAAGAGGGAGAATTAAATAGATTAGGATATAAACTAATTGAGAAAAACCAAATTAAGGAAGCAATTAAAATCTTCAAATTGTTAGTTTCGGAGTTTCCTAACTCGGCCAACCCTTATGATAGCCTTGGCGAGGCTTACTATCTTAATGGGAATAATAGTATGGCATTACAAAATTATAATAAGGTTTTAGAATTAAACCCAAATAATACCAACGCAAAAAAAATGATTAAAAAAATTAAAATGAAAAATTAAAATAAGATACCATATAAAGCTTATTTGCATCATTATTTATATACCTGCATCATAATTTTCATTTAATCATCAAACTTTATACATAAGGCGCCATAAGGCTTAAGAAGTATGTCGCCTATTGATAGATCTTTGTTGAAGCAAAAACAAGCAGAAAGAACCTGGTTAATAATTAAAAAAATAACAACCGGAAATTATTGAAAAATGGGTTGAAAACAGACGTCTAAGGCTCATTATTTACGTTCATGTATTTACCATTGCGTTTCACATCGTTTATAAATTTCTTTGTGAAAAGCAACAGGTAAATTGAATAATTAAACAACTAATTACATTACAAAAGGTTCAAAGACAACCGAATTACCAGTTGGAATAAATCAAATATGTCAAAGTACTTAAAATAAGGATAATGCTTAAAAAGGAATTAGAAACATACTGCCCTAAAAACCGATTGGAATGGCGTGGCTGGTTAGAAAAAAATCATCACTCAACACATGCTATTTGGCTTGTATATTATAAAACAGCAACAAAAACACCTTCTCTTAGTTGGAGTGAAGCGGTTGATGAAGCATTATGTTTTGGGTGGATAGATAGCACTAAAAAGACTATAGATGACAAAAGATATATGCAATATTTCAGCAAAAGAAAACCTAAAAGTGTTTGGTCTAAGATAAATAAAGAAAAGGTTGACTTACTCATTCAAAATAAACAAATGACAAAAACAGGTTTTGAAAGTATCGCTATTGCTAAACAAAATGGGTATTGGTCAATTATGGATGATGTAGAAAACTTAATCATTCCAAATGATTTGCAAAAAGCGTTAGCCGCTCATCAAAATTCATTCAAAAATTTTCTGAGTTTGAGTAAATCGAAACAAAAAGAACTGTTAGGCTGGATTGTTTTAGCGAAGCTCCCTGAAACCAAACAGAAAAGAATACGTAAAATTATAGAATATGTCAATCAAGGAATTTAAAAACAAATTATTATGAATAGAATCTTTAAGAGTAATAAGAAAGAAAACAGGCGAGTATTTAAATATATAATACCTATAGATTATTCTAGAAAATAAATAATACAACTAAAAAATTAAACTTATTAAAAATAAAATATCATGAAAAAAACATTAATTACTTTGATTTTGTGCGGAATAACATTAACCGCTAAATCTCAAAACACAAGCGTAGAAAAATCAATATTCGGATTACAAACTGGAGTTTTAGGAATCTGGGCATATAATGAAACAAAACTATCAAATACCATAGCATTGAGAACAGAAATTGGTTTTGATTTTGGAATATGGGAGACTACTTATTATGATGATTACAATTCTCCTTTTATCCTCACACCTGTTATAGTAATTGAGCCTCGATTTTATTATAACCTCGAAAAACGTTCAAAAAACTCAAAAAGAATTGATGGGAATAGTGGTAGTTTTATTGCCTTAAAAACCAGTTATCATCCAGAATTGGCTTTGTTTAATGCAGACGATGCTCCTGTGGTAAGTGATTTTGCCATTATACCTACTTGGGGAATTAGAAGAAATATAGGGAATCATTTCAGTTACGAAGCAGGTATAGGAATAGGATATAGTTACACATTTGCTAAGCGCGCAGGTTATTTAGAAGACGAAAGTGGAATAGAACCAAATATGCATCTGCGAATAGGGTATAGATTCTAGTAAATAAAAAACAATTACAATTACAATATCAATAAAAAAACAAAAAGAAAATGTTTTTCAAATCAAAAGAAGGAAAAGAAAAAATCTTAACGCTTTACAATCAGAAGCTAGATGAACTGAATATTGAATATTCAGAAAAATTGATAGAAACTACTTTCGGAGTTACAAATATCATTATTACAGGCGATACAAAAAATCCGCCTTTACTACTTATTCATGGTACAGGAGGTTGTGCTCCTTTAATTTTAGAATCACTCCCAAATTTATCTTCAAAATATTGTGTCTATGCAATTGATGTATTGGCACAACCGAATAAAAGTGCAGAGAATCGATTAGATATGAAGTCGCTAGATTATGGAAAATGGGTTACAGAACTTATAGCAATCTTAAGGCTTACAGAAGTTACTTTAGTTGGATTTTCTTTTGGAGGTTTTATTTCTTTAAAGACTTTAGAATTTAAAGAAACTCATATTAAAAAAGCATATTTAATTGCACCAGTGTACATCGTAAATGGAAACCCTTTTAAAGGACTGTTTAAAATGTTTATTCCTTTAAAGAAATTCATAAAAACAAATAATGACAACTATCTAAAAAAAGTAATAAACGTTCTTTTTACTGAGGCTGATGATTTTGCCATCCAATTTATGGGAACTACTTTTCAAAACTGTAATATGGATTTTTCTCCTTTACCAGTTATTTCCAAACAATCTGCCAACAATATAAAAACGCCGATAACTATTGTAGCTGCTGAAAAAGACATCCTATTTCCCGGAAAAAAAATGATAAAAAGAGCCAAACGAATATTCTCATCACTTAGTGAAATTGTTTTACTAGAAGATTCAAAACATGTACCTAGCAATAGGAACTTTAAAAAAATAGAAGATTTAATAATAGGTAAAAACTAATAATAAAATGGAAGCAGAATTAGAATCTTTAAAATTCCCTAATCCAAATATAATTTCTATAAACGGAATTGAGTTAGAAGTATTTGAAGCAGGTAAAGAAAATATGGGCAATCCCATTGTACTTTGTCATGGTTTTCCAGAACACGCTTTTTCATGGCGTTATCAAATCCCAGCGCTTGCTAAAGCTGGTTTTCACGTCATTGTTCCAAATCAAAGAGGATATGGTAATTCATCATGCCCTAAAGAAGTAACGGCATATGACATAACCCATTTAACAGATGATTTGGTGGCTTTACTAGATTTTTACAATTACAGAGATGCTGTTTTTGTTGGGCATGATTGGGGCGCAAATGTAGTTTGGAACCTTGCACTCTTGCATCCAGAGCGTGTCAATAAAATTATAAATCTTGCATTGCCTTATCAAGAACGTGGTGAAAAACCATGGATTCAGTTTATGGAAGAGTTTTTCGGAGACGATTTCTATTTTGTTCATTTTAATAAAAAACCAGGTGTGGCAGACGCTGTATTAGAGAATCATACAGAAAATTTTCTACGTAATTTATTTCGTAAGAATGTACCTCTTGCTCCACCAGAGCCTGGAATGTTAATGATGAATCTTGCAAAAGCGGATAAACCACTTGGTGAGCCTATGTTGAACGAGGATGATTTGTCTGTATTCGTAAAAGCCTTTAAAAATTCTGGATTTAATGGAGCTATCAATTGGTATAGAAACCTTGACCGAAACTGGCACATATTAGCGGATATTGATCCAATTATCAAACAGCCAACACTTATGATCTATGGCAACCTAGATATGATTCCAAAATTTGAAAGACTAAAGGATTTTGTTCCGAATTTGGATGTGATTAGTTTAGCGTGTGGTCATCACATTCAACAAGAGTTACCACAAGAAACAAACCAATCGATTTTAAAATGGTTGGGACAATTTAATGCTTAAAAAGAAAAAGAAACAAATTTATTGGAGACTATAAACAAGCTCAAATTTTTAAAACAATTTAACATGAAAAAATTAACTCAAAAATCACTAATACATTGCTGCATAATTATACTTCTAGGTATTACAGTTTCGTGCTCTAGTGATAATAACAATTTACAGGTGCCTGATAATTATTTAAATATTCCTGATGAAAATTTTGAAGCAATACTTATAGAAAAAGGAATTGATTCTGACGGTATTGTAAACCAGCAGATGCTAAGAAGTGATGCTGAAAAAGTGACAAAATTATCTCTAAATGGAGCAAATATAAATACATTAGAGGGTATTGAAGCATTTGTTAATTTAAAGAGACTTGAAGCAGATGCAAATAATTTAACAACATTAGATGTAAGTAAAAACGTTTTATTAGATACTATTAGTTTAACTTCTAATAGGTTAATAGAAATAGAAGGTTTAGAAAAAGCCAAAAACTTAACATGGTTAAGTTTATCTTGGAACTATTTTACAGAATTTACATTGGATAATGATAATGTGAAAAATTTTCTCATTGATCATAACGATCTAACTTCTTTAGAGATAGTACATGCTCCAAAATTAGAAAGTGCGGTGCTGAACTTAAATCAAATAGCAGATTTAGATTTTAGTAATAGTCCATTACTTAAAGTGTTGGTTTTTTCTGCTAACAAAGTACAAACCATAAACTTAGATAACAACGTAAACTTAGAGTACATCTATGGTTCAAGTAATTTGCTTACACAATTTGATATCAGTAATTTACCAAATCTTATTGATGTTAGAGTAGATAGAAACCCAACATTAACTTGTATTAAAATTGCAAATGGGCAAGAGATTCCAAATTTAAAATTATCAACATATCAAACAGCAAATGTAGATTGCAATTAAAAAATCATTGCATTAAATCATCAAAATAGTCAACTAAAACCACTTTTAGACACTTGTTGTGCTTCATTAAATAATCAAACTAGAAAATATGGACAAAAAAGTATTATTCTCCACTTTATGGGTATTTGTAACAGTCAATTATATTTTTTGTGATGTGTTTACACTTTTTTATGCTCCTGATCTCAATCAGTTTTTAACAGGTAAGGTTGGAGACATAGAACTTACTCAAGGTTTCTTGCTAACTTTTGCCATCATAATGGAATTTTCGATGGTAATGATTGTCTTGTCAAGAGTTTTGAGATATTTTTTAAATCGTTGGTTTAACATTGTTGGAGGAATTGCTTTCACATTAATTCAAGCTGGAACACTAGTAGACGGTGACTTTACTATGCACTACCTCTTTTTCAGTATTGTAGAAATCTCAACTACCTTATATATTGTAAGGGCTGCATGGACTTGGAGAAACCCGGAAAAAATTAAAATATAAAAAACAAACTTAAGTGGTGTATAATGCATACCCTGCGGGATATGCACCATACACTAACCGTTAGCTACATGCATAAAAAAGAAACCATTAAATTACAAAATGGATGAGTAAAAAAATTCATATAGTTTTTGGACGACAAGGTGCGGGTAAATCAACCTATTCAAAGAAACTAACCAAAGATATAAAAGGAGTTCATTTTTCAATTGATCAATGGATGTGGAAATTGTATGGGAAAGACATGCCCAAATCAATGAATCTAAAATGGATCATGGAAAGAGTTGATAGATGTGAACAACAAATTTGGGAAACTGCGAAAAACATTTCTGATTGTGGTGTTGAAGTTGTCCTTGACCTTGGTTTTACTAAATTCGAAAAAAGAGAATTATTCACATCCTTGGCTAAAGAACTAGATATTTCAACACAAATCCATTACATCAAAGCACCACATGATTTAAGAAAGAATAGAGTATTAAAAAGAAATAACGAAAAAGGTGAAACATATTCATTTGAAGTAACACCGGGAATGTTTGATTTTATGGAAGGTGAATTTCAAATTCCAAGAGAAAAGGAACTAAAAAAAGCTATAATCATTGATACAGGTGAAACAGAAAATAATGAAAATAAATAAAGTATCAACTAACAATATATATAATGGTATGGGCGAAGATTATTAGCTGAATGGAAATAATGATTTAGCGCTAATCAATTATAAAAAGTCACTAGAATAAAACCCAGAAAATTCTTAAGTAATAGAAATGATTAAAAAATACTCAAAAAAATAAAATTATGCCACATTTTGTAATTGATTGTTCTAAAAACATTCTTAAAATTAAATCACCAAATGAAATTATTAAAAAGGTTTATGACACAGCAGCATCAACCAATCTTTTTGATAAAGGTGATGTTAAAGTAAGAATTAATCCTTTTGAGTATTATACTATAGGAGACACTCAAGATGATTTTATTCATATTTTTGGGAATATAATGGAAGGACGAAATACGTCTCAAAAAAAGAATTTATCAGAAAAAATCGTATCCGAATTAAAATTAATGTTTCCTGACGTCCCTGTTATTTCAATGAATATTAGAGATTTTGAAAGAGCAACATATTGCAACAAATCAATGATTTAAAAACAACATCCATGAAGTCATTCTATATTTTTTTCATCTTTTCTTTTCTAACTGTAATAGGTTTAGCACAAGAAAATAAATTTTTACAAAACATTGGTGTTTTAGATAGCATATATTCCGAAAATCTAGAAGAATACAGGGAAATATATGTGCAATTACCTGAAAATTACAATCCTAATTCAAAACAAAAATATCCTGTAGTTTATGTTTTGGATGGCGAAGTTTTTTTACCCACTGTTTATAGTGTTCATAGTTTTTACAGTGGTGGCTTTATGCCAGAAATGGTTATTGTTGGTATTTCAAATGCTAATAACAGGATGCGTGACTTGACAATTTCAAAAGTTACAGAAATGTATGGAATGCCTTTTGAGCAAGAAAACGGTGAGGGAGACAATTTCAGAAAGTTCATTGAGAAAGAACTAATACCTTTTGTAGAAAATAAATATCCGGTTACTAATTACAGAACGCTAATTGGTCATTCTTACGGAGGTTTATTTACTATTTCCACACTACTTAATCAACCCGATTTATTTGCTAATTATTTAGCCATAGACCCAAGCCTGGATTGGGACAACCAAAGACTTATAAAAGAAGCTGAAGAAGTATTTAAAAATCAGAATTATCAGAATACATCTTTATTCATGTCATTAAGTGGTCAATTGCACATGCAGAACTCAGCAATAACGATAGATAATGTAATGCAGGATAGTACAGACTATACCTTATTCGCACGTTCTAATATTACCTTTTCAAATATAGCTAAGCAAAATACTAATAACGGATTGTCTTTTGATTGGAAATTTTATCCAAAAGACATACATGGTACAGTTCCTTTTCCGTCTATTATGGACGGCTTAGTTTCACTTTTTGAGTGGTATCAAATGGAAAATACAGATAAAATAAATTCATTTGAAACTACCAAGGATGAACTTTTTAGTATCATAAAATATAGAGAGCATAAACTCAAGGAACATTTTGGTTATAATGAGCCACCTTACCCAGAAGAACTCTTGAATGTGTCAGGGTATATGAATATGGATATGCAACAGACAGAAAAGGCGAAAATGTACTTTGAACTTGCCATTGAGTTTTATCCAAAAAGTGCAAACGTTTATGCTTCTATGGCAGATTATTATGAAAGAAATAATGATTATAAAAATGCGTTACTTTTTGTTACAAAAGCTTTTGAAATAAGTGGTGAAGAAAATTATAAACAAAGAATTAAGGACCTAAAAAGAAAAAGCAAAGGTTAAAACCAGAAAGTTTTAAAGCAACAAAATAGTGATGATCAAAAATGTAATCTAGCTACAAAATTTTAATTATGAATATAAACGATCAACTTAGTACCATAAAAGACTATTATTCTCCTAAAATAATAGGTGAAGTAAATGATGTTTTTATAAAACTAGTTAAAATTCAAGGAAATAAAGTGCCTTGGCATCATCATAAAAATGAAGATGAATTATTTCTTATCATCAAAGGAGAACTTCTTTTTGAAATAGAAAACCAAGCGCCGTTTGCAATGAAAGAGGGAGATTTGTTTATTGTAAAAAAGGGAATTAATCATAAGGTGAGTTCTAAAAAAGAATGTCACCTTATGCTTATTGAAAATAAATCTGCACTTCATACAGGAAATGTAATTAATGAGATTACAAAACCAATTAAAAATCAAATGGAATGAAATTCTAAGGTATCAATTCGTCTAAAAATAATTTATCTACTTTACAATAATTTTTCATTCAGGTTATATTTGCTAAATTTAGCGATAAATACATTTAATAAACTTAGTATATCAATATAAGTCTAAGTGAAGAATAAAAAACACTGGAATTGAATTTAGATAACCAATTAATATTTTTCTTTAGCGCTCTGGGTGCTTTTAACAGTGTCGTTTTAAGTGTCTATTTTTTATTTTTTGATCAACATAAAAATAAATCTAACTATTATTTAGGAGGATTATTGGCGGTTTTAAGTATACGTGTTTGGAAATCGTTATTCTTTTATTTTAACCCTAACTTATCTAAAATTTATTTACAAATTGGGTTGTCTGCCTGTTTTTTTATTGGTCCTTTTCTATATTTTTATATCAAATCAAAAACTCAAGATATTGAGCAATTAAAGAAGTTCTTTTATATCCAAATTTTAGCATATCTATTGATGGTTTTAGGTATTGGTTTTTTATATCCGTATGAAAAAAACACAGAGCTTTGGGGAACCTATTTTTACAAGATCATTAATTATCAATGGTTATTGTATATCTTAATTTCTGCATTTTTACTGCGAAAATCTTTGCAAAAAATGATAAACAGAAAAGAAAAACTAGGGTATGATGAAGTTTGGTCTTTAAGTGTGTTTTTTGGCGTAAGTATTATTTGGATGGCATATTTTACAGCAGCTTATACCTCTTATATTTCTGGAGCTCTTTCGTTCTCTTTTGTCTTTTACTTATCGATATTACTACTGTTTTATAAGAGAAAAAAGGACTTTGTTGTTGCTGTTAAAAAGGAAAAGTACGCTAATAATCAAATAGAAGAAAATGAGGTGAAACAATTGTTAGAAAAAATTACAGCGACTTTACATGAAGAAAAATTATATAAAAACGCGAATCTAACACTCCCTATTTTCGCTAAAAAACTGAATATTCGTCCACAGTTATTATCACAATTATTAAATCATAATTTAAAGAAAAGTTTTACTCAATACATTAATGAATATAGAATTGAAGAAGCAAAATACCTTTTAGAAACACATCCAAATCTAAAAATTGAGATTATTGCTGAAAAATGTGGATTTAATTCGAATAGTACATTTTACACTGCTTTTAAAAAGATAACGAACACAACACCAGCGAAATATGTTAGAGATAAATAGTGTTGTTAAATTTCCTATTGTATACATCAGGAGTTTTAATGTATAATTTTGTAGCTATTTCAATACACTTTCATAGTACTATTGCTGTTCATTTTAAATAACAACAATACAAATACTTATGAAACATTTACTTTTATTCATCGGATTTCTAATCTTAAACGCTTCAGTTTTTGCTCAATCAGAAGTTTCTAAAATAGAAACTACGCTTTTAAATTATATAAACGGAACTTCTTACAACCAATCTAAACTTATCGAAAAAGCATTTTATGCAAATGCCAATCTTTATTTAGAAAAAAATGACAAATCACTTTGGACGGTTCCTGCCAAAGAATACGCAAGTTGGTATAACAATAAAAATGAAGGACAGTTTACAGGAAGAATAGGAAACATTTTATCGATTGACAACTTTGAAGGTGTTGCTACTGCAAAAGCAGAAATCATTATTCCTAGCAATGGTTCTAGATACATTGATTTATTTCTTTTGAAAAAAATTGAAAACGAATGGAAAATTATTAGCAAAACTGCTAGTAATGAAAAAAGCAATCAAAATGGGAATAAAATATTATTTATAGTATCTAACACCTCTTTTCATGGAACATCTAAACTTGCAACAGGCAATAGTTTCTCTGAAATTGTGAATGCTTATGACACCTTCAAAAAAGCGGGATTTACTGTAGATTTCGTAAGTCCAAAAGGAGGTAGTATTCCATTAGCATATATTAATACATCAGACACACTTCAAAAGAAATTACTTTACAATGAAGATTTTATGTATGCTTTAAAACACACCAAAGAACCTAAAAACATCATTGCAAAAAATTATAAAGCGGTTCATTATATTGGAGGTGGAAGTGCCATGTATGATGTGCCTAAGAACAAAGAAATTCAAAAAATATCAATGACCATTTATGAAGCGTATAATGGTATTATTTCTTCAGTATGTCATGGAACAGCTGGTATTGTACATTTAAAAACAAAAGATGGTAAATATCTGGTAGAAGGAAATATCGTTAGTGGATATCCTGAAGCTTATGAAAAAGAAGGCGCTGAATATTTTAAGCAATTCCCTTTTTTAATTCAAAAGACCATAGAAGAAAGAGGTGGAATATTTAAATATTCTCCTAGAAACTCTGAACATGTGGAAGTAAGTGGGAATTTGATTACAGGTCAGAATTACGTATCTTCTAGAGGAGTTGCTTTAAAAATAATTGAGAAATTAAATCGTAAATAACCTTAAAGTAATTAATAATTTCAGATCTCAAGAATCTAACAAATAACTTAAAAAGAACCTGCAACAATGAAAATACATTGTTACAGGTTTTTTATCTATACAGGCTATCATTTTTTCTATTTTATTAGAAAAATTAAAATGGATACCTATTTACGTTTTTATGTTGCCATAAAAGATTGATAATACTCCATTTACCATCTAATTTTATGAGATGTAAATATTCAACCCAATTATCTGAATATAGTTTTACAGTTGCTATTCTATGATATATATCTAGTATTTTAATTTCATTTTTAGGATTTGGAGGAAATTTAGTATTTGATTTATTCCAGTTTTCTGCATTTTCTATCATACGTTTTTTAGAAATAGCGTTTGTAACTTCTTTTTTTAAAGTCCTACTATATCCAACAGAAACCTTGTTTAAGCTATCATTCATTACTTCTTTCATCAACTTTGGTTTCAAATCTTGTAAAGCAATTAAGTAGCCTAAAGAAATTCTTTTGATTTCTACACTGTCTTTTTGAGATGCTTTTTTGCTTAAAGCAACATTTTGATTATTTGAAATATTTCTGCCTCTAATGAACTTCATGTCTTGATCATAATGCGCCTGTTTAATATAATTTCCTATTGCATCGTATTCTTTAGTTCCTATAGCTAGTCCAATTTGATTCAGAACCAATTTATTGTCTTTATCATGATACGTATATTTTATATGATTTCCATAAGTGTCATAAGTATCTTGATAAGAGGCAACTCCTGCAGTATTATTAATAATTTTATAATCTTTACTTAAATTATAATTTGCAATTGGTGTTCCATCTTTTCTAAAGGTCATACCAGTTATTCCAAATTCAAAATATGTAGAAAGATTTTTTGGCTCATTTTTTAGATTAAATCGCTTTTCTACAATCATTTTTTTATGCTTAAACCAAACATATTTTGATATTTCCCAATTAGACTCCATTGGTTTATCAACAATATCAAAAAACTCTAATTTAGTATAATTTAAATTTCTGCCTTTTGTAAAAACTTCTTTGTAAACCTTTCTATCATTAGTAATTCGTTTCCCATTTTTATTAAAGAAAATTCGTGTTTCTATATCTTTTGTGTGCGTGATAACTGTTTTGTAAGCTCCGATTGATGTCAAAGGATGGCTTCTTTCAGTAAAATAATGATTATTGGTAATTTCAACCAAATCATTACGATCATTGTATGTAAAAATATAATGAGATGTTTCTTTTGCAGTATTAACATCTAAAGGATATGTCCCAGTTAATTTAATGTATGGTGATACATGATTGTATCTTAAATGTCTAAAGTATTTTCGAGTTGAATTTTGAGCCAGAGTAATACTTGTAATCAATAAAACGATGATCGAGATTGTAAAATTTTTAAAATTCATTTTAGTTTTTTTTATTTAATGCTCTTTCTGTAGCTTCAAGTTTTGGCAACATTTTTAAATATGCTTCTACATCCCAAGTTAAATCCCATCTATTTAAATTTTCTTGCATAGTGTTTAGCCCCATTTCAGCTCTTCTTTTATCTACCTTTCTAGCATCATTTAAAGGTAAAACATATGGTTTTTTACGCTCCTTACTCATTGCCAATTGTGTACCATATACTTGTCTTTTTCCTTGCCCTAAAAGTAATCTGTCATAAAACATAGCATACTGTCTTTTAGGTAGCCAGTTGTTTTTTAGAGCCTCATTTATCATTGGTAAATATTTTAGTTTTACGTCTTGATTTCCATGTTGAATCACAAGAAAAATTGTTGATGCGCCTCTTGTACCAATTTTTTCTTTACTTGGCCAACCTTGAGTGTCTAATATTTTACTAACTTTAATTAAGTTGATAGAATCCTTTTTAAGAATACTTCCCCAAAAAGCACGCATTTCTTTAGAATCTCTTCCATATTTTTCTTCTTTACTTCTAATTTGACTTCGTGTACTTTGATCATCAAAATAGATTTTATCTAAAACTGCAACTAACTCTTTATCGTAATGTTTTTCAATCTCTTGCTTGTTTTTTTGCATCACAGAAATCAATTCATTCCATCTTTTGTCTTTTCGTAGGTTTGTTAAATCTGTATCATTTTTTAAATGATTGATGTCATACCACTTCAATTCATTGGCTGCAACAAAAAGGTGTTTGTAGGCTGCATTAAGATTATTATCTAAAGAGTTTATACAGGCAGCATTATATCTGTCATTTAAAGGAACATTCGTATTTATTTTAAAAGCTTGGTCATAAAGTTTTGCAGATTCTTTAAATTTTTTTTCTAAGCATAGTTTCCAACCAGCCCTAATTAATTCTGAGTAACTTTTTTGATTTGATTGTCCATTTGCACTGAAATTTATAATCATTACAAAAAATAAGATTAAATAGCGTTTCATCATTTTTTTTTATTTTAAATTAAAAATCATTGCAATAAAATAAAATCTTGATTTGTATTTTTATTTAGTAGATAGATTCCGATAAATTGCAAACGGAAAGTAGATTTTAGTATTAATTCTGTTTTGTTTGCAAAAAATCTTTGTTAAGCATCTTTAATCAGGAGTTCATCTACATATATGTAATACTATCCATTTTATGAATACATTTGAGTTTAATAGGCTTCATAATAAAAACATCTAAATTGTATATTTTAGCAATGATGAAAAATTTATTTTCAAAACATATAGTTCGTAATTTTCTTTTTTGGATGATTATGTTTCTGTATTTAATAAGTTCGTATTGGAACATAGATCATGATAAGGGCTATGTATTTCTATATATTGGCTTTAAATTTTTTTTACAATTTATTTTAAGTCTTATCATTATAAAATTATTAATACCTCAGTTATTACATAGAAAAAAAGTTATACTATTTATTATTTGCTCTTTAATTTCTATTTATTTAATGCAAACCTTCTACAGTGTTGCTAGGGTATATTATTTCGAAATTCATTATCCAGAAATATATAAAATGCAACCTCCTTATATTTTGTTTGATAGAATGACTTCTTTTGTTCGGTTTTTAAGCAATATCACTTGGTTAGTTTTTCCTACGATAATATTTATAGCAATAAAATATTATAGTGATCAAAAAGATATTATTGAGTTAAAAGAACAAAAAAAATCTACAGAGCTCTCTTTATTAAAAAATCAACTAAATCCGCATTTTTTATTCAATACGTTGAATAACTTATACGCTTTATCACTAAAAAAATCTGATAAAACTCCAGAAGTAATAGCAAAACTTTCAGAAATTTTAGACTATATTTTATACCAATGCAAAGACAACTATGTTTCAATTAATAAGGAAATTGAATTATTAGAAAATTATATAGCTTTAGAAAAACTTAGGTATGGTAAAAGGGTGAACGTCACATTTGAAAAAGATATTCAAAATAATGTAAATATTGCTCCTTTAGTTTTATTAACTTTTGTAGAAAATGCTTTTAAACATGGTGTTAGTCAAGAGTTAACCACTAGTTTTATAGATATAAAAATATCAGCTACAGAAAATGAAATAATATTCAAATTAAAAAATAGTAAACCTAGAGTAGACACTGAACTTATTAAAAGCACTAAAAAATCTATAGGAATGCAAAATACCAAAAAGCAATTAGATTTATTGTACCCAAATAAGTATCAATTAGAGATTGAAAATACAGCTTCTCACTACTCTTTAGAGCTAAAACTTACGTTAAATGGAAAAGTATAAATGTTTAATCGTTGATGATGAGGAATTAGCAAGAGAGTTAATTGCCACGCATCTTAATCAATTACCATATTTTGAAATTATTGCTACCTGTGCTTCAGCAATCGAAGCAAATTCTGTCTTGAAAAATAATACGATTGACTTATTATTTCTAGATATAGAAATGCCAGTTTTAAAAGGAACAGACTTTTTAAAAAATTTAAGGAATCAACCAAAAGTTATATTTACTACAGCTCATAGAGAATATGCAATAGAAAGTTATGAGTTAAATGTGGTAGATTATTTATTAAAGCCTATTATTTTTAATCGTTTTTTTAAAGCGATAGAAAAGTTCTTAGAGACCCAAGTTGTTGTGAAACCTGCAACTAGTAAACCTGAATTGACTCATATTTTTATAAGAAGTAATCAGAAAAATATAAAACTGTATTATGATGATATTTTATATATAGAAAGCCTTAAAGACTATATTAAAATACATAAAAAAGAAGAAAAACTGTTAATAAAGCATGGTATTTCTGCTTTTAAAGAGAAGCTAGATAATCGTTTTATAAGAGTGCATAGATCTTACATAGTTAACAAGCAAAAAGTTACTGCTTACACAAAACAAGATATTGAAATTGGCGAAATTGAAATACCAATTGGAGATTTATACAGAAAAAACACTTTGGAAATACTGAAAGTGTAAATCCTTATATTTTTTATAAAAACATCAATTATTTAACGTTAACTCTTAAATAAATACGCTCATGTATTTATTTTTCCTATTTTAAGGCAAATTACGTTGCTTTGTAGTCTATTATGAGTTTACATCTAAATAAAAAATTATCAAAAATACACTTATACTGGAAATGCCAATTAGTAGGTTGGAGTCTAGTATCTATTTATTGGGCATACACGGTTTATACAAGAGATAATTATGGTTTCTTTTACACGCTATTAAATTATGTATCAGATATTGCTATTGGAATATTCTTAACGCATATGTATAGAGTCTATGCTTTAAAAGCTGAATGGAGTAAATTGCCAATAAAACAATTAATAGTAAGAGTAATTCCTAGTATACTTTTACTAGCAATTTTATATGTATTCCTAAACAATTTAAAATGGATTTTTTTCAGAACCTTTTTTGTGATAAAGAATGTTGATTTTTTAGAGTCAATGATGTATTGGGATCCGATTTTACTCACAGGACTTCGTTTAATGTCAATTTGGGTATTAGCCTATCATTTATATCATTATTATCAAAAAGAAGTAGTTACAGCTAAAGAAAATGCGCAATTATCTTTAATCGCTAAACAAGCACAATTAGATAACTTAGCAGCGCAATTGAATCCTCATTTTTTGTTTAATTCATTAAACTCAATAAAATCTTTAGTCATTGAAAACCCAGATACAGCTAGAAGATCCATTGATTTGTTGTCAGATTTATTACGTTCATCCCTATATGAAAAAGACGAAGGTTTAATTACCATTAAAGAGGAGTTGTCTTTAGTGAAAGATTATATTGAATTGGAAAAAATGCGTTTTGAAGAACGATTGCATTTAGAAATTTCTGTAGATAAAATAGTACACAATTTTAAAATACCTACTTTAAGTATTCAGTTATTGGTTGAAAATGCAATTAAACATGGTATTGATTTAATTGTTAAAGGAGGAACTATAGGCCTTGTTATACAAAAGAAACACGATTTCATTGAAATCATAGTTAAAAACCCTGGAAGTATTGATGATACAAAAAGGGCAGGTTTGGGCTTAAAAAATTTGCAAAAGAGATTAACACTTCAATATAAAAACCAAGCTACTTTTAACTTAACTCAAACAAATACAGAAGAAGTTGAAGCAAAAATAACAATACCTTTTATAGCTGATGAAAATATTTAAAACCATAATTATTGATGATGAACGTTTAGCGAGAGAAGAAGTAAAACGTGCACTACAAAAACATAAAGAGTTTAAAATTATTGGGGAAGCAAGTCATGCAGATGAAGCCATAGAATTAATTGAAGACTTACAACCAGATATTTTGTTTTTAGACATTCATATGCCTGGAAAATCTGGGTTTGATTTGTTAGAAGAATTAACAAATGTACCAGATGTTGTTTTTACAACGGCTTATGATCAATATGCTGTAAAAGCTTTTGAGATGAATGCGTTAGATTATTTAGTGAAACCTTTAAGAGACGAACGTTTTTCTAAAACTATAGAAAAAGTAAAAGTAGAATTGTCTAAAAGAGTACAATTAGAGTCTACAATTTTACCCATGCATCAAAAAATCTTTATCAAAGATGGCGAAAAATGTTATTTTATTCCGCTAACAGAGATACATTTTATTGAGTCTTTAGAAAATTATGCACGTTTGTATTTTGGTTCAGATAAAGCTATGATTAAACGCTCATTAAATTTATTAGCAGAGAAATTAGATCCTAAAGTCTTTTTTAGGGTGAATAGAAGTCAAATAATCAACATACATTACATTAAAGAGATTCATCCCTACTTTAATAATAAACTCCAAATTATATTAACTACTGGAGAAAAAGTAGAAGTGTCTAGCAGGCAATCTGTTAAGTTTAAAAACTGGAATAGTTTATAAAAAATATCACTTATTTTAACGTTCATTTACATTTATTTACGCTCCTGTACTTTCTCTTTAATATTGGTTACAAACATCTTTAATTTGTATTGTAATTAATTAAAACACACATCATGAATTATCTTAGAAAAAAACAAATCATACTTAAATTTTTATACTTAATCGTATTTATTGGATTGTATTCTTGCAATAAAGAGACAGCAACGGAAGCAAAACAACCAACCCTAAAAGACTATACAGTTGGAGAAAAATGGGTTTGGAAATATAAAGGAGTAACAGACAAAGGTGAAGTACGTTCAGATGGTGAAGATGTAAGAAAAACAGTTAAAATGCCTTATGGTTTAGGTATGACAATTGGAAAAGATACAGTTCCAGTTTCAGATATCGTAAAGCCTGATGAAAGTGAAACTCCAAGATACAAATGGCCTTTAAAAGTTGGCAAAAAGTGGAAATACGAGAAGAACTGGACAAGTCAAGATGGAACAACAGGAAAACAAAGTCAAGATGTAGAAGTTTTATCTTACAAAGAAGAAAAAGTAGGAGCAGGAACATTCATGGCATATACAATTGAATACAAAGGAACAATTTCCAATTCCAGAGGATATAGTGCAAGAACAGATGAAGTATGGTTATATGCACCAAAAGTGAAAAACTTTATAAAGCTAACACAAACTCAAGATGACTTTGTGTATAATGAAGAGTTAATTGAATATACAAACTCGAATAAGAAACAATAAGATTTGTTCTCATTTTTTAAAATAAAACTAATGAAAAAATCAGTTCTAATATTAATTCTAACCTTAAATAGTATTTGTTTTTTTGGGCAAGAAATATTATTTCAGAAAGTTACTTTAACAGATTCAGTTGCTATTGCAAAACAAATGAAAAAAATAGCAGAATTTTGTGATACAGAAAACATGTCTGAATTAGATGTGTTTAAGTTTCAATTAATAAGAGGTAATTATAAAGAGGCATTAATTACCATCAAAAACAGAATTCAAGAAACACCAGCAAATCAAAGACAGTATTTAGATGTTTACCTGCATTATGTGGAAGCAAAGTTGTCTAAAAACTTTAAAGATGCGTTTAAAAAATCATATAGAAAATATGTAAAGAACTCTGATGATATTCAAGTGATTAATTTAGATAAAGCCTTAATCATTAGAGATCCTACTGATTATTATGTGAGCAATTTTAAAAATACGTATAACAATATTAAATCAGAAAAGATATCACAAGAAATAGCTATAGATTTAGTAAAAAAATATTTTTTAAGTACGGTATTTTCATCAACGAGAGCTATTTATTTTGAAGCAATAAAACAAGATCATAAACGTAGGTATGCCATAAATGATAGTATTGTAATCCCTATGAAAGATGGTGCAGAGGTATCAATGGTGGTTGTAAAACGAAAAGGAAAATCGTCAAGTAAAAAATCGGCAATATTCGTTTCATCCATATATGCAGGAACCAATGAGGTTAGTGCTATGTTATCAGCATCTAAAGGTTATGTTGGAGTGATTGCAAATACAAGAGGAAAAAGATTAAGCAAAAGCGAAATAAAACCACTAGAATATGAACATACAGATGTGTATGAAGTAATTGATTGGATTAGTAAACAATCGTGGTCTAATCAAAAAGTAGCCATGTTTGGTGGGAGTTACAATGGCTTTACACAATGGGCTTCCATGAAACACAAAGTGCATCCTGCTTTAAAAACAATGGTACCTATGGTTGCTATTGCTCCAGGAATTGATTACCCAATGGAAAATAATGTATTACACAATTATTCGTATTCTTGGAATTTCTATGTCACCAACAACAAGTTTTTAGATTTTAAAGCATCTAATGATTTTAATCGCTGGAATTCATTAAAAAACACCTGGTACAAAACAGGAGTGGCATTTAACAAATTGGATAGTTTGGATGGTCAAGTAAACAAATTATGGAATACGTATATGCAACACCCAAGCTATGATGATTTTTGGAAAAAAATGATCCCATACAAACAAGAATTTGCAAAAATTGACATTCCTATTTTAACCATTACTGGGTATTATGATGACTCACAAAGAGGAGCAATGTATTATTTTAACGAGCATCATAAATATACTAAAAATGCAAATCATTATTTGTTAGTTGGTCCTTATGATCACTGGACTGCGCAAACCAAGCCAGAAGAAAGTCTAAGAAATCACAAACTAGACAAAGTTGCTTTACTGAATATTGAAGAAGATCTTCTTTATCAATGGTTTGATTATATTTTAAAAGGAAAAGAAAAACCTAATGTTTTAAAAGATAAAGTCAACTTTCAAGTAATGGGCACCAATACCTGGATGCATAAACCGAGTTTAAATGCTATGACAAATGACACTTTGCAGTTTCATTTAAGTGATCATATAACTAACGATTTTTACGCTTTAAAACCAAAATCAAATAATTCAGAGATTTCCATGTCTGTAGATTTTAAAGACAGAAAAACTATGAATAACACAGACTATTATCCATGGCCTCTAGAACGTAATCAAATCAATGTAAATGATGGGTTGATTTTTAAATCTGAAACCTTAAAAGAAGATGTTATCATCAATGGTTCATTTTCAGGGAATCTTGAGTTTTCAATCAATAAAAAAGATGTTGATTATTCTGTTATTCTTTATCAATTAACTCCAGAAGGCAACTACTTTCATTTAAGCTATTATATTGGTAGAGCTAGTTATGCTAAAGATCGAGAACAAAGAAATTTATTGATACCAAATCAAAAAACGCAAGTTTCTTTCAATAATTCGAAACTAATCAGTAAAAAATTAGAGAAAGGAAGTCGCATTGTAGTTGTGGTTAATGTTAATAAAAACAATAATGCTCAAATCAATTATGGTACTGGAAAGGATGTGAATATTGAAAGTATGAAAGATGCTGAAATTCCTTTGAACATCACTTTTACAGGAAATAGTTCTATTTCTTTACCTGTGTTTAAAATTTAGTATTAACTAGAAAAAAGCTTAAGTCTAAAATCGTTACATAAAAAAAAGTCTTAAGCTTTATTACCTTTATTGTTGCTCATATTTTCGATCACATTCAAAAATTCCTCTCTATAATTACTACTTATTGGAATTTCTTTTCCATCAATAATTACAGCATGTTTTTTTACAGTTTCTATATGTTTTAAAGCTATGATATAAGATCGATGAATTCTCATAAAATATTTTTTTGGAAGCAATTCTAGTACTTCAGATATTTTATAACGAGCCAAAATAGATCTATTTGTAGTTTTAAACGTCACATAATTACCATCGCTTTCAATATATTTAATATTATCAATAGACAATTGATGAAAATCTGACCCACTTTTTATAAAAACAGATTGGTTAGAAATAGTTTTAGAAATATTGGTAGTATCTATAATTTTGTTTTCAGAGCTGTTAATCAGCATCTCTTTTACTTTCATTACTGCTTGAATTAATCGATCAAATTCTATAGGTTTCAGTAAGTAATCAATAGCATTTAATTCGTAGCTTTTTAAAGCATATTCAGAGTAAGCAGTTGTAAAAATAATTAGAGGCGGTTTTTTTAGAAACTTTGGAAAACTAATGCCTGATAATTTGGGCATATTAATATCTAATAAAATAAAATCAATCGGATTTTTTTGCAAATAATCGAGGGCTTCTAATGGGTCTCTAAAAGAATTCTTCACGTCAACAAAAGGGATGTTACTTAAATGAAATTTAAGAACATCAATAGCTGCGGGCTCATCATCTATTATTACACAATTCATATAATTTGCTAATCGAGTTGTAGATTGAGTAAAGATATAAAATATCCTTTTTCTTCTTTGGTTTCTAGAGTATACGCCTTAGGATAAAGAATAGAAAGCCTTTTTTTTAGATTATCTAGTCCAAATCCAGATGATTCATCATTCAAACCATAAGTCCCTTGTCTGATAGTATTACCTACCTTAAACGTTAACCTATTATGCGTAACTTTTAATGAGATATCTATGATTGATTTTGATTTGGGATCAATTCCATGTTTTATTGCATTTTCAACAAACGGAATGAGTAACATTGGACTTATTTTAGGTGTACTAACTTCCCCTTGAATATCAAAATTTATATACACTTCATCTTCTTCTGCTATTCGTAATTGATACACCTGAATGAAGTTTTTAAGGTGGTGAATTTCTTTTTCGAGAGATACTTTATCCGAATTGGTTTCATAGACCATATAACGCATTAATTCTGCTAATTTAGCAATGCCATCAGCTAATTCCGGAACATTATGCTTTAAAGATTTGGCATAGAAACTATTTAAAACATTAAATAAAAAATGAGGATTAATTTTTGATTTTAAAAAAGCCATTTCTGTAGAAAGCTTTTCTTCTAATAATACCCTTTTCAGTTTCTCATTATGAATCCAATATTTAATTAATGAATAGGATAAAGCAACTAAAAGTATAAAAAAACTAATTACGGCGTTGTATATTAAATGTACAGTAAAAGACTCATTTTCAGAGGAAAAAAAAGAGGCTAAATAGCTAAAATCAATGCTGCTTTCTAAAAAGTTAATGAAAATAAATCCACCTAATACGGAAAGAACTAATAACTTTATTTTTTTTAAACGTAAAAACTTTGGAACTAAATAAAAGGCAGTCCCATAAAATATAATTTGATTGATTATGGTACCAAAACCAATAGCAACCCAATATGGGCCTTGGTCTTTTCTAAAATCACCAATAGTAGATGTGTAATTTAAAATTAAAAAGTAACCAATTGCCCAAAGGAATATATGAATTATTGGTTCTATAAATTTTTTCATTTCATATGTTTAAGATTCAAAAATAACGTTTTATTCTTTTTCTAAATTTAAAAGTGATGAATTGATTATATGATGTGACCAAAATTGATGTTACTGTTAAGTATCAGCTGTTTCACATGTTTTAAAGGTTTTGAAACATTTAAAAGGCGGCTCATCACATTCATTTTTGTATACAATTTTTACGATTTATTATTGCCTAATATTAATCGTAAGATATTTAAAAATGAAAAAATCAATCGTAGTTTTAGTTACATTAATCCTTAGTTTTAGTGGATTTAGTCAAGAGAATTCTAACTTTAAATTAGAAGATAAAATCAACGAAGTGTTTCAAAGTTATGCGCACTATAATCGTTTTATAGGAAATGTACTCATAAGTAAAGAGAACAAAATTATTTACAATAAAAGTTTTGGGTTTGCTGATGTAGAAAAGAACAAAAAGAATTCTAAAAAATCGATTTTTAGTATTGCTTCTGTAACCAAACCATTAACAGCAGTAGGGATTATGAAGTTGGTTGAAGAAGGTAAGCTTTCATTGGAAACGCCTATTAGTACTTTTTATCCAAATTTTATTCCAGAGTATTCAAAAAAAATCACAATTCGTCATTTACTAAATCATAGTTCAGGAATGCAGGCAAATATTGGGAGGATAGATGATCAAGGTAATGGTTTAATGCCTGGAGAAAATGCAATTACTATAGATGAACTTTTGGAAAAATTTAAAGATTCAAAATTAAAATTTGAACCAGGAAAAGGATATGAGTACAATAACTTTGGTTATACACTTTTAGCTAATATAATTGAAAAAGTAACTGGTAAATCTTATGCTGATTATATGGAAGAAACCATATTTGAGCCAGCCAGTATGAAAAACACTGCTGTAAATACGTATAAAAAACTAAGATATAAAGCGTATTCACATATAGGTTTGGGTATGCAATCATTTAAAAAATTAGATTATCCTATTCATACCTCCTGGATTAAAGGTGCAGGAAATATTAATGCTACCGCTAAAGATTTATACAATTTTATGACAGCTTTGGAAAATGGAACTTTATTAAAACCTTTATATACAGATAAAATATATAGCAATACACAGCCTACTGGATATAATGACACGAGATACGGATTTGGGTGGAGAATTGAAAACAAAGGAGGAGAAAAATGGATTAATCATACAGGTTTACTTCCTGGAACAGCTTCTATTATTGGATTTTTGCCAGAGAAAAATATTAAAATAATTATTTTATCAAATGCAACTACAACAGACCTTATTTCTGAAAGTACTTTTCAAGGAAAAAATCAATTTGTTGATGGAGCTATAATCGATAATCTAATTAAAATAATACAAAACAAAGCCCCAGAATTACTACCTATAGCTGTTAAATCTAAAAACAAAAAAGTAAAAAACTCTAAAAAGACCTACAGCCTTGATAATGAGCACTCATTAATGATTACGAAAGAAGATGATAGCTATTTATTAAAAACAATAGGAGAAGAACCTTGGTCAATTTTTACGTATCAATTTTCAAGAAATGCAGCAAAAAATAATAAAGCAAGTGAAGCCGCTTTATTTTTTGCAAATGCAATGAGCACTCAAAATTTTGAAGGTCTTGCCAAGTATGGAAATGATGAGATGAAAGGGTTTTTAGGTTCTGATCAAGGCGTAAATCAGTTAAAAGGAATGTGGGATTACTTTATCAAACAAGCAGGTACTTTTAAATCGTATAATATTTATAAAATTATAGGAGAAAAGAATAAAAATGTACATGTAAGATTTCATTTTGAAAAAGAAGATGTTGGTTTTGTTTTAGGTCTTAACGCTTCAAATAAAATACAAGGAATGTTTATGGATGATGCTATCAAAACAAGCACCATTGCATCGGTAAAACTAATTCCTATACATGAAAATGAATTTTTTATCAATGGACATCAAAATGAGGGTATGCAAGATTTGAGAATAAAGGTATCTGAAAAAGGAATGATCCTAATAGATGGAAACATAGAGTTCAATGCTCAGATTTTAAAATACTAAAAGAAAATACGACAATGAAAAATTATAACAATATTATCTCCCAGCTTTTATCATTTTTTTTACTTCTATCACTTTTAAGTTGTAATTCATATGATGATACTTTTGATGGAGGAAACATTCCTTTATTTACAGAATCAGATATGTCTAAGATTCATGGAAACTCTGAAAAATCATGGCAAATTACAAAAATTATTAATGATTATTACGACCCTATTTATCATTTAGAAATTGAACTTTCTTGTTTAGTTGACGATGTGTATACTTTTTCAAGCACTACAAACGAATTTTCTGTGAATTTAGGTGACGATAAATGTTTTGGCACCAACGAAGATGGAATTTTTACTGCTGATGTTGAAATTTTTGATGGTGAATTGGTATTTATGGATGCTTCAAATGGAGAAACAATTTACTTGCGTTACTCAAGAGGATACATGAATGCTGATGGCACTGCACAAGGAATTTCTATTCGATATTATAAATTGGCAGAATTATCAGAAACTAGAATGGTATTCTATAGAGAAAAAATAAAATTTGGGGAGTATACACAGGCAATTATATTTGACGCAATTTAAAAGTAAATTATAAATATGAAAAAATCAAACCAAATTTCACTAATATACTTCTGCATACTAGTACTAATAAGTATAATTGTGTCATGTTCTAACGAAGTTAATAATACAGATTTAAATCGAGATTATTTAAGTATACCTGATACAAGTTTTGAATCGATACTTATACATACAGGTATAGATTCTGATGGTATTGTAAATCAGCAAATGTTAAAAAGTGATGCTGAGGGAATAACTATCCTTGACTTAAGTAATCTAGAATATGGAGCTATTAGTGATTTAACAGGAATAGAAGCATTTACTAGCTTAAGAAAATTAAATGCCACTCAGCATGATATTGAACAAATTGACTTAAATTATAATATAAATTTAGATACGTTAAATCTCGCAGGAAATAGGTTATCTAATATTAATCTTAGTAATAACAAAAATCTAGTTTTTGTTGATTTAAAAGCTAATGAAATGAATTCAATAACTGGATTGTTAGAATTAAGCGAATTAAAAAACTTGGATTTGTCTTGGAATTATTTTGAAACCTTAAATATTTCTAGTGAATCGTTAGAAGTTTTGCATATGAGTAATAATGATTTGTATTCACTAGATATAAGTGCAGTTCCAAATCTTAAAAACTTACTAGTAACATCGAATAAACTTCAAAGTTTAGAGGTGTGTTCAAATAGATTGTTAGAAACTTTACTGGTTTCTGATAACGTGTTGCAAACTATTAATCTTACAGAGAACCATAGTTTAACACACCTTTACATTACAAGTAATTCTCTCATTAATTTAGATGTAAGTTCTAATCAAAATCTTATTGATTTAAAAGTAGATAGAAATCAAAATTTGTATTGTATTAAAATCCTTGATGGACAAAATATACTAATAGTTTCAAAGTCAGATAATCAAGAACTAAATGCTGATTGCAATTAAAAATCTTACAAAACTGTGAGATACGGTTTGGGTTTGAATTTGAAAAAGAGTATAATATTGTAAAGGAGATGGTTTTTAATATTTCTATTACATTTTGAGTTTAATGTTAAGGTTTTAAATTATTTAAAGAAAATACAACAATGAAAAAATATACAATTCTGTTTTCAGTACTATCATGTGTAGTCTTTATAAATGCTTGTAACAAGAGAGTAAAAAAAAGCGATACGATTTCAAAAAAAGAAGAGTTATACCAAGGTTTAAAACCACCAGGTTTAATTCCAGAACGCTTTGCACCTGGTATAGTTTCAACAGATAATTTAGAATTTATGGCTGCAATTTCGCCTAATTTAGATGAGTTTTATTTTTCAAGACAGAAAAAAGGGGAAGCTTCTAAAAATTTGGGCATCCGATTTGAAAATGGGAATTGGAAAAAATTTATGGAAGAACCAAACACAGGGGAAATGTTTATTTCTACAGATAATACAACCCTATTCTTGGGCAATACCTACAAAGAAAGAACAGCAACTGGTTGGTCAAAAGAAAAGAGTCTGGGTTTACCTTTTGAGCGAATTTCTATTATGCGATTGACATCTTCTGATTTAGGTTCATATGTTTTTGATGAAAGAGATTCTATTGGAACACTAAGAATGTCTGTTGTACATAACGGTATTCGTCAACAGCCCATAGAAATGGGAAATGTATTTCAATCAGGTACATATATCTCACATCCTTTTATTGCTCCCGATGAAAGTTATATTATTTGGGATTGTGAAAAAGAAGAAGGTTATGGAAGTTCTGACTTGTACATTAGTTTTCGTAAAAAAGATGGATCATGGAGTTCAGCCATAAATATGGGGGAAAATATCAATTCAGATAAGGAAGATGGTTATGCAAGTGTTACCTCAGATGGTAAATATCTAATTTTTCATCGTGTAAAATTAGGAAGCACTTTCGAAGAAAGTTATGCTAATATCTTTTGGGTTGATGCCCAAGTTATTGAAAACCTTAGACCTGAAAATAACTAGTATTCATTTAAGATAATTAAACCTATAATAGTTCACTAACATTTCTTTTATAGGTTTGCCCTATAGGGATTTTATGATCTTCTATTATAATTCGATTTCCTTCAATAAGTTTAATTTTATCAATACTAACGATAAACGATTTGTGAACCCGTAAAAATTGAGAAACTTCTAAAATTTCTTCATAATAAGATATTTTTTCATGACTGATAATCATTTCTTCTTTTAAGAACAACTTCGTATAGTTTCCATAAGCTTCAATAAACAAAAGATCGGTTAAAGTAATTTGATGGTATTTTTTATCACCTTTTACAAAAAAACGACTCTTATCATTTGTGTTAGCAACTTCTTTAATGATAGTTTTAGAACTGTCCATCTCTGAAACTTTATTGATGGCTTTTACCAAACGATCAAAACTAAAAGGCTTTAAAAGATAATCTACAACATTCAATTCAAAACCTTCTAAGGCATATTCTTTATAAGCAGTAGTAACAATAGTTTTTGGTGGATTGGACATCGTTTTTAAAAAATCTAGTCCTTTTAATTTTGGCATATTGATATCTAAAAACATAAAATCAACAGTGTTTTTATTAAGATATTCCATGGCTTCCATGGCATTGTAACAATGATGTTTTAACGCAATATGAGGAATCATACTACAAAATTCTTCTATAATCTCATGCGCTAAAGGCTCGTCATCAATAATAATAAAATTAAGCATGTTTTAAAATTTTTAAAGTTGTTTTATACGTATTTATAGTTTTATCAATGACAAGAGTATGTTTTTTGGGATACAATAAGGATAATCTCTTTTTTAAATTTTGTAATCCTATCCCAGCAGAATTTGACACTTCTTTGGGATCAAAATTATTTTCAATTTCAAAATAAATAGATGCTTCCTCTTCTTTTAAACTCATATGAATATATGCATTTTCTGTCAAGGTTTCTATGCCGTGTTTAAAAGTATTTTCTAATAAAATGATAAATAAAAGTGGAGCTATTTGTAAACTAGTATCTATATCTTTTTCAAATTGAATATCGACTGATTTTTTGTACCTTATCTTATGTAATTCGATATAGTTTTCTAAATATTGAATTTCATCTTTAAGTGTTACCCATTCTTTTTCTCCTTCATAAATGGTATAGCGCATCATATCCGATAGCTTTAAGATAACTTCTGGCGCTTTTTCAGATTGCTTTATGGTTAAAGCATATAAATTATTCAACGTATTAAAGAAAAAATGAGGGTTAATTTGTGACCTCAGTAAAGACAATTCAGCCTGAGATTTTTCTGATTTTAAATTTTGAATCCATCTCCATTGTTCAAAAACCCAGACGATAATTAAAATAGGAATGGGTATAAAGAATATAATAATTGGAAAGTCTTCCTTAATGATTAAATAGGATTCTACACCTCCTGAAAATAATCTTAAATAAATGAAATATACAAATAGTGGTATGTAAAAAAAGGCAATAAGCTTCCAATACTTTTTTATAAACTCTGGGAGTAATAAATATGCAAACCCACACCAAAAAGTCATTAAAAGCATTATGGTAATTGGATTATCTGGTATACTCATTTTAGAATCAATGAATAAGATGACAAAAAACATTATGAATAAGCATAAAACTTTAATTGTCGCTTTTCTTTTTTTATTGAAAAAATATATTGATAAAGAAATGATAAACCCCCAAAAAAGAGCGAAAAAAAGGGTTTCATTCGTTTTTTGTGCTGAAAGAATAATGAACCCCAGATAATCTAATAGATAGAATATTGGCACCACAATGCTAAACCCAATTAGAAATGCTTTGTATTTTTTTAAAAACTGATTCATAGTCCAAAATTACCATTGTTCAATCGTTTTTGCAACATTATTGATAGACACTATTATTTTAATGATGAACAAGACTTTTTTATTGATAAACACAATTGAGCTTGTTTTTTTATAGATATAACTTTATAAAAATAGCGTATATCATATAAATTTTATGGTTTTTTTCTTCCGTTTTATGTTTGCCTTATGTTAATCATAAATCAATAAAAATGAAAAAAATAATAGCAACACTACTAATTACATTAAGCATTTTCTCAATGAATGCTCAAGAGTCAATTCCGCAACAAACAAAAATTGATAAGATCTTCTCAAGATGGAATGCTCCAAATTCTCCAGGTGGAACTGTAGGAATCATAAAAGATGGAAAATTGATTTTTACCAAAGGCTACGGAATGGCCAACTTAGATTATAATATCCCAAATGATCCTAAAACTGTTTTTAGTATCGCTTCAACTTCAAAACAATTTACAGCGGCATCTATCATTTTTTTATCAGAACAAGGTAAGTTATCATTGGAAGATACATTGATGAAATTTTTTCCAAATTTTCCAGATTATGCCAACGAAGTTACCGTTCAACACTTATTAAACCATACGAGCGGAATAAGAGATTATATTATCTTGGCAAGACTTTCTGGTTTAACAGTGGATGATTATTATACGAATGAAATCGTAGAGAAATTATTAACAAATCAACAAGAATTAAACTTTACTCCTGGCGATGAATATTTGTATAGTAATTCTGGATATTGGCTACTTGGCCAAATTGTTGAAAAAGTAAGCGGGTTTACATTGGCGGAATTTGCAAAGAAAAATATTTTTGATCCTTTAGAAATGAAGGATACTCATTTTCATGATAATCAGAATCAAATTGTTAAAAACAGAGCAACTGGATATAGACCTGATAGAAAAGGTGGATATTACATATACAATACAAAACTAAATATGATTGGTGATGGAGGTGTAATTACCAATGTAAATGATCTTGCCAAATGGGATGCTACATTCTATCATTCGAATTTATTCAATAAAGGTTTTTGGGATAAAATGACAGAAAATGGAATCTTGAATGATGGCAGTAAGATTAATTACGCAAAAGGCTTAAATATAAATACTTACAAAGGACTTAAAACGATTACTCATAGTGGTGGGTATGTTGGGTACAGAACTGAATTTATACGATTTCCTGAAGCACAATTTTCAGTAATAATTTTAGCAAATAGAACAGACACTAACCCTACAAGAATGGTCTATATGATTGCTGATCTTTTTCTTGAAGATGAATACAAGAAAGAAAATAGCACTCAAACAAAAAAATCTTCTCCCGAAATAAAAGATTTTAAATCCATTACATTAACAAAAAAAGAACTGAATGCCTTTGAAGGATTTTATTGGGATGGTAAGAGTAAAATGAGTCGTGAGCTTAAAGTCCGAAACGATACTCTAAATTATGTAAGAAATGATGGAAGTGCTACTATGATGGTACCAATTTCCAAAAACAAGTTTAAATTGATTGGACCTCGCGTTCCCGTTATTTGTGAAATGAGTTCCAATGGAAACACCAAAGAATTTACACTAAACCTACCCAATGCAGCACCAATAACTTATGTTGCCTATAAACCAATAACTGCATTTAGCGAAACCGACTTAGAAAGTTATTCTGGCGATTACTATAGCAAAGAATTAGATGCTGTGTACACCCTTAAAACTAAAAAAGATCGTATGCTTCTTATTGTGAAAGGCAATCCAATTGGTGAAGTGAAACCAATAATGAAAGATGTAATTAATATTAGATCTAGACAAACATTCGAATTTAATAAAGAGAGAACAGCATTTAGGTTATCAATGTTAGGCAGAGTTAAGAATATAAAGTTTGTGAAAAGATAATCGCGATTATCATTTAAAATTTATTTAATCAATGCATTCAAAAGTTCCTATAACAGGAACTTTTGTTTTTTTATAAATCTTAGTTTAATTAATAGTTTTTGAGGTAGATCATCAGAAACATAGTTGAACAACATCCTTTTTAATACAAACACTTCTCTTTTTTAGTTCAATACAAGTAGAGTGAAATAATAGGTTTTCTAAGTTGAAAAAGGCCAAGTTTATCATCTTTAATTTAAAGAAAATTTAAAAGCCTTCATATTTGTAGTGTACTTTAAAACCCAACACAAATGAATACATTAAAAATAAATAATTTAACAAAAACATATCCAAACGGTGTTAAGGCATTAAACGGAATTAACTTAGAAATCACAAATGGCATGTTTGGTTTGTTAGGTGCAAATGGCGCAGGAAAATCTTCTTTAATGAGAACCATTGCATCTTTACAAGAACCTACTTCTGGGAGTATAGAATTTAATAGTGTTGACATTGTAAAACAACCCAATGAAGTTAGAAAAAGTTTAGGTTATTTACCACAAGAATTTGGAGTATACCCAAAAATATCTGCTGAGAAATTGTTAGACCATTTAGCTATTTTAAAAGGGGTTTTAAATACAAAAGATCGCAAAGAACAAGTTTCTGCATTATTACAGCAAGTAAATTTATATCAGCATAGAAAAAAATCTGTCTATACTTTTTCTGGCGGAATGCGTCAACGTTTTGGAATTGCACAAGCATTGTTAGGAAATCCACAAATAATAATTGTAGATGAACCCACTGCAGGTTTAGATCCAGAAGAAAGTAATCGTTTTTTGAACCTACTAAGTGAAATAGGGGAAAACGTCATCGTTATCTTATCTACTCACATCGTGGAAGATGTAAGAAACTTGTGCACAAAAATGGCGATTCTGTCAAGTGGTAAAATAATTTCTCACGGTAATCCAAAGGATTTAGTTGCCTCGATTAATGGGAAGGTTTGGACTAAAATTATTCCGAAAAGTGAAATTGAAATTTTCAAGAAAGCTTTTGATGTCATTTCTACCAAGTTAGTAGCAGGAGAGACGCAAATTAGAGTATTGTCAAACAATAAACCTGAAGTTGGATTTGAAAAGATCACTCCAAATTTAGAGGATTTTTATTTTGCTACTTTATTTTATCAAACTAATAATAAAGCCTAAGTTATGTTTAAGAAATTATTACAATTCGAAATTTTTTATCAAGTAAAGCAACGTGCGTTTCCTTTATTTGCCTTATTGTTTTTAGCTTTGGGAATAACCATTGGAGGACAAGGGTTTGCACCTAAAGGAGTCAATTTTAACTCAGCATATCAAATATATTTTTATACAAATATATTTACTATAGGGAGTGTTTTTATCATCATGTTTTTCGCCATTAGCGCAATGCTGAGAGATAAACAACACAATATGGAAGGGTTAATTTACAGCTCTTCTATTAAAAAAGCACAATACTTCTGGAGTCGATTTTTAGGTACATTTATATTTAGTGTATTGGCTTTTTCACCATTTCTATTCGGGAATATATTGGGAAATTATTTTTCTGGTTTAAATCCTGAGCGTATTGCTGACTTTCAAGTAATGACCTACTTACAGCCTTGGCTATACATTGTATTACCAAATATTTTTATATGTACTACAATCGTATTTTCTGTAAGTACGCTAACCAAAAATAATACAGCGACTTATGTAAGTGCTGTATTTGTGTATATGCTATACCTTGTAAGTTCTATCTTTTTAAACTCCCCTTTAATGGCGCAAGCGGTTCCTGCATCACCAGAAAGCATGGCCATTGCAGCGCTCGCAGATCCTTTTGGAATTGCAGCATTTTTTGAACAAACACAATTTTGGACGCCTTTTCAAAAAAACACACAACTATTGTCTTTTTCTGGATTGTTTTTATGGAATAGACTTGTTTGGATATTTGTGTCATTAGGAATTTTATTAACCACATATAGTCTCTTTTCATTTAGAAAAGTTTCAAACAAAGTAAAAAAGGAGCTTAAAGAGAAAAAGGTAAATACTCAATTCATAGCTTATAAACCTATGCAAACACTACATAATTTTAAAGCGCAGTGTTTAGCATTTTTCTCATTATTAAAAATAGAGTTAACGGGTGTTTTTAAAAGTCTTCCGTTTATAGCTGTTATGATCATGTGGTTGTTTTTTGTGTTTTCTAGTGTTTATGCTACAGCAGTGAGTGGTCAAGAATATGGTGTAAGCGTGTATCCATTTACAAATCAACTTATAGAGTTAATTGTAAATCCATTAAAATTATTTAGTTTACTCTTAATTGTTTTTTATAGTTCAGAAATCGTATGGAGAGAACGTAGTGCCAATTTCAATACTATTTTAGATGCAACTCCAGCGAAAAATTGGGTCTTTTTTACGTCTAAATTAACGGCATTAATAATACTACCACTGCTGTTGATTACATCTGCTATAATAATCTGTATTCTGTTTCAATTAAGTTTAAATTTTAAAAACTTTCAGTTAGACTTGTACGCTTCCGTATATTATCATTATGGATTGCAATTGGTTATATTTTGTGTGATTGCCTTATTCGTCAATACTTTGGTGAAAAGCAAATATTTAGGAATGGGGATTTTTGGGGTAATCGTTCTTTTAACGTTAAATTCTGGTATTCTTGGGCTTGAGCATCCGTTAACAAGCCTTGATTATTTACCTAGTCCACAATACAGCAATATGAATGGGTTTGGTGGAGTTTCAAATCTATTTGATCACTTGGCTTTATACTGGTTTGCTTTCGGTTTACTATTAGCTATATTATCTTTTAAAATATGGAATAGGGGATTAGTCCCTAGTTTTTCTGTCAAACTAAAGCAATTCGCTTTGTATTGGACAAAAGCTCAAAAATTCGCTACTGCTACAGTATTTGTTTTGTTTTTAAGTGCAGGTAGTTTGGTGTATTACAATATGGTTTCAGATTATGAAACTATGAATGAGAAATTAGAATTTAGAAAAAACTATGAACTGAAATTCAAAAAATATAGCAGCATTGATAGATTAATTCCGACTTCAAAAAAGACTATGGTCGATATCTATCCAAATGAAAGAAGGTATGCTGTTGAAGCTGATTATATGCTGAAAAATAAAAGTGAGCAACCAGTATCTGAATTTTTCATTACAGAGAGAATACCATTAGAATATATCTCAATAGAAAATGCACAGTTAGTTGCTCATGATTCTATTTATGGAACATATGTATTCAAGTATAATCAGCCTTTACAGCCAAACGATTCTGTAAGGTTTACTTATAAATTAAAGAAAGAAGTAAATGGCTATGAACAAGATAATTCACTCGTTAATAACGGTACTTATTTGAATAAATTTGTCAATTTCGAACCTTTTGTAGGGTATACATCAACATTAGAAATTTCTAATGGAGCTGAACGTAAAAAAAGAAATTTACCAGAGCGCATTGAACAGAATAATTCAGACGCACATATTGTTTTAGGAGATAGTAAATATGAGAAAGTAAAATTCGAAACTATTATCTCTACTTCTATAGATCAAACGGCAATTAGTTCTGGTCGTTTAATAAGTAATTGGTCGGAAAACAATAGGAATTACTTTCATTATAAATCTGCCGAAAAAATAATACCTGAAATCGGTTATTTTTCTGCAAATTATGAGTCTAAAAAAACGGACTATAAAGGCATTTTAATAGAGCAATATTATGATGTAACTCATGATTTTAATATTGAAAACATTGAAAACAGTGTGAAAGAAACACTAGACTATTGTCAAGAAAATTTTGGAGCCTATGCTTTTGATCATGTAAGAATAGCTGAAGTACCATCTTATTGGCCTTTTGGTGGCTTTGCACATCCAGGAGTTATTAGTATGGTTGAAGACCGATTGTATTTAGCAGATGTTAGAAACGATGAGACCTTCAATTTAGTTGGAAAAAGAACCATTCACGAAGTTTCACATCAGTATTGGGGACATACACTAACTGCAAAACCAGTGGCTGGAGCATCCTTATTTGTGGAAGGTTTTGCAAAATATACAGAAGCTGTTGTACTGCAGAAAATGTATGGAAAAAGCATATTGTTTACCTTGACTGAAAATGCAAGAAGTCGATATTTTTCAGGAAGAACTTTTGAAGGAGGCATTGAACCACCCGTTTATAAAGTTGCAGGACAAGGCTACATTTCTTATGGAAAAGCACTAACAGTTATGCTAGGTTTACGAGATTTAATAGGTGAAAAACAAGTCAATAAAGTATTAAAAATAATTACAGATAGACATCGATCAATAAACAAATTTGAAGCGACCACGATCGAATTATTAGATGAAATTTATAAAGTAACTAGTCCAGAACAAAGAGACTTGGTAGATGATTGGTTTAAAAAAGTAATTACGTACGATTTGAAAGTTGATGAGGCTTCCTATAAAAAATTAGCAGATGGCACTTTTGAAGTTTCAGCCACCATAAATGCGAATCGTTTTGAAACACTGGATAGTGGTGAAATTAAGGAAATTGAAATGAATGAGCCCATTAAAATAGGTGTATTTACCAAACATCCATCAAAAGTTGCTAAAGATGAGCAGTCAATATTATATTACAAATCACATGAGATTTCTAACGAATTGACAAAAATTAAAATCATAGTAACTAAGAAGCCTGTTTTTATTTCTGTAGATCCTTATGGTACAAGATTAGATGAGAATTTAGTGGATAATATAATGAGTTTGTAATTTGTTTTTTGGATATGTGAAATAACAACCTAGAGAAACTAATTCAATACTAATATTTACTACTATCCTTGATATAAATTAAATTCTAAAACATACCCAATAATTTAAACTACACAGCAATTTCAATTTTAATCACATAATATATACAACTCATCACTTTTTAATTTAGAAGTCTTTTTAAAAGCTATTTTTGAGGCTTCAACAATATAATAATCTAGAGTAACAAATTACTCTTTAATAGATTTTTAAATGAATTTAATTAAAAATAAAACTAAAAAAATGAAAAATTACAACAGTATTATCCCCCAACTTTTATCACTTTTTTTACTCATTTCGCTTTTAAGCTGTAATTCAGATGATGATTCTTTTGATGGAGGAAACATTCCATTATTTACAGAATCAGATATGCCTATGATTCACGGAAACTCAGAAAAAACATGGCGAATTACAGAACTTATTAATGATTATTATAACCCTTCTGATCCTTTAGAAATTGAGTTTTCTTGTTTGGCTGATGATGAATATACATTTTCAAGTGTAACGAATCAATTTTCAGTGAATCTAGGTGATGACAAATGTTTTGGAAAAAATGATGATGGAATATTTACTGCTGATGTTGAAATTTTTGATGGTGAATTGGTGTTTATGGATGCTTCTGATGGAGAAACAATATATCTACGCTATTCCAGAGGATATATGAATGCTGATGGCACTGCGCAAGGAATTTCTATTCGATATTATACGTTGGCAGAATTATCAGAGAGTAGAATGGTATTTTATAGAGGGAACATAAAGTTTGGTGAATATAAAGAAGCGATTGTATTTGAGGCTATTTAAGGATTAATTCTAAGAATTCAAACAAGATTATAAAAGCTAGAGTAGTTGGACTTCTATTTCTTTCAGCATATTTATTGTATGGTTTTGTTTTTGCTTTCTGGCTAATTTTAAAGCAAGATAGTAATAGAGTAGTGGCTTAGCCCATTTAGAAATCCAAGATTTAATGAAAAAGATTTCTTTCATTGATCACAAAGTCCAAAATTTAAATATGCAGTTTAATTGTAACAATTTTAACTTTATAACTACTAATATAGAAAGCAACTTACGTTATGACTGATTTAAATTTGATAGATAAATACCTATTACTAGCATTAGATGATGAAAAAGGAAGCTTTAATTCTGGTCCTTTTGCATTGACCTACGGATTTGCTGGAGCAATATTTTTAGAACTTTCCTTAAGAGAGTGTGTCTCTATAGTTGACAAAAAAGTCGTTGTAAATAACTTCAAAAGAATTGATGATACTTTTCTTAAGAAGTATGTAGATCTAATCAAAAACTCAAACAGAGAACGTTCTCTAAAATATTGGATTCAAAAGTTTGGAAACAAAGAACGTGATATTAAAAAGGAAACGCTGGATAAATTAATATCAAAAGGAATTCTAGTTAAAAGAGAACAGAAGTTTTTATGGGTATTTAACAATGATAAATTTCCAACCGTAAATACAAAACCAGAAAATACCTTAAGAAAAAGATTATATGAAATCGTAGAACTTCATAAAAAACCTACGCTAGAGGAACTGATGTTGGTAAGTCTTATAAATACTTGCAAAATGGATAGAATTGTTTACGGAAAAGAACGTTACAAGAAGTGCAAAAAGAATATTAAAGCTATTGTTTCTGATACTGAAAACAATATGTTAAGTACTACTATGAAAGAAATTCATACACAAATAACAGCGATGATTGTGGTAATGATTTCAGCATCAATAGCAGCAACCACAGCGGCTAGTTAGAATTTAATTTATAATTAGTAAAAAACCAGTACTCAAGTCTCGGTTTTTTGCTAAAATAAAATCACCTTTTTTAAGGTTTTGCAATTATAGTTTTCTGATTTAAGACCTTAATAAGGTTTGCTTTATATAATTTGCCAATAGTTATGCACAATAGGAATTATTTCTCTTATATATAATTATGAATAAAATAATATCTGTTGTTTTTACTTTTGTAACTCCCTTGTATTATCAAGCAAATTATTGTCTGATCTTGTGCCATAAAGATCTATTGAAACATAACTAGGTTTTTTGTTTACAATAATCATATTTTAACATGACTTTTAGAAATAAAAGTTTTGAATTAACTTTGATAGTCAAAATCTATTTTTAAATACCTCTATAGTAATCTAATATTTTTACTCTGAATAAATACTCATATTTGGTGATGCTGAGATTCAATTTAGAGGAGTCCAAATTATTTTTGCTATTGATATATTCTACAACATTAGAAACACCGTTATTAAATCGCACTTCGTTAACACGAAAAGACTCTTCATATGCTTCTACTTGCTTTTTTAAAACTTGAAATCTTTTAAAGGAAGCTACCATATTATTATGAGCTTCTTGAATAGATTGTTTAAAGATAAACTTGGTTTGTTTTAAATTAATTTGTGATTCTTCATGTTGAATTTCTTCAATCTTCACTTTATTTCTAGCCATAAATCCATTAAATAAAGGAACTCTAATCGCTACTCCAACCGCAGAGTTCAGGTTGTTTTCAAATTGGTTTTTATAATTGATTTTTGAACTTTCAAATTGCTCTTGCCTACTAAAAACAGCATAATCTTGCCCGCTTATCGAAACAAAGTCTCTGGTTTCAATTGTAGAGGTTCCTGTTTGGGTAAATAGTTCTGCTGCACTTGAATAGTTAGTGTTTAATTGACCAAAAAAGGATACTTCTGGTAAGTAATTAGATTTAGCAACTTTCATCCCGGTTTTTGCAGCTTCAATTCGTAATTGCTTAGATTTAAAAGTTGCTAAATTTTCTAGAGCATCATTATAAATATCACTGGCTGAAAAATGATACTTCTCTGTATTGATCAGTTCAAAATTATTTTCAAAATTATTTTCAGAATCAACATCTAATCCCAACAGCATTGCTAAATTTAAAATTGTTGATTTAAAATTATTATTAGCGGTAATTATTTCTGATTGTTCTCTTGTATATTGTCCTTGCATATCTGTAAAATCTGCAGGATTCCCTAATCCATTATCATACTGTGATTGCAACCTTTTAAGTTGTTTTTCAGTAGTTTTAAGTCTTGCTTTTGAAATTTTTAGCAGATCTCTGTTGTTCAATATTTGAATATATAAGAGTGTAACTTCAAGAATCAAATTTTGTTTGGCTTCTTCAATTTCCATTTCAGATGCCTGCAAATTAAACTTACTTTGTTTAATTTCATTTTTAATTTTAAATCCGTTAAAAATAACGACATCTAAACTTAATCCTGCATTAGAAAAGGTAACCTCTTGATTGATATAGCTGTTGGTAAACGGATCAATACTGCGTCCATTATTAATTCCAAGATTATAATTCATATTTAAGCTTGGTAGCACTTTATTTTTATTCTCTTTAAAATTTACATCTGAAGTTTTGGCTCTCAATTTTTTAACGTTCAAATCAAGATTATTTTTAATAGCAATGTTGATGCATGCTTCTAATGTGTGCATGGGTCTTAGCTGGTTTTGGGAAAATCCAAAACCAGCTAAACCTATCCAAAAACTTATGAATAATAATATCTTTTTGTTTATCAGTATTAATTTATACGAATTACTCATTTCTTAAGCTTTTTACAGGATTGGCCAATGCAGCTTTAATAGATTCATAACTTATTGTTAGTAATGAGATGCTAATTATGAGAACTCCAGTTGCTATAAATATCCACCAAGGCATATCTATTCTGTATTCATAATCCGTTAACCATGTATTCATAAAATACCACGCTATCGGAACGCCAATTACAATACCTACTAAAATTAATTTTATAAAATCTTTAGTTATAAGTGAAGTAATTTCAAATACAGAGGCTCCTACAACTTTCCTCATCCCTATCTCTTTCGTTCTTTGTTCTGCAGTAAAAATGACCAAACCAAATAATCCTAAACACGAAATTAAAATTGCAAGAATTGAAAAGAATGTTGATAATGTATAAAACATAGATTCACTTTTATAGAGCTTATCATACTCACTATCCATAAACTTATATTCAAATGGAAATGCAGGATTTAAACGCGAGTGCAGCGACTCAAGAGAGGCCAACGTTTGCTCAACATTATCGGTAGTATATTTAATAAAGGCTGTATTAAATTCAGCATATCCTTCACTTCTAATGATTAAGGGAAAAATAGATTCTTTCATAGAGCTAAAATGAAAATCTTTAACGACGCCAACAATGGTCCCAGAATTTCCCCAAAAAGATAAAGATTGTCCTATCGGATCTTCCATATTCATTTGCTTCATGGCACTTTCATTAATCAAATATTCAATGTTGTCAGGGTTATTATGAATAAGGTCTCTGCCCATAAGCAGCCTTGCCCCATAGGTTTTTATAAAGTCTGTACTTCCAGCCATTCCTGTAAATAAAGAACCGTCATCGTCAGATTTTCCATTCCATATTACTTCTGGAGAGGTGCCATACTCACCTAATAAAACATGTGAAGTTTTCGTAACTGAATTCACTCCTGAAATTTGTAAAGCATCCGTTTTAAAAGCGTCGAAGTTTTTCTGTAGATCTTTTGAAAGCGTTATTGCCAATAAATTTTCTCGTTCAAAACCAATATCCTTAGTCTGAACATAATCTAATTGTTTTGAAATGATGAGCATCGAACTTATAAAAATTACAGAGATGGTAAATTGAAAAACAACTAAGGCTTTTCTGATCCATTTAGTCCTAGAACTGGTTTCTATTTTCTTTTTAAAAATATCCGTCACCTTAAAAGAGGAAAGTAAAAATGCTGGGTAACTTCCAGATAATAACCCCGTAAGGAATGTGATAAGTATTAGCATGATCCAAGTAGTTGCGGGTAAACTTTCTAGGCCGATATTTTTATCTGTAATTTGATTAAAAACAGGGAGAACAAGTGCAATAAAAAGTAACGCAAAAAATAAACTTGAAAAAGATAAGAGTATCGCTTCTCCTAAAAACTGACCTATTAAACTGCTTTTTTCAGCACCAAGTACCTTTCTTACTCCAATTTCTTTTGCACGTTTTACAGAGCCGGCAGAAGCCAAATTCATAAAATTAATACTTGCAATCAACATGATTAAAAAAGCAATAATTCCAAATAAACGGACATACTCAATTTTTCCACTACCATTTTCAAGATCAGCATATAAATAAGTATCTGCATATGGCTGAAGTTGTATGGCCAATTCTCCTAATTGATATTCTTGCAAAAAAGGTTTTAACTTTTGCTCTACTTGTTTCGCATCTGTACCTTTTGTTAGTTGAACAAAGGTATTGGTTCCTAAGTTTTTCCAATCAGACATCCAAGGACTTTCAGCAAAAAGCGAATCAAAGGATAGATAAAAATCACTATTCTCTGTAGTATTTATATTAGCGACTTCAAATACTAAAGTAACTTCTAATATTTTAGTGTTTTCATAATTTAAGGTTTTTCCAATGGCACTTTTTGCATCTTCAAAAAATAATTCTGCCATGTTTTTTGAAATTGCAATAGTATTTGGAGTTCCTAATGGATTCGATACATTTCCTTCTATAATCTTGAAAGAAAACATATTAAAATAATCATTACTCACAAACTTTCCCTTCTGTTTTAGAATCTTTTGTCCATTAGAAAACGTGTAATTCCTATTGTTGTTTGACATCGCTGTTGCACCCTGAATTTCGGGAACTTTTTCTTTTAATTCTTTATAAAGAAGGGACGGTGTGCCGTATCCATAATTTGCTCCTTCAGAAGTCGTTAAGTAAACTGCATAAAGATCGTCATTGTTATCGTGATATTTGTTAATACTATTTTCGCTAGATATCCATAAATAAATTAGTAAAAAACAGAATAAACCAGACGTTAACCCTAAAATATTGAGAAATGACAAGGCTTTATTTGCCTTTATATTTCTCCATGTTAATTTGAAATAACTTTCTATCATGATTTGTTTTTTAAAAATTAGATAAAATATTTTCTGTTACTTTTTCACCGTCAAGCATACGGATAATGCGATTACCGTATTTTGCATCGTGTTCACTATGGGTAACCATAATAATTGTAGCACCTTGATTATTAAGTTCGGTAAGTAATTCCATAACTTCGTTACCTGTTTTACTATCTAAGTTTCCTGTTGGCTCATCTGCCAGAATAAGTTTTGGGTCGTTTACTAAAGCTCTTGCAACAGCCACACGTTGTTGCTGACCTCCAGAAAGTTGTGTTGGAAAATGGCCTCGTCTATGCATAATTTGCATTCTTTCAAGAACATTTTCTACCATTTTTTTACGCTCACTTTTCTTAATCCCAGTGTAGATTAAGGTTAATTCAACATTTTCAAAAACAGTAAGTTCATCAATTAAATTAAAGCTTTGAAACACAAAGCCTATATTATGCTTTCTAATATCTGCCCGCTTACGCTCATTATAGTTAATGACCTCTTCATCATTAAAAAGGAAACTCCCTCCATCCGCATCATCTAAAAGACCTAAAATATGAAGTAATGTTGATTTGCCGCTGCCAGAAGGCCCCATAATAGAGACAAACTCTCCTTTATTTACCTCAAACGAAATTTTATTTAAGGCTATTGTTTTGTATTCTTCAGTGGTGAAATATTTTTCTAAGTTGTTAATTTTTATCATGAGTTCTATTTTTTGTTTAATTTTAATTCGTTTTTGTCTCCGTAGTCTTGGTAACTCGAAGTAATAATTTTATCTCCTGGTTGAAGTCCTGTTAGTACTTCGTAATATTCTGTATTTTGACTTCCTAGTTGAATATCGACTTTATAGGCTATTTTTTCATCATCACTAAGTTTAAATATCCAATTCCCTCCAGTTTTTTGAAAGAAACTACCTTTAGGAATTAGGATTGCTTGTTTCTCATCACTTAATGCCAATCTAATTTTTAAAGATTGACCTCGACGAATTCCTTCTGGAACTTCAGACTCTAAATGCATGTCCACTTGAAACCGTCCATTGGTAACTTGTGTGTATACTTTTTTGATGACTAATTTATAAGTATTTCCATTAAAAGAGAACACCCCATTTTGTCCAGGATAAATTCTAGAGATGTAGTGTTCATCAATATCAGCTCTTACTTTAAAGCCACTGAGTACATCCACTTGACCTAGACGTTCGCCTTTGTTTTTAGATTGTCCTATTTCTGCATCTAACGATGTTAATTGTCCATCAACAGGTGCTCTAACAATAAGATCTCCAACTTTTTTGCGCATCAGCGCTAAAGCACTTTGAGTTCTGGTATAAGAACTTTTGGATTGCGATGCTTCTAATGAAGATGAAAGTGAGTCTTGTTTTAATACTTGCAAAGCCAACTCCATACGTTGCTTTTGGTAGTTATAATTATTTTCTGCTTCTTTAAACTCTTGGCTTCCTATGGCCTTTTCATCGTAAAGTATTTTATTTAAATCATATATTCTCTTGGCTTCAATAAGAGCATTTTCTACATCCGTTTTTCTATTTAATTTATTGATCGTGTTTTCACGAGCTGCATTCTGAGAAATTTGCATTTGAGTTAACAAATTGTACACAGAAGTTTCTTGATTCACTAAATTTAATTCTAAATCGGAATTAGAAAGACGTAAAATGGGTGCGCCTTTTTGCATAATAGCGCCATCTTCAACAAATATTTCTTCAACTCTTCCTCCTTCAAGCGCATCCAAATAGATGGTTGTGATTGGTAATACGGTTCCATTCACAGGAATGTTTTCTTGAAATGAACCGTCTTTAACTGTGCTAACTATGATACGCTCTGTATCTATGTTTAACCTTGAATTTCCTCCAAACGAAGTTGATGCGTATATTATAAACGAAAGTAAGAGAATTGCCCCAACAGCAAAGATAATTTTTGACGTATTAAACTTTTTCTTGGTAATTGGTATATCCATTATTCTATTATTTGACTATCCTTATGGTATTATCGTGCCAAAAACATAAATTACTGAAAGTCATAAATTTAACGTCTCTTGTGAAATAAAAAGTGTTCGGTTTTGATACACTTACTGTGCGGTTGCGTAACACTTTTTGAAGTTTAAAATTTTGTATCTAAATATCTCACTTGTAGATTAATATATTTATACTTTTGTAAATATGTTATTAAGAAATACTTCTATTCTAGTGATTGATGATGACACTGACGTATTGATAGCAATGAAAATGTTATTGAAGTCTCAGGTTAAAGAGGTCGTTGTTGAAAAAAATCCAAATAACCTTATATCAGTACTCAAGAAAAATAAATTTGACCTGGTAATTCTAGATATGAATTACAATAGTGTTGTAAATACTGGGAATGAAGGTATTTACTGGCTCACTAAAATTAAAGAGATTGATAAAAATATTGCTGTAATTTTAATTACAGCTTATGGTGATTTAGACTTAGCGATACGTGCTCTTAAAAAAGGTGCTTCAGATTTTATTGTAAAACCTTGGAAAAACACAAAGTTATTAGAATCTATCAGTGAGGTATTGTCTACTCTAAAATCCAATAAAGCAAAAAAATGGAGTCCAAAAGTAAACGGAATTAAGCTTTTAGGAGAAAGTAACGCGATGAAAGAGGTTTTCTTTAGGATAAAAAAAATTGCACCAACAGATGCCAATATTTTAATTCTTGGAGAAAACGGAACTGGAAAAGATCTTATTGCTAAAGCGATTCATGATTCTTCATTAAGATCTGACAAACCCTTTGTAAAAGTAGACGTAGGTGCCTTAACATCATCGTTATTTGAAAGCGAATTATTCGGTTATGTCAAAGGTGCCTTTACAGATGCCAGAGAAGATAGAAAAGGTCGTTTTGAAGCTGCAGAAGGGGGGACATTGTTTTTAGATGAGATCGGTAATATTAGTTTACAACAACAGGCAAGGTTATTAACAGTACTTCAGAATAGACATATAACCCCTTTAGGTTCAAATGTAGAGATTCCAGTTGATATTAGATTGATTTGTGCCACAAACTCAGGACTTGAAATATTGGCAAATGAAGATGTTTTTAGGAAGGATTTAATTTATCGAATCAATACGGTTGAAATTATGATTCCTCCCTTAAGGGAAAGAGACAAGGATATTGTTTTATTGGCGAAACATTTTATAGAGTTATACACAGAAAAGTATCTTAAATCAAATATAACCTTTGATGAAAGTTTTATAAAGAAACTGAATACTTACCATTTTCCTGGTAATGTTCGTGAGCTTCAATATACCATTGAAAGAGCAGTAATCATGTTAGATACAGAGGTTTTAAAAGCTAACGATTTAATGTTTTCACCGATTGAAAGTCATGCAAAAACAACAAAGCCAAAAGATTTAAAATTAGAAACAGTAGAAAAAGATACGATATTAAAAGTGATTGAAAAAAATAATGGTAATATCTCTAAATCTGCTAAAGAACTGGGAATTACAAGAACAGCGCTTTATCGAAGATTGAATAAATATGACTTATAAAAAGTATAAATTATCGTTACTTCTTAGAATCGCTTTGATTTTCTGTTTGCTAATTATTTTGGCATTTTCTTTACTTACTTTAAATTTTAAGACAAAAGTATTAACCTCCACGATTACTATAGTACCAATTATCCTGATTATAATTTTTGTTCTTAATAATCTGCTTAATTTCACCATAAAAAGACAGAAATCAATACATGATTTTTTTGAATCTGTTAAATATAGAGATTTCTCTCAATGGTTTAATGAAGATTCTGGGCCAGAAGATATCAGAGAACTGCATAAAGGTTTTAATGTCGTCAATCAGACGATTAAAGATATCAATAAAGATAAAGAAGCGCAGTATTTATATCTTCAAAAAATATTGGAACTGGTGGATACAGGAATTATCGTTTATAATACTAAATCCGGAGACGTTCTTTGGGTGAACGATTCTTTTAAGCAAATTTTAAATATTCCTACCATTAAAAACATTCAGTTTGTTAAAAAAAGGAATCTAAAAATGTATACCGATGTTTTTACAACATCTCACAAACAAGGAAATGCCATAAGTATTGATATTGAAAACAATAAAACCAAAATATTAATATCGAATTCTTCTTTTAAAGTGAAAGATAAAGCGTTCAAATTAATTGTACTTCAAAATATTGAAAACACCTTAAATCAAAATCAGTCAGAGGCTTGGAATAAATTGCTAAGAGTAATGACTCATGAAATTATGAATTCTATCGCTCCTATTTCATCTTTAGCTGAAACTTTACAAACTAAAATTCAATTATCTATCGAAGACCCTCTTGAAAATAAGATGGATATTAATGACCTTTATTTAGGTATTGAAAGCATTAGAAATAGAAGTGATGGGTTAATGAAGTTTGCGAATACATATCGAGGTTTAAATAAGATTTCTAATTTAAATTTAAGGAAAGCTTCAATTCATGCATTATTTGAAAGTATATATAATTTATTACAACCTTCTCTAAATAATAAGAATGTTGCGTTGCAACTTACACCAGACAATAATGAGCTTCAAATTGAAATGGACACTTCTTTAATAGAACAGGTATTAATTAATTTAATTCTAAATGCAGCAGAAGCTTGCAAAAATGTAGAAAATGCTCAGATCCAATTATCAGCTAAAAAAAATATTGATGGCCTTACAATTATAAAAATTTCTGATAACGGCATGGGAATACCAAAAGAAATATTAGATAAAGTATTTATTCCGTTTTTCAGTACTAAAAAAAATGGTAGCGGAATTGGTTTAAGTCTTTGTCAACAAATCATGTTTCTTCATAAAGGGAGGATTCTAATTAACTCTATTGAAAATAGTGGAACAATTATTCAATTGGTATTTTGTTAACAATCGTGTTTTATCAGGTGGAAAAGATTAAGAAATGGCAGGAGAGTTTTTTGAATATCATTTAAATTTTAAAGGTACTGTAAAACCTTTTTTTGCTAAACTTTGAGATGTGAAAAATGAAAAAATCATACAAACAATTTAAAATCATTCTGATGAGGCACTTTCAGAAGTAGCTGACTTTAAAAAAACAATTTTAAAAAAGCCATTTAAAATTTGTAATTTTTAAATGGTTTTTTAGTTTTTCACTATTCATTTTAGTTTTTCAGTAAAATCAAGGCGTATTTATCCTACGCATTTATTTTCTTAAAATTAATGTTTAGGCTACTTTTTCTAAAATTTTCTTTTGCATTCTTCTACCAACTTCAAGGCAATTAGCTGTATGGATTCCAAAGAATATCCAGAGAATTTCAGTTTTCTTTGTTTTGGCTTTTATCTTTTTTAAATGATAGTGTTCTTTTTCTTTTCCAAAACTGCCTTCTAAACGTGTGGCTCTTTCTTTGGTTATCATTTTGGCTAATTGCAGTTGCTGTTTTCTATGTTTTGAAGGTTTTCCTTTTGGCTTAAAATCAGTTTGTATGTTGTTTGAAGTAGCAAAAACTCTATTCTTGTTGGTGGCATAGATGGCATCTGCTCCTACAATTCTCACTTTTGTCTTTGTAAGTCCTTGCGCTTTGTAAATGGTGTTTTTAAACTGAGTGCCTTCGTTAAAATTATCAAAACTAATTCGCTGAATAAAGTTGATTCCGTCAATTTGAAGCTTGTTTACTTTAGCTCCAAATTCTACTTTTTTTATCTCTTTACCCCTTACAATTGGTCTTAGGTAGTCTTTGTCAATACTTACAATTCTGTTCTTGGGCTTTTCTCCTTTAGTAAAAAGAAGTTCTTGTTGAACACTTATCTTTTTTATAGTAGCTCTTCGTTTATAATAATTACAAGGCAATTCTAAATCATATTGCTTTTCTAAGTTGTCTAATATCTTATTTATTTTTTTTAATAAGTGGAGTAAGGATCTTGTTAAAGGGACACGTTTCTTATTGGTTTTTCTTCGCATCTTGCTGTAACTGATATACCGTTTTTTCCATTTTAAATATTTAGTGCGTGGTAATTTTAAGGATGCTATTTTGCAAATTATTTTCATTTGATGATGACTCCAATGAACAGATTCCCAAAGTAACTTTTGATTTGTTGGATAGCGAACCTCACTCTCATAACAAGTAGCATCTGTAAAAACAGCCGATTGCTCTTTTATAAAACTAGACCAATGATTGAATAAAGTTTTTTCTACTTTTTCTATCGCTAAATTTTGAGCCAACTCACAACGTATTTGACTCACAATTTTGTAATTCGTTAAACGATGATGTCCTAAATGCAGGTCACAGAAAAACTGATAATCAATATTTGCATTGAGTTGTTCAATTAATTTTTTATCTGAACAACAGGCATAATGTTTTAAAAATATCAATGCTATTTTACCTTTGGGACTAAAATAATTTTTTGTCCCTTTAACGGATTCTTTAATCTTAAAAACAGATACCAGATCATCCCAAGGAATTGCTAAATAAATTTTCCCTAAATCACCTAACAAAAATTGATTAAAATAAAGTTGAAAATTTTCACTAGCACTTAAAAATGGAAATTCGTGCTGAAATTCGGAGATTCTTCGTATTTTAGACATAGACAGTAAATTAAAAACCCCGATTTTTGAGTGTACAGCTCGTTTTCGGGGTTTATTTTTATCTAAAATACAACTTATTTAACTGATAAACAAGTGTTTATTTACTTATGAAAGCGCCTGATGACATGGGTTTAGGGATGGACATTCGTTCTGACGGAGGACTAATAGCGACACCCAACAAAGATAAAACAATTAAAATTTGGAAGGTTTCTAAATGAAATTTAATAAAATAATAAATTTTAGACCATCTAATTATTAAATTAAAATACCAATAATTTGTATGTAACATTTTTTAATTTCTGATGACTAATATAGTAAACAACTTACGTTATGACCGATTTAAATTTGATAGATAAATTTCTACTATTAGCATTAGATGATGAAAAAGGAAAATTTAATTCTGGCCCTTTTGCATTAACCTATGGACTTTCTGGAGCAATATTTTTAGAACTTGCCTAAAGAGATAGTATCTCTATAATTGACAAAAAAGTAGTTGACTGTAAGTTAAAAACCGCATAAAGATAATAATTGAAAAAAAACAGATTTATCTTTTATTAGAATCTATAATTTCATAAAATTCTTTCTTTCCTTTTACAGTAAGATAAGGATAAAGTATACTTAATAAAGTATTTGCTTTTTTTTCTATTATACTCTCATTAATTCTCCCTCCATATAATACGGTAGAATACAACCAAGTATTACTATAAACAATCATTTGTTCGGCAAGATTTTGGCATTCCCAATCCAGTATAGATACTTTCATTAATTTATTCTTTTTTAATTGAGTAAATAAAAAGATATAACTCTCAAATCGTGCATCATATATTTTATGAAAATGTGTTTTTATATTATCATTTAAATTTATGATATTAAATAAGTCTGTCCAGAAAAATTGATAATCAATCATTCGCTTCATCGTTAACTTAATTTCAATTTTTATTTGATTTATAGAAACTTCCATCTTAGGGAAATTTAAGAGTCTATAGTCAAACTCTCTTGTCATTTCAAAATATAAAGCCTCCAAAATTTCTTCACGTTTTCTAAAATGATAATTTAAATTCCCTGAACTCATCTTTAATGATTTTGCAATCATTCTAATAGTTACTGAACTATAAGATTGCTCATTAAATAAGTGCCTTGAATTATCCAATATTTTTTCTTTTGTCGATTTCATTAGTAAACTTGTCCTAATTTAAATTATTATTAGTAAATTTGTCCTAAAATTACAAAAAAAAACAATTAGATGAATAATATAGAACAACAAAAGAAATCTTTTATTAAAATTCTTTTAGAAATAGCAATTGTATTCCTTACTATATTGAGCATAAAACACCTTGCAGATTATTTCAACGTGATTGGTGCTGGTTCAATAGCAATTTGGTGCGGAATTATAGTTAGTACAGTTTTCATGAAACAAAAAAAAATAAGATGGAAAAAATTTGGATTTAAGTTTCCAATAGGCATAAAAAATTGGTTGATTAATATATTAATAGCAATTGGAATTGTAATACTAGTATTTTCAATTATGGGATTCATAGTGAAACCAACATTGGAAAGTTTCGGTCTCACGAATCCAGCAGATGTAGCAGATAGATTTGCCTTTTTTATGGGAAAACCTCTTGTGTTTATAGTCTACCTAATTACAGTTGTTTGGTTTGGTGCAGCGTTAGGTGAAGAATTGTTATTTCGCGGATATTTACTAAATAGATTGATCGATTTTACTGGAAATAATAAATTGGGAATAATTATAGCATTAATTATTCATACTATAATATTTGGAATGCTACATATTTACCAAGGACTAGCAGGTGTTATTGCTACTGGTTGTATTGCCCTTATATTTGGTTCAGTCTATTTTATAATTAAGCGAAAACTTTTTCCTATAATAATTGCACATGGAATTATTAACTCTCTTAGTCTTATTGGATTATATCTAAATGATGGCGTTATAAGTTAGAGATAAAGAATTGAATAAAACCTACAGCCAACAAAGAACTGAGTTAAGAAACAACTATTTTACTTCGTTAAATTTCTTCAATATTATATTAGGCTCAAAATGCTATTACTTGGTATTTTGAGCTTTATTTTTCTGTTTAATTCTATTTATTTAGGCAGTACTGAAACATGGGTTTCATCATATACTAATCCTGATTTTACGATAGCAAAACTCTGTTTTAACAACTTATAAGATACAGCTATTAATGCCAATTTCTTGCTCTTGGCTTTGTTTACAATACGTAGATAAAGTTCTCTGCAGCCTTTTTTATGCTTACATGCTGTAAATGAACATAGAAATAATAGGTTTCTTAACTTTCTATTGCCAACTTTACTAATTCTTGCTCTTCTCCTTACACTACTTCCAGATTCTCCTATAGTTGGTGTGATTCCTACATAAATACAAAGTTGTGAGGCTGTCTCAAACTTTTAAAAACCAACTTTAACTACAATTAAAAATAACGCCGTGTTTACACCTATACCTGAGATACTTGCTAAAAGTGTTAATTGAGCTTGTTGTACTTGCTTTACCAAAGTAAGTAACTTCTCTTCTATCCCCTTTATCTAAGAACCTTTTTGTCCTTTTCAGAAAACGGTAAACATATTTTGATGGAATACCTAAGACATCCTCACCGTGAATTTTATTCTTGGTAGCTGTTCGCTTTTTTATCAAACTATCTAACCATCTAAAGAGTTGTAGACATCCACTTTGAACTTCTGTAAGCGCATTGTATAAGGGAACTTCGTTGATCATCCCATAGTTAGAAATTGCTTTTGCATCACTTTGATCCGTTTTTACTTTAGCTAATTTCATTTGTATAAAACGCTTTATTGATAATGGATTGGCAGCAGAAACTAAAATACTTTGTTTATGTAAGAACTGAACTAATCTGTAATGATAGTAACCTGTTGCTTCCTTAATTACTTGTAATATGGATAGAATTGTTTTTGGAAAAGAACGTTACAAGAAGTGCAAAAAGAATATTAAAGCTATTATTTCTGATACTGAAAGCAATATGTTAAGTACTACTATTAAAGAAATTCATACACAAATTACAGCCATGATTGTTGTTATGATTTCTGCATCAATTGCAGCAACCACAGCAGCTAGCAGTTAATGTTTAAATGATCTGTAAACGAATAGAATTTTAATTCAAAATTTTAAGAAGATTGGCTTTGTATAATTTACCAATTGGGATTATATGATCTTGAATATGTATTCGATTTCCATCAATTTTATTGATATATTGTGTAGCAACAGCAAATGATTTGTGTACTTTTATAAAATCATTTGTTGGTAATGATTCTAAAATATCAGATATTTTATCCCTAATCGTAATGGTTTCAGTTTTAGTGATGATTTTTGTATAATTTCCAGAAGCTTCTACAAACAAAATTGCATCGATTTCTAATTGAATATGAGATTTATTCTGACGAATAAAAATACGTTTTGGTAAAGTTTCACTTGCTTCAAGTATTGGTTTCTTTACCTTTTTATTTGAATCAACAACTTTATTAACGGCTTTTAAAAAGCGCTCAAAACGAAATGGTTCTAATAAATAATCGACAATATTTAATTCATAACCATCAATGACAAACTCACTATAAGCAGTAGTTACAATAACTTTTACAGGAAACAGTAGTATTTCTTTACCTATATGGAACTCTCTTTAAAAACTATAAAAACTCTACTTACTCATTAAAATAAAGTCCACATGTACTATTATTTCAGGTAATTACCACAGATGTCATAAAGATGTCATAAGTTTGGCGCTAGTGTCTATGGGTATTGTATTTAATTTTGTAAACGAAATATTTAATACAAACACATGAACAATTATTTTACAAGTATCCTTTTCTTTTTTATTACATATATTGGGTTTAGCCAAAGCTATCAATCTAAAATTGATGCTGTAGTTTCATCAACTTACAGTTCTAAAGAACCAGGAATTTCAGTTTTAGTAGCCAAAGATAGAAAAGCCATTTATAGTAAAGCTTTTGGAAAATCTAATTTAGAATTAAACACTCCTTTAGAAACTAATAGTGTCTTTCAAATTGGCTCTATAACAAAACAATTTACTGCGATTTCTATTTTAATGCTAGAAGAACAAGGTAAGTTAAGTGTTGAGGATAAAATTGGAAAATACATTCCTGAATATGCTGAAATTGGAAAAGACATTACCATTCATCATCTATTAAACCATACTTCGGGAATAAAAAACAGAACACCTGTTGGTGACAAGGGTTTTATTTCTAAAACTAATATGTCACCTACAGAACTTATTGCATATTTTAAAGATGAACCTTTAGAATTCAAACCAGGAGAGCGTTTTAAATACAGTAATGCAGGCTATATTTTACTAGGGCGAATTATTGAAATCGTTTCTGGACAACCTTACAGTGATTTTATAGAACAAAATATTTTTGATAAAATAGGAATGAAGAATTCATCCTGTGGAGATATGAAACAAGTTATTCCCAACCTTACTAAGGGTTATATCATTGAACAAAATGATTTTGTAAAATCAGATTATATAAATTTGTCTTTAGCGTATTCCGCAGGAGCTATTTTATCTACCACAGAGGACCTTTTAAAATGGCAAAATGCATTACTTTCAAACACACTTTTAAAAGCTTCTAGTATAAAACAAGCTATGACACCAACCTTATTAAACAGTGGAAAAAGAGTACCTTATGGATATGGTTTTCGATTTTCAAAACTGGGAAATTCTCCTGTAATTGCCCACACAGGAAGCACGAAGGGGTTTACCAGTATTGCGCTGTTTTTACCTAAAGAGAAACTGTATATAACTGCATTAACCAACTGTAATTGTAAGAATGTAAATAACGTGGCGAAACAAGTTGCTGAATTATTTGTAAATCTACCCGATAATAAAATAACAGAGGTTGAGAATAATCAACCTGAGAGAAAATCAATTGATGTACCTTCAGAAATATTAAGTGACTATACAGGTACTTATGAGGTTAAACCAAATGTAAACCTTACTATAGGATTGGATAACACAAATCAATTATACTTATTAGCTCCAGGTCAAACCAAGAAGGTCGAATTATTTGCCGAAACTCAAAATCATTTTTTTGTAAAAATTGTAGATGCAGAAATCACTTTTAATACAAATGAAAAGGGGAAGGTTATTAGTTTAACTATGAATCAATCTGGTCGTAAAATCACTGCTAAAAAGAATTAATATGGAAAATAACGAAAAAACTACTTTGCAACAGGCGATACATTTTGCAAAAGTACCTGTAATAATATCATTATTTCTATCACCAACAAGATATACTTTAGAATTGATAGGATTACCAGAGAATGCCATTTTTATAATTGGTTTACTTTGGCTTACCTTAGGATTTGCCATATATTTAGGTATTAAAACGTTTAACGAGAAAAAACCTTATCAAATCATTTTATTAAGTTTGATTATTTTTTCTCCAATTTCTAGAATTCCAGTAGCTATACTTTGGTGGATAGATACAAAGTGGGAAATTGGCACCCATTATGGACTGTATTATGATAGTTTTGGTGATGCCTTATTGAATCATGTAATTTATGGTTCATTAGTTCAGTTGATTCCTGCATTTTTGTTAGGCACAATAACGATAGCAATAATGAGATACAGAAAAACAATCACTCAAAATAAATCTTTATAAAATGGATAAAAATTATTTAGCTTTAAGAGTAAAAGAATTAAGAAACCAAAGAGGAATGTCTCAAGAATTTCTGGCTGAAGAATCTGGATTGAGTTTAAGAACGATACAAAGAATAGAAAAGGGGGAATCTAACCCAACAGGTGAGTCGTTAAAACGTTTAGCAAATGCCTTAAATGTGATTCCAGATGAATTGATAGATTGGTCAGTAAAAGAAGATAAAAAATATTTAATATATCTCAATTTATCTGCGTTAACATTTCTGTTTTTTCCATTATTAGGAATTTTAATTCCATTTATACTTTGGACATCAAAAAAAGGTAAGATAAAAAACAGTAATAAGCTGGGTAAAGATTTAATCAATTTCGAAATCACGTGGACCATACTGTTATTTTTTATCCCTCTAGTATTTTTCATCATATCAAAAATTGGACTCACAGACCAAATAACGTTAAGTACATTTTTTATAGTTATTGGCTTTTTGTATGTCGCCAATTTAATTTTAATATTGATCAACACACTTAGAATAAACAATGAAAAAGAGGTGATATATAGACCTCGATTTAAGTTTTTAAAATAAAAGGCAATGAATAATAGCGTTAATATTTTACAGCCATATAGTATCAACTCAAAAAATATAAAACTATGAAATACAAATGTCCGAAGTGTGATAATGCCACTTATGAAATTGGAGAAATGAGAGCCACAGGTGGTACGTTGTCGAAAATATTTGATGTACAAAATAAAAAATTTACGTCAGTGACTTGTAAAAAATGTACTTATACTGAATTCTTTAAAGCAAAAACAGGTGCTTTGAGTAATATTTTCGATTTTTTCACGAATTAAAATAGTTTTACTGAAGCACAAATTTTTTAAATGAATCTTAAAGATTATTTAAAAAGTTGATTAATATTTGTTTTATATAGCTTACCAATAGGTACAATGTGATCGCCAATAAAAATTCTATTACCTTCTACCCTAGCGATGTGCTTTTTTGCAACGGCAAATGACTTATGAACTTGAAGAAAATCATTATCAGAAAGCAATTGGATGGTATCCGATATTTTTTCACGAATACTAATTGTATTATTTTTAGTAACAAATTTGGTATAATTGCCTGAAGCTTCAATAAATAGAATATCGTCTACATCTACCTGAATATGACTACTATTTTGTTTTAAAAAGATATGTTGTCCTTTAGGCTTTACAACCTCTTTACTTTCTTTTCTTATTTTATTAGTGTCAGAAGATGTTACTTTATTAACAGCACTCAAAAATCGCTCAAAACGAAATGGTTTTAATAAATAATCTACAATGTTTAACTCATAACCATCAATGGCAAACTCACTATAAGCAGTAGTTACAATAACTTTTGGAGGATTTGTCAATGTCTTTAAAAAATCAAAACCTTTTAGTTTAGGCATATTTAAATCTAAAAAGATCAAATCAACTTGATGCGTGTTCAAATATTCCAAAGCTTCTAAAGCACTATAACAGTTTTTCTGCAATTGCATATGAGGAAGCATTTCACAATATTCCATAATAATTTTATGGGCAATATGTTCATCATCAATAATTAAATATTTCATCATTTCAAGGTTAAAGATAGTGTAACTTTATAAATAGTATTGTTAATGTCAAAAGAAAGTGAATGCCTTTTTGGGTAAACTAATTCTAATCTTCGTTTTAGATTTTTTAAACCAATGCCTTCTTGATTCTTTGTTTGTTGCAAATCAAAATTATTTTCAATGACTAATTGAACTTCATTATTGCTCTCTGTAAAATCAATATAAATGAATGCATCTTTTTCCAAATTTTCCAAACCGTGTTTAAATGCGTTTTCTAGTAGAATGATAAAAAGTAATGGCATCACTTTAGCATCAGGATTTTCGATAGTATGATTGAATTGTACATCCGATTTTTTGTGATAACGAATTTCTTGAAGCTCTATATAATTTTGTAAATAATCCAATTCGTTTTTAAGGGTTACCCAATCTTTTTCGCCTTCATAAATACTATAACGCATCATATCAGAAAGTTTAAGAACCATTTCTCTTTCTTTGGAATTCTTCTCCATCATTCCATATAAATTATTGAGCGTATTGAAGAAAAAGTGAGGATTTACCTGACTTTTTAAATGTAGTAGTTCTGTTTTTTCTTTTTCGTTCCTTAACTTAAATATGGATTTTATTTGTTTAAAAATCCAATAGGCAATCGTTATAAATACGATAATAAAGTAGAATGCAATAAATTCTGCAAATCCTTCTAATTTACCAAAGGTGTCATTAAATACAATAATAATGATACCTATAATTACAAGCGTTAATTTAAATAATCGCTTCATAATTTTCTTTCTATTTTCTGATATTTTCATCTTCATCCGTCAATATTACTTAAATAAAATTCCTCCAACAAATTAGTTGATAAACAATAGTTAAGTAGTGATAAATAGTTATTTAATAGTGATCAAGTTCGTTTATGTCCTTTAAAAGTGTTTGTGTCACGGCTAGTTTGGAGTGTATCCCAGATTCTTTTTCTTGCTAATAATAGTGGATAGGTTTGCATATCTAATCAATTAAAAAATGAATTATATGGAACTTGTTATTGACAATCTATCAAAAACGTATGCTAATGGAGTTAAAGCACTTCAAAATATTTCTTTAGATATCCCTACTGGAATGTTTGGCTTATTAGGCCCAAATGGAGCAGGAAAATCTACATTAATGAGAACCATTGCAACTTTACAAGAAGCAGATCAAGGTTCCATAAAATTAGGTGATATAGATGTTCTACAACAAAAAAATGAGTTAAGACAAGTTTTAGGGTATTTGCCTCAACAATTTGGTTTGTATCCAAAAATATCTGCGGAAGTATTACTAAATCATTTTGCAGTATTAAAAGGTGTCATCAATAAAAAGGAACGTCAAGAATTGGTAAAAGCACTTTTGCATAAAACCAATTTATATGATGTCAGAAAACAAAATTTAAAAGGATTTTCTGGTGGTATGAAACAACGTTTTGGAATTGCTCAAGCTCTAGTAAACAACCCAAAACTATTAATTGTTGATGAGCCAACTGCAGGGTTAGATCCTGTAGAACGAAACCGCTTTTACAATTTATTAAGTGAGTTAGGGGAAAAAACAGTGGTTATTTTATCTACGCACATCGTAGATGATGTTAAGGAGTTGTGTACAAATATGGCAATTATTAATAAAGGCCAAGTTTGTTTAAAAGGAAAGCCCCTAGAGATTTTAGAAAGTTTAAAGGGAAAAGTATATCAAAAAACAATCGAAAAATCAGAATTAAACCTATACAAAGAAAACTTTCAGGTGATCAGTGAACGATTATTTCTAGGGAAACCTACCATTCATATTGTAAGTGAAACGAATCCTGGAGAGGGTTTTACAGCCATTAATGCAGAATTAGAGGATGTATATTTCTCAGAAATTTTCAATGTTACGAACGCTAAATCTATATAATTATGTGGTATGAAATTTTTAAGTTCGAATTACAATATCGAATTAAACGACCAGACACGTATGTATTCTTCTTATTTATATTTCTGTTTTCAATTATTGGTGTAGATTTTGTTTTTCAAGGTTCTGAAATGGGACTTTTGAAAAGAAATTCACCCATAGTAATAGCTAAAACCATGGGAGCTATCACCGGTTTATGTATGATTTTGGCTTCGATGATTATGGGTGTTTCTGTGTTGCGCGATTTTGAGTACGAGATAGAATCATTACTATTTTCAGCACCTATCAAAAAAAGAGATTATTTAATTGGTCGATTTTTAGGAGCATTTACTGTTTTACTGTTTGTATTTACAGGAATTATTTTGGGTATGATGTTGGGTGAATTTATGCCCTGGATTAGTCCAGATGAGCAATTGGCTTTTAATGCATTTGTTTACATAAAGACCTTTCTAATAGTAACGTTACCAACGTTGTTTTTTGGTGCAGCATTGTTTTTTGTAACAGGAGCTTTAACTAGAAATTTAATAGTTGTATATACTCAGGGTGTTATTTTGTTTGTAGTGTTTTTGTTAACCAAAGCAATTACTAATGATTTCTGGCAAGCTATTTTTGATCCATTTTCATTAACAACAACAAGCTATATAACAAAATCTTGGTCAGCCTTAGAAAAGAGCACTCATGAACTTCCTTTTATTGGTGCATTGTTATATAATAAATTATTTTGGGTTGTTTTAGGAGTAATCGCATTAATTTATGGGTATAAAAAATTTAACCTTAATATAGTTAAAGAGAAGAAATCTAAAAGAAAGCAAGTTCAAAAGTTGGTAGCTAAAAGTACTAATTTAGTTGGTGATGTGGTGATTCCTAAAGCTAAAAAACAATATGGTTTACAATATAAATGGACACAATTAAAAGAGTTTTCATGGTTTTATTTTATTAGTATTTGTAAGCAGCCATCATTTTGGGGAATTGTTATTTGCGGAATGATTATTATTTTAGTCAATTCTGTAAATCTTGGAACTGTATATGGCGTTGATAGTTATCCTACAACCTACTTCATAGTTGAGGAACTTCAGGAAACGTCTTATTTTTTCTTTATCATCATCCTTGTTTTTTATTCAGGAGAATTGGTATGGAAAGAAAGAGGTGCAAAGCTGAATTTAATTTATGATGCTACAGCCATGTCTAGTGTTGTAAGGTTAGCTGGAAAGTTTATTGGTTTAAACTTAATTTATATAGTATTAATTGTTGCTCTAATTAGTTCTGGGATAGTATTCCAAACGATAAGTGGTTATTATAAGTATGAATTCCAAGTCTATTTTAATGGATTCTTTTTAGAAATTCTACCCGTATTATCCATTTTTACCTGCTTAGCATTTTTCATACAATCTTTAGTAAATAATAAGTTTGTAGGTATCATTTTGGTGATTGTATTTAGTATTGTCAATGTGGCCATTGCTGTATTAGGATTTGATCATGATTTACACTTTTTTGGAGGAAGTTCCTTAGGCGCTTATTCAGATATGAATGGTTATGGGCATTTTTTACAACCCTATTTAATCATCAAATTGTATTGGTTTCTTTTCGGAATTCTATTGTTAATTATAGGGTCTTTGATTTCTGTTAGAGGAAATGAAACAAATTTAATAAAACGAATAAAAATTGCTAAGTATAAGTTTAGCAAACCGCTTTTAAAATTTACTGACATCATTCTTTTTACTTTTATTATTATTGGAGGATTTATATTTTACAATACGAATATTTTAAATGAATATTGGAGCAATTCTGAAGCTACTGAATTCAGAGTAGCCTATGAAAAAGAATTGAAGCAATTTGAATATATAACGCAACCAAAAATAGTAGATGTAAACTTACAATTAGAGCTGTATCCTTCTAAACGAGATTACAAAGTAGAAGGCTACTATATGTTAAAAAACACATCAATTGAAAACATAAAATCCATCCATATTCAAAAACTTTTGGAAGAAAATGTTAGGATAGACAGTATCGCTTTTGAAGGTGGTTTTACAACTAATAATCAATACAAAAAGTTTGATTATTCAATTTTTAACCTGAAGAAAGCTTTACAACCTGGTGATTCTGTAAAAATGTACTTTAAGCAAAGTTTTACAACCAAGGGCTTTGAGCAAGGAAATTCTAATAGTAACATTGTTTACAATGGTACATTTTTCAACAATGAACAGTTTCCAACATTAGGTTACAATAAAAAGTATGAACTTCAAGATGAAGATGAACGAAGAGACCATAACTTATCAAAGAGGTCTAAAAAGGCGAATATAGATGATTCTAGAGAATTAGTGAATGCGAGATCTGGTGGTGATTCTGATGGGATTCAATTTGAAATGATTATTGGTACATCCAAAGAGCAAACAGCTTTGGTTCCTGGAGATTTATTGAGAAAATGGACAGCTAATAATCGTAATTATTTTCATTATAAAACAAATGCACCAATTATTAATTTTTACGCCATAGTTTCTGCTGACTATGAAATTAAAAAAGACAAATGGATGACAAGCAATAAGGGGAATCCTGATCCTGTTGAACTTGAAATTTATTTTCAAAAAGGACATGAATATAACATCGATAGAATGATGAGGTCTATGAAAGCTTCATTAGATTATTATAGTAACAACTTCAGTCGGTATCAATACCAACAACTGCGTATTATGGAGTTTCCACGTTATGCAACATTTGCACAATCTTTTCCTGGAACGATTCCATTTTCAGAATCCATTGGATTTGTTTTAGATATTGATGACGAAAAAGATGTAGATATGGCTTTTTATGTGACTGCACATGAAGTAGCGCACCAATGGTTTGCCATGCAAGTGGAAGCTGCGAATGTGCAAGGACAATTGATGGTATTAGAAACCTTATCACAATATGCAGCAATGATGGTTTTACAGCAACAGTATTCCGAGGAAAAAGTGCAACAGTTTTTAGCGCTTCAAATGGATAAATATAAAGAAGGTGTACAAAAAGAAAGTAAAGAAGAACCCTCTCTTGCTCTAGTAGAAAATCAAGATTATGTCTATTATGCAAAAGGAGCAATCAATATGTACGAACTTCAAAAAAGGATAGGAGAGGAGAATGTCAATAAAGCACTTAAACGCTTTCTAGAAGATTGGAATACAACAAATGGAAAACTAAAATTGCAGACTGATCGATATGCAACAACTCAAGACTTACTTGGGTACTTCAGAGAGGTTACACCAGTTTCTCAGCAGCATATAGTTACTGATTTATTTGAAAAAGTTACACCTATAGAACTGGATTTGTAAATATCATTTCAACGGTTGTGGTTGTTCTCAAAACAGAATAACCTCAACTATTTCATTCAAAATTAAAAACAATTCAATATGAAATGCTCAGTCTGCTCAAATCAAATAAGTGAAAAATATTGCTCAAATTGTGGTCAATATTTTAAAGATAGTAGAGTTACCAGTATCACAATTTTATGGGGTTTATTTGAAAGTTTTTTTTCTTTAGAAAAGTCTATTTTTATGAATATAAAAATTGCACTTTTTGCGCCAAGAACAATAGTTTCCAACTATTGGAACGGATTTAGAAAATATTATTTTACACCTTTTCAATTCTTTACAATAGCCTCTTTATCGCTATTAATAAATTACTTTTTTTTTAATAATTTTTTGGGGCTGTCATTAACAGTTAATATTTCTTCACATCTTGCTATTTTAGCTTTGAATATTGTATTGCTAACACTTTTTAGTGCTTTAGTTTACATAAAGTTCAAGAAAAATATTTTTGAGCATTTAATTTTAAATATTTACAATGTAAGTTTATGGACAATTCTATTTGTTCCCATTTCAATTGTTTTGAGTTTAGTATTTGAGAATACTGATATGGCAAGATTTTTCTTTATTCCATTTCATTTATTGATTTTAATCTGGAATTCTAGATCTTTTGAATTGAGTAAATTAAAGCGTTTTCTTTTTGTAGTTTTAAATTTGAGTTTGTTTTATGGAACTTTACTTTTTTTAATATACTATAGCAACCTATAATTTTTGAATCATATAAGCTATATCAATTCTTTTTCTTTTAAAGATTTTTTTAAACGGTTATGATTTTCCCAAAATCTATCTTCTATCTTTTGAAAAACTTCATCATATTTAGGGTGATTAGAAAGAGATTTAACTAATGGATCTTCTTCAAGAAACAATAATATCCAATATTGGAAACCATCTTGCAAACTAAATTTATTGTAAGCTTCTATAGCTTTATCTGGTTTATTTTCATAAATATATAGCATAGCTAAACTTGCCTCTTTATAGATTGACTCATCTTTATCCAAGTAGTCTTTATATTTATTAATATATACTTCCTCTTTATCAGAAAATCCCATTTTTTTATAGGTATAAGCAATTTTTATGTTTTCTGCAGGATACAGGTCAATTTTATTAGTTGAAAGTATATGAATATATTTCTCGTAAAAAACCAATGCATTATCGTAATCCTCTTGAAAATAATACGTTTTGGCTAATTCTTGAGTGATATCAGCGCGAGTAGTATCTTTTCGCCACTCCAAAAGCATTTTTTTTCTCAAGGAATTTAAATCTTTGTTGTTAGCATAATCTATAAAATTTTTTAAGTAAGTAGAATATTGATTTTCAGGATTATATTTTAAAGATTCTTCAATGTATTTTGAAGCTTCTTTAGCAAACCCATTTTGCACTAATGCATTACTCAAGTTTAGATAGATAAAGCTTTTAGAAATACTATCGTTAGCTTCTACATTCAATTTTATTCCTTTTAATGCATACGTAAGATACTTATTTGTATCTGGAACAACTCTAGCATATAAATCAGATAAAATTAGTACTACAGAGGAAGCATTTGGGTTGTAATCTAGTGCTTTTTCAAGGTAAGGTATTGCTAACCTAAATTCGTTTGCGTTTATATAATATAGCGCTTTTGCAATCAGAGACAATTCAGAGGTAGAGTCATACAACAAGGAATTGTCTGCAAATTCATTTAATTTGTCTAAATATTTCTTTTCAATTTTATTAACATCTAAATAATAGTAACAAATTGCAATTTGAGCATGTGCATTAGCGTATTTTGAATCTTTTTCTATCGCTTTTTCAAAATTCAGTATGGCCTTATTTAAACCTGCTTCACTTTGCTCATTTTGATTTTCTAATCCTTTTAAATAATAATCATAAGCCAATATGTTTTCTGTTGGTTTTTTATTTATTTGTTGCAACTCTGCTGGTGTTACTTTTGCTTTTATGGCTTCTGCAATTTTTTTTGCAACCGTATTTTGCAATGAGAATACATCTACAACCTTATTGTTATATTGTTGTGCCCAAATTGGCATATCATTAGAAGCATCAATTAATTGAATGTTTAGTAAAACTTGATTTCCAATACGTTGTCCACTTCCTTCTAATAAATAGGCAACATTCAATTCTTCAGCAATTTCTATTACAGTTTTATTCGTGTTTCTATATTTTTCAACAGATGTTCTACTAATAACTCTTAAATCTTCTATTTTTTGTAAGTTGTTAAGTGTAGATTCCATAAGTCCATTTACAAAATACAAGTTTGTAGAATCACTACTCATATTTTTAAAAGGCAAAATTGCTATAGACTTTTTAGAATCGTTAAAACTTACTTCTGATTTTTGACTATTGTTTTGAATAAACAGGTAGGAAACAATAGCAATTATTAAAATAGTAGTCAAAACAACTGGGTTGCGATATTTTTTAAAAAAGCTTGTGTTATCTTCTTCAACAAAAATTTCAGCTTCAATTTTTTCAGCTTCAATTTCTGGTTCAATTTCTATTTCAACTTCTGGTTCTTCAGTAGTTTCTTTTCTAGATTCTCCAGGAGAAAATCCGTAATGCTCTCTAAAGCATTTTATAAAGTAAGAATTGTTGCTAAACCCAACTTGATAGGAAATTTCAGAAACAGTAAGTTCTGTTTCCTTTAGCAATTCCATTCCTTTTTGAAGACGAACTTGCCGTATAAATTGACTTGCACTGAGTTCTGTTTGCTTTTTTATTTTTCTAAGCAAATTTGAACGACTCATATGCATCATGTCAGCCAACTCAGAAACCCCAAATTGTTCATCAGATAGGTTCTCTAAAATAAGCGCTTCAGCTTCTTTAATAAATTTTCCTTTGTATGAGATCGTAGACATGTTGTTTTTGATTACCCCAAAAGTATCAATTTTTATTTTAAAATAAAACGGATTAATTTTAAAAATCCCCGTTTAAAAAAGCGGTTTGCGTCATAATTTATATCGCTGCATCATAATTTTCAATTGATCATCAAACTTTATATATAAGGCTACATAAGGGTTGTAAGCAAACTTAGTTCTTGTTGCATCTTTGTATCAACAAAAATAAAGTTATTAATCATTACAAATTTAAATTATGAAAACACTTAAAATCACCTCAATTAAAATGACAGTTCAGATGTTGTTACTTACACTTTTATTAACAAGTTCATGTGCACAATCTGATAAAAAAACAAACTCAGCTAAAACTACTGAAACAACAAAAAGTGTAACCAAGCCAAGTATGGATATCCATGCAGCTGTACTCACTGGAAATTTAGAAGCAGTAAAACAACATATTGAAGCTGGATCTGATATCAATCAAAAAGAGGCAATGTCTGGTTCTACACCATTAATGTCTGCAGCCACATTCAATAAAACCGAAATCGCAAAAGCATTAATCAATGCTGACGCAGATTTAACTATTAAAAATAATGATGGAGGTACAGCTTTGCATACTGCAGCATTTTTTGGACGAATAGAAATTGTACAATTATTAATTGATGCCAAAGCAGATAAAACGGTTCGTAATAATTTTGGAGCTACACCTAGGGAAATAGTAATATCCGACTTCGCTCAAATGAAACCTATATATGAAATGTTAACTCAACAATTACAACCAATGGGCTTTACATTAGATTTTGATGAATTGCAAAAAGCAAGACCTGTTGTTGCTATGATGTTACAATAAAAACAAAATACAATGACAACAGAAAGAAGATACGATATAGATTGGCTAAGAGTAATAGCCATTGGTTTGCTATTGATTTATCATATAGCCATTATTTTTCAACCTTGGGCAATGTTTATAGGCTTTATTCGAAGTGAAGAAGCGTTAGAAGGATTGTGGAAACCAATGACGATGTTGAATGTTTGGAGAATTCCTTTATTGTTTTTTGTATCAGGAATGGGTTTATATTTTGCAATGAAAAAAAGAAATTGGAGGCAATTATTACTAGAAAGAGGTAAAAGAATTCTATTGCCTTTTGTTTTCGGTTATTTTGCAATTACACCATTACACATGTATATTTTTCAAGAGCATTATAATATGTCATTGAGCTATTTTTCGCATATGGGGCATTTATGGTTTTTAGGAAATATTTTTGTCTATGTATTATTGTTGTCTCCGCTGTTTTTTTATTTAAAGAAAAACGACGATGGTAAATTTAAAAAAATAGTTTCTCAAGTTATGAGTTATGCTATGGGGCCAATCTCTATATCGCTTTTTTTTATGTTAGAAGTGTTTTTTGTAAAACCACAATTATTTGAAATGTATGCAGAAAACTGGCACGGATTTTTTATAGGATTTCTAGCATTCTTTTTTGGATACCTCTTTGTCTATAGTGGAGCTTCCTTTTGGCAAACAGTTTCAAAATGGAAATGGTTATATATTGGTTTGGCAACGATTCTCTTTGTTATTCGTTTTACAGGATTTGAGTCAATATCAAATATGTACTTTACTTCTATAGAATCAATCTCTTGGATATTAGGTGTCTTTGGACTTGGTTATTGCTACCTAAATAAACCAAGTAAATTACTTAGCTACTTGAGTGCTGCTGTTTATCCTGTGTATATCATTCACATGTTTGTGTTGTATGTAGGAGCCTTATTAATTTTGCCTATAGAGCTGCATCCTATGTTACAATTTATTGGAATTACAATCTTCACATTCATTTTTTGTTTCTTAATTTATGAATTCATCTTAAAAAGGGTTGCATTCTTGAGACCTTTATTTGGTTTGAAATGGAATTTTAAAACTGTGGAATCAAAAACGTTGAAAACATCTAATATCAAATCTGAAGCTTTATAATCAAATTTAATTCTTAAACCATGATAAAATTATTTAGAAAAAATAGACTAAAAATGCTAACGAATAACAAAGTTGGAGCTTATGTAGCCTATGCAGCTGGAGAAATTATTTTGGTTATTGTAGGAATTCTTATTGCTTTAGCAATTAACGAACACTCAAATAATGAAAAGAAATTAGAATTAAGGAATTCTTATATTAATCAATTAAATAATGAGGCAGATCGAAATCTTAAAAAGCTTAGTGTACTGAATAATGAGGCAAACCAAATGCTAAAAGATTTAAATACAATATTTAAATTACTATTAGATAAAGATTATGATAATCCTAAATTAGCAACAAAATCTTTTTTTCTAATTGTTTCAAAGAAATTTTTTCCAGTAACAATAACTTACGAAAATTTAAAATTTTCTGGTGATGTAAAACTTTTTGATGATTTAAATTTAAGGAATACAATTTCTGAAACTTACGAAACTTTTATTCCTATAGAAAAACTCGAAGCTTCAGAACAACAAGCAATAGAGGCCTATTATGAGAACTTTTTAATGCCTAAAGTTCAATTTAGAAACATGGGTATTACTTCAGAAAGTTATGGAAAAGATATTTATTTCGAAAATATGGTTTTAACCAGAATGACCACTATTGCTCAAAATAAAGAGGCATATACCAATGCTATCGAATCATTAAAGAAACTGAAAAATACGTTTGCTGAATTACAAAATATAAATTAAAACATGCTTGATTCTAGATTGGTTTATTGTTTAAATTTTGATTTGTATTTTACAAAAAAATAAAACAATCTAAAAATCAATCCTATTATGAAACAAAATAAAACAAAAAAGATGCTTAAAGTATTACTTATTCTTGCCAGTTTATTTTCATTGACTTTTGTTCCATGGACTTTAGTTAAAGCTTGGGGGAAACCATTACCAGATACAATTCAAGAACAATTAGACGAAGCTCTTAATTATGATTTTGAAGGAATGATTGTTTATATTGATAAAGCAGATCAAGAACCTCAAAGTTTTGCTTCAGGTTGGCATAATCGAGAATCTAAAATTCCTGCAAAAAGGGATGCTTTATATAAAATTGCTAGTATTAGTAAATTGTATGATGCAGTTGCTGTTACTAAATTAGTAAGTCAAGGTCGTCTTTCTCTTGATAAAACTTTAGCAGACTACTTACCAGAACTTAAAGGTCAAATAGAAAATGCAGATAAAATTACATTAAGACTAATGATTCAGCATAAAAGTGGTATTCCTAATTTTACAGATACTCCAAGATTTTGGGAAAATCCAGTAAGAACTTATGAAGAAAATCTTGCTTTAATTACAGGTAAATCTGCAAATTTTGAACCTGGTGAAGATTATGAATATTGCAATACAAATTATTTGTTGATTAATAAAATAATGGATAACGAATTAGGTTTTAACAATTTTCAATTCATAAAAAAAGAAGTTTTAAACCCATTGGGTTTAACAAACACATATAGTTCGCTTAAAGAAGTAAATATTGATAATGTAATGAGTGGCTATCACATTGGCTATCCTTATGATGTAAAAGAAAACGATTATGGAATGCACGCATCTGCAGAAGACGTTGGTGTTTTTCTTAGAGCATTAAACAATGGGGCTTTATTTAATGAAGGTGAGCAAGAAATATATTCCTCTATTTATGAATATGAACATTCTGGTTGGGTTCCTGGTTATCAAAGTTTTGCAAAATATTACAAAGATATTGATGCTGTAATTGTAACATTCTATAACACAACCGATCCTAAACTGTATAATTGGAATCTATCAGAAATTATAAATAAAAGAATTTATAAAATAGTAAAAAAACAAAAATAGCATGAAAACACAAATTCAAGAAAGATCCATAGAAAGAAATAAAACTTGGAAAACAATCTTTCTATTTCTTGCAATCGTTATTCTTCTTACTTCACCTTTTCATTATGCCATAGTTAATTTATATCCATCACGAATATATGTTGGAGCTATCATGTGGTGTCCTGCAATTGCTGCATTTATTACCCTAAAAATAAAAGGTCGTAATATTTCATCGCTACATTGGAATTGGGGAAATTGGAAATATATCCGATGGTCTTATATTGTTCCTGCCTTATATGGTATAATCACTTATGTGCTTATTTGGATTTTCGGTTTTGGAAATTTAGCCAATAGCGAAGCCATTACTGAATGGGGAAAAGAACTTGGCTTATTTGGCATAGGCACTTTAAACCCAACATCAATAACGATCATAGCTATTATGTTGTTAGCAACTATAGAGGTTATTAGAGCCTCTGCAACAACATTAGGGGAAGAAATTGGATGGCGAGGATTTTTTATCTATGAATTAAGAAAGGTTCTTTCATTTACTGGTGTATCAATTTTTAGCGGATTGATATGGTCTTTTTGGCATTGGCCATTGCTAGTTTACTATAGTAACAATGTCCTATTAGAATTTACAACGTTCACTATCGTAATTGTTTCTATGTCATTTATCATGACTTATTACACGTTTAAGTCTAAAAGTCTATGGCCAGCAGTAATTTTTCATGCAGTCAGTAATGTATACATTCAAAAAATAATGCCACCTCTAACTATAAAAGTTGAAGGAACAGAGCAATGGCTTGGCGAAAACGGAATTATGTTTGCAATTGTTACCTGCATTTTTGGAATTTACTTTTGGAAAAAAGGATTGAAGGAACAATTATAAATCAACTTACCTCTTAGGTTTTACGGCTTGGTAATTTTAATTTTCCAAAGTATTAACCTGTAAAAAAAACAAATATCACATTAAAAATACAAACAAATGAATCACTCTGAAAACACATCAAACAATGCACCCAAGGTTGTTAAACGTAAATCTCACCCATTTTGGCAATTTTTTTGGCTCACTTTTCTTGTTGTTTCGCTTTGGTATGCTTGGTATTCATTCTATGCGTCATCCAACGATATAACTTGGACAAATGACATTGAGTCCGCACAAAAGCTTGCTGTCAATTCAGACAAAAATATCATGATATTCTTTACAGGGACATGGTGCTCTCCTTGTAAAATAATGAAACGTCAAGTTTTTGCTGATGATGAAGTTAAGAAAGCTATGGATGAGAAAATTATATCTCTAGAAATTAATATTGATGATCCGAATTCTCAAGCGCTAGTAAAGCAATATAATATCGGTGCAACACCAACAACCATTTTTATTTATCCTTCAGGAAAAGTGATTGATTATGCTGTTGGAAAAGTGGATAAATCAAAATTCCTTGAAATGATTAAAAGTTTGAAATAATTTTTTAATTAATAAATGTATAAATAATAAAAAAAAATGGATCAAGTTTCCTAAACCTTAGAATGTAGAAATTCAATAATTAAAAAGACCATGAACTCTATAAAGCATTTTTTTTAATAAAGATCATATAGTTCTTTATCGGTTATTATTTCCTCAAAACACAAAATTCTTCAAAGCTAAGTTACATAATGCGCAGTTATAGTCCTCTTTCGTAAACTACAGGGTCTATAACGCCATTATGTAAAATAGCAGCTTTCCAACGCTCAAATAGTTATTATCAATATCATTTTAGCAGTTTAATAATTAGTGTTCTTGTTCAAAGAATATTAAATGTAAAGCCTTACTTTCATAGCTCAAATTCGTAAGTAAAATCTATTACTTATCTCATTCAAGCTGCACAAAACCATCGCTAAGTCCAAGTATTCCTTATCTCAAGTCTTTGTTTGTTTCATTTCACTAACCAATAGATTTTAGTCCACTTTCCCCACCACCCTTTCAAAGGTGTAGGTTCCAGCAATTAGTAATGTTTGCCATGTGTCTGCGGTAGTTTCACTCCATTCTATCAATTCACCTCAATGCTTCCTTTCATCCAGCAACTTCGGTTTCCTTTCTCTCATTCCATTCAACCACCTCAACACTGCGCATAAAAAAAGAACGTTTTGAAAAAAAAACGTTCTTTCTTTATTTTTCCAATACGACAACATCACTAATTACCTCTACCTACGCGCTTTTCCCCTGAAAGTTAGTTTGAATTATTCAATGCGTTGGTATCTAATTTCTAAAACAGTTTTGTAAGCTGTTTTCATTTCATTCGATAAAAAAGAAGTATTGATCAGTTGTATTGCTTTCAGTTTATTTTTTAATATACGTTTAAAAACGCCTTTAATTTGTTTGTCTGTTAAATCCAAGTCAATGCCTAATTGTTCAAAATGTTCTTTTTTTAGATTACTTTTTTTTCCTGCTAAGGTCAAAGCAAGTTCTTCTGTGTCCTCTGGCAATACAATAGTCACATTCAATAAATCATAGGCTGGGGCCAATGTCCAACCAGAAATTCCTTCAATCATAGAAAAATTCTTCAAATGCATATCATTATTACCTGTTAAAAAACTAAACAAGGCCAATTCAAAAAAGAAAATTTTATCCAATTGTGTATTACTCGAATACTGCCCAATGGCTTTACCTATTTTTTCCATAGAACTTTTATACTTGTCAAAAGCTTCTGTAATTTGAAAAAAATCAATCATATGTATTTTATCTCCTTCAAGGGTTCTATCAATACGTTTGGTGATATACGATAACTCTCCTGATGTCAATCGTATCAAACTAGAAGGCACTACGTTAATACCAAATGCTTCTGCAATACGCATGGTCAAATGCTCGTTTTCTGGCATTTCTTTAAATTCTAAGGAAGGTGGTTTAAAGATGTAATTACCTCCCAAAGCTCCAACTACAGTAAGTCTTGGTGTTTCTTTTGTAGTATTGTTGGTATCCAAAGACATCGATAGTTTCGGTTGCACTCCTGGTACAGCAATACTTCTAGAGATTACATCTTTAGCCAAAGCATCCATTTCTGTAATACCATATGGGAGTTCTGGTGGGGTAGTAGTCCCAAAGAATTCCAAAGCACATCTTTCATGAAAATCAATTTCATTTACTAAGGCTTCATAACAATACAAACAATGTTTTTTAGTTTTCATGAGGCTCTTTTATAGGTTCAACACTTACAGCGCCTATACAGTTTTGGCAACAAGCCAACAGTAAGCCCATTCTGTCATTTTGTTTAATCTTCCAGTTTTTAGTAGCTACGTTTAATAACCATCCTTCTGGGATCAATCCTTCAAAAAAAGCGAACAAGCGATTATTGATATAAGGTGCTGTTCTCACTGGCATACTAAAAGTAATAAATGCTTCTGGATGCTTTTCAACATAGACTGCACCATAAGCAAAAACATAATCTCCTTCGTCGGTTTCTGTAATCGTACCTGCCAAAATTTCTTTGTAATATACCTTACCTTGTCTCATCGTCTATATTTTTTCTTTCTACGGGTGCTAGTTCATGGCCAAACATAGCCAAAACCAAATTCACTTTTTCTAAGTTCAAATTGGTTTTACCTTGTTCTATTTTACGCACTACTGTTAAAGCAACTCCTGCGCGTTCTGCAAACTCTTCTTGGGTTAGGTTTACTTCTTTTCTGCGTTTTTTTACAAATTCTGACAATAACTTCATTATATGCTTTTAGATATAAATAATAGCAAATATACTAATTTATATGTTTTTAGATATAAATTAATAAAATAATATTATTTTATATGCTTTTAAATATAATGTAGGCTTAGAAAATCACCAATTTTATACGAACAAGAGTAATTTTTAATGAAAATTACCCTCGTTTTTAATATAAAGGTAAATACGACCCGTAAAGTATTCCTTTCAATTATAGGATAAAATAAAAAAAGATAGCAAATATAAGTGCCTTGCTCCATCCAACGCTAAAAGGCTATAAAGGTCAAGCCCTACGGGTTTTAAATAAAACTTTTTTTAATAGCCTTTTTCTTTTTAAATAAACATTTTTATAAAAAAAACTTTTATTCAAAAACCTTGACAGCCTTTCCAAAGGCACTTTTCATAGGCATATCTCTTTTTAGTTCCAAAAAAATTATGTGCGAAGCGTAGCGAAGCATAATTTTAAATTGGATACCTATGTCAACTTTTCAAATCAAGACCCACCAACCAGGGCGCATCTATCACAAACCTCATTTTTTTATATTGAACAAAGGACTAAATTCTGGAAAGCCATTTACGGCTCCAGTAAGAAATTCTTTTGTTGTATCTACAGAAAGCGTAGAACAAAAAGAGGCTCTATTTCATCTATCGTATATGCTTTTAGAGGCTAAATGCTATCGTTTCTATCTAAAAGGGTCTGTAATCCCTTTTATTTATATTGCAGATGTTAAAAATTTATTGATCAAAAATAGCAAGTATTTTGGTCAAAAAGATTTTGAAACCAAGCTAAAAGCACTTAAAAAAGTAGAAGAATTAGAGGTCGTTTTTCAAAACAAACTAAAAGCTATTCAAGAGCTCAAATCTGTTCTTCTAAGATATTGTAAATTAGAACATTAAGCACAAAAAAAGTCCGATCAGAAGATCGGACTTTTCAATCCAGTAAAGGTTACCAAATCAAAACTGGACTTATTTTTTACGCTTAGTAATTTTTTTTAAGGAATAGGAAACCATAAAACTAACAGTAGCTCCAATCACTGCTAAAATAATAGTTTTTAAAATATCTTGTGTAAATATTCCTGGACTAATACTTAACAGGGTACCAGATGCAGTTCCAACTTTTAAGTGAAGGTCTGTTCTCATGGTCCTTGATCCTTTTTAGTATTATTTTTTGATTCTATTTCTTCGGCAACTGTAACTTGACTCACAGCAGAAATGACACCTCCAGCAACCGCAACATATCCTGCAACAGTGATTACTGCAGCTGGCAATGTAATGGGGGCAGCCAAAAGACTTCCACTAACTGCTAATAAAGACAAACCAATGGTTCTTAAAACTCTAAAAAATTTAGGTGTGGGTGCTTTTGCACGTTCTTGAATGTTCATAATAAAATAGTTTAAATGAATAATTGACTTTTAAAATAGGATAGGGAAGAGGTAATTCGCAATTGCACGGGTGTATTTTTAGCAAGTACTGGTAATACCAAACTCGTTAATTTATGGAATGCTTTTCTTGACAAATTTCCTTTTCCAATCCCTGTATGATAAGATACAGGTGCAATACAGCCTTCTAATTCTTTGATGGCATCATTTGCTGGATGCAATAAAATCAAACTTCTACCAGGTACATCTTGTAAATGTATATGATGTTGAAATTTTTGACTGTAACGTTTCTGTAAATTGTACAATCCTTCAGGAACACAAGAAATATTTTGTTCATTTTGGATCCATGGTAGCTCAATCGTATAACAAATCAACTGCCCATTCCAAAGAAGTATTCCTTGTGTCCCTTCAGGAAAATAAGTTCTGTGTAAGACCAAAATCATTACACACCTCCATCAACTTTTACCAAAGAAAGCGCATTGTAAGCTCCATTTTTCAAAGGATACATTTGCCCATTTACTTCTTGATAAAATTCAATACCCAATGCTAAAAACAACGGATGTGTACTATTTGCAGTCACAGCATTACTTAAGTTGATGACAGCTGTAGCAGTAGCATCCCAAGGTAAAATGCCAGTTTCTGAAGTTGCCACCACAGAAGTTTCATTTTCAAAATCAATTTCTGCCCCTCCAGAAATGACTTTAAAATGAGTGGTTCCACCTGGAGCAGCAATCATATTACTTGGAATAAAAGTAGGGATATCAATATCCAAAGTTCCTGCGACACGATCTATAGTAGAGGTGAAGGCAGCAAACAAACTAGAACCTAGTTTCCCATTAATATTGAATTCAAATCCAGTCAATAATTCTGCTTCGCCATCAATAACATTTCTCAATCCACGAATACTTACAGTATCTGCTTGTATTACTTTCACCATAGATTGATGTAATCTACTTACCACTCTATTGTCAGATGCATTTAATAGAAGCAAACGCAATGCAACTCGCAACACTTTACCAGCTTTTCCTGCTCTTCCAAATTCAGAACCATTTTCTCGGGTTCTTTGAAACGCAGGATCATTTGCAATTCTTTGAGCGTCTACGCCTCCTTTTTCTCTGGCCAAATGACCATCTTTTGTTTTGTAAAAAGTAATATCTCCAATAGTACCTTTTAGTTTAATAATTCCTTTTTGTCTTGCCATAATTTCTAATTTTTAATGATTATACACTCAAATATTAGAGGTTTTGATCAATAAAAAAAGAAGGGGTTGTTCTAGATGTCACTCAATGGTACAAATGGCAAACAGCGTCATTAATAGTGGGAATAAGTTGGCTAAAAATCAGTATATTGATGGTGTAAGACAACACCATAGTAAAAGTATAGATAGTATATGAAAAAAGAGATGCAAAGAGTATGCATCTATCCAAAAGACGTTCAGATCATTACTGGTAAAAGTTATCGTCAAAGCGTTAGATTGGTGCATAAAATTAAAATAGAGCTCAATAAAACTACCAAAGAGTTCCTAACTATTGATGAGTTTTGTGAGTACACAGGCATAAAATATGAACAAGTTTCCCACTTGATTTTAGGCTAAAACACTAAAGAGGTAAACTTCACACAATTCATTTCAAAACTCAAACTAACATTTTTAAATACCAGTTCATTTATTAGTATAGTTTCTATAAAAATTACTTTGAAATAGTTTCAATTTTTGTTATCTTTATATTATACAATTTAGTGTTTTTTAGTAGGTAAAAATAGGGGTCTAAATCGGTGTCACTTTTCAAATAAAATTTGTAAATAACTGATTATCATATATAATATAAAGAGGTTCAACACCCTCTTTCTCCGCAAAACCCTTGTTAATCAAATGATTTTCAAGGGTTTATTTTTTGAGTTGACAGTGGAGTTGACAGTTGTGGGTTTTAAAATTCTCTTCATTTTTTTATTTTTCTTATAAATAATTTACTATTTCTTCTGTGATTTGAATGTATAAACTAATTAATTGTAATTTATTTTTCTAATTTTGGTTGATAAAAAGTAAAATTATAGAAAACTCTTTCGAAATTATAAATCAAAAATTAGAACGTATTGAGGCTTTATATGAAAATCTAAATTGAATTATTGGTAATAAAAATAGCATTGCGACATATCCAAAAATTATGGATGTAAAGGAATTGGTAGATTATTTAAAAGTATCTAAATCTTATATTTGTAAAATGACAAGTTCAAACAAGATTCCATACTCCCTTAAATCCGCAGACAGATTAGACCAACCTTAGTCAAATCCAGTAAGGGAGATATATCCCTTACTGTTTTGACATTAAAAAAATATCACGTATTTTTAAGATTCCTACATTTTAAAAAAATGTGAATATTGGTATGAAGGTAATAAAAAGCAACAAAACAATCACTCCTTTTGCAGGAATATCTTTTGTAAACGAATCTTTTAAAACATCTGGGATTGCCAATCTTATTGATTCAACCTTGGGTAAACGTGTAAAAACCGTTGGTTATCAGTATAGTGACATTTTCAAAAGTTTAACCAGCGTGTTTATGAGTGGCGGTGATGTTATAGAGGATTTAAATACAAGTTTTGGAAAACACCTAAAGGACATTCCTCACAACAATGTTCCTAGCCCTACAACTGTAATCCGCGGTATAACTAAATTGACCGTAGCAAATACGAAATTCACTTCAAAGAATGGCGTTACTTATAATTTCAATATCAATACTCAAATGAATCGGTTAAACCTGAAGAGTTTGCTGTTAACCCAACAGCTAAAAGCAGGAAAATCATACGATTTTGATTACGATAACCAAATTATTAAAAACTCAAATTACGATGCAAAAACAACCTATAAAAAGTGTAAAGGCTATCTGCCAGGTGTGGCAACCATAGGAGATAAAATTGTTTATATTGAAAATCGTGATGGTAATGCCAATGTAAAATTCGAACAAGCTCAGACTTTAGAACGTGCATACCAATTACTAGAATCTGAATCAATAAAGATACATCGTTCTCGCATGGATGCAGGCTCCTATTCCAAAGAAATAATTGATATTGTGGATAAAAACAGCCAGTTGTTTTACATAAGAGCAAATAAAAGCACCACTGTATTTGAGCAGATCATGGAGGTTGAAAATTGGCAAGAGATAGAGCTGAACTATAAAAAATACGAAGTAGCCTCGATACCATTCAAGCAATTTCATCAAGAACGTAATTATCGTCTAGTAATTATGAGAGAAAAATCAAACTCGACACAAATAGATTTGTTTACAAAAGACCATATGAAATACAGGACTATCTTAACAAATGACTGGGATTCTAGCGAGAAAGAGGTGATTGAATACTACAATCAACGAGGCAAAGTCGAAAAGGTGTTTGATGTAATGAATAATGATTTTGGATGGAAACGTTTACCCTTTTCCTTTTTGGATCAGAACGGTACTTTCATGATAATTACGGCAATGATTAAAAATTTCTATACGTATTTCATAAATATTGTGTCAGAGAAATTTGAGGATTTAAAGCCCACCTCTCGATTAAAACGTTTTGTTTTTAAATTTATAGCTGTAGCAGGTCAGTGGATTTATGAAGCAAGACAATACAAGCTTAGATTGTTCTCTGATAAACCCTATTTTGATTTAAAAATTTGATTTAAAAATGTAACCAACTGACTTTAAAGGGATAACTACATTTATTCCACAAACTTAAGTGACTTATAATCAGTGATTTAACTTAAACGCATTTTAGCCGTTTAGAAATATGTAATTTAACAGAAATAGCATGTTAAATAGTAATCTAGTTTTGATAAATCACCCCCTTCAATTATGCTATTTTTATGGAAAACACGGTAAAATTTAAATTTAAAAGAATAATAACTATAAAAAAAGTTCAATAATTAATCGTTTAATCTTGTTGTGGATTTGAGGACTCTAAAAAATCGTCACATCAAAGGTAGACACTCCAAGATGTGTACATGTATGATAGTTAGCAAAAACGCCTATTATCATTGGCTTAAAAACAAAGATTCAGGTCTTGCTGAAACTCCCAAGGAGTATCTAAAAAAACGGATTAAAGCTATTTTTGAAGGTAGTAGAGAAATATATGAAAGCCATCGCATTCAAAAAAAGCTAGAACGAGAAGGGCTTGCATATTGTAGATCTTATATAGGATTACTTATGAAAGAAATGGGATTAAAAAGTGTTTTAAAACGCAAATTTGTGGCAACAACAGCTTCAAACCACGCTTTTCTAATAGCAGAAAACGTCTTAAACAGAGACTTTGAAAGTTTACAAATTGGAGAGAAATGGATTTCAGATATTACTTATATTAGAGTGAATGACAACTGGAACTACCTAACCACTATCATAGATTTAGCAGATAGAAAAGTGGTAAGTTGGACTTTAAGCGAAGATAAGACAGCTCAGAGCACCATTGTTAATGCATGGTATTTAGCTAGAAATAAAAGACAGATTAAGGCAGGCTTCATTTTTCATTCAGATAGAGGCGTACAATATGCCTCTAATAAGATTACAAATCTATTTTCTTTCAATAATAAAATAACACAATCTATGAGTAGAAAGGATTTGAGATTAAGAATAAAAACGTAGTTTTTGATAAAAAAGGAACGTTGTGGCTGAAAGCTTTTTTAAGACCATTAAACACGAATGGCTGTACAGGTTCAAATTTACTTCTTACAATCAATTATATAAATCTATTGAAGACTATATTGATTGGTATAATACTGAAAGATTACACTCTTCTTTAGGGTATTTAACCCCTTTAGAAATGGAATTAAAATTAAAAGGAATTTTTAACAAAGCGGCCTAAGAAAATTATTCACAAAATTACTAGGAAGTCCAGAAAAGTACAAATTATCAAAACTTGCACTCATTCTGCTATTTTTTATACACGTTATTACCATTTCGTTTTTTTGTAGAGTTCGTTTTAAAAATCTATACTTACAGTTGCTTTAGACTATTCTTGTATTCACTTAATCTTCTATCAACATTTTTAGTTCCTAAATCAACTGCTTTTTGATAGTATTTCTTAGCGTTCTTTTTGTCATCCATTTGTTTATAAACATTTCCTAAGATATTATATGGTCTTGCTGCTTCAGGAAATTTATCGATATAATAACTCATTAGCATCATTGCCATTTTAGTATTGTTGTTTTTTAAATAAAACGTAGCAAACATACTTGCGTGATTATAATGTGTAATACTTAGCATATCTTTTGGTAAAAAATCTTTAATATAACGATTGAAAGCATCATAGTTTTCATCTGTCATAGCCGTGAAAACTATGCTTTTGCATGAGTATAGATAATCCGTTGTATTTCTTTCCTCTGAAAAATGATATTTAACTTTTCTTTTCTCATAATACGACTCTAAATACTGATTTTCTCCATTTGAAATATATTCTTCAGTTGTACTAAAACGCAATACAGGATAATATTCAAAATTGGATTCAATTCCTTTATGAATGGTTTTAAAGGCTGTTGTAGGATGAGTCTCTTCACTAAGTTTTTTGTAAGTCCATTGGAAGTTTTCTAGATGATTTTCATTTAGTAATTTGACTAAGTTATCTACTCCATATTGAGCAGGGTAGTCAGATTTTCCTGTAGTGAAAAATAGAGATGCATTTAATTTGTTATTTGATTTCAGTAAAGACTCTAATGCTTCATAACGATACTGATAGCTCTCGTTAAATGTTTTATCTAATGGAACTGGACTTGCAGCTAAATATCCAGTAAATAAATGGGGTGTTGCACCCAAAACATCAATTACAAATCCTCCAGAAGCTTCCCAGCCAAATAGTAAACGCTCATCAGCTGTCCTAAATTTTTTATTTATAGAAGGTATTAGTTCTTTTTCTAAAAACTGATTGAACTTTTTAGATTCTCTAGTGTACCATCCACGTTGATTTACAGCGTTTTCAATACCAACAATTATTAAATTTGGTGTCATTTTAAAACGAGAAAAATGTGTTTGAGAGGTAACTCCTTGAGAGAAAAACCATTTCCCATCTAATACATAAACTACCGGATACTTTTCTTTAGAATTAGTATAATCTTCGGGTAGACTAATTACTAATTTCACACTATCTTTTAATTGCTCAGATTCAACATATTGGTGAATATAATTAAAGTTCGAATTATTAGTTGTTTGACAATTCGCTTGAATATTTAGAAAAATCGATAATAATATTAATAAGCAAAATCTCTTCATGGTAATTTCTTGTTTTTTGAGTGAGTTCAATAATGAAGGCTAACGGTTTCGTATAACCGTCAGTTACGGGTTAACATGCATTAATTTTCGGTTTAGCACAAACTTTAGCAATTCCGAGTGGATTGGGACGTAGTCGAATCCACCGTAATTGCGGTTATACATTGTAGTAAAACGTTTTTAAATCACCAACCAAAAGCTGTAATTTGATTCTGTTCATTGAATTTTAGGTCAAAGCATGGAGTTAATTCTTCAATTACACCTTGTTTTGATTCTAATAGTATATCATAAGTATCGTCTTCATATTCTAATGTGTATACTAACTTGTAATCTGTAAATTCCTTTTGCATTGCATTAAAATAATCTCTAAAACGCGTGTGTTTACTAATATCAGGAATGTGAGTTTTCATAAAGATTTCTATGGTTTGCATAGTGTCTGTTTTCAATAAGACAGATAAAAATTTGTTAATAACAGCCATATTTTTATTAGGTTCTTCACCTGCACCATATTTAGTGCTGTTCATTTTAGGAACGATAGGTTCATAGTTTTCATCAAAGATTAATTTTTCTATTTCTCTACCAATCCTACGTGTATCATACCTAACAAGACTGGTCATGTAAATGATAACAGTATTTTTTTCCTCAGGGAGTCTGATGAAGTTGGAGTAATTAACCCCATTATAACCACTATGGGCAATTCTTTTTGTATTTCTATCGCTATTAAAAATAAACCACCCATATCCATAATACTCACCTTTATTTATCAATGAATGCGGTTCCGTCAAAAGTGTAGTCGATTCTTCGTTAATAAACTTATGCTCTTTTAAAGCAGTATACCATTTGTACATATCTAATGGAGTAGATAGAATTCCACCATTTCCTTTTTGATGATATGATATTTTATTTGAGTTTATTTTCCATTTCTCTAAATGTGTCCCTCTATCTTCTTCGCATTTGTAAGCACGTGAAATATTGTTTTTGTTCCAATTGGGCAGTATGTATCCTGTGTTTTCCATTCCTGCTTTTTTAAAGAAAACTTCATTTAAGTAAACCTCATAATCTTGTTGGGTTATTCGTTCAATGATTATCGTTAATAAAGTGTATCCAACATTTGAGTAGTTATATGAACTACCTGGAGTAAAATCTAAAGTTGAATGAAAAACTTTTGTTAAAAACTCTTCTTTTCCAATAGGGGTAAAATCACCACCGCCAGGAAGGTTTCCCAAAATTCCTGAAGCATGAGTAAGTAATTGGTGAATGGTAATTTTTTTCTTATCAACAGGAACATTATCAAAGAAACTTGGCAAAGAATCTTTTACAGACAATTTACCTTCTTCTTGTAACTTCAAAATTGCAGTAGCAGTAAACTGTTTTGTAATTGAGCCTATTGTGAAAACGGTTTCTTCGTTAGTTGGAGTTTTCTTTTTTCGGTCACTTATTCCTAGCCCTCCTGAGTAAAGTATTTCCTCTTCTTGAGCAACTAATATACTACCAGAAACTCCATTTTCTTCACATTCTCTTAGATAAGATTTAATTCTGTTTTTTAGAATATTTTCATCCTGATTGGTCTCTTTGCAAGAAGTGAATAAGCTAATAATTACAATTACAGGAAATAGTATTTTTTTCATTTTTCGATTTTGTTTTAAGATGGATGAAAACAATAGGACGAACATATCTGTAGTATATTACAGCATATATCAAGTGTTTTACAACGGTCTCGGCTATGAGTAGTTGCGTGGGTTAGCACTTAACTTTGCAATTACACACCAAACTGAAAATCCGCGAGGATTTTCAGAAGTAAGTAAGAACAAGCAATTACTTATAGCCATTGTGTGTGCAGTTAATTTTGCAAACTCTTTTTAAACTTTTTTATTTGATTTTCAGCATTTGAATTGGATGGATTTAATTTCAATGCAATTTCATAATTTTTTATTGCTTCAGAGTTCATTCCTAATAAAGCATAAGTTTCTGCTAAACTATCGAATGTGTTTCCACTTTCAGGGAAAAAATCAACATTCAATTTGAATATTTCTAGTGCTTTTTCAATTTTATTTATTGCAATCAATTTATAGCCCCAATTGTTTAAGTTAGCTTCGCTAAATTTTATTTCTTCCTTATTTTGTAGTTTTTCTGCAATCGAAATTGCTTTTTCGTATCCTTTCAATTCTAATTCCTTGCACAATATTTTAATTGAGGCAGGTAAACCAAAGCCATTTTCCACTTTCATCTCTGGAATATAAAAACCAGCTATTTCATCAATAAATTTTGAAGGAAGACCTCCCATTAAGTTAGTCAAGACAACAATTGATAAACTATCATTCGGGTAAACAAAAAATGCTGCTCGATTTCCTCCAGCAGGGGCAGCAGCCGGGTGTTCTGAACGATTAGCCACCGGCCACCCTAAAGCATAACCGTTTAATAAATCATTAAACCCTTGGGTTTTACCATTAGTTAGAGTTGCCGGAGTCCAAAGTACTTCAAGACTTAATTGTTGACTCAAGAGCCCGCCCGCTTGTAAAGCAATAACCCAATTGGCTATTTCTGTTGCTGTTGAACCCATTCCTGCAGTTGCTTGAAGTATTGTAGGGAAAATTGCCGGTTTAATATTTGAAATATTTGGACCATAATAATAAGTGTACCGTCTAGCCGAATGAGGAATTACATTATTGAGATTTGAAAAACCAGCTTCTTCCGTCCTTTTCATACCTACTTTTCGAAATTGATTTTCTATAATATAATCAGTAAAGGGCTCACCACTTACTTTATCTATAATCATTCCAATAAGTGCATAACCAAGTTGATTGTATTCAAATTTAGTGTTTGGCTCGAATGACATAGGAAGTGTTTTAGCCAATTCCCATGATGCTTCTATCCCTTGCTCAGAAATTAAACCTCCAACATCATCGCTCAAAATATGAGGCAGCCCAGAAGTATGAGTGAATAGTTGTTTTAATGTAAGGGATTTCCATGTATTGGGTAAATCAGATATATACGTACTGATTTCAGCATTTAAGTCAATTTTACCTTGTTCAACGAGTTGCATTACTGACACTCCAACAAAGGCTTTTGTAATTGAATTAATCGAAAATACTGTTTCATTATCTACAGCTATGGAGTCTTCTATATTAGCAAGCCCATAACTTTTTACTTTAACTAATTCATTGTTTTTTACAATGGCCAGCTGTAAGCCAGGTATTTTTCTCAAAGTCATTTGAGATTCTATAAAACTATCAATACTGTCATTCTGTGCGAAAGCATAGTTGATGCTAAGTAATATGATAATTATACTTATTTTGTTTTTCATAGTATTTTGGTTACGGTCTCGTATATGAAAAGTAGCGCTGAAAATAAGCTGTTACTTTTTGGATTAAACACAAAACCAGTATTAACTATAGCCATTGTTGTGTGCTTTTATTGAATTATTTTTTCAATTTTATCAATCATTTCATCAGCAGTTGTATTGTTTGGATTTAACTCCAAAGATATCTTGTAGTTTTTTAGAGCTAATTCATATTCCTTATTTATAAAATAAGCTTCTCCAAGACTATCGTAAGGATTCGGGAATTTTGGAAATTCGGAAACCAATAATGTAAATATTTTTATTGCTTCTTCTACTTTGTTTTTTGATAATAATTCATATCCAAGATTGTTCAATGCATTTTGATTTTCAAAATCATATGCATCTATATTATCTTTCTTTAGTTGATGATATAAAGCAATCCCTTCATCTACATTTTGCATTGTTTTAGCTCTAATTTCCTCTTCTATTGATTTTTTTCCATTCGGTTTTAAATCATTCGAAAGTCTCCTAGCGGCGCGATGAAGTAAGTCGCCTGTAACCTGTGTACTGGCGTTTGTGATGATAGATACAGCCATATTGTATGCGGGATAAACATAAAATACATTTTGCATACCCATTCCTCCTCCATGGTGGCTATAATGGATAGTTCCATCGTCATTATTTCCTATATTCCAATAATACCCTAATGAAAAATTTGAATGAACAGTAAAATTAAGCCTGTGTGATTCTACTGCAGCTGCGTTGGTTGTATCTAAGTGTAATTCCATATATTTAACAAGGTCAGCAGTTGTAGATTTTAGACCCCCGTCAGCTCCCCACGTTGAAACAGGCGAGTAAGGCATCCTATTTCCCTTCCCATCATAGCCGTTGGCTAATCGAATTTGTTCATCTTCAGATAGCCTCATCTTTGTACTGGTCATCCCATTTTTTTCGAATATGAACTCATTAAGTAATTCGTCGAATGATTTTTGATACACATTTTCAAGAACATGAGCCATTAAGTTAGGCGCTAAGTTGTTGTACTCGTAAATAACACCTGGAATGGTATCAAGCACAGCATTTTTCAATTGATCGAAAAACTTTTCCTTATTATAATTCTTCATAGCCTTCTCAACTTCTTGACCAAATTTAAGCCAATTGTTGCCTCCTTTTTTGAATGCATCTTCAAAACCTGGTATGTTAGCGGGCAAACGACTTGTATGCGTTACTAAGTCTTTAATCGTGATGACTTTATTTTTATACTGAAAATTTGGATAGTCATCCTTCAAATATTTTCGGATATCGTCATCTAAATTTAACTTTCCGTCCACTACAGCTTGTGCGACCAAGGTTCCTGTTATGGTTTTAGTTACCGATGCAATTTCATATATCGTTTCATCATTCGGAGTATTTCCTTTTCCGGAATCCAATTCGCCATAATGAGAAGTATATGCTATACCATCCTTTAAAATACCTATGGATACAGAAGTAATGGTTGAGTCACTTAACATAGATTGAGCGGTTTCATCCATAGAAGTTTGTACATCTATTGTTCTCATTTCAGACTTATTTTCTACGTTCTTTCCACAGGACATAAAAGTCAACGCAATTAGAAGCGATGGAATCAGTTGTTTTATTTTTTTTGATTTATTTTTTTTTGTTATTAATTGCAAATAATGTGACTTATTTTTAGACATTTAGATTATTTTGTTTTAATATTAATATTTTAAGTTTGTTATTAGACGATAGAGATCAAGAGAGGTTACAATGTTTTTTAAAATTAATGCCAACGTTGATGCGTATGGATAGTTGCGCGGTTAAGCGTTAAAGTTAGCAAACAAATCACAGATAGAAAATTCCAGCGGTATTTTCGTAAGTCGGCAGTGACCTAGCAATTAATTATACATGGTGTTAGCCTTTCGTTATTTTTTATTTAGAGCTTCAATCCTTTCTTTATAGTAATCTTTACCACTTAATTCAAAGGCCTTGTTTAAGTATTTTAAGGCATTCTTTTTGTCGTTTTGAGATTCATAATACTCAGCCATCGAATCATAGGCATTTGCACTTTTTGGATTTTTTTTGATGTTCATTTCAAAAAACATGAACGCCTTCTTAGGTTGTCCCATTTGCATATTCATGTAACCATAGCCATTTAACATTTCGTCTATCATTGGTGCAGTGGGTACACCAAAATGTTCGGTATAGATTTGTTCCTGTTCCTTCAATAGCGAAACCAATTCTTCTATAGGGGTTTCTGGATTATTATATTTTTGAGGAGATTTAAACTGATACCATTCAAAAAGAAAAATCAATCCATCTCTTATTGTTGGTAGCGGAACAGTACCATGTAAATCTTCATTATAAACCTTGTAACTATTCAGCCCAAACAGTAATAAAAGGATTTTTCAGAAAAGCATTTCGAATATTTTCAAGCACATTTTCCTTATTTTTCTTGAGTGTGGTTATGTATCCTCTAATGCAGGCAAAGTAACTTGCATGCGTTTGAGCTCTAAAACAACCAGACACTTTTTGCTTGACTTTAATCATCCTGAGATCTCTTTCGGCTTGATTATTATCAAAAGGAATTTCAGCTTTCTCGATAAATTTAAGAATTAGATATTTGTGTTTTTCTAAAGCAAAAGCTAATCGCTCTTGATCAGTTTTTGTATACTTTTTATCGTATTTTTTTATCACAGGTCTAATGATGTTGACATACTTTTTAAATATTTTGGAATAATAGGATGCTTTTAGATTTGGATTTTTCTCTTTCATTTTTTTAGCATCAAGAAGTAATTCTTTAATTTGTTTTGCCCAAGTGGCATTAAAGGCTTCTTCTACATAAATAAGATCTCTTAAAATATGGGCATTGCAAAGACTGTGTTCACAGCCATACCCAAAATAGCTACTAAATCGATCATGAATTAGGGTGCCTTTATAAAGTGCCAATAACCCAATTTCATCCATCGCCTGTCTGCCTCTGTTTAAATGATGTGCAAAATAACTGATACTTTTATTACTGATTACATGCATCCAAGATATTTTTCCGTTTAGACGAATACCTGTTTCATCGGCATTTAATATGGGGCTCTGTAATAATTGCTTTTTTATCTCTTGCTCATATCCCTCTAACCGAGTAACACAGACCTCTTGAAAATTAGACAAACTACCTGTAGACATGCTGTGACCTGTTAAATCTGCAATGAATTCTTTACAGCGTGCATACGGTAACATTTGATAATTTTGGAGATAGACACAGAGCGATTTTAGGTTGTTTCCATATTGAGTTTTTTGGGTAACTCCTTCTGGAAACTTTGCTGTATTTTGAGTACCACAAACCCTACAGGTTTTCTGTATTGCTCTATGTTCTGTGACTTGTATTTTTATAGGCGGCAAATCAAAAATTTGTCGGGCATCATAAATCTCGCTGCTCTTTGGTAAGTTATTTCCGCAGCAATTGCATTGGCTAATATCGTGAATTACGGTAGTATCTGGTGTAGCAACCATTTCTAATTTACTTCCCTGATGTCCTTTTTGACCGCCTTGAAGCTTATTGGATTTGGCTCGCAAACTTTTTGTTTTCCGATACGGATCTTGCGAAGGAGCAACACTACTATTACCACTATTTTTAGGGTTTTCGTATTTTGAGAGTTTGTTTTCTAATTCTACAATACGCAAACGTAGTGCAATATTCTCTTTTTTTAGAATCTCAAAATCTCTTAATAGTTGTTTTATAATCTCTTTATCGGTCAAAAATAGTTGTTTTATCTAAGGTCGGCAACTAAATAATAATGACCAAAAGTTAGCCAAAAATACAATCATTGACTTATCAACCAATGTGAATAAAACAGTGCTTTTTTACTAAACCTTAAGAATCTATTGAAAATCTAACTAAAATTGTTAATAATTAACAAACTTCCGCTGAATAGTTACAGAAATTGAGAAAAACGATTATAACCTCAATATTTCTAGATATGTAAGCACAGCAAAACCAGAACCTATAATAAATCTAAAGGAAGTAAATAATAAAATAGCAGAAGTAGAAACCAAATCAGCAGAAGCATTGGCAGAGCATAATGGCTATTTAAAAGAGTTAGGTTTAGATACGATATAAAGTAAATAAGGTATGCATTTATATTGTTTAGAATCGAAAGGTTTTTAAAGTGTTACCCTTTTATTGTTATAGAAATATAAAGTTGAATTAATGCCAAATAAAGATACAAAACCAAGAAAAAGAATAGCGCTTCGCGATAAAAATATTCGTGTTTCAAGAACAGGCGGTATAGCAGCAACAAAAACAGTTTCTAAAGATGGGTATAGTGCTACCATAAATACGAATCACGGTTTAAGGCTTCATAAGAGACTTTTTAAAGGTGCTAGAATGGGGTTTCAAAATGGTAATTTTCAATTTATTGGCAGATATAATAGTGGTCCTTTAAATTTTAATATTTCTAAAACAGGAGTTAGCACTTCTGTTAAAAATAAAAGAGGTGCTTATAATGTATTAAAACCCAATTATTCTAGTTTTAAATTGGCAGGTGTTCAGGTTCGTGGCAAAAACGCAGCGATGCTTCAAATCATTTATATTATTTTTACGATAACTATTAATATCGTTAAATTTATTTGGCACGCTACTATTTCAATACTATGGTTTGTGTTTTTAATCGTAAAGTGGTTTGTAGATTTTATGGTAGGTTTCTACAAAGGTTTTAAGAACAAAGACCTCCAATAAAAGTTGACAGACCTACAATTAAAAAGTAGCTATTAGTAGTTAAAAAAATAGACTAAATAGTATATGCCTTATGTGGTTTCAACAAAAAAAGAAATTAGTATCGTTGCTATTTTAGCCTCCAATAAGTTCGGAGTATTATTTTAGATAGTAATAGGCAAAATTCCGCAAGGAAATTTAGGAGGGTTATCAGGGAAAGTAGGTAAAGCAATTGGGTTAGTTGGAAAGGTATACAAACACGCTGTAAACCTATTGTTGTAGTGTGGTATAATATTTGGTTTATAGTTAATATATAATATTTTTGTACGCTACAGTGCCCACCCAATCTTTGCATTGGCGCTGCACTTTAAAATACTGAAAAAAAAAACCAGACTTGCTCTGGGTTTTTTTATTTTAGTAAAAGTAAATTAAGTTTTTAAGGTCAGTAGTTAGGAACATATAATTTTACTTTGATCTATTTTTTCAGCTTTCACCATTCTTATTATCAAATTATTAAAAATGTTCTTTTTGCTTTTTGAGCGATTTCTAAAATTATAGTTCTATAAAATAAGTGCTTTTTACAAAGCTGAGTTGGTTATTGAGATTCAATCCTCAATGCATTAATGAATAGATTTTTAAATGCTATTTTTTCTTACAAATAAAGAGTCCGATAAAGGTTAAGAATCCATTTAAAACGAGTACAAAAAAGCCAAAATCAAAATTATAAATTATAAAACTATAATAGCTGATTAAAAAAGTTAAGATAGGAGCTAGGATGCAAATTAGCGGAACAAGTTTATCTTTAACTTTTAATTTTGTAAACAACCCGAAGCCATATAAACCTAACAAAGGACCATAAGTGTAACCAGCAGCTTTAAAAATATTAGCAATGACACTTTCATCTGCAATAAAATATTTGAAGATTAAAATGGTCCCTATTAAGACCAAGGAAAATACTACATGAATTTGCTTTCTAATTTTTTCTTGATTTAGAACGTCTTTCTTTTTGTCTATTTCTAAAATATCAATACTAAAAGAGGTTGTTAAAGAGGTTAATGCAGAATCCGCACTCGAATAGGCAGCAGCAATTAAACCTAATAAAAAGAAAATGGCCGCTGTTAAGCCTAAAGTTCCCTTGCCAGCAATTTCTGGAAAGAGTTGATCCTTGTGTGCGTCAATTCCGTTTTTTTGAGCATAATCGGTTAATAAAACTCCTAAAGCCAAAAAGAAAAAATTTACAATAACCAAAACAATGGTAAACCAAAACATATTTTTTTGAGCGTCTTTTAAATTTTTACAGGTTAGGTTTTTTTGCATCATATCTTGGTCTAAACCCGTCATTACAATGGCTATAAAAGCACCTGCTAAAAAGCGTTTCCAAAAATAATTTCCTGTTTTCACATCCTCAAAAAAGAAGGTTTTAGAAAGTTTGCTGTCTGCAACATAAGAAAATATATTACTGATTTCCATCTCAGAAGAAATGGTGTAAATACAAACACCAACAGCAATCAGCATAAATAAGGTCTGCAAAGTATCTGTCCAAACAATCGTTTTTATACCACCTTTAAAAGTGTACAGCCAAATTAATAAAATAGTAATCGTTACGGTTGCCCAAAACGGAATTCCATAAGCATCAAATAATAATAATTGCAATACATTAGCCACTAAAAAGAGTCTAAAAGCGGCGCCAATAGTTCTTGATAATAAAAAGAAACTTGCTCCAGTTTTATAAGAATAGTTACCAAAACGGTCTTGTAAATAGGTGTATATAGAGGTTAAATTTAACCGATAATAAAGCGGTAATAACACCAAACCAATAACAGCATAGCCAACAATATAGCCAAAGACCATTTGCATATAACTCATACTTTGCGCTTCTACCCAACCAGGAACCGATATAAACGTAACGCCAGAGAGCGAGGCGCCAATCATACCAAATGCCACTAAATACCAGGGAGAAGAGTTATTTGCTTTAAAAAAAGTATTGTTATCAGCAGATTTTCCGGTGAGATAAGAAATAAACATTAACACTGAAAAATAACTGATAATTAATAATAAAATATGGATGGGTTGCATGAATTCTTTAAAGATTTTAAGCTACGAATATAGAATTTTTTAGGAGAATAAAATTGTAAATCACTTGTCAAAAATTGTACTTTTGTGCCCATGGATTTTTCATCAAAAATATTAGAAAACGCAGTAAATGAAATGTCACGATTACCCGGAATTGGTAAACGAACAGCGTTGCGTTTGGTGTTACATTTGTTAAAGCAACCAAAAGAGAATACAACGTTTTTATCTGAAGCGCTATTACACTTAAGAAATGATATAAAAACCTGTGAAAAATGTCATAATATTTCTGATACCATTTTGTGTGATATTTGCCAAAATCCTAGAAGAAATTCGGAAATTGTTTGTGTTGTAGAAGATATTAGAGATGTAATGGCCATTGAGAGTACTTCTCAATATAAAGGTCTGTATCATGTTTTGGGTGGTAAAATTTCTCCTATTGAAGGCATTGGACCTCAAAACCTGCAAATAGAATCTTTAATAAACAAAATTGAAAAAGGCGAAACAAAAGAACTTATTTTTGCGTTAAGTTCAACCATGGAAGGTGATACTACCAATTTTTATATTTACAAGCAAATAGAAAAATTTGAGATTACAACCTCTACCATTGCACGAGGAATTTCTGTAGGTGATGAATTAGAATATGCAGATGAAATTACTTTGGGTAGAAGTATTGTAAATCGAATTCCTTTTTCTCAATCTTTAAAAGCCTAAAAAAAAGCTCACTTAAAAAGTGAGCTTTTTGAAATTTTAATTTTTTTGATATGTTTCAACTTCATTAGTATCTATAGTAACACTAAACACTGTGTTGTTTTGTGAAAAAGTAATTCCATAAGTTTCGGTATTACCACCACCAAAATTAAAAGTGTAATTAGAGTTGCCATTGCTTACCCAAGTAAAAGTTCCAGATTCGCTTTCGCAAACATTGTCTTCTTCATAAAACCCTAAAACAGAAGCATTGCTGTTTTCTAAAAAAGTAAGTGTGTTTTTTCTTGTGCATTCAGTTGACGTTTCTACACCTGCTTCTTTGCTGGAAGTTAATTGCCAAGTTCCAATAAGACTATCTTTAGCAAGAGTAGTGTCATCATCATCACTTGATGAACAAGAAGATAGACCAATAATAATGGTAAGTAAATAGATAATTTTTTTCATTAAATTTATTTAAGGGTTAGTTCGCAAGATAGTTTTAAAAAAAAAATAGTGAACTATAATTATCTATTATTATTATTATTATTATTATTATTATTTAGTGTTGTCCGATTAAAATTAGCTAAAGTGTTTTAAAGTATTGATCGTATTGATTTTCAAGAGCCTTTAAAGTAGTATACCTTGCTTTTAAAACCGCTTTAGAATTTATGATGTATCGAAAAATTTAAAATCGTAATAATATTGTTTTTCAGTTAGTTAAAATCAAGTCTTTGTTCTTGATTCTAACAGCGAAAGCGGTCTTTTTATCTTTTATCGGACAACAATGATTATTATTATTATTATTATTATTATTATTGAAATTAGTGTAATTTATATATTTAAACTTTAAAATCATAATTAAAGCCCATTTAAAAAGCAGGCTTTCATCAATAACGAAAAATTATTTTTTGAGTTTTGAATATTTGGTTAAAATTTTAAACTTTAATAGTCAAAATTGGTTTTAACGCTTTTTTTTTTGATAAAGATTTAGTTACGCTTGAAGGAAATAAATATGATAATCCAGTCCTCTAATTGCAGGAGGAATTGCAGTTGGTGATGATTTAAAATATGCAGATGAAATTACTTTGGGTAGAAGTATTGTAAATAGAATTCCTTTTGAGCAGAGTATAAGAGGTTAAATAATTTTCACAAAAGTAAATATAATCACCTGGCCATTGGTGTCAGCTTCCGTAAGGGTAAATTTAGTATTGTTTTCAGAAAAAATAAATAGTAAATCTCTAACTGTACCCTTGGTGCTTTCCTCCCTATTATTGAGAATTTCCAGAGAAAAACCAATTACTCACTATTTGCGGACTAGCTTTGCAAGTAACGCCTATGTATTATAAAAAGTCTGTGTTAAAAACCCGGTTAGCTTTAAAGGAAAAAACAGTTTGTTTTGGCCAGTCGGTAGCTGTTTCTTGTCCTAAATCATCATACGTATTATAGGCGGATAAAAAAATAATGGTGAAAAGTAGTGTATATATTTTTTAAATAAAATGATGTTTTAAAACTCCAAGCATCCTAAATTTCAAATCTTAAACTTTTATCGTTAAAATAGGTTTTAAAGCGTGACTAGATAAGTTTTTTGTAACGCTTGCAGAAAATAAATGCGACAATCCACTTCTATTGTTTGTTCCTATGGCAATTAAATCTGCATTAATTTCTTCAGCGAAATGTAAAATACCTTTTTCAACAGATAAATCATTGTAAATATTAATTGAATGTTTTGGCAAGTCAAAGTCTGCAATGTAATTTTTTACTTTCTTTGTAGCTTCATGAGTGCTCTCAAAATTTAAAGTCGTGTTTATTTTTAATAAATGAATATTACTTTTAAAATGATTTGCAAAATCTAAGAACTTTTTAAAAACTTCTTTATCCTCCGTAATTTTAAAGTTAGAAGCAAAAACTAATTCTTTCATTTTTAATTTGTCGTTGTCCTTTTTAACAACAAGCACAGGTGTTTTAGAAGATCTAACAACTTTTTCTGTATTTGAGCCAATAAATATTTCTTCGAAAGTAGAGTGCCCTTTAGACCCCATCACAATCATATCTGCACCCATTTTATCAGCATACTTCAAGATGCCTTCATAAGGGTTTTGTAATTTTATTGCATAGTAAACTTCAAGGTTTTCATAAAAAAAGGTTTCTTTAAATTCTTGCATGCGCTGTCTTATTTTTCTTAAAAACAGCATACTTTCTGGAATGCTATAATTACCCACTTCGGCTCTGCCGGTAATTCCTGATGGTAATTCTATCAAGTGTATTAAGTAAATGGCGCTATCATATTTTTGAGCAATATCGTTTGCCATTTTAGCTGCAAATTCAGATTTTTCTGAAAAATCAACGGGGACTAAAATTTTTTTCATCTGCTTCGAATATTAAGCTTTATAAGGAATACAAATATAAGGAAATAATTGAATATATTTAAATTTGCTAAGTAATAAACATTTAGTATATTTGCACAGAATTTAAGAGTAAATTGATAATTGAGGGGACTTAAAGTCCCCTCTTTTTATACTCAAAAGCAATTTTTTTTGAGAATTTTGTAAGATTTTAAAATGGATCAAATTAAAGTAAAACAGTTAGTGAACGAGGCTTTAGCAGAAAATGAATCATTATTTTTAATTGATTTAGTGATCTCTGAAAACAACAAAGTTCAGATTACTGTAGATGGTGATCATGGAGTTCCCTTGAGTGAATGTATTCGGATAAGTAAAGCTGTTGATGCTAATCTTGATAGGGAGGAAGAAGATTTTTCACTAGAAGTTTCTACGCCAGATATTTCGCATCCTTTAAAATTGAAGAGACAGTATGTTAAAAATATCAACAGAATTCTAAAGGTTAAAATAGCGGAAGAGGAATTAGAAGGTACTTTAGTAGAGGCAGCTGAGGAAGAAATTGTATTAAGTTGGAAAGCTCGAGAACCAAAACCCATAGGCAAAGGGAAAGTTACTGTAGAGAAGACAGCGACAATATCATACAAAGATATTAAAGAAGCCAAAGTGAAGATTGTATTTTAAGTAAAAGATGTAATGGAAAATATAGCGTTAATTGATTCGTTTTCAGAATTTAAAGATAATAAAAGTATAGACAGAGTTACACTAATGTCTATTTTAGAGGAGGTTTTTAGAGCTACTTTAAAACGTAAATTTGGCTCTGATGATAATTTTGATATTATTATCAATCCAGATAAAGGAGATTTAGAGATTTGGAGAAATAGAGTGGTGGTGGCAGATGGTTTTTCTGAAGATGATAATGAAGAGATTGAGTTATCCGAAGCAAGATTAATTGAACCAGATTTTGAAATAGGTGAAGATGTATCTGAAGAAGTAAAATTAGTAGATCTAGGAAGAAGAGCTATTTTGGCATTGCGTCAAAACTTAATTTCTAAAATTTATGAGCACGATAGTACAAATATCTTTAAACATTTTAAAGATTTAGAAGGCGAATTATATACAGCAGAAGTGCACCATATACGTCATAATGCTATTATTTTATTAGATGATGATGGTAATGAAATTGTATTACCAAAGAGCGAACAAATTAGATCTGATTTCTTTAGAAAAGGAGATTCTGTAAGAGGTGTTATTAAAACTGTTGAGTTACGAGGAAATAAACCAGCAATTATTTTATCTAGAACTTCACCAACATTTTTAAATAAATTATTTGAACAAGAAATTCCAGAGGTTTTTGATGGTTTAATTACAGTAGAAGGGGTTGCAAGAATTCCTGGTGAAAAAGCTAAAGTAGCGGTAGATTCTTATGATGATAGAATAGATCCTGTTGGAGCTTGTGTTGGTGTTAAAGGTTCAAGAATTCATGGAATTGTTCGTGAATTAGGAAATGAGAATATAGACGTCATCAATTATACCAAAAACGAACAACTGTTTATAGCAAGAGCATTGAGCCCAGCTAAGGTAACCTCCATGGAAATAAAATTGTACGACGAAGAAAAAAATGGTAAAAAAGGACGTGTAAGCGTGTTATTAAAACCAGAAGAAGTTTCGAAAGCAATTGGTAGAGGTGGGGTTAACATCCGTTTGGCAAGTGAGTTAACGGGTTATGAAATAGACGTTCAAAGAGAAGGTTTAGAAGAAGAAGATGTAGAGTTAACCGAATTTATTGACGAAATTGAAGACTGGGTAATTGCAGAATTCAAAAAAATTGGTTTAGATACCGCCAGAAGTGTTCTAGAAACAAGTGTTGCAGAATTGGTAAAAAGAACTGATTTAGAAGAAGAAACAATTGTAGATGTTCAAAGAATTCTGAAAGAAGAATTTGAATAGTAATAATGCACAAAAGTGAAGTAAAAAGTATATTTTTACAATTATAAAGTTAAAAAGAATTTATGTCTGTAGGCAAAACAATGAGGCTTAATAAAGTATTAAGAGAGTTAAACATTTCTCTAGATAGAGCAGTAGAATATTTAGCAAAGAAAGGTCATGAAATAGAGGCAAGACCAACCACTAAAATTTCTGGTGATATCTATCAAGTTTTACAAGATGGCTTTGAAACAGATGCAAACAAGAAAGCTGCATCTAAAGAAGTTGGCGAAGAGAAACGAAAAGAGAAAGAAGCGATTCGTTTAGAAATTGAAGCTAAATTAGAGAAGAAAAGAGCGGAAGAAGAAGGTAAGAAAGAAGAAGTTCTTAAGGCTAAGGCAGATAAGTTAGAGTTTAAAACTGTTGGCAAAATAGATATTGACAACATTGGTAAAAAACCTGTTGATGTTGTAAAGGAAGTTAAAGAAGAACCAAAGCAAGAAGTTCAAGAGGTTTCAAAAGGATCTAAAGAAGTTGTTGTCGATGTACCTAAAGTTGAGGAAACTATAAAGGTTGAAGAGGCAAAAACGGAAGAAACTCCTAAAGTTGTAGAAACTAAAGTTTCCGAAACTAAGGTTGCCCAAGCAACTGCTCCAGTAGTGGAGGCTCCAAAAGTTAAAAAGACATTTTCAGAAATTGAAAAAGTAGCTTCTAGAGCAGTTTCCAAATCAGACTCTAAAAAGGATGATAAAAAAGTAGAAGCGAAATCAGAAGAGGTTACTGCAGAAAATGCAGAAGCGATTAAAACGCAATACAAAAAGCTAGAGGGCCCTAATTTTACTGGTAAAAAAATTGATTTAAAACAATTTGAAAGACCTAAAAAGAAAAAACCAGAAGTTAAAAAGACTACAAGCTCAGATGCTAAAAAGAAACGCAAGCGTATTAGTAAGCCTGGAGCAACTGGCGGAGTAGGAAGACCAACAGGAAATAGAGCTGCAGGAACAAGAAGCCCTGGAACAAGAACTCCAGGAACAAGAAGTCCTGGTTTTAGAGGAGCAAGAGGAAATACTAGAACTTCTCCAGTAAAAAAAGAAGAACCAACAGAAGCAGAAATCCAAAAACAAGTAAGAGAAACTCTTGAAAAACTTCAAGGAAAATCTTCTAGAGGAAAAGGTGCAAAATATCGTAGAAATAAAAGAGATGCTCGTAAGGAGCAAACAGAAGCAGAACAAGAAGCACAAGCATTAGATAGCAAAATTTTAAAGGTAACTGAATTTGTTACTGTAAGTGAAGTTGCTACGATGATGGATGTTCCTGTAACAAATATTATTTCGGCATGTATGTCATTAGGAATGATGGTTACCATGAATCAGCGTTTAGATGCTGAAACATTAGTTATTGTTGCCGAAGAATTTAATCATAAGGTAGAGTTTGTAGGTGCTGAGGTAGAAGAATCTATTGAAGAAGTTGAAGACAAACCAGAAGATTTAATTGTACGAGCGCCAATTATTACAGTAATGGGGCACGTAGATCATGGAAAAACTTCTCTTTTAGATTATATTAGAAAAGCAAATGTTATTGAAGGTGAAAGTGGAGGTATTACGCAACATATTGGAGCATATTCAGTAAAAGTTGGCGATCAAAAAATAGCATTTTTAGATACACCAGGTCACGAGGCTTTTACAGCGATGAGAGCTCGTGGGGCACAAGTAACAGATTTGGTAATTATTGTAGTTGCAGCAGATGATGATGTAATGCCACAAACAAAAGAGGCAATTTCTCATGCGCAGGCTGCGGGAGTTCCGATCATATTTGCAATTAATAAGATCGATAAACCAAATGCCAATCCAGATAATGTAAAAACACAATTATCTCAAATGAATTTGTTGATTGAAGAATGGGGTGGAAATATTCAATCTCAAGATATTTCGGCAAAAACAGGAGAAGGTGTTCCTGAGTTGCTAGAAAAAGTACTGTTAGAAGCAGAAGTTTTAGAATTAAAAGCAAACCCTAACAAAAATGCAGTGGGTGCTGTTGTAGAAGCTTTACTGGATAAAGGAAGAGGATATGTTTCTACAATATTAGTACAAGCAGGAACTTTAAAAATTGGAGATTACTTGTTAGCAGGTAAACACAGTGGTAAAGTAAGAGCGATGTTTGATGATCAAGGACATAACTTAAAAGAAGCCGGACCATCAACTCCGGTATCTATTTTAGGTTTAGATGGTGCTCCGCAAGCAGGAGACAAGTTTAATGTTTTTGATGATGAAAGAGAAGCAAAACAAATTGCATCTAAACGTTCTCAATTACAACGTGAGCAATCTGTAAGAACTCAAAAAACATTAACACTTGCAGAAATCGGAAGACGTATTGCACTTGGAGATTTCAAAGAGTTAAATATTATTTTAAAAGGAGATGTAGATGGTTCTGTAGAGGCATTAACAAATTCTTTCCAGAAATTATCAACAGAAGAAATTCAAGTAAATATTTTACATAAAGGTGTTGGAGCTATTACAGAAAGTGATGTCTTACTAGCAACAGCTTCAGATGCAATTATTGTTGGGTTTAATGTTCGTCCGCAAGGAAATGCTAGAACAATAGCAGACAAAGAAGAAGTTGATATTAGAACATATTCTATTATTTATGATGCAATTAATGACTTGAAAGACGCCATGGAAGGAATGCTATCTCCTGAAATGAAAGAAGAAGTTACCGGTAATGTAGAGATTAGAGAAGTGTATAAAATTTCTAAAGTTGGTAACATTGCAGGTTGTATGGTCATGTCTGGTAAAATATTTAGAGATTCTAAAATTAGAATTATTAGAGACGGAATTGTAGTTCATGACGGAGTTTTAACCTCATTAAAACGATTTAAAGATGATGTTAAAGAAGTTGCAAAAGGATATGATTGTGGACTTCAACTTAAGAATTACAATGACATTGAAGAAGGTGATGTTATTGAGGCGTATAAAGAAGTGGCAGTTAAAAAGAGGTTAAAGTAAAATTTAATTTTAGAAGCATAAAAAACTCCAAAACAATATATTGTTTTGGAGTTTTTATGTTTAGAAGTTAGCGCTATTTCAATGTAATTCCAAATTTGTTACTATAACATAACTTTCTCCTCTACTTTCAGTACTGTAAATTACAAAAGATCTCAAACGGTTTTAATTTTAAGAATTCAATTTAATCAATTAATTTTTTATTGCGGAAAGTATTGACAATCCGCCAAAATATCCTCCTGTTTTATGTTTAGAATTACCTTTCATACAGATTATAAATCTCTTTTCAATAACAATCTGTAAGACAGGTAGATAAATATAAAAGTCCAAAAACAAACTATTAAAATTGTTGTAAAATCGACAGCATAACTTTTTGTAAATATTTCACCCATTGTGTTGGCTGCAGATCTAACTGCACCTAGTCTAGAAATTGGTTCTTTAATTAAATTAGCCATCGCTTCTAAAGGTAAAAATTGCATGATGGAATCAACAGTTTCGCTTGTTTTTTCTGAATTTTGAAAATTCCAATATAAGAAACCTTTAAAGATACTTTCTAAAATCAACCAGACCAACATAGCACCGATTGCAAAAGCAGAACGCTTTACAAGAATTCCTAAAAATAAGCCAAAAGAAAAGAAACCAACTAATTTTATGAAGAATGCTAATAAATATTCTAAATCAGAAACTATGATTGCAAATTCATTATAATCAGAATAGACCAAACCTAAAACCAAAGAAACTATAAATACAAAAATGGTTGAAATAAAGGCAAAAGCGATTACTGTATAAAACTTAGAGAGTATAAATTCTTTTTTACTTAAACCATCAATTAAATTTTGTTTTAAAGTTTTGTAACTATATTCGTTAGACATCATAGAAACAATAACGAGCAATAAAAAGAATTTTAAAATGGAAGCTACATAGGTGTTAAAATGCCATATATAAGGAAAATTAAAGATTCCTGCATCTGCTAAATGTAGTTTAAAATCGCCAAATTCGAATTTTATAGAGGCTATTAGGGCGATGGAAGTGAGCAGGCCAAAATAGATAATAGTGAGTACTTTACTCGCTTTATTATATTTTAATTTATGAAATTCTATAGTAAGTAGTCTTAACATAACTTGCGGGTTTCGTTGATTATTTATTGTTGGTTAAATCTAAAAATTGTTGTTCTAAGCTAGGTTTACGTTTTATTAAATGTGATAAAACAATGCCATTTTCAAACAAATAAGTATTTATTTCTGTGGATGAAATTTCACGATTTAAAGTTGTAATAATAGTTTCATGATCTTTTGTGATTTTACCAATTGCAGGATGGTTTTCAAGAAGGGTAATCAACTCTTTTTCTTGTTTCTCTACTTTTAATTCTAATAAACCGTTAGAAGCCGTCATTTCATCTACGCGACCAGCATATAATTTAATTCCTTTTCTGATGACTACAACATGAGAGCACACTTTTTCAACTTCATCTAAAAGGTGAGAAGCTAATAAGATTGTTGTACCACTTTTAGCAATTTTTATAATGATTTGTCTTATTTCATGAATTCCTTGCGGATCTAAACCATTGGTGGGTTCATCTAAAATTAAAATTTCAGGGTCATTTAATAGTGCAGATGCAATAGCCAAACGTTGTTTCATTCCTAAAGAAAAAGTGCTGAACTTGCTATCTTTTCTATCAAATAGATTTACAGTTGCTAGTTTTTCATCAATTTTTTCTGTGGATATTTCCTTTATTTTACAAATTAAAGCTAAATTTTGCGAAGCAGTCATGTAAGGATAAAAGTTGGGGCGCTCTATAATAGCACCAACTTTCTTTAAAGCTTCATGTGTAGATAGGTTGCCATTAAACCAATAGAACTCACCTGAAGTTCTATTTACAACATTTAAAATAATACCTAAAGTAGTCGATTTTCCAGAGCCATTTGGACCTAAAATTCCATAAACATTTCCTTTTTGAATATCAAAAGAAAGATTATTTACAGCATGGACAGCTCCGTATTTTTTATCGAGATTTTTAAGAGATAAGATAGTTTCCAAAGAAATTGATTTAGTCGGTTATAATAAATAAGACGTCTAAAATACAATTTTGTTACTTAAAATTTTTCATTTAATAGAGAAGCAGTGAAATAAAACAAGTTTAAGCAATTCAATTAATATTCATTGTAATTAAAATCATCAAAATGACCAAATTCGTCATCAATATCACCTTCATCACCGAAATCATCATTTAACTCGTCGGCAACGAATTCTTTTTCAGGTGCTTCGGCAGGAATATCTCCAACAACTAAAATGGTTTGTGGTAAATCGTCTCTTTTTTCTGGTAATATTTCTATCACATCTACATAAAAAGTCCACATTTTTAAAAAATCATATACGTAAATAAGTTTATTGTTTATTTCAGGTAGTGTATCTGCTAGCATGCAAGACTGCATAGAAATGTCCTCACCAGCTTCAGCCATGTTAAACAAAGGTATTTCTTCACCTTGATTCCATTCATCATCTGTTCTATAAAAAGAAGCCATTTCTTGCCCTTCAAAACCAAATGAAGATGCAATTGCCACATGTAAACTTTCTAAATTAATATGATCATCAACTAAAACAGTTCTAATTACATCTTCTTTAGAATCTAAAATAACGCGTATTTTGTACATAAAATCATTAGATTTAAGATGACAAAAATACAATAAATTATGCGTATTTTTACCCTTTAAACGTTACTTTGATGGATAAACAAAAAACCCTAATTGCCTTAAATAGTTTAAATAAAAATACACTCATGGAAACTTTAGAGATAGAGTTTGTTGATGTAGGTGAAAATTTTGTAACTGCAAAAATGCCAGTAAACTCAAAGGTTTATCAACCTTACGGAATTTTACATGGAGGCGCAACGGCTGCTTTAGCAGAAACTGTTGGTAGCTGTGCATCTGCTCTTTTTGTAGATACAAAAACAAAAATTATTAAAGGAATTGAGTTGAGCATTAATCATTTAAAAAGTAAAAAAGAGGGGATTGTTTTCGGAATTGCGAAACCAATTCATAAAGGAAGAACAACACATTTATGGGAAATTAGAATTGTGGATGAAGATGATCAACTAATTTCCATTTGTAAATTGACGAATATCGTTTTAGACAAAAAATAGATTGAAAATTTTTAATAAAATAACAACACATTATCATAAAGAATTACCTTTTGTAGTGTATCGAAAACCGAATAAAAACACGATTAATGGTTTTTTTATGCAGGATGATGAACTTTTTTTTATTGATGATTTCTCTGAATCAGGGTTTGTTTTTGCGCCGTTTGATGCCAATGAAAAAGCAATTTTATTTCCTTTAAAAAAGGCAGCATTTATAGCGGAACCAATTGCTCTACAATCCATTATTTCTAATAAAAAGAAATTTTTAGTGGATGAAGTTTCAAAAGATTATCATATTCAATTAGTGAAAAAAGTAATCGATGAGATCAATACAACCGATTTAAAAAAGGTAGTGATTTCTAGAAAAGAAGAAATTCATATTTCTGATTTTAATATTTTGGAAGTGTATCAAAAATTATTAGAAAATTATAAAAATGCTTTTGTATATGCCTGGTTTCATCCAAAAGTTGGTCTATGGTTGGGCGCAACACCAGAAACACTTTTACATATAGAGAATTCCGTTTTTAAAACAATGTCTTTGGCAGGAACACAAGTGTATCAGGGAGACTCTGAATTAAAATCTTCACAAATAAAAAATGTGGTTTGGAAAAATAAGGAGCTAGATGAACAGCAGTTGGTTACCGATTTTATAAAAGAGCAGGTAAAAGATATTTCTACAAATTTAAAAATAGACAAAACGAAAACCGTACAAGCCGGTAATTTGTTGCACTTAAAAACATTAGTCAGGGGGAGTTTAGATAAAAAATCAACCTTAAAAGAATTAATTAGGGCTCTGCATCCAACACCAGCAGTTTGTGGTTTGCCAAGAAATAACGCTAAAAAATTCATTTTAGAAAACGAAAATTACAATCGCAGTTTTTATACAGGCTTTTTGGGGGAAGTACAGATGTATCATCAAAATATACAGCTTAAAAACTCTTCGCTATTTGTGAATTTACGCTGTATGGAAATTCAAAATAATAGAGCTTTTGTGTATGTTGGTGGCGGAATTACAAAAGATAGTGATGCTGCGAGAGAGTGGGAGGAAACTGTTTCTAAAAGTAAAATAATGAAAAAAGTTTTATAATACCATTTTAGACAAATAATGCCGCAATAAATCGTTTCTTTTCCGCTTACTTTTTATTGAAAAAAATGACCTTAACGAAAACTGTGCTAATTATTTTTTAATTTTAATGAATCAAAAAATAATTCAATTTATTTACATGGCATCATAAACCTAAATTTGTGTAAAATATAAAAACCGTAAACAGAAGTTTACGGTTTTCAAGTAAATGTAAATTGAATTAATCGCATTTAAAAAGTCTTTTATCTGCATCCAAACTAGTCATAAAAGATTTTTTCATTGCGCAAACAAGCAACTAATGAGAAAATATTCTTAGGCTTTTAAATGTCGTCAAAAGAAACATCAGTAAAACTTTGTGCCGACTTTATTTCTCCAGAGTTTTCTTCTTTTTTAAAATCTTTTTGATGACGTTCGCTAATTACTTCGTCTCCTTTTTCAGTAACTATATAATCCGTAGCTTTTTGCAACATTTCATGAAAATCTGCAAAATCTTCCTTGTATAAATATATCTTGTGTTTTTGATAATGGAATGTGCCATCATCATGTGTAAACTTTTTACTTTCTGTAACCGTTAAATAGTAATCATCTGCTTTTGTAGCTCTTACATCAAAAAAATAAGTTCTTCTTCCTGCTCTTAATACTTGTGAAAAAATTTCTTCTTGTTCAATTCTCTCTGCCATAATCTTTTTGAATAATTGTTTATTTTTATACTTACAAATCTAATAAAATATTTTATGTAGCAACGATAAAGATTAATTTTCTTTTTCTAAAAGTTGCTGTTCATATAAGTTTTTATAATATCCTTCTTGGGTTATAAGTTGATTGTGAGTTCCTTGTTGTATAATTTTACCATCATCTAAAACAATAATTTTATCCGCATTTTTTGCTGATGAAACTCTGTGACTAATAATAAATGTAGTTTTGTCTTTAGATACTTTTTCTAAATTTGCCAGTATTTTTTCTTCTGTTTCTGTATCTACGGCAGACAAGCAATCATCAAAAATTAAAATTTTAGGATTTTTAATTATAGCTCTGGCAATAGAAACTCGTTGTTTTTGTCCACCAGAAAGTGTTACGCCACGCTCGCCAAGAATCGTTTTATAGCCGTTTTTAAAGGCAACGATATTGTCATGTACCACCGCATTTTTTGCCGCGTTTATAATTTCTTCTTCGGTAGCTTCTTCTTTTCCGAATTTAATGTTGTTCCCAATGCTATCAGAAAATAAGAACGGATCTTGAGGAACAAAACCAATTTGACTTCTTACATCATTTAAATTTGCTTCCTGAATAGGAGTGTCATCTAAAAAAATTGTGCCTTTTGTTGTGTCATATAATCTAGAAATTAGTTCAATAATAGTTGATTTTCCTGAACCCGTATTTCCTAAAATAGCCAAAGTTTCGCCCTGTTTTACAGAGAAATTAATATTCTTTAAAGCTGTAATATTGGTATCATCATAAGTAAATGTTACATTTTTAAAAGTAACATTACCTTGTATTTTGGTGGTCGATAAATTTTTGTTTTTAATTTCTGGAACCTGATTTAAAAATTCATTTATTCTTGCTTGTGATGCTTCTGCCTGTTGTACCATAGAAGTTACCCAGCCCACTACGGCTACTGGCCAAGTTAAAATATTTACATATAGTATAAATTCTATGATAACACCAGCTTTAATTTCTCCGTTTATATATTGATTTCCACCGACATAAATAACAATTAAGTTACTGATTCCTATTAATAAAAGCATCAAAGGGAAAAAAAGTGCATTTGCTTTTTGTAAATCAATGTTTTTTTTCATGCTTTCATCAGAAATAACATCAAAATCTTTAATAATTAAGTTCTCAATTCCGTAGGATTTAACAACATTTATCCCTGAAAAAAACTCTTGATTAAAGGTGGTTAATTTTGATAAATATTCTTGCACAATGGTACTTCTTTTATGAATAACCTTGCTTAAAGTAAAAATAGAAATAGATAAAAGCGGAAAAGGAATTAGGGTATATAAAGTTAATTTTAAATCTACTCTGGCCATTTGAGAGAATCCTACCACAAAAAGTACAATCATGTTCATGGTATACATAATGGCAGGCCCCACATACATTCTTACTTTAGAAACATCTTCACTAATTCTATTCATTAAATCACCCGTTCTATTCTTTTTATAAAAATTGAGTGATAATTTTTGGTATTGTTGATAAATTTCATTCTTTAAATCGAACTCAATTAATCTTGAAGTAACAATAATGGTTTGACGCATTAAAAAAGTAAGAAACCCGCCCAATAAAGCAACACCAATAATAATGAGTACATTTATCAAAAGCTCATGTTTTACTTGTGCTAAATCGGTTACTTTATTATTTATATAATCTTCGACAATGTTAAAAGATTCTCCAATAATTTTAGGAACTTGTAACGCTAATAGTTTGGATAAAATTGTTATGAACAAACCTATTAAAATTCGCCATTTGTATTTAGAGAAATATTTGTTTAAATATTGTAATGCTTTCAAAGAAAAGTGAGATTAAAAATAAGCTACGAATATACGGGTTTCAGAAAGATATTTTTTCTTAAAAAAGAATTAAAAAAGTAATGATGAGAAACTAAATTAATACTATTTTTGCCGAGCAATTAAAAGTAAATTTTATAAGTTCTTATTATGATTAACAGAAGACATATTCGAGTTAAAGTAATGCAATCTGTATATGCCATGCAGCAATCTCATAATGATGACATTATTAGAGAAGAGAAATTTTTGAAACATAGCATCTTAAAAATGTTCGATTTATATGTTTTAAATATTAGACTACTCGTTGAAGTACAAAAACTAGCCGCAAAAAAAATAGCACTTTCCAAAAAGAAAATTCTTGCTACTCAAGAAGAATTAAAGCCCAATACAAAATTTATTGATAACAAATTAATCAATGCAATTGCAGAAAGTATTAGTTTAGAAAGTTATTTAGAAATGAATAATTTAAAAAACTGGGAACAAGAAAAAGAATATGTAAGAATTATCTTTGAAGAACTTCAAAAAAGTGATTTGTATAAAAAATACCTAAATACTTCAGAAGATTCCTTTAAAGTCGATAAAGCTTTTGTGATTGATTTTTTCAAAGAAATTATTGCGCCAAATGAAAAGCTAGCAGATTATTATGAGGATATTATGATTTCTTGGGTTGATGATATTCCGTTTGTAAATACATGGGTTGTAAGATCGTTAAATAAACAAAAGAATAACACAACTTTTACACTAGGTGTATTATATAAGGACACTGATGATGAGCAATTTGTGTCTGATCTTTTTAGAAAAACGATTTTAAAAGAGAAAAGCTATGAGCAAGATATTACCGATAAAACGCCTAATTGGGAAACCGATAGAATTGCAGATATCGATATGATTCTCATAAAAATGGCCATGACTGAATTCATTAATTTTCCGTCAATACCAACCAGAGTAACTATTAATGAATATATAGAAATTTCTAAAGATTACTCGACAACCAAGAGTAGTTATTTTATAAACGGGGTTTTAGATAAAATTTCTAAAGAATTTACAAAAGAAAAAAGAATTGTTAAAATAGGTAGAGGTTTATTGTAACGATATTGTTAGACTACGATTTATTTGTTATTTTTGCACAAATTTAATACCATGAAAAAAACAATAATATTATTTGCCTTTGTAATTTCTTCAAGCTTATTTATTGCTTGCGGAAACGGGACAGGTAACGCCACTTCAAAAATTAACAAAGAAAATTTAGAAACGGCAAAATCTAGAGATGTGGAAATTAAAAATGGTGCAGCCTCTATTTCTTTTGAAAGTACAGAATATAATTTTGGAACAGTAAATGAGGGCGATATCGTTGAAACTACTTTTAAATTAACCAACTCTGGTAAAACCGATTTAGTCATTACAGATGCTAAAGTAACATGTGGTTGTACAGTGCCGGTTTGGCCTAAAAAACCTATTAAACCAGGTCAAACTGAAGACATTAAAGTAAAGTTTAACACTAATGGGAAACAGAATAGACAGCAAAAAAATATCACTTTAATCACAAATACAGCAACTGGAAGAGAAATTTTAACTCTGAAAGGTATGGTAACGCCAAAAGCAAAATAACAATATGTTTTTAACAATAGTATTACAGGCCGATACAGGTGCCGGAAGTTTAATGTCATTTTTACCCTTTATAGCAATGATTGCGGTTTTATATTTCTTTATGATAAGACCACAAATGAACCGTCAGAAAAAAGAAAAAGTATTTCAAAAGGAAATTAAAAAAGGAGGAAAAGTGGTTACCTCTAGCGGTATTCACGGAAAAATTGTAGAAATTAATACAAATGATAATACCGTAACGATAGAAACAGGCGCCGGAAAAATTAAGTTTGAACGTTCGGCTATTTCAATGGAGTTGAGTAAGAAGTATTTAACCCCCGAAGTAAAGTAATTATTTTTATTAGAAAATAAATAAGTGAGCTTTTTCTTTTTTAAGACAAAGCTCATTTTTTTGTTTATTAGCTTTTCAGTAGCTTGCACTAAAATTTATCTTCTTGAAAACAAAATCTAAGAAAATACCAAAAACATTTATAAGTTTTTTAATCATCTCTTTTTTAATTTGGTTTTTGATTACATTTTCTAAAGAATATGTTACTGTGGTTACTTATCCTGTAAGTTATGAAAATATACCTCAAAATAAACTTTTACAAGAAACACCCATATCAGCAATAGATATTTCTATAAAAGCATCAGGATTTAAAATTTTAAGAACTAAATTTAAGAATAAAGTTATACAGTTAGAAGCTTCTGAATTGCAAAAAAAGAAGGCTGAAAATTTTTATCTTTTACCAAGAAATCAGACTAATAAAATTCAAAAACAACTATTATCTGGCGTTGTTTTACAAGAGATTATTCAAGATACTATTTATTTAAATTTAGGAGTATTAAGTTCTAAAAAAGTAGCCATAAAACCAAACTTAGAAATTAATTTTCATATTGGTTACGATCTTTTAGACGAAATATCTGTAAAGCCAGACTCTATTGTTATTTCTGGTCCGGAAGCTAAACTTCAAAAAATTAATTACCTTAATTTAAAAAAATTATCTTTAAAGGATGTAAAAACTGATTTTAGTAAGCAGGTTGCAATCATAAACCCAGAAGCACAAAATAGTTTACATATTAACAAATTAAAAGTTACAATTGCTGGCAAAGTAGATAAATTTACAGAAGGAGTTTTGCAAATTCCGTTTACAATTAAAAATTTACCAGAGAACACGAGTTTAACTATTCTTACAGAAAAGGTAGAGATCGTTTATATTGTTGCATTATCTAATTTTGCCAAAGTTTCTGAGGCTTCTTTTAAAGTGGAATGCGATTTTGCTATTTCTGAAAAGAATAATTTAGGATATTTAATACCTAAAGTGATTGCAAAACCGAATTTTATCAAAAGTTTTAAAATTGTACCAGCTAAAATAGATTTTTTAATTCAAAAATAAATGATGATTGTTGGTTTAACAGGGGGTATCGGAAGTGGTAAAACTACGGTTGCTAAACTCTTTTCTGAGTTTGATAATGTAGCTATTTATATTGCTGATTATGAGGCTAAAAAATTAATGAACTCATCAAAAACTATAAAAGACAAATTAATCAAAGAATTTGGTGAATTGGCTTTTATAAATGATGCTTTAAATAGAAAATATATAGCAGAAATAGTTTTTAGAGACAAAGAAAAATTGGCAAAACTAAATGCGATTATACATCCAGAGGTTAAGAAACATTTTGAAAAATTCGTGAAAATTAATAATAAAAAGAATTATATTATTTACGAGAATGCCATTTTATTTGAAACTAAAAGTAATCTAATATGCGATGTTATAATTACCGTTTATGCGGATGTAAATACTAAAATTCAAAGAGTTATTGCTAGAGATTCATCAACAAAAAAAGAGGTTTTAAATAGAATGAAAAATCAATGGCAAGACTGTAAAAAAATACTGCAATCTAACTATATAATTTATAATGAAAACCTTGATGAAACCCGAAAGCGGGTTCGTGAAATTCATAATATTTTAACAGGAAAAGCTTCGATATTTTAAATATACTTAAGATTTTTGTTAAATTACTCTTAAATTTATTCCTTTTTTGTTAATCTACGTTAAAAACAAGAATTCCAATTTTTTATTAACTTAACTTTGATATATGGGCAAAAAAATGTTTGTTCTTATTGTTGGTTTAATGAGTATTTCCTTGATAGGAATTATCTCTGTACAACTCTATTGGATTAATAATGCAGTAGAGAGTAAAAAAGAACAATTTAAGAATGATGTACAAAAATCTTTGGGGAGGGTTATTGAAAGAATCAATGAAAATAAAGATCAACAAATTGAAAATGTAATTCAAGATATTTTATCAAGAGAAACATTGGCAGATAATGCGGAACTTAAAAATTATTTGTTTCAACAAATTGATACCACGAACAATAGAAAAATTACTTATGGAACTACAATTTTAGAAGAAAATTTTGAAATTCCTTTAGACTTTTTGGATAATGAAACTGTTATTTTTAAAAGAGTTTCTGGTAAAAAAGATTTTTTTCAAACTAGTTTTATCAAAGATGAAGATCATATTTTTAATTCTGGTGATGAAAAACGCTACTCTTTTGTAGGAAGAATGAAAAAGTATGAAGATTTTCAATTTTCTGAATTCAGAAAAGAATGGCAAAGAAAAATCCCTTTAAATCAAAGAATTAGCAACAGAGAATTAAATGAAACGATAAAAGATGAATTAGAAAAAAGGAATATATTTTTAGATTTTAAATATGGTGTGTATGGTATTGATGGCTTAGCAACAAAACTAAAATCAGGTTATTATACAGTGAGTCAGAAAGATAGTTATACCTATCCCTTATCTTTTAATGACAATGACAATCCTGATTATATCTTGCATATAGAGTTTCCAACAAAAAACAAGCATATTTTATCAGGTATTTCTAACATATTACTGCTTTCATTATTTTTTATTTTTATTATTATCGTAGCCTTTTCAAGTTCATTATACCAGTTAATAAAACAGAAAAAAATATCAGAAATAAAAACAGATTTTATTAATAATATGACACACGAGTTTAAAACCCCAATTGCTACGATCAATTTAGCTTTAGACTCCATTAGAAATCCAAAAATTATAAATGATAACGAAAAAGTTTTGCGCTATGTAAATATGATTCGTGATGAAAATAAAAGAATGCATACGCAGGTAGAAAATGTATTACGAATTTCTAGATTAGAAAAAAATCAGTTAGATATTGCGAAAGAAACTGTAGATGTTCATGATATCATAGAAGATGCCATTACACATGTTAGTTTATTGGTAAATGATAAAAAAGGAACAATAGAGAAGCATTTTCATGCAATTACAACTGAAATTTCTGGAAATGAATTTCATCTTACCAATGTTGTAGTTAACATATTAGAGAATGCAATAAAATACTCTGTAGCGCCTCCAAAAATTAATGTTTACACAGAGAGTATGAATAAGTTTTTTATTATTAAAATAAAAGACGAAGGAATTGGAATGAGTAAAAGTGTTCAGAAAAGTGTTTTTGATAAATTTTATAGGGAGCAAAAAGGAAACATTCATGATGTAAAAGGTCATGGTCTAGGATTAGCTTATGTAAAAGAAATTGTTGAAAAACACCACGGAACAGTGTTCGTAGAAAGTGAAAAAGGAAAAGGAAGCATATTTACAGTAAAATTACCTTTAATTTAAAAAGTTTATAAAATGGGAAGTAAGAAAATTTTGTTAGTAGAAGACGATCCAAATTTTGGAACCGTTTTAAAAGATTATTTAGCGCTAAATGATTATAATGTTACGCATGCTAAAGACGGAATAGAAGGTTTAATTATGTTTAAGAACAGCGATTACGATTTGTGTATTTTAGATGTAATGATGCCTCGTAAGGATGGCTTTTCATTAGCACAAGATATTAGAGTAACCAATAAAGAAGTGCCAATTATTTTTTTAACAGCCAAAACATTAAAAGAAGATGTTTTAAAAGGTTATTCAGTTGGTGCAGATGATTATTTAAATAAACCTTTTGATTCTGAAGTTTTGTTGCATAAAATAAAAGCTATTTTACAGCGCAAAGGCGCTGATAAATCAACAGAATCAGAGCAGTTCGAATTTAATATTGGTTCATTTTTCTTTAACTCTAAGCTACGTCATTTATCGGTGGGCAAAGATGGCGTGCCAAGTAAATTATCGCCTAAAGAAAGTAAGTTATTACGAATGTTGGCAATTCATAAAAATGATTTAATGCCAAGAGAGTTAGCTCTTACAAAGATCTGGAGAGATGATAATTACTTTACCTCAAGAAGTATGGATGTTTATATCGCAAAGTTGCGTAAATATTTAAAAGAGGATGATGCTGTAGAAATTTTAAATATTCATGGCGAAGGTTTTAGATTGGTAGATAAAACCTAAAAAAGATTCAATTCCCTAAAAATAAGTAAATAAATATCAATTGTGTTTTTAATTTTTGGTAAAACACAATTGTTATTCTTTAAAATTAATATTTATTATATTTTTATGTTATGGCAGAGTTTATTAAAATATATCCGGAAAACCCTAACCCTAAAGAAATTGACAGGGTTGTAAAAGTGCTACGAAATGGTGGCTTAATTATTTATCCTACAGATACTGTTTACGGTTTGGGTTGTGATATTACGAATACAAAAGCACTAGAAAAAATTGCGAGAATAAAAGGGGTGAAGCTTGAAAAGGCAAACTTTTCTTTTGTTTGTTCAGATTTAAGTAATTTATCAGATTACGTAAAGCAAATAGACTCACCAACTTTTAAAATTTTAAAAAGGGCCTTACCAGGGCCTTATACCTTTATTTTACCGGGTAGTAATAGTTTACCAAAATCTTTTAAAAAAAGGAAAACAGTAGGAATTCGTATTCCAGATAATAACATTGCAAGGTCAATTGTGAAAGCTTTGGGAAACCCAATTGTTTCTACTTCTATAAGAGATGATGATGATATTTTAGAATATACAACAGATCCTGAATTAATTTTCGAAAAATGGAAAAACTTTGTAGATATCGTTATTGATGGAGGTTTTGGTGATAATTATGCTTCTACAATTATCGATTTAACAGATGATGAGCCTCAAGTGATCAGAGAAGGAAAAGGTAGTTTAGAGATACTTTAAAAACTCCTTTTTTCCTTCAGATATTGCTCGGAAATTAAAAGGTTACTAATCAAATACTTGTAAAACTTTTGTTATAAAAGTAGTTGTTTTAGGAAGCATTTAAAGCAAAATTCTGATAACCTTTTATTTTTGGGCTTTCATACCTTTGTCATGTAAAGTTTCGGAAATAAAATGCATTTTTCCATTTGTATATCAACTAAGAAAGAAGCAGTATAGCTCTTTTTACTGTCATTTTTTTAATAAAAAGTAAGCGAAAAAAAATAACGATGTATAGTGGTATTATGTAATTACATTGGCATTACTCTAAATCTTTAAATTTCTTTCTGCCCAGCACAAAATATTGCCAAACAATGCTTGTATGTGCATGGTAATTTTGACTTTTAAATAGTGCTTTTCGCTTTTCTAAGAATTTAAAAAAGTTTTTGTAGAAACTAAAGTGAGCTCTTAAAATTGCCCAAACATGTTTTAGTTTTAATTCCAATAAAAACTTTAAAGCAGAAATTCCGTCTAAAATTAAACGTGAAAAAATGACAAATAAAAACCATTTTTTAGGTACATTTTTCACGATGCTAAACAAACTATTTCTAAAATTTAAAAATGTTTTCTGCGGATTGGTTTCTTGTAAAGTTGCTCCACCAAGGTGAAAAACAGTTGAAGTTCCAACATATTTTACTTTATAACCGATGTTTTTAGTTCGCCAGCATAAATCAATTTCTTCTTGGTGCGCAAAATAATCTTCATCAAAACCATGCAATTTATGATACACTTTAGAGCGTATACAGAAACATGCTCCTGAGGCCCAAAAAATTTCTTTAATATCATTAAATTGTCCTTCGTCAGTTTCTAAATCTTTAAAAATACGTCCTCTGCAATAAGGATATCCATATAAATCGATAAATCCACCCGCAGCCCCTGCATATTCAAATTTCTTTTTATTCTTAAAATCTAATATTTTTGGTTGAATAATTGCAGTTTGATCATCATTTTTAAAAATTTCTAAAATGGGAGACAACCAGTTTTTGGTAACCTCAATATCAGAGTTTAGCAAGCAATAAATATCGGCATCTATAAATTGAAGTGCATCATTATAACCTTTTGCATAGCCACCATTTGTGGTATTTTCTATAATTTTAATCGAAGGAAAAAATGTTTTAATGTATTGAATAGAGGTGTCTGTAGATGCATTATCTGCCACATAGATAGTAGCTTCTTGCGAACTATACTTTACGATAGACGGCAAAAACTGCTCTAATAATCTTTGTCCGTTCCAATTTAATATAACAATGGCTGTTTTCAAAGTTGCGAAATTACATTTTATAAATTAATATCATTTTAATTTTATCGAAAGAAACCTGTTTAGACCAATTAAATTTAATCGTTATGATCATTGCTACTCCTTTAACAATCTAAGTGAATAATTTGTTTTTTTCTGATACTTTAGCACTAAATGTGTTATAGTAGCTCAAAAGTTACCTATAACTAGGAATCTCTTTCAAAAAAACATAGGTTTCTTTTTCAAAGTCCATTTTGCAATAAAAATGTTCTAATCCATTCGTTACAATTAAATAATTAGCTTTTAATTTTAAATTATAACGAGCAATTTGATCAAAAGTATCTTGTTTAATTTTAATGGAGGGTGCTTTACATTCAACAATAATTTCATGGTTTCCATCAGAATTAAACACTAAAATATCGGTTCTTTTTTTACGATGATTAATTGTTAACTGTTTTTCTACTGCGATTAAAGAAATTGGATATTTTTTTTCATCAATCAAAAACTGAACAAAATGCTGACGAACCCATTCTTCTGGCGTTAAAACCAAATACTTTTTTCTCAATTTATCAAAAATAAGCATCTTATTTTCGCTACTTTTGAGTTTGAAATTATAAAAAGGTAGATTGAGTTTTTGCATGCGATAAAAGTATAAAAATTACTTTTAGAAAAATGTATATTTATCTAAAGTAATCATTAAAATAGAAATCCATAAGAGTTTCCTTTTCTATAGAAAGGATAAATGATATGCCTATGAATGAAATAAGAACCATTCTTTCAGATATTAAAAAAGGAAATATAAAACCCATTTATTTTTTAATGGGTGAGGAGCCTTATTATATTGATATTATTTCTGATTATATTGAGAAAAATGTTTTAGAAGAATCAGAAAAGGGTTTCAACCAACAGGTGATGTATGGTAGAGATACCGAAATTGAAGATATTATATCTACTGCTAAACGGTACCCAATGATGGCAGAAAGGCAGGTTTTAATTATTAAAGAAGCACAAGATTTAAGCAGGCATATAGACAAATTAGTGGGGTATGCAGAAAATCCGCAGCCAACTACGGTTTTAGTATTGAACTACAAATACAAGAAATTAGACAAGCGTAAAAAATTACATAAGGCAATTGCTAAATCTGGTTTGGTCTATGAAAGTAAAAAATTATATGATAATCAGGTTGGAGATTGGATTCTCCGTGTTTTAAGCGTTAAAAAATATAAAATTGAGCCAAAAGCTTCTCAAATGTTAGTAGAATTTTTAGGCACAGATTTAAGTAAAATAGCGAATGAATTAGAGAAATTAATGTTGATTCTGCCCAAAGGAAGCATCATTAGTGATAAAGATATTGAGGATAATATCGGCATTTCTAAGGATTTTAATAATTTCGAACTTAAAAAAGCAGTAGGCGAAAAGAACATTTTAAAGGTAAATAGAATTATCAATTACTTTGCAGAAAACCCTAAAAAGAATCCCTTAGTAATGACGATTTCTTTGTTGAATAATTATTTTACCCAGTTGTTATTACTGCATGGATTAAAGGATAAATCTAAAAGTTCAGTCGCCAAAAACTTGGGTGTAAATCCTTATTTTGTTGATGAATACTTTTCGGCAGCAAAAAATTACCCGATGCGAAAAGTAGCACAAGTAATCGCCTTTCTAAGAGATGCAGATGTAAAGAGTAAGGGGGTTGGAGCAAGCCAATCTCACCGAGATCTTTTGAAGGAGTTACTGTTTAAAATATTGCATTAAAAAACACCTCATTTTATTTAAATACCTCAAAATGGAATAGTTTACTGACTAAAAAAGTAAACGAAGAATTGGTGAAATTGCATTTTTGAAAGTTTTCAATTTATTGACTGTTTTTTATTTGATTTTTAAAGCTCCAATACCATGGTTCCAAAGTAAGCGGTTATATGCCGGAATGTCGATATTGATAAGTTCTTCAGATCTGTTTTTTAATAAGGTCCATTGTTTGTTGAGCTCTTTGAGTCGGTCTTTGGAAGCCTGATTTACTTTTGGCAAATCACTGTCATTTTGGTTCATAAGAAAGATGTATTCTGCAGTAAATTTATTCGGAAAATTCTCTACATCATCATAAGCTTTTGATTTACGTTGTACCATCTCTTCATCCCAAGTTTTTAATTTTTGGAGAATTACATTTCCTTTAGATTTTACTTCGTTATATTTTTTGTGTTCGGCTAAATCCTTTAATATAAATGCAATTTGATCTTGAACTTTCTTTAAGTTGTTCACTCTCATGTGCATTTCTGTTAAGTTTGCTTCCGTTTTGGTTTTAAATTCATGCGTTTCTTGATACTCTTCGGCAGTTACATCGTACAATGGGTTTTGCAATATTTTAAAAGACACTTCAGCGGTTTGTTCTTCTTGTTTTAGAATCGCGGTATATTTGTTTGGCATGGCTTTATGACCTCTAAAAGATCCTTCAATATAAGCGGTTGGTGCACCAGGTAAACTGTTATATCTCATGTCCCACACAAAACGATTAAGTCCTGCTTTATTAGATAATAGGGGCTCAGGAGATGGGCCTCCAGGATATTCTACATATTTAACATCGGCTTTAGAGCTAAGGGTTCTCACCAAATTCCCGTCTTTATCGTTAATCTCTAAAGTTAATTCTGCATCCTTAAATACAGTTGGTAAATTGTAATAAAAAACAACACCATTCGCAGGGTTTACTCCTTCAGAATCATCTGTGCCATCAAAGTTTGTAGAGTTACCATTTAATTGACTAGACCAATTTCCGATAATAGCATCTGCTGGTTGAAGCAATGAAAAAGAGTTATCAGTACCGTCAAACTGTCGTAATAATTCCAAATCATCTAAAATCCAAAATGATCTTCCCATGGTAGCAACATTCAGATTGTCATGGCTTATTTTTAAATCAGTAATCGGGGTTGTAGGCAAGTTTAATTGAAACGACTGCCATTTTTTTCCACCATTCCATGAAATATACATGCCTAATTCTGTGCCAGCAAAAAGCAAATCTTTTCGCTCGGTATCTTCTCGAATTACCCTTGTGTAAGCTCCCATTGGAATACCAGCACTAATATTCTTCCATGATGTACCATAGTTTGTCGTTTTATAAAGTGCAGGGGTATAGTCATTAAATTTGAATCGTGTTGTTGCGATATAGGCTGTTGCTTTGTCGTGTGGAGACACTTCAATAGAATTAATCAAAGTTTCGGGTAGATTTTTTGGTGTTACATTAGACCAAGTTTTTCCACCATTTTTGGTTAATTGCAAAACGCCATCATCTGTCGCAGCCCAGAGAACTCCTTTCTCAAATGGAGACTCTACAACATAAGATAATGTGCCATAGTTTTCGGCGCCCACCGCTTCGTTTGTATAAGGTCCGCCACCTTTTCCTTGTTTTTCCTTTTCATTGTTGGATAAATCTGGTGAAACTTCCGCCCAATTAGTTCCCTTATCGCTAGTTTTCAATAACATTTGAGCTCCATGATAATACGTATCTGGTTCGTGTTGAGACCAAATAATGGGAGCATTCCAATTGTATCTGTATTTCATATCTTTAGAATCTCTGCCCAGATATTGAATAGGAGCAGCCATAATTTGAGTACTAGCTTTTGCTTTTGTATCCAGTATTTCAATAGTTCCTAAATAACTTCCACCCATTACATATCTCGGATTGTTAGGATTAAAAGCTAAAAAAGCACTTTCTCCTCCTGCTGAGGCCGACCAATTCTTTCCACTAATTCCGCCGCTACCTAAAGATAAACTACTAATTTTTACAGAAGAATTGTCTTGTTGACCACCATAGATATTATAAGGAAACATATTATCCGTATTTATTCTATAAAATTGTGCTGTTGGCATCCTGTTTTGAGGAGACCAAGATTTGGCATAATTATAAGAAACTGCGGCTCCACCATCATTAGCAATCACCATATTTTTGCTGTTGTTTGGGTTGATCCATAGATCATGGTAATCTCCGTGTGTACCTGATATTCTAGACCAATTTTTACCGCCATCAATAGAGCGTTGCGCACTTGCGTTTAAAACATAAACAATTTCTTCATTATTAGGATCGATAAATAATTCAATATAATACCAAGCTCTTTGAACAAGGCTATGATCTGAAGAGATTTTAGACCATTTTTTGCCTCCATTATCAGAAACAAATAATCCTCCTAATTCTTTATCAGAATCACTTTCAATCAAAGCATAAATTTTTTCAGAATTTGAGCGACTCACAGCGATTGCCATTTTGCCTTTTTCCTTTGGCAAGCCTTCATGTATTGTATTCCAAGTTTCTCCTCCATCTGTAGTTTTGTAAAGGCCACTTCCAACGCCTCCGCTAATTACTTTCCAAGGCTTGCGCTGATGTTCCCACATGGCGGCATACATCACTAAAGGATTGTTAAAGTCCATTGATAATTCAGAGGCTCCTGTTAAATCATTTACAAAAAGTACATTCGTCCAAGTATCACCACCGTCAGTGGATTTAAAAATACCTCTTTCTTTGTTAGGACCATATAATGCTCCCTGTGCAGCCACAAAAAGAATGTCTGCATTTTTAGGATGTATCACAATTCTAGAAATATGTTGCGTAGCTTCTAAACCTAAATGTTTCCATGTTTTGCCAGCATCTGTAGATTTATAAACACCATCTCCATAAGAAGTCATGACGGCTCTAGGTGCGTGTTCGCCCATTCCTACGTATACAATGTTTGGGTCGCTTTCAGAAACTGCAATGGCTCCAACAGAACTTGTTTTAAAAAATCCGTCTGAAATATTATTCCAAAGCTGCCCACCATCTTCTGTTTTCCAAAGTCCACCGCCCGTATTTCCCATGTAATAGGTTAAAGGATCTCCTACGACACCGGATGCTGCAACGGATCTACCACCTCTAAAAGGGCCAATATTTCTGTATTTTACAGATTGAAAAATTGAATCTATGGATTGAGCGAAAGTTGCTGTACCCAAAAAGAATATTAGTAAATAGAATGTGATTTTTTTCATTGTCTTCATATTAGATGTAGTAAATTTTGTTTTAAATAAAATCAAATTAAAGCTGAACAAAAATCAATTAGATCTTATTTAAGCCAAATTATATTTGAGTGAATTTTGCGGAAACCTAAAATTGTTTTCATATTTTATATTGATAAATAGCTAAGATATAGGGAAATAAATTCAGAAAAAAACAAATTATAACTCCAACAATTTTTTAGCCGCTTTAAAAGGAGTAGTTTTTAAATTTTCTAAATTTTGTATTTCTTCCTGTAATGCTAGTTTTATAATCGGGTTTTGATAAAAATTATCTTTTAATTGTTGATTAATTGTAGATAACAACCAATATTTATTCTGTTCATTTCTTTTTTTATCAAAATAAGAATTCTCTTTTGTCAAAGCAATATAACGAGCAATCATGGTTTCAATTTTATCAATACCTATGTTTTTTAACGCACTTGCTGTTAAAACTTTAGGTTGCCATTTGCTTTCTTTTAAAGGATATAAATGCAAAGCTCTATTAAATTCTACTTTGGCAATTTTAGCATTTTTTTCATTTTCTCCATCTGCTTTGTTAATGACGATAGCATCAGCCATTTCTATAATTCCGCGTTTAATTCCTTGCAATTCATCACCGGCGCCTGCCAATTTTAATAACAAAAAGAAATCGACCATAGAATGCACCACAGTTTCAGATTGCCCAACGCCAACGGTTTCAATAATAATGGTATCAAAACCAGCAGCTTCGCACAAAATAATACTTTCGCGTGTTTTTTGAGCAACCCCACCTAAAGAAGTACCGGAAGGGGAAGGCCTGATAAATGCGTTTTTATCAGTAACTAATTGCTCCATCCTTGTTTTATCACCTAAAATAGAGCCTTTGTTCACAGAACTACTTGGGTCTACTGCCAAGACGGCAACTTTTTTTCCTTGAGAAGTTAAATGTTTACCGAAAGCTTCAATAAATGTACTTTTTCCAACACCCGGAACTCCAGTAATTCCGATTCTTACAGAATTATTTGCATACGGCAAGCAGCGTTCTAAAATTTCATTTGCTTTTTTTTGATGATTACTATTTGTACTTTCTACCAAGGTAATGGCTTTGCTTAAAAAAGTAATATTTCCGTCTAAAATTTTAGAAACAAATTCATCTACAGTATGTTGTTTTGCTCTACTGCGTTTTATTTTTTCTGCACTAAAAAAACTGGTTGTTGCTGGTTTAGAAACGCCATCGTTTTCATGCAAAGCAGATTGTTTTTTATCCATTGTAAAAGTTAATTTGTAAATTTAAAGATAAATAATCGAATCTTTTTGCAACATCGCTAAAAATGTATCGTCTTTAGCATAAGAATGATTGAATGAAACCGACCAAACAATTACATCAAACGATTATTGACCAGTGCAAAAATAATAGTGCAAAGGCGCAAATGCAATTGTATAATTTATATGCAAAAGGGATGTTTTTAGTTGCATTTAGGTATGTAAAAGATAAGTTTTTAGCCGAAGATATCATGCAAGACGCATTTATAAAAGCCTTTAAAAATATTGATTCCTATAAAAATGAAGTGGCTTTTGGTGCTTGGTTAAAAAGAATTGTTGTGAATCAAAGCATAGATCAATTAAAGAAAAATAAACTAGAAATAGTTTCTATAAATGAGGAGATTACGATGACAATAGAAAATGATCATTGGCCAATAGAAAGTACTTTTTCTACGGAGAAAATTGTACGTGTAATTAATGATTTAAAAGAAAAGTATCGATTGGTTTTAACGCTGTATTTACTAGAAGGATATGATCATCAAGAAATATCAGAGATTTTAAATATTACAGAAAATACATCCAGAACTCATTTGTTACGAGGAAAAAAATTATTGAAAGAACAATTAAAAGACACGAGTTATGCAGCAAGATATTAGAGAAAAATTAAAAGATTATAAAGAAGAAAACATAGAATTATCTTCTAATCATAACAAGAAGTTCGAAAAATTATTGATGCAAAAAATGCATCAAGAAAAGCCAAAAAAGAGCAATTTTAAATGGTTATCTATTGCTGCTTCTGTTGTGTTACTCGTTAGTTTGGCAATACAGTTGTATCCATCTAAAGATAGAGAATATACAAATGAGTTAAAAGATACTGAAACAAGTTCAGCACAAAAAGAAATTAGTTTAGGAAGCATTTCACCAGAATTTAACACCATAGAAACTTATTATACAAACAGTATAAATCTAGCAATTAGTGAGTTAGAAGTAACGGAAAACAATAAAGAAGTTTTAGAAGGTTACTTAAACAAAATTGCAGAATTAACACAAGAATACAAATTATTAACCAAAGAGCTCAATACAAAAGGGGTTAATGATGACACTATAGATGCATTGATGAGTAATTTACAATTACGCTTACAGCTGTTACAACGTTTGAAAAAACAATTAAAACAACTTAATAATTTAAACAAAAAACACCATGAGACACAAGTTTTATAAAAATGTAATTACTGCCATTGCTTTCTGTTTTTTAGGAACAATAGAGGCGCAAAAAGTTGAAAAGAAATTCACAGAAAATTTTAAAGTAAACAAAGATGTAGAAGTGGCTATTAATGCTACGAATACAGAAATTAATGTAATTACTTGGAACAAGAATGAAGTACAAATAGATGCTTTTATTGAAATAGAAGGAATGGCAAAAGAAGATGCAGAAAAGTATATAAAAAATTGGAATTTTGAAGCTTTAGGTAATAAAAAAAAGGTGCAAATTACCTCTAAAGGAAATAACGCTTTTGGTCTAAAAAATGATGTTGTTTTTTTTAATAATATGGATTTTAATTTTGAGATACCAGAAATTCAAATACCAAATTTCGATTCTATTGTAATACCAGATATGAATTTTGACTTCGATTTTGATTTCGATTTCGATTTTGAGACCTTAGAGGAGTTAGAAGAAAATATGGAAAAAAAAGGTGAATACTCTTTTGAATTCCATAATGGAGATGACCATATTGTTATTAAAACAAAAGAAGAATGGGAGAAATTTAAAAAAAGTAAGAAATATGATGAGCTCAAAGAAACATTTAAAAATACAGGTTCTAAATTAAAAATAGCTTTACAAAACTCAAAAAAAGAGATGAAAGCATTAAATAAAGAACAGTTAAAAGCATCTATAAATCAAGCAAAACTTCAAATTAAAAACATAGATGTAAAAGAACTTCAAAAAAGTTTACAAAAAGCCCAAGAAACGCTAAAAAATATGAGCTTTAACTTTAGTGGAAAATCTAATGACTTAACCATTGATGGAAAAAAAATAAAAATTAAAAAAAGGCTTGAAATTAAAGTTCCAAAATCGGCAACATTCGATTTAAACACGCGTCATTGTAAAGTAAAATTACCAAATACAGTGGCTTTTGGTAACGTAAATTATGGCACTTTTGATGCAAATAATTTAAACGGAGGTAAATTAACTATTAATTATTCTCAGGTTACGATTAACGATTTAAATGCCTGTACCTTATTTTTAAACAACGTAACTGATGCTAAAATAGCATCAGTTACCAATTCAACTATGAATAATAATTCCTCTGGAGTAAATATTGTTCAAATAAATGAAAATACAGTTATTTCAGATAAATTTGGCAAATTAAATATTGAAAATATAATTACTAATTATAATGAATTTATTCTTGATTTAGATTATTCTGAAGCTACTATCAATTTGTCTAATATTATTAATAAACTTACTTTTTCAGCTACTACAATGGAATTACCTGTAAAAGATATTGATGGTCAAAGAAAAACGGTGTTTAGTGGATTTATTAATGCAAGTGATAAAAATAGTACTATAAAAATAGAAGGGAAAAACAGTGAAATAACAACAATTAAAAGAAATTTGTAATAAAAAAGCTGCTTTTTAAAATTACCAAACTTCTCACAAATTCCATTTCTTTATTCTTCTTAAAGTGCCTATCTTTATGCCCTATAAATAGTCACTTATTTAATGGAACTTTATAAAAATAATCAACTTAAAATATACAATTCTCTCAGTAAACAAAAAGAGGATTTTAAACCCATCACAGAAGGGTATGTAGGCATGTATGTTTGCGGTCCAACTGTGTATAGCAACGCACATTTAGGAAACGTAAGAACTTTTATGTTTTTTGATGTGATGTATAGATACCTTTTACATTTAGGTTATAAAGTGCGCTATGTGCGTAATATTACCGATGCCGGTCATTTAGAAAACGATGCAGAAGAAGGCGAAGACAAAATTGCCATCAAAGCTCGTTTAGAACAAATTGAACCGATGGAGGTTGTGCAGCGTTACACTTTAGACTTTCATAATGTATTAAAAAATTACAATTTTTTACCACCAAGTATAGAGCCAACGGCAACAGGTCATATAGTTGAACAGATTGAAATGATTAAAGAAATCATAGAAAAAGGTTTTGCGTATGAGGTCAATGGTTCTGTTTATTTTGATGTTTTAGAATACAATAAAAAAGGCAATTACGGAATTCTTTCTGGCAGAAAAGTAGAAGATCTAATTCATAATACAAGAACCTTAGACGGCCAGTCTGATAAGAAAAATCCACAAGATTTTGCACTTTGGAAAAAAGCAGACGAGCGCCATATTATGCGTTGGCCATCTCCTTGGTCTGATGGTTTTCCGGGTTGGCATTTAGAGTGTTCTGTGATGAGCACTAAGTATTTGGGAGAACAGTTTGATATTCATGGAGGCGGAATGGATTTAAAATTCCCACATCATGAATGTGAAATTGCACAATCTCAAACCTGTAGTGGTGTAAAGCCTGTAAACTATTGGATGCACACAAATATGTTGCTATTAAATAGTCAGAAAATGGCAAAGTCTAGTGGTAATTTTATTTTACCAAATGAAATTTTATCTGGGGAAAATGACATTTTACCAAAAGCATTTTCGGCTTCTGTTGTTCGTTTTTTTAATATGCAAGCCAATTACAGAAGTATTCTAGATTTTTCAGGTGAAGCGCTAGAAGCATCAGAAAAAGGGCATTCTAAATTGATGGAAGCTGTTGCTTACATGGATAAAATTCAAGCAGGTACAATATCTACTTTCGATGTTCAAAAATGGAAGTCTGATTGTTATGCAGCGATGAATGATGACTTTAATACACCAATTTTAATAGCACACTTATTTGAGGCTGTAAAACTAATCAATCAAATAAAAGAGAAAAAAGCAAATTTGTCAGCACAAGATTTAGCAGAATTTAAGGGAACTATGAATGCTTTTGTTTTTGATGTTTTAGGTTTGATGAATGAAACTGCTCAAGGAAATTCAGAAAAAATAAAAGGAGTAGTAGAGCTTCTGATTAAATTAAGAAAAGAAGCAAGAGAAAATAAAGAATGGGCATTATCAGATCAAATAAGAGATGAATTAATTGAACTCGGAATTCAGTTAAAAGACGGAAAGGAAGGAACCACTTTTTCAATAAATTAAGAGATTATTATGAAATGTGAATTATGAATTAGAAGTCCGTTACTTTTTGTAATTTCGGTTTTTTGCCCAATTTGTATCGAGAACTTTTTAAAGTAAATAATTTAATTTGAAAAAAATACTTTCATATCCGTTCATTATACTCGTTCGGTTTTATCAAGTAGCGATATCGCCATATACACCAGCAACTTGCAGATACAGTCCAACCTGTTCTCATTATACCATAGAAGCATTGCAAAAACATGGTTTATTTTCTGGTGGTTGGTTGGCCTTAAAAAGAATATTTAGCTGTCATCCTTGGGGAGGAAGTGGTTATGACCCTGTTCCGGAAAAAAAGAAATAATTAAAAATGTCATTACGAGGAAGAATGACGAGGTAATTTAGTCTTTAATTCTAGTTTACTTTATTACTTTCGCAGTGACAAAAACAGAATAGAAATATATGAATTTTTTAGCAATAGAGTGGGAACCTTCCTTAGGAATCGATTTAGGGTTTTTTGTAGTTCGTTGGTATAGTTTGATGTTTGTAGCCGCGTTTTTGTTGGGCTTACATTTGATGAAAAAAATATATATTAAAGACGAAATTCCAATAGAAAAACTCGACGTCCTTTTTATGTATACTTTTATTTCTATGCTAGTAGGAATGCGCTTAGGAGATGTTTTCTTTTATAGTTGGGATTATTATCAAAACCATTTATTAGAAATAATTATTCCTTTTAAACAAGTAAATGGAACGTGGAAATTTACAGGTTTTACAGGGTTTGCCAGTCATGGAGCTGCCATTGGTATTATTTTAACCATGTACTTTTATGCTAAAAAACATTTACATAAACCTTGGTTATTTATTTTAGATAGGTTGGCAATTATGGTGGCTTTGGCTGGATTTTTTATCAGAACAGGAAATTTTATGAATTCAGAAATCTACGGAAAGGCTACAGGAAGTAATTTTGGTGTTATTTTTAAAAATAATGGTGAAGATTTCCCCAGACATCCAACCCAATTATATGAAGCTTTTAGTTACCTAATTTTATTTTTTGTGATGTGGTATCTATACTGGAAAACAGATAAAAAACAGCAAGTAGGTTTCTTATTTGGCTTGTTTATGGCAGTTTTATGGTCGCTACGTTTTTTTATAGAATTTCTGAAAGAAGCTCAGGTTGATGGGAGAGAAGATTGGGTTTTTAATGCATTAAACACCGGACAAGTTTTAAGTATTCCATTAGTTTTAATCGGTTTATGGCTCATGTTTAGAAAAACAAAAAGCACAGAGAACGTAACATCATGAATAAATTAAAAGAACGTTGGGGTATCGAAAGTAATTGGGCAGTTGTTGCAATTTTTGTAGTTTTTGCCATTAATGGTTCTTTTGCTGCTTGGGTTGCAAAACCTATCACGGCTTTTTTAGGATTATCACCAGACACAATTTCCGTTTGGTTCTATTATCCTCTGAGGATTTTATTGATTTTTCCTATTTACCAACTCACACTGCCCATTGTTGGTTTTCTTTTCGGTCAATTTAAATTCTTTTGGACTTTTGAAAAAAAGTTTTTGAGCCGTCTGGGTTTAGGTTTTTTATTTAAAGAAAATAATTAAACATCAATTACAGCGGTTTCCTTCCTCTCTTTTTTTGAAGCATCCTCCTTTTGGATGAGATAGGTATAAATCCACATAATGGTAAACGTAGGGATAATATCTAAAGGAAGAATTTCTTCAAGAAAACTCACAATACCTGCAATTTTTCCGCTAGTACCTTTGTACATTTTTGTCATGATATAACCAGATATAGGAGCCCAAACTATATCTAAAAAGGGAATTGGAATTAGGCCAATGGTATCTAAAACAATACCGATTCCTAGTTTTTTATATTTTGTATTCATGCTTTTATTTGTTCAAAATTCTTGCCAAAAAATATTTATTTTGGTATAGAAAATTATAAGTTTGTTAAAAGTAACTATTCAAAATGAATTTTAAAGACTTCACAAAAAAAATTGAAGATTTACAGCAAATGAAATTAGGTGGTTTAGAAGCGCAATTTAGAATGGCTCCTCAACTTCGTTTACGATATAATAAAGACAAAATAATAGCAAATAATCCAAGGAGAGCCGCTGTTTTAGCGTTATTATATCCAAATATAAAAAATGAAACAACGCTACTTTTAACACAAAGAGCAATTTATAAGGGTACACATTCTGCACAAATTAGTTTTCCCGGTGGAAAAACGGAAAAAAGGGACCTTAATTTGCAAGAAACAGCTTTAAGAGAAACGTTTGAGGAAGTAGGCGTAGTGCCATCAACTATTGCCGTTATAAGAGAACTAACCGATGTGTACATTCCGCCTAGTAATTTTTTAGCAACTCCTTTTTTAGGGTTTGTTGATAAAAAACCTCAATTTATTTTAAACCATGAAGTAGCTACCATTATTGAAGTTTTAGTAAGTGATTTGTTGAATGAAAAGAATATTACTAGTGTGAATGTAAGCACGTCATACATGGAAAATTCGGAAGTTCCTTGTTTTAAAATTGATAATCACATTATTTGGGGGGCAACAGGTATGATGCTTTCCGAAATTAAAGAACTCTTAAAATAGTATGTTACTAAATTGTTTTGTAGTTTTGTTTGTTGTCAATTAAATTTAGTAAAAATGCCCTTATTTAAAAGGAACCCTTTTGGACATTACTTATTTATAAAAAAGTGGATTATTCGTTTTTTCGGAGTGGTATCTCATGGCAGGTATCGTAATTTTAATCAACTTCAGATCGAAGGATCACAAATATTAAGAGATTTACCAGATAGAAAAGTATTGTTCATTTCTAATCATCAAACTTATTTTGCGGATGTGGCTGCGATGTTTCATGTTTTTAATGCTGCTTTGAAAGGTAGAGATGATACTATTAAAAATATTGGCTATATATGGCAGCCCAAGTTGAATTTTTATTTTGTGGCTGCAGGAGAAACGATGCGTGCGGGTTTATTGCCAAAAATATTTGCCTATGCAGGGTCGGTTTCTATAGATCGAACTTGGAGAAGTGAAGGTAAAGATGTAAAGAGACAGGTGAAAAATACTGACATTTCGAATATTGGGAAAGCTATAGAAGATGGTTGGGTAATTACATTTCCGCAAGGAACCACAACACCATTTAAACCGATTCGAAGAGGAACGGCACATATTATAAAAACCTATAAGCCCATTGTTGTACCCATTGTTATTGATGGTTTTCGACGTTCTTTTGATAAAAAAGGTCTTCGGATTAAACGAAAAAATGTCTTACAGTCTATGGTAATTAAAGAACCTTTAGATATTGATTACGAAAATGATGAGATTGCTGATATTGTTACCAAAATCGAATATGCGATAGAACAACACCCTTCTTTCTTGAAAGTTTTGTCTGTTGAAGATTTAGAGGAATTACAGAAAGAGGAAGAAGAACTAAACAAACAAAGAACTTTTTGGAATTCTTAAAAATATACCGCCAAAGTATTGGTTAAAAAAGCATCCTATTTGGGATGCTTTTTTATTGATGTATGAATTGATTTATTTTCGGGTTTTTTTTCTAAATTTCAAAGCTAAAAATATCTCGTAAGCAAAACATGCCAAAATGATGACTAGTTTATTCGCTTTTATGCATAATGAAAAGAGAGAATAATGTTATTTCTTTTTGTAAACTCGCACCCAGTCCACAAACATATATTGCGGGAATTTAGTTGTTTTGTCAGGACGGCCAGCATAGGTGCCACCAACAGCAAGATTTAAAAGGATGTAAAACTCTTTATGAAATTCCGATAAGTGATCTGCTGTAATGGAGGTTGAAGCAAATTGTTTTCCGTCCACAAACCAAGTCATTTTTTCCGAGTCCCACTCCAACTCAAAAACATGAAAATTATCTGCAAATTTACCTTCTTTAAGTTTAAAGGGAACAGCTCCCATTTGTGCATGTTTATTATTAGAATCTGCGAAATGAATATTCGCTTCGATCATACCATCATCCTTAGAGCCATATAATTCTAAAATATCAATCTCTCCTGATTTTGGCCAAGGAGTATCACCACCAATTTCGTTTATATTAGCGCCAAGCATCCAAAAAGCAGGCCAAATACCTTTGCCTTCTGGAAGTTTTATGCGAGCTGATATTTTTCCGTATTTAAAAGATTGTTTATTTCCCGTATGCATTCTTGCAGAGGTATATTGATCCATGCCATGCACATCACTTTTATGCATTGCTTTAATGACCAAACAATTGTTTTCGATATACGCATTTTCATTGGAGCTCGTATAACGCTGCCATTCATCATTAAAATGTCCTGCCTTTAACACTTGAGCGGTCCAATTATTCTCATTGATTGCTTCAGCATCAAATTCATCAGACCAAGTTAATTCCCAACCGTCGCTTGGGTTATACTTTGTTTCTATTTTGGATAGGATATTTTCTTTTTTAGGTTCTGTGTTGTTTTTCACTTCTTTGTCTTTACAGGAGATTAAAATAATTGAACTTATCGATAGTATGATGAGTTTGTGTACTATTTTTTTCATGGTAATATTTTATTTTTGATATTAAATTTTCTTTAAAATTATATGGAATTCATTTTACTATTGAATCCAAACCGAAGTTAAACAAATTTATTTTTATTCCTTTATTATGGATCATAAAAAAGCCTCACAAGTTGTGAGGCTTTTTATTTAATAAGGTTGTAAAATAAAATGACTTATTGTTTTACTTTTTCTTTAAACTTATCGAATTTGTCAGTTTCTGGTTTTGGCCAGCTATTATTAGAGATGTCTACATCAGCAGTTTCCATATCTGGATCTACTTTAATACTTGTAATTTCTTGAGTAGAAGCGAACACTCTTTTTACAGAAGTATCATCTTTCATCCAAATTTGTGCAGGAAACGTTTGTTTTTCAGTGGTACCATCTGCATACGTTAATTCAACAATTAAAGGCATTACTAAACCTCCTGGTTTTTCAAACTCAACAGAATAAATATAACTTGGTACTTCCTTACCGTCAGCATATGTATCCATAGCTTTAGGATTAGCATCTTCTTTCTTATCAGTAATGTATACTAAATCACCTAAACCATCAAAATATTGTTTGTATTGCTCTTTTAACTTCGTTACTCTTTCATTAGGCTTATCCGTTAAATATAAAGGTTTTACTTCTTTAATACCGATATCTGTTACATCAGTTGTATAAAACCAACCTCTCCAGAACCAGTCTAAATCCATACCGGAAGCATCTTCCATAGATCTAAAGAAATCAGCAGGTGTTGGGTGTTTAAACATCCATCTTTGAGAATAGGTTCTAAATGCATGATCAAATAATTCTGGGCCCATAATTGTTTTTCTTAGCATATATAAACCAGCAGCTGGTTTAGAATAAGCATTTGGTCCAAATTGTTTTACGTAATCTCCTTGAGACATGATAGGAGAGATGTTAGATTGATCTCCACCCATATAACGTGTAATATTTTTTGCTGGATTTGATGCAAATAATTCTGGATCATATACTTCTTCTGCTAAAATTTCTACAAAAGAGTTTAAACCTTCATCCATCCAAGTCCATTGTCTTTCATCAGAATTTACAATCATAGGAAAAAAGTTGTGCCCAACTTCGTGAATGATTACACCTAGCATTCCTTTTTTAGTTCTATCAGAATACGTTCCATCAGGATTTGGTCTACCAAAGTTGAAACAAATCATAGGATACTCCATTCCTTGTCTTTCAGAATGTACAGAAACTGCTTTTGGATATGGGTAATCAAATGTTATTTTAGAGTACTCTACAAGTGTAGTAGCTACTGCCATTGTTGAGTGCTCTTCCCATAAAGGATTTCCTTCTTTTGGATATAAAGAAATTGCCATGACCGTTTTTCCGTTAATATTTGTAGCCATGGCATCCCAAATGTATTTTCTTGAGGATGCAAAAGCAAAATCACGAACTCTTTCTGCTTTAAATTTCCAAGTTTTTGTTTTTGTAGAACGCCCTTTTTCAGCTTTTTCAGCTTCTTCTTGCGTTACAATAATAACAGGCTTGTCAAAAGATTTTCTAGCTTGTTCTAAACGGTTCCGTTGTTTTTTTGATAAAACATCTTTTTCATTTTGCAAAGTACCAGTTGCTTCTACAATATGATCTGCAGGTACGGTTAAATTTACCTCATAGTCTCCGAATTCTAAAGCAAATTCACTACGTCCCCAGAACTGCATATTTTGCCAACCTTCTACATTATCATACACTGCCAATCTTGGAAAAAATTGAGCAATCGTATAGTTGTTATTTCCATCAGGAAAAGATTCTAATCCAGAACGACCACCATCTTTGTTGATGTCATTTATTTTGTAATTCCATTTAATTCTAAAGTTAAATGTTTCGCCTGGAGCAAGTGGTTTAGACAAGTTAATACGCATCATTGTACTGTTGATAAAATGCGATAAAGGCTTGCCATCTGTTTCTACAGCTTCTATATTAAAGCCAAATCCTTTAGACTCATTCATGTATGAGCTTTTAAAGCTATCTGGAGTAATGAAAGCAGCAGCAGCATTAGATGATATTAATGGCGTTTTTGAATCATCTGCTCTCATGTTTTGGTCTAACTGAACCCACAAATATTCTAAATAATCTTTAGAATTGTTGTGGTATGTAATTTTTTCATCACCATAAATTTTGTTGGTACTTTCTTCTAAACGAATGTCCATCACATAATCAACTTTTTGTTGCGTATATTGATGACCTGGTGCACCAGAAGCAGTGCGTTGATCGTTAGGTGTAGCCAAAACATCTTTCATTTGTCTGAATTTGTTTTGATCTGTGTGACCTTGTTGTGTTTTCTTTTTTTCTTTTGTTTCTTGGGCAAAACTCGCTGTTGCCACAAAAAATAAAGAAAATACTAATAAAGAAATTTTTCTCATTTGTTTTTAATTTGATTTAATTGATATAAAATTAGTTATAAGAATGTAAATGATTAAAGAATTTTAAAACTTTAACAAACCTTTATCATAAAAAAAGGCGATATCGATACATATTGCCTTTTTTACCTATTTTGAATAAAATTTAACCTTTTATTTTCTTTTTAAATTTATCAAATTTATTTGCTGTTTCTTGCGGAAAGCTATTATTTGAAGTATCTACATCTGCTGTTTCTAAATCTGGATCTATCATCATACTTTCTATTTCTTTTGATGAGGAAAATACTTTGGTAACCTCTTTATCATTGTATCTCCAAATTTGTGCAGGATATGTTTTCTTTTCTTTAGTGCCATCTTTATATTTAAATTCTACAATAATTGGCATCACTAAACCTCCTGGTTTGTTATAAGTAATTTCATAATGATATTTAGAGTTTTCATTTTTCTTGGCAAAACCTAATCCTTCAGAAGTGTCTTCAATAAATTCTACGGAATCTCCCACGGTCTTTGTTTGAAATTTCTTAACACCTTTTATACCAATGTCAGTAACATCTGTCGTGTAAAACCAACCTCTCCAAAACCAATCTAAATCTATCCCAGACGCGTCTTCCATCGTTCTAAAGAAATCTGCAGGAGTAGGGTGTTTAAACATCCATCTTTGCGAATAGGTTCTAAAAGCATGATCAAATAATTCATGACCCATAATAGTTTCTCTTAAAATCCATAAGGCAGTTGCTGGTTTACCATAAGCATTATTTCCAAAACTATGTACATTATCTCCTTTAGACATGATAGGTGCAATTTTAGATTGATCACCACTCATATAACCTACAATGTTTTTTGGTAAACCTCTTCTTAATGGATATCCTTCTTCATATTCCATCATAGCTAACATTTGTACGTATGAGTTTAAACCTTCATCCATCCAAGTCCATTGTCTTTCATCCGAGTTTACGATCATCGGAAAAAAGTTATGACCAACTTCGTGAATTGTAACTCCTATTGTTCTGTATTTTTGTCTATCAGAATATCCTCCATCGGGTAAATCTGGTCTTCCTGGATTAAAACATATTTGTGGATATTCCATACCCATTTGTCCATCTACAGAAATTGCTTTGTGATAAGGGTAATCAAACGTATATTTAGAATAGGTCTTTAAAGTTTGTACAACAGATCTCGTAGAATGATCTCCATACAAAGGGTTTGCCTCTTTAGAATATAAGGAATAAGCCATAACCGTTCTACCATTAATATCTACAGCCTGCGCATCCCAAATAAATTTTCTAGACGTTGCAAAAGCATAATCTCTTACGTTTTCTGCATAGAATTTCCATGTTTTTGTGCCTTTCGCTTTGGTTTTTTCAATTTTTTCAGCCTCTTTTTGAGTTCTAATAATAACAGGTTTGTCAAAAGTTTTTCTTGCTTTTTCTAGTCTGCTAAGCTCTTTTTTGGTAAGTACTTCGTTTTCATTTTGTAAAACTCCTGTGGCTCCTAACATATGGTCTTCCGGAACTGTTATGTTTACAGTAAAATCACCAAATTCTAAAGCAAATTCGCTTCGTCCCCAAAATTGATCATTTTGCCATCCTTCTACATTATCATACACACACAATCTTGGGTAAAATTGTGCTATTACATAATTATTATTTCCGTTTTCTGTAAAATGTTCATAACCAGATCTACCTCCTTGAGTTCTATGGTTGTTGATGTTATACCACCATTCTATACCAAAGGTAAACGTTTCTCCAGAGGCTAAAGGAATTGGTAAATCAATACGCATCATCGTTTGATTAATGGTATAAGCTAATTTACTTCCATCGGCGTTGGTTACACTCATAATATTAAAACCGCCATCGAAACGTTCTTCAGGGAAACTTCTTTCGAACCTACCTTTACTCATTTTTTCAGGAATTGAGTTGGTAGAGATATCTGGCGTTTTAGAATCTGCCGCTCGCATATTCTGGTCTAATTGTACCCATAAATAAGCTAATTCATCGGCTGAATTATTATGATATGTTATCGTTTCAGACCCTGTAATTTTAGTGTTATTATCATCTAAAGTGATGTCTATAACATAATCTACCTTTTGTTGCGTGTAATCTTTGCCAGGCGCACCCGAGGCAGTTCTTTCAGCATTTGGTGTTGGTAACTCTTGCTTTAATTGTTTAAACTTGTTTTGGTTGGTATGTCCTTCTTTTGCTATTTGAGCAAAAGAATTTGCAACAAAAACAAGTGAGAACAATAAAAATCCGATTTTTTTCATGAATGGTTAAATTTAATTATGAGTGATTATTGATATGCTAGTTTGGCAGAATTTTCATCTTTGGTTAATAAAACACTCTTGTGCTTTTTACCTACTTTAGATTTTATTAAATTCTGTTGTTTCGGAAAATGTTTGGTCAAGATATTATTTTGAATATTGATGTCATTGACGGCATCAATATTTTCTATTTCTAAGTAAAAATAAACAAGGTCACCATCGTATTCTTTGCCAATGTAATTAAATTTTTTCGGAATTTCGTTTACTTTAAAATCTAATTTTTCTCTTAAATATTTTTCAAAATAGATGTCGTTATTTTCTAGTTCTTTTTTTGTGGTGAGTTGTAAATCAATTGCGTAATCGCTATTTAAAGCCGTTTCTATATCATCCATAAAAACATTAATGATAATTTGAATTGATTTTGCTTCACTCTTGTAATTTATCTGTGTTAAGCTTAAATAATATTTATGAGCAGTAAAAGATAAAAGTGGAATGAATACCAGTAGTAAAAATGTTTTATTGAATTTCATATTATTGCTAAAATCAAATATGGAGCCAAATTACTCTTTTTTTATGATTTTCAGGTAAGGGATGCTTTCAGTTCTTAATATTTTTATGACTTCTAACAGTTTATCCTCTTTGTGTAGCGTTTCGATGTTTAAAGGATTACAGTATTCTAAAAAATGAAAATACCGATCAATGGGTATTTTTAATTCATCAAAAAAGAACTTTTCTCCCAATTCTGATAAAATTTTATAAGGAAACGCTTTCTTATATTCTAAATCTCTACGTAAAGCCCACAAACGTTCAGAACCTTTAAAAGGAATTACTGCAACGGCTCCGGCACCAATCATGGGCATAGCACCCGCCATGGTATTTACGATGGGCGGTCTTGCCTTGTCAATCGCATCTAACTCATAATCTTCTATGCTAAAGTCGATGTTAGAAAAATCCATGACTTTCCGTAACAATGAATCTTGTTTGTTTTTAGGGACATCTTTTGTGTCAATCCCCAATCTACCCATTAAATTGTGTCTTTTTAGCTCGAATTCTTTTAGGGTATATATCGCTAATTTTAAAACGACATCTATATTTCTTTGCTCTAAAATAGTATCTGTAACTACAATTTTTTTTGGAGCATATTGCACAGATGAAACGCTTAAGGTATCTCCTTTAGAAACAAATATTCTAAACAAGCCTTTTGAACTAGAAAAAGTACCCTGTTTTGTTTTAAAGTTAATGATGTTGGCGTTTTTAATTACGCCAATAGAATCTGTAACCCTTCCCGTAATTAATTTTCTTTTTTCTTGAGAAAAAAGAACGGTTGAAAAGGATAAAAGAAATATGAATATGATTAATTTTTTAAACATCTTTTTATTCTTTTTATACAAATTACAAATTTTTATTCTAAAAACTCAAAAAATGGAATTTAAACTTATGTTAAAATAAATATCTTTTAGATGCCTGTAAATAAATACTTGTATATTTTAATCTTTAGATAATTTAAAGTCAATTAATTAATAGGTTATTTGTTGTTAGTTAGAGCGCAATCGAGAATTATTCGATTATTGTAAACTTTTGTTAAATCAAAAAGGATTCCACATTTTAGCGGGTTTTAAAGAATTTAGATTTCATAAAAATGAATTATTTTTGAAGTATGAAAAAAATGATTATTGCAAGTACCTCAACAATTTATGGCAGCGAATATTTAGAATATTTATTGCCAACCTTAAAAGATTTTTTTAAGGATATAAAAACGATTCTTTTTATCCCGTATGCAAGACCTAGTGGAATTTCTTATGATGCTTATACACAAATGGTAAAAAACGCATTCGGCGCAATTCAGATGGATGTAAAAGGGATTCATCAATTTAAAAATTCGAAAGAGGCGATACAAAATGCGGAGGCTATTTTTACCGGAGGCGGAAACACTTTTGAGTTGGTAAATCAATTATATAAGAATGATGTTTTATCAACGTTAAAAAAAGTGATAGCGCAAGGAACACCTTATTTAGGAACCAGCGCAGGAAGTAATATTTGTGGCGTTAATATGATGAATACGAATGATATGCCAATTGTTTATCCGCCAAGTTTTACAACATTAGGCTGTATTCCTTTTAATATCAATGCGCATTATTTAGATCCTATTATAGGTTCTACACATAAAGGTGAAACCAGAGAAACAAGAATTAAAGAGTTTCATGTTTTTAATAACATTCCTGTTTTAGGATTGCGCGAAGGCTCTTGGTTAGAAGTTTTAGGGGATACAATTACTTTAAAAGGAAAATATACGGCAAGATTGTTTAAACAAAATCAAAAACCTGCTGAGTTAGCGAGTGGAGAACTTATTCGTTTTTAAGAAATTTACCCATAGAGGAGATTTTAGTTTGTTGAATATGCTTAGTTTTTAGCCACAGATTTGTTATATCTGTGGCTAAAAATAGTGTAAATCTTTATGAAATAATTTAATATGTTACGTAATCAACAATTTCTAAACCATAGCCAATCATACCAACTCTTTTGGTTTGTTGGGTATTAGTTACTAATTTTAATTTGCTGATATTTAAATCATGTAAAATTTGTGCTCCAATTCCAAAATCTCTTTGATCCATTCCTATTTCAGGAGCTTTTAACTCTCCTTTTTTCTGATTCTCCTTTAAGATAGACAATCTGCTTAAAAGATTTTTAGACTGATTTTGTTGATTGATAAATAAAATAGCACCTTTTCCTTCGTCATTAATCACCTGAAACATTTGGTCTAGTTTCTTGTCGGCATTGTTGGTAAGTGTTCCTAAAATATCATTATTTACTAATGTAGAATTAATACGAGTAAAAACACTTTCTTTATTGGTCCAAGAACCTTTTGTTAACGCAATATGAACTTGCTCGTTGGTTGTTTGTTGATAGGCTCTTAGTCTAAAAGTTCCAAAACGAGTTTCAATTTCAAAATCTTCTTTCTTTTCAATTAAAGAATCATGTTCCATTCTATAAGCAACCAAGTCTTCTATAGAAACAATTTTAATATTAAATTTATCTGCCACTTTTAAAAGTTGAGGTAAACGTGCCATCGTTCCATCTTCATTCATAATCTCAACAATAACACCAGCAGGCTGTAAACCCGCCAAACGGGCAAAATCTATGGCAGCCTCTGTGTGCCCAGTTCTACGTAAAACACCACCTTCTTTTCCTTTTAAAGGAAAAATATGTCCAGGTCTAGCTAAATCAAAAGGCTTAGTATCTTTATGGATGAGTGCTTGTATCGTTAAGGCTCTATCTGAGGCAGAAATACCCGTAGTTACTCCTTTTCCCCGTAAATCTACAGAAACGGTAAACCCAGTTTCCATAGGGTCTGTATTATTATTGACCATCATACCTAACTGCAATTCTTCACAACGTTTTTCCGTTAAAGGAGCGCAAATTAATCCACGACCATGTGTCGCCATAAAATTGATCATTTCTGGAGTTGTTTTCTCTGCTGCTGCTAAAAAATCACCTTCGTTTTCACGATTTTCATCATCTACCACAATAATTACTTTACCATTTCTAATATCATTAATGGCTTCTTCTATGGTGTTTAATTGTGTGGTTTTTTGCGGATTTAGTGTGGTCATAGGTTATCCCTTTTTTTGTAGTATTTTTTTAATAAATTGCTAATAGGTTGTAAAAAAGAATCAATATTAAATATTCCTTTGTCTTTTGTAGCTCTTCTAGTTAGTAAGATTGCTACGGGTATCATGAGAATTGCTGAAATCCAAGAACCTAAAAATGCAGAAATTGAGCTTTCTTCGGCTAAATTTTTACCAAAGGTATTTGTGAAAAAATAAATTACGTACACCGCAATTGCTAAAATCATAGGCATACCGAAGCCCCCTTTTCTAATAATGGAACCCAAAGGAGCGCCAATAAAAAATAAGATAATACAAGACAATGAAAATGCCATTCTATTGTAATATTCAGTATCGTAAAAATTTAAGACTTTTCTATGCCATTTAATAGAAGCTTTGCTGTTTTTAAGAGAGCTTACAACTCTACTTGTTTTTGTAATGGCGGCGTTTAAGATTGTGATTTTTTCTTGTAGTTCAAAATTATTTAGCGGAATACTGTCTAGTGTATTATTTTTTAATGAATCTGGATATTTATATAATTCTTTAGCCTGTGTACTGATAAATATATTTTTTGCTTTTAATTGCAAATCCTCATCATAGCTGCTTTTTAATTTAGGTATCGTGTCTTTAATTTCTTTTAAAGTAAACATCATCGGACTCCCTGTATTATTTATAGAATCTAGTTTTCCGTTATCGAGTGCATCGCCAATATCAATATTAAATTCGTACTCTTTAAAAGTGGCGCTAGAGGCTGCCATTTTTTTTCTTTTAAGTGTTGTTCTTGCAGATTTTACATGTTCTTCGTAATAATTGCCATCATATAAAATAAAGGTCATATATCTACTGCCTTCTTTACTTACAATTTTTCCGCTTTTTGCAGTAATAACTTTTTGATTTCCTCGATTTCCTTTTAAATCATAGATTAAAACTTTTTTTAAAAGATTCTCATCTTCGCCGTATTTTTCATCAAATTTAATCTGATATCCAGGAATGTCTGCATTAAAACTGCCAGGAACTAAAGCCATCGCAGGTTTTTTCTTTTTGATATTTAAGTATAGATTTTTTTGGTTTAATGTAGCGTATGGGAAAATATTATTTAAAAATAGGAAATTAAGACCACTTAAAGCGATTGCTAAAATTGCGATAGGTCTTACTAAACGTTGTAAAGAAATTCCGGCAGATTTTGCTGCAGCAAATTCATAATTTTCACCTAAATTACCTAAAGCCATAATAGATGATAACAAAACACCAATTGGTAGTGCTTGCGGAATGATCATTAAGGTCGTATAATATAAAAATTTTAAAATAAAAATAATACTAATTCCTTTGCCCGCAATGTTTTCGAATGCTTGCCATAAAGCTTGCATTACTAAAACAAAAAGTACGATTAGAAAAGTAGCTGTAAAAGGTACTAAGAAGCTCTTTAAAATGTATCTATCTAGAATTTTCATAAAAAGCAAAAGTAGCATCTTAAAAAATAAGATGCTACTAATTTTCTGTTAATTGAAATTATTAATCAATGGTGTAATTTTGACTTAAATATTTTTGCTTATCAAACTTAAAAAAGTTTTCTGATAATTCCTGATTACTTTTAAAAGCTGTAATAGTAAAACTAGTTTTAGATCCATTAGAGCCTGTTTGAATCAGTTTATAAATATGTTTTGTTTTTGAATCGATACCCAATTCTACTTTTACAATATCAGAATTGCTATCGATAGGGTTTAAAGTTACAAACTGAATTTTTCTACCATTCATGTTTTGTAATTTCCCCATTTCAAAATTATAACCTTCTTTATAAAAAGTTAATAATTTAGACGGATAAATAAAGCCATCATCACCTTCTAAATCTCCATCGGTAATAGAGATTTCTTTTTCATCAGTGTTAATAACATATAATTTTTTACCATCAAAAATAAATTTATTACCCAAATAGTTTAAACTGTATTTTTCTTCTTGCAAATTAATTTCACCTCTTATAGGTGGTTCGTCACCTTCTAAAATACCTGCGTCTTCGTTGCTTAAAGTTTGACTAAAACCTAAATACATGTTTTTATAGGCACTCATTTTTGTTGACACTTCATCTAGTAAAGATTTTGCCTCCTCAGAATTTTGAGAAAATGTAATACTGGTTAAAAATAAACTTAAAAATAAAAATGTTATTTTTTTCATGTTTGTTTGATTGTCTTTCTGTGTTTAATAGAAAGTTATTGTTGTTTTTCGTTTTCTAATAATTGCTCTAAGGCAATAAAATCTGCCACTAAAACTTGTCTTGCTTTACTACCTTCAAATCCGCCAACAATACCTGCTGCTTCTAATTGGTCAATTAATCTTCCGGCTCTATTATACCCTAATTTTAATTTTCTTTGTAATAAAGAGGCAGAACCCTGTTGCGCTATCACGATAATTTCTGCAGCTTCTTTAAACAATTTGTCTCTATCTGCAATATCAACATCAATACTTGTGCCATTTTCATCATCGATATATTCTGGCAATAAATAAGCATCTGCATAGGCTTTTTGAGAACCTATAAAATCCGTAATTTTTTCAACTTCAGGGGTGTCTACAAAAGCACACTGAATTCGTTTAATCTCATTTCCGTTGGTGTATAATAAATCTCCACGACCAATTAATTGATCGGCACCACCTGCGTCTAAAATAGTTCTAGAGTCTATTTTAGAAGTAACTCTAAAGGCAATTCTGGCAGGAAAATTCGCCTTAATAATTCCTGTAATTACATTAACAGAGGGTCTTTGTGTTGCTACTATTAAATGAATTCCTATGGCCCTTGCCAACTGCGCTAAACGAGCAATTGGCGTTTCTACTTCTTTACCTGCAGTCATAATTAGGTCGGCAAATTCATCAATCACCAAAACAATGTAAGGTAAAAATTGATGTCCATCATTCGGATTCAATTTGCGCTGCTTAAATTTTACATTATATTCTTTAATGTTACGAACCATGGCGTTTTTTAACAAATCATACCGATTATCCATTTCTATACACAAAGAGTTTAAAGTATGCACAACTTTGGTTGTATCGGTAATAATAGCTTCATCTTCACCAGGCAACTTTGCTAGATAATGACGTTCAATTTTATTGAATAAAGTTAATTCTACTTTCTTCGGATCGACCAAAATAAACTTCACTTCTGCAGGATGTTTTTTATACAAAAGTGATGTTAATACTGCATTTAAACCAACAGATTTTCCTTGACCAGTGGCACCCGCCATTAATAAGTGGGGCATTTTAGCCAAGTCTACTACAAATGTTTCGTTAGAAATTGTTTTTCCTAGTGCAATTGGCAATTCCATTTGAGATTCTTGAAACCTCTTGGAAGCAATCGCAGAATGCATAGAAACAATCGTAGATTTTTTATTAGGAACTTCAATACCAATAGTTCCTTTTCCAGGAATTGGTGCAATAATTCTGATGCCTAACGCAGATAAAGACAACGCAATATCATCTTCTAAATTTTTTATTTTTGAAATTCTAATTCCGGCTTCTGGTACAATTTCATATAAAGTAATTGTTGGGCCAACGGTTGCTTTTATTTCAGCAATACCAATTTTATAATTCTTTAAGGTTTCTACAATTCTGTTTTTATTGGCTTCTAACTCTTCAGGATCAATAGAAATACTTTCGTTGTATTGTTTTAATAAATTAAAGGTAGGAAAACGAAAGTTTGATAACTCTAACGTAGGATCGAATTCACCAAAATCTTTTAAGATTTTATCAGACAAGTTTTCTGTAGAATGTTCTTCTTCTCTAGCAATAGCTATATCAATGCCCACGTCATTTATGTCTGCTACCGTTTCTTCAATCTGTAATTCTGGAGTAGCTTTTCTTTCAACTTTTAAAGTAATTTCTTCTTTTTCTTTTGAAGAATCAGAATGTTTAGAAATTGTAGGTTTTAAATTTTCTACGGATAGTTCGAATTCAGATTTTTCTTTGGTGTCTTTCGAAATGTCTTTCGAAATAACCTCCTGCTTTTCCTTAATCGGTTTAATTTCTTGAGGAGTTTTTTCTTGAGGGGCATTTTTTATTTCGGCCAATTCTCTTGCTTGTCTAGCTTCACGCTCTATTTTTCTCTGCTTCATTTTTTCAATAAAAGCATCTAAAGTAACTTTATGACGAACGATTATGTATGCAATTAATAAGAATATCAAAACAATGGCAAGACCTGTTTTACCGATAAAAGTTTGTACATAGTTATTGACTTCAAAACCGATGACACCAGATAAAAGTGCATATTTTTGATTTAAAAACCCTAGAGAAACAGAAATCCATAACATAGAGAGTAATCCCCAATTCCAAGAAATAATAATTTTAGAAAACTTTCTTTTAAACAAAATATAAAATCCGGATAAAAAAAACTGAAACGCAACAGTAAAAGCAGCTAAACCAAAACCTTTGTAAATAAAAAAATGACTTAAACTCGCGCCTATTTTACCCAATAAATTTTTACTTTTAATCGTTTTATCCGCTAATTTATGTAAACCACTTTGGTCTTCTTTCCAGCTAAAGAAAAATGAAATAAAAGCAATGCATAAGAAAAGTGAAAACAATATTAAGAAGAAACCGAAAATGGTTTGTGCTTGTCTTGTTTTCAAAAAAGAAAAATCAATCGATTTTTTTTCTTTAGGAGCGGTTATTTTTTTTGGGGTTTGTTTCTTCGTAGCCATTAAAAATTAAAGTCTATTTTGTTTAGTGAATATACATTTTTACTTAAAATAACAAAGCTATTTTAGGAATGTATATAATACCAGCAATGATTAAAGAAATAATTGCGGCAAAACTTGGCGCACCTGCAGCAATATCTTTAATTAATCCTATTTTTTTATGATACTCTGGATGAATAAAATCGGCTACTTCTTCTACTGCAGAATTAGCGGCTTCAGCAACCAAAACCAAACCAATTACTAAAATCTGAATAGACCATTCTGTAGCAGAAATATCAAAATAAAACCCCATGATGCTAGCTATAAGTGCAAAAAAAAGTTGTGCCTTAATACTATCTTCAGTAGTCATTAAAATCCACATACCTCTCAAGGCAAACTTTAGACTTCGAATTCTACCTCGAATAAAACCATCTTTAGGATTTTTCATGTTAAATTACCTTTAAAGCTGCCTCGTAATTTGGTTCATCAGCAATTTCAGGAACTTGTTCGGTATACGTAACTTCACCATTTTCATTCAGTATAATAATAGCTCTTGAGTGCAGATGGGCTAGAGGTCCGTTTGTAATCTCTAGTTCATAATCTTTACCAAATTGTCCGGTAGCAAAATCTGATAGCATCACCACATTGTCCAGTCCTTCTGCAGCGCAAAAACGAGCTTGTGCAAAAGGTAAATCTTTAGAAATACACAAAACAACCGTGTTTTTTAATTCAGATGCATTTTTATTAAATTCTCTTACAGACATAGCACAAGTACCAGTGTCTACACTCGGAAAAATGTTTAAAATAACGTTTTTTCCTGCAAAATCAGATAAGCTTTTATGTGATAAATCTACTGCAGTTAATGAGAAATCTGGAGCTTTCGTTCCAACTTCCGGTAAGTTTCCAAGAGTGTTTATACTATTTCCTTTTAAAGTGATATTTGCCATTTTTACAAGTTTTTTAGGTCATCAAAAGTAATATTTTTTATTGAATTTTATGGGTTTAAAATGGTAGATTTCAAACGAACGTTGTTAGAATTATTAAAAAAAACACCATTAGACGATGTAGAGGGGTTTCTCTTGAAATTGTATCTTCGCAGCCTGAAAATCATTTAAATTTGAATATCTCTCAATACACTTCAGAATTTAAGTACAATTGGAAACTTGCAGCGCCAGTAATGTTAGGCATGTTAGGGCATACTTTTGTGAGTTTTGTTGATAATATTATGGTGGGGCAATTAGGAACTGCAGAATTAGCCGCGGTATCTTTAGGAAACAGTTTTATGTTTATTGCCATGTCTATTGGTATCGGTTTTTCTACCGCAATTACGCCTTTAATTGCAGAAGCAGATTCGTCTGATAATTTAAAACAAGCTAAATCTGCTTACAAACATGGTTTGTTTTTATGCACAACTTTGGGGATTCTATTATTCTTGTTAATTTTTTTTTCAAAGCCATTAATGTATTTAATGCAACAACCTAAAGAAGTAGTAGAACTGGCAATTCCGTATTTAGATTTGGTGGCTTTTTCATTGATTCCGTTGGTTATTTTTCAGGCGATAAAACAGTTTAGTGATGGCATGTCGATGACCAAATACCCCATGTATGCAACGTTGCTTGCAAACATTATTAATGTAGTTTTAAACTATATTTTAATTTTTGGTAAATTGGGGTTTCCTGAAATGGGAATTGTCGGAGCCGCATACGGAACCTTGGTCTCGCGCATTGTTATGGTAATTTATCTTTGGGTTTTATTGCGTTATAAAGAACGTTCGGCTAGAATTGTAAAAAACATAAAATTCTTTATGTTAGATAGTTTGATGATTAAAAAAATAATCAATCTGGGTTCTTTAACAGCGATGCAAATGTTTTTTGAAGTTGCTATTTTTACCGCAGCAATTTGGTTAAGCGGATTATTAGGTAAAAATCCGCAGGCAGCCAATCAAATTGCATTGAATTTATCTTCCATGACATTTATGGTGGCCATGGGTTTAAGTGTTGCTTCTATGATTAGAGTTGCGAATCAAAAGGGTTTGCAGAATTATAGAGAATTGCGTAGAATTGCTTTCTCTATTTTTTTATTAGGAATTTTACTTGCCGTTTTCTTTGCGGCTATCTTTTTTATCTTTCATAAAAGTTTGCCTAATATTTATATGGATTTAAACGATACTGAAAATTATGTTGATAATATGGAAGTAGTATCTATTGCTTCTAAGTTATTATTAGCGGCAGCATTTTTTCAAATTTCAGATAGTATTCAGGTTGTTGTTTTGGGTGCATTGCGTGGTTTGCAAGATGTTAAGATACCTACAATACTTACTTTTATTTCCTATTGGGTCATCGGATTTCCTGTTTCTTATTTTTTAGGAAAAGAAGAAATGTATGGCAGTTTTGGTATTTGGTTGGGTTTATTGGCAGGTTTAACTACAGCTTCCATATTGCTATTTATCAGGTTTAATAAATTAACCTTAAAATTGATAAAAGAAAAGCAGAAGTAAGGTTTCGAGGATGTTTTTAGTGTAGTTATTTAGAATCACTTTTCGTTTTAAATATAGCTAATATTCCTTAAAATCTTTAGCTGTTTTTAGATGTTTAGAAAATTTTAGTTATTTTGAATCAACTAAATGCTATTTTTATAGCTTGCAATCTTGATCTACTTATCCCGATGAAATTTATGTATAAAGAGATTTCAAAATAAAAATAAATAGCCTAAAAATATACTTTCTTAATTCCTTTAAGAGATTACTTTTTTAAACTATAAATTTATTCTATAAATGTAAAAAAAAGAGGCAATTAATAAGGAATTTATAATAATGTAAATGCGGATAAAAATTATTAGTAATAGTGATAAAAATTTCAGTTAAGTTCTTGAAATAGTGTAATTTTGCATCTTCAAATTTTGTAATTAATTTAATTCATATCTATTGAAAGAAGATTATCATAAATGGTATTCGCCAACATTAAATAAAGATATTGAAATGTTGGTTTTTGGGCATGCAGGGTATCCTTTAATTTTATTCCCAACAACAAGCGGGCGTTTTTACGAGTGTAAAGATTTTAAACTTATAGAATCTGCAAAATGGTTTTTAGAAGAAGGTTTGGTGCAAATTTATTGTCCGGATTCTATCAACGAAGCTAGTTGGTATGCTAAGAACCTGCATCCTGCAGATCGTGTAAAAAACCATATTTGGTATGATAAATTTATTTTAGAGGAAGTTGTAAATCCTATTTGTCATGATAGAGGCATTCAAAAAGTAGCGATTGCTGGTGTTAGTTTTGGAGGGTATCATGCGGCAAATTTTGCCTTTAAACATCCAGAAAGAGTAAGTCATATGTTTAGTTTAAGTGGTGCTTTTGATATCAAATCTTTTTTAGACGGATATTATGATGACAATGTTTTTTACAACAATCCAGTAGATTTTTTACCAGGAAGTAATCATTCTGAACTTTGGAATATGAAAATTATTTTAGGGACTAGTGATTGGGATATTTGTTTAGAATCTAACCAAACGTTGGCAAAAATATTATCAGACAAAAACATTCCTTTTTGGTTTGATGAACGTAAATGGGCAGAACACGATTGGCCTATTTGGAGACAAATGTTTCCGCATTATGTATCAACAATTTAAAAATAAATCAACTCACAATTTAAAAATATACAGATGAAAAAAATAGGTATTTTATTTGGACAAGAAAACACGTTTCCTCAAGCTTTTATTGATAGAGTAAATCAAAAAATTGAAGCGCAAGGTATTAAAGATATGATAGCAGAAGCTGTTTTAATTGATACCGTAGAGCAAGCAAAATCTGATGAATATGCGGTGATTATTGATAGAATTTCGCAAGATGTTCCTTTTTATAGAGCGTATTTAAAAAATGCTGCAATTACAGGAACTGCCGTAATTAACAATCCTTTTTGGTGGAGTGCTGATGAAAAATTTTTCAACAATGCATTGGCTGAAAAAGTTGGTGTACCAGTGCCTAAAACATTTATTTTGCCTTCTTCACAAAGACCTCCAGATACCGATGAGAATTCTTTTAGAAACATGAAATATCCTTTTAATTGGGATAAAATGTTTGATACTGTTGGTTTTCCTGCTTATATGAAACCTCACGATGGTGGAGGTTGGAAAAGTGTTTATAGAGTTGAAAACCCGGAGGATTTATGGCAAAAACATGGCGAAACTGAACATTTAATTATGATGTTACAAGAAGAAATAGACTTTAAAGAATACTTTAGATGTTATGTTTTAGGAACGGATAACGTGCACATTATGCAATATGAGCCGAGAAATCCACATCATTTGCGTTATGTTTTAGATGGCGATCCTGTAGATCAGAAAATATTAGATACGGTGCATGAGTATTGCATCCGTTTAAATAAAGCGTTGGGGTATGACTTTAATACGGTAGAATTTGCTGTAAAAGATGGTATTCCGTATGCTATTGATTTTTGTAATCCTGCACCAGATGCAGATATTAATTCTGTAGGTGCAGATAATTTTGAGTGGATTGTAGAAAATGCTGCAAACATGGCGATAGAAAAAGCAAAACAATACAAAAAAGGACAAATGAACCTTACTTGGGGAAGTTTTGTAACCGACCAAATAGCGCCAAAAACACCAGTTACAGAGAAAGCTCCTGCAAAGAAAGTGACTACAAAGAAAGCAGCTGGTAAGAAAGCCGATGCAAAGAAAGTTGTTGCTAAAAAAGCACCTGCTAAAAAAGTGGCAACGAAAAGAAAATCGAGTAAAAAGTAGATTTATGCCTTTTTAGAATGCAATCAAGGGCTTATTAATAGTTTATAGGTAGCGCGATAGCATTCATAGAAACACATAGAACTTTAACATTTTTCATTATGAAATTTACATTAGGCATAGAAGAAGAGTATCAGGTAATAGATCCGGTAACGAGAGAACTAACGTCTCACGATCAAAATATTGTCACGAATGCTGAAAAGTTTTTAAACGACCAGGTGAAGGCCGAAATGCATCAAGCGGTCGTAGAAGTTGGTACAAATATATGTGAAGATATTCAGGATGCCAGAAAACAAGTTTCACATCTTCGAAAATCAATTTCTAATATTGCTGGAGATTTAGGTTATAAAATTGGAGCAGCAGGAACCCATCCATTTTCTAAATGGGAAATGCAGATGATTACCCCAAATCCTCGCTATGATGAGATTGTAAATGAATTACAAGACATTGCAAGATCTAATTTAATCTTTGGTTTGCACGTTCATGTGGGCATGGAAGATAGAAATATGGCAATGCATTTGGTAAATTCTATGCGTTATTTTTTACCTCATTTATATGCGTTGTCTACAAATTCTCCTTTCTGGGAAGGTAGAAATACTGGGTTTAAATCTTTTAGGTCTAAAGTTTTTGATAAGTTTCCAAGAACAGGAATTCCCGGTATTTTTGAGAGCTATGCCCAATATGAAAATTATATAAATCTTTTGGTAAAAACAAGGTGTATCGATAATCCGAAGAAAATATGGTGGGACATTCGTATCCATCCTGTTTTTCCAACGTTAGAAGTTCGTATTTGTGATGTTCCATTAACGGTGGATGAAACTATTTGTATTGCTGCTTTAATTCAAGCTTTGGTGGCAAAGTTATACAAGTTAAGAACGCACAATTTAAACTTTATGAATTATCATAGAGCTTTAATTAATGAGAATAAATGGCGAGCAGGACGTTATGGAATTGAAGGGAAAATGATTGACTTTGGTCTGGAAAAAGAAGTTGAAACCAAGCTTTTAATGCATGAATTTGTAGATTTTGTAGATGATGTTTTAGATGATTTAGGCTCTAGAGAAGAGGTTGAATATATCTTTAAAATGTTAGAAAACGGAACAGGAGCAGACCGACAATTAAAGATTTTTGAAGAAACAAAAGATTTAACTAAAGTAGTAGATTATATTACAGAACAGACCATTTTAGGTGTTTAAGGATTTATATTGATGGATAAAAACAAAGTGAAAGTAGCAATTTTAGATATGAATAACAACAAGCCAAACCAAGGTTTGCGTTGTATCAGAGAAATTGTTGAAACGTTTCACGAAGAAGTAGATTTTGTAATTTTTGATATAAGGCACAAAAATGAAATTCCAGATACTTCGTTTGATATTTATATTTCTAGTGGTGGCCCAGGAAGTCCTTTAGAAGAAGGTGCTTGGAGAAAACCATATTTAGAGTTAATGGAAACCCTTTGGATTCATAACAAAAACTCAAACCTTAAAAAGTCAGTTTTTTTTATTTGTTACTCATTTCAAGTAATTTGTGATTATCTTAAATTAGGCGAAGTAAAAATAAGAAAAAGTACTTCTTTTGGCATTTTACGTATGCATAAGACTAAAAGCGGTCAAGATGACCCGCTATTAGAAGGCTTGCAAGATCCTTTTTATGCAGTAGATTCTAGAGATTGGCAATTGGTACAGCCGAGGTTAGAAGTTTTTAAAGAACATGGCTCTACCATTTTAAGTATAGAAAGAATTCGAACACACGTAGAATTAGAGCGTGCAATTATGGCGGTTCGTTTTTCTGACGAATTTGTAGGAACTCAATTTCATCCAGAAGCAGAACCTGTAAGTATGGAAGTTTATTTTTCTTTAGAAGAAAATAAAAAAGTAATTATCAATAGTTTTGGTGAAGAGGTATATGAACAAATGATGGATAGAATGGATGATCCTGAAAAATTAGCGAAGACGTACAGTACTATTTTGCCAAAATTTATCAGAAAGGCTATCAATAAAGTTAAACAACCTTTATTATCCTAAATTTTTATGATACAAAAAGACAGACAGTTTTATAATGAGCAGTTTACAGAAAAGAAATATAAAAATTTTCTGAATGATATTATCAACACGTATAATCATACACCACCTTTTAAAATTGCAGAAACACCTGTTTTTGTACCTACTGCCTTAAAAAATAAGTTGGTTGCTGCTTGTAAAGAAATCATGGAGGTGATTCATCAACCAAATTTTAAAGAACTTACGGAAGGTGCCTTTTTTACGCCCGATACAAAAACACCCAATGAAGATGAAAATGCAAAATTTATTCAATTAGATTTTGGAATTTGTAAAGATGAAAATGGAGATTTAGCTCCCAAATTAATCGAGTTACAAGGTTTTCCATCCCTATATTTTTTTCAAGATGTTGTCGGTAAAATGTATCGAAAACATTTTGGTGATGCCATACCAGAGAAGTATACACAGCATCTTAATGGGATGACCAACCAAGAATATTTAAATATATTAGAACAAGAAATTGTAGGAGATACAGATCCGAAACAGGTTGTTTTATTAGAAATAGAGCCAGAAAAACAAGCAACGGCAATCGATTTTTATGTTACTGAAAAGGTATTGGGGATTAAAGTTTTATGCATTTCTAAAGTAATTAAAAAGGCAAAAGAACTTTTTTATATAGATGATAAAGGAGAAGAAATTAAGATCTTAAAAATTTACAATCGTATTATTTTTGATGAATTACAGCAAAGATCAGATTTAAAAAGACAGTTTGATTTTTTAGATGAAGTTGATGTAACTTGGATTGGCCATCCGAATTGGTTTTACAGAATTAGTAAATACACCATGCCTCTGCTAAAAGGAGAATTTGTGCCAAAATCTTATTATTTAGATCAATTAGAAGCAATTCCAGAAGATTTAGAAAATTATGTTTTAAAACCTTTGTATTCATTTGCTGGCGCAGGAGTTCAGATTCACGTTACCCGTAAAATGATTGATGACATCGCAAACAAATCAAACTATTTGTTGCAAGAAAAAGTAGCATATGCATCTGTAGTAGAAACGATGGATAATCCTGCAAAATGTGAAGTTAGAATGATGTTATTGCACAATTCTAAAACGAATAAGACAGAAATTGTAAGCAATTTAATTCGTTTAAGTAAAGGTGAAATGGTTGGAGTAAAATACAATAAAGATAAAACTTGGGTAGGAGGAACGACTGGTTTTTTTGAGAGTTGATTTTTGAGAATTAAAATAGCGCGTTTATTGATGTTTATTCGGGCACAATCTGAGAACTTTTTCTTGCATTTTAGATGTCAATATATTGAAAGACAATCTTTTATTGAATAGGTTTCATGCGCAAAAATGTTCAACCTAAGACCTATTAAGTTTGTTTTTGTAGATGTTTTAAACTTTGAAAAGTACTAGGGTTATTACAGTAATACAAACTTTTATCCTTATCAACTTTGGGCTTGTGCTAACAAAAGGTTTGATGTTTAATTCTTTTTTGATGTTTCTCAAAAATATTTTTATACATCATCTTGGCTTATAAAGTACTTTGGTGATAAAAGGCTTCATTTTTGTGCTGCATCTCAAATGTAATTGGGATATTTTATTTTGGCATTTTTTAGAATACTAATTTAGATTTATGATGTTGTTCTTATTTTTTAAAGGTACAACTCGAGGATAATCGTAATTTCGTATTTTTATAAACCAAGAGAAGCGTAACAGGTTTTTCTAAATATACATAACTTGAAAGCAGTAACCATAAAACAGCTTAAAGATGAACTCTCGCACAAATCTTCCATTGAATTAAAAGAATTGTGCTTGCATTTGGCTAGATTTAAGAAAGAGAATAAAGAGTTACTTACGTATTTATTATTTGAGTCTCATGACGAGGAAAATTATATTCAAATTATAAAAGAGGAAGTAGATCTTCAGTTTGAAGAAATAAACACCAAAAGTTTTTTTTACATTAGAAAAAGTGTCCGAAAAATTTTAACATCCATCAAAAAATACATTCGATATTCTAAAAAGAAAGAAACAGAAGCTGAGTTACTATTGTATTTCTGTAAAAAGTTAAGGGATTTTAAACCTTCTATACATCGAAGTACACGGTTACAAAATATCTTTGAAACACAACTTAGAATGGCTAAAAAAGCGATGGATAAATTGCATGAAGATTTACAATATGATTTTCAACTTGAATTAGATAAATTATTATATAATGACTAAAGAAAGACCAATACTAAAAAATTTGATGAAGGATAATATGTCTGATTTTGAATTGTTTCAAAATAAAACCATCCGCCCAATTATAAAAATGCAACACAATTTATTAATCGCATTTTTAGAAAGCTACTTGCAGAAAAGAAAAATAGATTTTTTAAATGTTTCTGAAGAGAAAAAGAAATTGAAGATAAAAGCTATTTTAGAAAAAGATATTCAATTTAGAAATATAATTTTAGGTAGTATTTTAGGGCATTTTTCAATGGATGAATATTTTTTTTATAATTCAAGTACTTCAGAAATGAATAAAAGAATCATCAATATTATTATTCAAAGATTTCAAGATAGTTTATAAAAATAAGAAACCACTGCAACTGCAGTGGTTTCAATCAATCAACCAAAAAACTTCTTTTATTATAATTTCGAATGGTTACGAAAAAATTTCTAGAAGAATACTTTTATAATTTCATTCATCTCTAATTTCATTACAAATATAGCATTTAATTGTTTAACATTATGTTAAAATTATTAAACATTCTGTTAAAAATAATTATTTCTAATCTTTTAAGAGTGTTGTTTTGTTTCAGGATTACAACAAAATCTATTGCAAGCACAAGTCGCTTAGATGTTTTTCTATCGGTAATTATTACTGTAGATACCTTTACTTTTTTTATCCATTAAGATAACTGTGTCCTCTTTTAGAGAAGCGGTTCATATTCCTGCTTGAACCGTTTTTACTTCAAAGGCTCCATGATTATCATTGAAAACTTTTATAACAAGAGCAGCTTTAAATTCTCTCTAAAAAAAGCAACTTGTAAAATTTTAAAAAACAATGATTTTATTGTTTTTTTAAAAGAAGGTTTTTTTGATACTTTCCTTGAACAATATCAACAATAATTAAAATAGCAATTACAAAATAGAAAGTAGTTTTACTCATTGGTACTATTTCGTTTCCAAAAATCTTGATGTGAGCTAAATGACCGCCTTCTGTAATTAACATAATGCCAACAATAAAAAGAATAAATAACCCTAATACCTCATACATTCTGTTTTTTGCCAAAAAAGAAGATACGTTATCAGCAAGAAATAACATTAATAAACCACTGATTACAATGGCTATAGTCATAATTATAAAAGCAGTATTCGTGTTTTCAATTTCACTGGTAAGACCAATTGCCGCTAAAATAGAATCAAAAGAAAAAACTAAATTCATAATCACAATACTTACAATAGCTGCGTTTGCAGATTTTTTCCCCCTTGTTTCTACCATTTTAGAATTTTCTAAATCTTGAGTAGCAATCATATGCCAAATTTCTTTGATGGCTGTGTAAATAATAAATCCACCTCCAAAAAGAACAATAATACTATGACCGTTAAAAGCAAATTCAACAACTTCGTCTATTCCGCCAGTTAAAAACGAAAAAGGTTCTTTAAAATAATCAATAATCGAAACCAATAAGAATAATAAAACAATTCTTAATACAATGGCTACTAAAATGCCAACTTTACGAACTCTTTTTTGTTCAATTTCCGGTGCTTTTTTAGATTCTAAAGAAATGTATAATAAGTTGTCAAAACCAAGAACTGCTTGCAATAAAACTAACATTAAGAGCGTAAAGATGTTTTCTAACATTTTTTTTAATTTTTTTTAAAATTGACTCCAAAGGTATTTTTTCATTCTTTACAAAACAATTTTTATGGATTTAAGTTTGAAATCATTTTTTCTAGAAGGCCGCTTTCCACAAAACCCGTAAACTCACAAAAGCAATGAGAATAGCAGTTGTCTTTTTAAGCTGAATAGGGGTAAAGTACCGGTTGCTCATTCTACTGCCTATTTGGCCGCCAATAAGAACGGTAATTAATAAAATGGAAGTTAAATTCCAATCAATATAAAAATCAGGATTTGAATACTGACCCAATAAACCTGAGATTGAATTAACCAAAATAAAAAAACTTGCCGTAGCCGCTATTCTTTTAGGAGTATCCCAATTGGTCAAATGTAATATAGGTGATAAAAAAATACCACCTCCAATGCCCACCATTCCAGAAATAAAACCGATAAAACTACCATAAAGGCTATTTTTTAAAGGTTTTGATTTGCTAATTTTTACATCCGAAGTAATTATTTTTTTAGAGAGCCACATGCTAATGGCTGCAAATAATAAAGTAAAACCTAAAAGAATAAAAAATAACTGCTGATTAATTTTTAAATAACCACCTAAAAAAGCAAACGGAACACTAAAAAGAACAATAGGGATTATTTTTTTCCAACGGAGTTCTTTTTGTCTGTAAAATAAATATACATTCCCAATCACAACCACAATATTACATAATAATGCCGTAGCTCTAATTTGCGAAAAAGCTATTCCGGTAAAAGCTAAAATAGCCAAATAACTGGAGCCGCCTCCAAAACCTACAGAAGAGTATAGAATTGAAATCACAAAAAAAAGGAAAATTATAAGTCCGTAATCAGTAAATAAAGCTATCATATAAAGTTTTAAAGGATCTAAAATAATGAATACTGTATATTTTGGATAGAATAAAGGTGAATATTTGTATTTATAATGCTAAATTAATATATTTATGCAAAATTAATATACATGACTATAGATTTTTGTCCAAATTGTAATTCGAGCGAGTACATTAAGAGTGGTGTTGTCAATAATAGGCAGCGTTATAAATGTAAAAAATGCAATTATTTTTTTACAGTAAACAAGATGGGGAAAAAGATAGATGACTATTATGTAAACAAATCTTTACAATTATATTTAGAGGGATTGACTTACCGAGAGATCGAAAGAATTTTAGGGGTTTCTCATGTAAGCATTATGAATTGGGTAAAGAAATACAATATAAAAAGACCTTATAATTCAAAATACCATTCGACTTATAAAATTTTAAATGCAAAAGAATTAGGGATTTACTTTAGTAATTCTGAAAATTTAAAAGGGGCAGGAGTGGTTGTTACAGAATTGGGTGATAAGTTTATGCTCATTAAATGGGAACGTTTTAAAGATTAGTATATATAATTAACAATAAAATATATTAATTTTTATTTAACAAATTCTTTTTCAGAGTTTAGCAATGCACACAAAATCAATGTTTCACTAACTAAACTTTTAAATCAATGAGAAAACAAAAATTATTATTGCTAGGACTCATTTTAGTCTCCTTTCAATGGATTAATGCGCAAGGCTCTCCGGACTATACGGGCGGTCTTAAAGTCAAGTTCAACGAAGATGGCTCTAAATATCTCCGAATTATTTCTTGGGCTCAAGTTCAAGCTAATTATAACACTGATCAAACTTTTGATGGCAACGGCAATGAAAACAACGCCTTAAATTTTAATTTACGCCGTGCTCGTGTTTTAATGTTTGCACAAATTAATAAGGATTTTCTAATTTTAACCCATTTTGGTCTGAATAGTTTAACAGCAGCCAACATGACGCCGATAGGTACTGGAGAAAGATCTCAACTTTTCTTTCATGACGTTTGGTTACAGTATAGTTTAGGCAGTGACCACACAGTAGGTGCCGGATTACATTATTTTAATGGTATTTCTAGAGCAAACAATCAAAGCACACTAAACATGCTAACTTTAGATAATTATCGACAAGCTTGGTCTACCATTGGTTTGTCAGATCAGTTTGCACGTCACTTAGGGATATTTGCAAAAGGAAAGTTTGGTAAATTGCAGTACAGAGTTGCTATTAATGATGCTAATCAAGCATCTTTAGATGGTAGAACTGCCGTTGCCGGTGGATCGGCTGTTTATAATGGTCGTGCTACATTAGGCTCAAAGGCCGCAGGGAAAACTTTTGCAGGTTATTTTGATTACAACTTTTTAGACCAGGAATCTAATTTTTTACCTTATAAAGTTGGTTCTTACCTAGGCGGAAAGAAAGTTTTTAATGTAGGAGCAGGTTTTTTCTTACATCCAGAAGGAGCGGTAATAAATAATGGTACCGATATGGCCCCTAATTTTGTGGGTGAAGATGTATCGATGTTTGCTGTAGATGCTTTTTATGACGCGCCCATAGGAGATGACGGAAGTGCAATAACCGCTTATGGTGTTTTACAAAGTAATAATTATGGAAGAAACTACAGATTTAGTGCTTACGGAACAGGAAACATGATGTATGCACATGTTGGGTATGCATTTAAAGGAGATCTATTAAAAACAAGATATCAACCTTATGTTAGCTACGGAAATCATTCTTATGATGCTGTAAATGACTCAAGAAATACGCTCGCTTTAGGGATTAACGCATATATGAGTGGGCATAATTCAAAATTAACATTAGAATATAAAAACGAAAAGTTTGGAGATGTAAATACCAATATCATTGGACTTCAAGCAATGATTTACCTATAAAAACAAATAATTATGGACAATAAACAACAACATGCAACCGCTTATTGGAAAGAAAACATTAAGTATTTAGTTATCTTACTTTCAATCTGGTTTTTAGTATCTTTTGGCTGTGGAATTCTTTTTAGAGAAGCTTTAAATGAATTTAGATTAGGTGGTTTTAAACTGGGATTCTGGTTTGCTCAACAAGGATCCATTTATGCATTTGTAATTCTTATTATCGTATACATCAGATTGATGAACAAATTAGATAAAAAATACGGTTTCGACGAGTAACCATCAACTAAATTAAATTAAATAAAACTAAACTAAAAAATATAATATTATGAGTGTACAATTTTGGACATGGTTATTAGTAGGGCTTTCGTTCGCCTTATATTTTGGAATTGCAATTTGGGCAAGAGCAGGCTCAACGAAAGAATTTTATGTTGCCGGTGGTGGGGTTTCGCCACTAGCAAATGGTATGGCAACAGCTGCCGATTGGATGAGCGCAGCTTCTTTTATTAGTATGGCAGGGATTATCTCTTTTGCCGGCTATGATGGATCTGTTTACCTGATGGGTTGGACCGGTGGATATGTACTTTTGGCATTACTCTTAGCTCCTTATTTGCGTAAGTTCGGTAAGTTTACAGTACCAGATTTTATTGGGGATCGGTATTACTCTAACACCGCAAGAACAGTAGCCGTATTTTGTGCTTTAATTGTCTCTTTTACCTATGTTGCAGGTCAAATGAGAGGAGTAGGAATTGTCTTTTCTCAATTTTTACAAGTAGATATCAATTTAGGAGTTTTGATTGGTATGACGGTTGTTTTAATCTTTTCCTTATTAGGAGGGATGAAAGGAATCACCTATACACAAGTAGCGCAGTACTGTGTTTTAATTTTTGCTTTTATGGTGCCTGCGTTTTTCATTTCATTACAAATGACAGGAAATATCATTCCACAAATCGGAATGGGAGGTAAAGTTGAAGGAGGCGCTTTTTTATTGGATAAATTAGATGCACTGCATACTCAGTTAGGTTTTAATGAATACACAAGCGGAACAAAAAGTACTTGGGATGTTTTTGCGATTACATTAGCGTTAATGACAGGAACTGCTGGTTTACCGCATGTTATTGTGCGTTTCTTTACCGTACCTAAAGTAAAAGATGCACGTAAATCTGCAGGATATGCATTATTCTTAATTGCTATTTTATATACAACGGCTCCAGCAATCTCGGTGTTTTCTAGAACCAATTTAATTGAAACCGTGAGTGAAAAAGAATATTCAGAAATTCCTCAATGGTTTAAAAACTGGGAAGATACAGGCCTAATTTCTTGGACGGATAAAAATGGAGATGGTAAAATTCAATATGTTGCAGGAAATGCATTAGATGGCAAGAAACCCGTATTTACCGAAGAGAGAGGTACCTATGGAGAGCGTATGATTTCAAATGCAAGTGTATCTCAAAAAAACGAATTATATGTCGATAGAGATATAATGGTCTTGGCAAATCCGGAGATTGCAAACCTTCCAAATTGGGTTATTGGATTGGTTGCGGCAGGTGGACTTGCAGCAGCTTTGTCTACAGCAGCAGGGTTGCTATTAGTAATTTCAACTTCGGTTTCTCACGATTTAATTAAAAAGCAATGGATGCCAGACATTTCAGATAAAGGAGAATTAAGAGCAGCAAGAATAGCAATCTTTGTCGCTATTTTAATAGCAGGATATTTTGGTATTAATCCACCAGGTTTTGTCGCTGCCGTAGTTGCATTAGCATTTGGTTTGGCAGCAGCTTCATTTTTTCCTGCAATTATTTTAGGAATTTTTGACAAGCGAATGAATAGTAAAGGTGCTGTTTCTGGTATGATTGTCGGTATTGCATTGATGTTATTTTACATGATGAAATTTAAATTAGACATGTTTGGTGGCGGTACAAGTGAAGATTGGTGGTTTGGTACATCACCAGAAGGTTTTGGTACCATAGCAATGTGTGTAAATATTGTAATTTCTTTTGTAGTTTCAAGAGTAACCGCAGCACCACCGCAAGATGTTCAAGATATGGTAGAAAGTATTAGAATACCTTCTGGAGCTGGTGAAGCATCAGATCATTAAAAAAAAATAGTTCAATTTCTATTTTAATATATCGTTTTTAATTAATTATAAATCAGCATTACAATTCGTAATGCTGATTTTTTTCATTATTTTTAAAATCTAAAATATTTTCATGAAAAAAAGACACGAACAAAAGTTAATTGTCTTATCCTTTGCGTTGATTTTGATTTTTAACATACCTCTTATTCTTATCTTTAATTTTGAAGGAGCCGTTTTTGGTTTTCCAACTTTTTATTTTTCAATATTTTCTATTTGGTTGATCTCCATTGTTATTTCATATATCGTATTAAAACGTCATTATGAATAATTTTGCCCTAATTATTATCATTATTATCTATTTAGCAGTCTTGTTTTATATTGCTTTTTTAAGTGAAAAAAAACGACAAAGCAAATGGGTAAATAATCCTTACATCTATACGTTATCTTTAGCTGTTTTTTGTTCTGCATGGACCTATTATGGAAGTGTTGGTATTGCAGCTAATTCAGGGTTAGATTTTTTACCTATTTATTTAGGACCTGTTATTGCAGCTCCTTTGTGGATTATTGTACTTCGGAAAATTATTAGAATATCGAAGCAACATAAAATTTCATCGATTGCCGATTTTATTTCTTTGCGATATGGAAACAATCGATTTCTTGGTGCCCTAGTAACAGTTATTTGCCTTTTTGGAACCTTGCCTTACATTTCTTTACAATTAAAAGCAGTTTCTGAAACTTTTGAAATCATGTCTGATGAAACGAGTTATGTTTCTACCTCTATAATTGATGATTCTACGTTTTATGTAGCATTATTGTTGGCTATATTTGCAGCTTTTTTTGGAACACAAAATACAGATGCATCTGAGAAACATAAAGGTATTATTGCCACAGTTGCGTTTGAATCGATTTTAAAATTAGTTTTCTTTTTAATTATTGGAGTTTATATTACTTATTATTTATTTGATGGCACCGAAGCTATTTACAATGAAATTTCAATCGCAGAAAATTTTAAAGAATTAACGACACTGAATGGAATTGAAGATGGTTTTAATTGGTTTTTTTTGACAGCCTTGTCTTTTATGTCAGTTTTTTTACTACCACGTCAGTTTCAAGTTTCGGTATTAGAAAACAATAGAGAAAAGCACTTAAAGCAAGCAATCTGGTTGTTTCCCTTGTATTTATTGCTTTTCAATATTTTTGTAATTTTTATAGCTTGGGCAGGTAAAATTACTTTCGGAACTTCTCAAAATGCAGAGTATTACTCTTTATTACTTCCTTTAAAAAACGGAAATTCATTTTTAGCAACGCTTGTTTTTTTAGGAGGATTCTCTGCTGTCATATCTATGGTAGTCGTTTCTACGTTAGCGTTATCGACCATGGTGAGTAATAACTTAATTATTCCCTATGGTTTTTTAGAAAAGTTTATTAAAAATCAACCAGAGAAAAACTCTAAATACATCAAAAACATTCGTCGTATTTCTATTTTTACAATTATTATATCGGCTTATTTCTTTTATGTTTCATTTTCTAGAGAACTTTCTTTGTATTCTATTGGTTTAATTTCATTTGTTATTATTTCGCAATTAGCACCTTCTTTTTTTATTGGATTGTTTTGGAACCGTGGCTCTTCAAAAGCCTCAATTGTAGGAATAATCATAGGCTTCGGTCTTACTTTTTATACGTTAGTTTTACCATTTACTTTGCAAGCCTATACAGGGTCAGATAGTTTTACGCAATTTGGTTTATTCGGTATTCAGAGTTTAAAGCCATACGCTTTGTTCGGAATCGATTTTTTAAGTCCGCCGGCGCATGCTTTTTTCTGGAGTATGACTTTTAATGTGATGAGCTACTTAGTATTTTCTTTAGTGTCTAAAGGAAATTATAGAGAGCGTAATTATGCAGAAATGTTTGTAGATAGTAAGAGTTTTACATCACTTCAAGACAATGTGTTTGTTTGGAAAGGAGAGGCTTATGTAACAGATATTAAAAGTGTATTAGTTCGTTTTTTAGGTGAAAAACGTACCAACAGAGCGCTAAAAATATTTTTCACGAAATATAAACTACCGTTAGATACTCAATTAGGCGATGCCCGATTAATTAATTTTTCTGAAAAATTACTAACCGGAAGTATTGGTTCTGCATCTGCTAAAATATTAATTGCCAGTGTTGTAAAAGAAGAACAAATTAGTTTGGTAGAGGTTTTAAAAATTTTAGAGGAATCAAAAGAAAATATTGTTAGTAACAAAGTGTTGTTAGAAAAGTCTCAAGAATTATCTCAATTATCATCAAAATTAAAAAATGCAAATAAAGAATTAATCGATAAGGATAAACAAAAAGATGAATTTTTAGATACCGTTGCTCACGAACTAAAAACGCCTATTACCGGAATTCGAGCAGCGACAGAATTATTGATGGATGAAGGTGATGACATGCCTCAAGAAATTAAAGCACAATTTTTAAAAAATATTCTTCAAGATTCAGAACGTTTAGGGCGATTAATTCACAATATTTTAGACTTTGAAAAAATAGAAACAGGAAGATTGAATTTAGATTTACACTATAATGATATCCAAAAAACGATTAGAAAGGCTGTGGGAAGTATTTCACAAATTGCAGCCAAAAAAGAAGTTAAAATTATCATTAAAAATAGCCATTCTTTTAAAACAAATTACGATGAAGATAGGATACTGCAAGTATTTATCAATTTAATATCCAACGCAATTAAGTTTTGTCCACCAAAAAAAGGAAAAATAGAAATAGATTATAAGTTAGGAAATGAAGTTGTTGAAATTTCTGTAACCGACAATGGTAAAGGAATTCCTGCGGAAGACCATGATTATATTTTTGATAAGTTTTATCAATCAAAACATCAAAATATTATAAAACCTCAAGGTAGTGGTTTGGGATTAGCCATCACCAAACAAATAGTAGAAAAGCATCATGGTAAAATTTGGGCAAAAAAAGATATAAAATATGGTGCAATACTTGTTTTTACCATACCTTTTAAGTAAATTGTGCCTTTAAAGTATGAGGAGAAAAATTTTAATTGTAGATGACGAGCCAAATATTGTAATGTCATTAGAATATATCTTTAAAAAACAAGATTTTGACGTGTTTATAGCACGAGACGGAAGTGAAGCTTTAGAAATATTAAGACATCATACTCCTGATATAATTTTGTTAGATATTATGATGCCAAAGGTAGATGGATATCAAACCTTACAATATATAAAAAATACAAACAGTTTAAAAGATACAAAAGTAGTATTTTTAACTGCAAAAAATAAGGCTTCAGATATTGAAAAAGGATTAAAACTAGGAGCCGACAAATATTTAACAAAACCTTTTTCAGTAAAAAAAATAGTTTCAGAAATATTGGAACTTTTAGCTTAAAGATCGTCTTTACCGCTATTAAATATTGATTTTGTGTGCAAACAAACAATTTTTAATTAAAGTTTAAAGACATGAAATTGCAACTAAATTCTTTTACATCAGATATTTTTATAAGTATCTATGTAGTTATTACTTTATACTTTAGGTTTAAGTTTGAAAGTACTAAAAACCTAGATCCTATTGTATCTATAGTGTTAGGGCTTTCTTTTGTGGCCATTATTTGGTCGCTGATAAAACTTAAAATTCTAAACCCAAATTGGTTTGGCTTATTTAATTCTAAAAAAGCAAAATCATGATGTATCAAAAATTTTATCAAGAAAGTATTCAGCAACCAGAAAAATTTTGGAAAGAACAAGCCAATCAACTAGAGTGGTTTAAAGCACCCAATACTATTTTATCTAAAGATAAATTTAATCATCATCAATGGTTTGAAGATGGGCAACTTAACTTAAGTTATTTGTGTATTGATAAGCATATTAATGATGGTTTTGGTGATCAAAATGCCGTTATTTATGACTCGCCAGTAACAAACATTAAAGAGCATATTACCTTTCATCAATTGCATCACGAAGTATCTAAACTTGCGGGTGGATTGCAAGATTTGGGCCTAAAAAAAGGAGATACTTGTATAATTTATATGCCCATGATTCCGCAAGCATTATATGCTATGTTAGCTTGTGTAAGAATTGGAGTTATTCATTCTGTAGTTTTTGGTGGTTTTGCACCTCATGAATTAGCAATCAGAATTGATGATTGTAAACCAAAAGCAATTATTACTGCATCCAACGGAGTTGAAATTCAAAAAATTATTCCGTATAAACCTTTTGTAGATAAAGCTATTGATTTATCAACAAATAAGCCGAATCATGTAATTGTTTTTGATAGAAAATTAGGTGTAGAAATTCCCAAAAAAGAGTATGACGTTGATTATACTTCTTTGGTGGAAAAATCGAGTTCTATCGAACCAATTTCATTAAAATCAACAGATCCTTCTTATATTTTATATACATCGGGAACCACAGGAACACCCAAAGGAATTATAAGAGATACCGGTGGCTATGCAACTGCGTTAAAATTTTCAATGAAATATATTTATGGTGTAGATGAAGGCGATGCATTTTGGGCAGCAAGCGATGTGGGCTGGGTTGTTGGTCATAGTTATATTGTGTATGCGCCCTTATTAAATAGAAATACAACCATACTTTTTGAAGGAAAGCCCATAAAAACTCCAGATGCTTCTACTTTTTGGCGCGTAATTAGCGAGCACAATGTGAAAGTAATGTTTACCGCTCCTACTGCAATTAGAGCCATCAAAAAAGAAGATCCTAACGGAAATATGCTAAAGAAGTTTGATTTATCTTGCTTAAAATATCAATTTTTAGCGGGTGAAAGATGTGACGTAGCAACTTTAACTTGGACAGAAGAAAAATTAAATGTACCAGTTATAGACCATTGGTGGCAAACCGAAAGTGGTTGGCCGATGGTAGCAAATATGGTCGGTGTAGCCCTGCAAGAAGTAAAACCAGGATCGGCAAGTTTTCCTGTTTGTGGTTATGATATTCAAATATTAAATGAAGAAGGAAAAGAGGTTGAAGATGCTGTAGAAGGTTTTGTAGCCGTAAAATTACCTTTGCCTCCCGGAACATTAACTAATCTTTGGGGAAATCCAGAACGTTTTCAATCTGGATATTTAAACCGCTTTCCTGGATATTATTTTTCTGGTGATGGTGGTTATAAAGATGAAGATGGGTACGTTTTTATTACAGGTAGAGTAGACGATATTATAAATGTGGCAGGTCATCGATTGTCTACCGCAGAAATGGAAGAAATTGTAGCTTCACACAAAGCTGTTGCAGAATGTGCCGTTTTTGGTGTGCATTGTGATTTAAAAGGTCAGAAACCTTTAGGATTGGTTGTGCTTAAATCGGGCGATGAGTTTGAAGAAGAAACCATTCGAAAAGAAATAATACAAGATGTAAGACACGAAATTGGTGCTGTTGCATCTTTTAGAGATGTGCTTGTAGTGAAACGATTACCAAAAACTCGAAGCGGAAAAATTCTTCGTAAATTGTTGCGAGATATTGCAGATGAACAACAACACAACATTCCATCTACGATAGATGATGTTGCCATCATAAGCGAAATAAAATCAGTTTATCAAACCCACCATATCGGACTCTATAAATAAAAATATAAATTAAAGAATTAATTATGAGTAATTATCATATAAAACATTTAGAAGAATATTATCAAGTATATCGTAAATCGGTCAGAAATCCAGAAAGTTTTTGGGAAGAAATAGCGGAAGAACATTTTCTTTGGCGTAAAAAATGGAACAAAGTTTTAGAGTGGGATTTCTCTAAACCAGAAGTAAAATGGTTTGAGGGTGCAAAACTAAATATTACAGAAAATTGTATTGATAGACATTTAGCAACCAGAGGAGATAAAACCGCCATTCTTTTTGAACCCAATAATCCTGAGGAAGGTGCAGAACACATCACTTATAATCAACTGCACGATCGTGTAAACCAATTTGCAAATGTTTTAAAAGAACAAGGTGTACAAAAAGGAGATCGCGTGTGTATTTATGTGCCTATGATTCCAGAATTGGCAATCGCAACGCTGGCTTGCGCAAGAATAGGGGCTATACATTCGGTTGTCTTTGCAGGTTTTTCATCCATGGCATTAGCAACCCGAATTAATGATTGTGATTGTAAAATGGTCATTACTTCAGATGGTTCTTATAGAGGTTCAAAAACAATCGATTTAAAAGGTATTGTTGATGAGGCTTTAGAAATTTGTCAGGGGGTAAAAACGGTTTTGGTTGCCAAACGAATTCATTCTGATATCAACATGAAAGAAGGGCGTGATCAATGGTTACAACCTTTATTAGATAAGGCTTCAACAGAATGTAAAGCAGAAGTTATGGATGCAGAAGATCCGTTATTTATTTTATATACATCGGGTTCTACAGGCAAACCAAAAGGGATGGTGCATACCACAGCAGGTTACATGGTGTATACGGCATATACGTTTAAAAATGCATTTCAATATAAAGAAAATGATGTGTATTGGTGTACTGCGGATATTGGTTGGATTACCGGACATTCATACATCGTTTACGGTCCGTTAGCAAATGGTGCCACAACTGTTTTATTTGAAGGTGTGCCAAGTTATCCAGATTTCGGACGCTTTTGGGATATTGTAGAAAAGCACAAAGTAAATCAGTTTTATACCGCACCAACGGCTATTAGAGCTCTAGCAAAGCAAGGTGCAGAATTTGTAGAGAAATATGACTTGTCTTCACTAAAAGTGTTGGGAAGTGTAGGCGAACCTATTAACGAAGAAGCATGGCACTGGTATAATGATAATATCGGAAAAGGTAAAAGTCCGATTATAGATTCTTGGTGGCAAACCGAAACTGGCGGAATTATGATTACGCCAATACCGTATGTAACTCCAACAAAACCGACATATGCAACGTTGCCTTTTATCGGAATTCAACCTTGTTTGATGGATGAACACGGAGAAGAATTAAAAGGAAATCAAGTTGAAGGTAGATTGTGTATAAAATTTCCATGGCCAAGTATTGCAAGAACCATTTGGGGAAACCATCAACGCTATAAAGAAACCTATTTTGCGGCTTATGAGAACAAGTATTTTACTGGTGATGGCGCTTTGCGCGATGAGGTTGGGTATTATAGAATTACAGGTAGAGTAGATGATGTTATTATTGTTTCTGGTCATAACTTAGGAACTGCACCGATTGAAGATGCAATTAACGAACATCCTGCAGTTGCAGAAAGTGCTATTGTTGGTTTTCCTCATGATATAAAAGGAAGTGCCTTGTATGGTTATGTTACTTTAAAAGAAACGGGCGAAAGTAGAGTGCATGAAAATCTTCGTAAAGAGATTAATCAAATGATTTCAGATAAAATCGGGCCGATTGCTAAATTAAATAAAATTCAATTTACAGAAGGTTTGCCTAAAACGCGATCAGGAAAAATTATGAGACGTATTTTACGTAAAATCGCATCGAATGAAATGGATAACTTAGGGGATGTTTCTACACTTTTAAATCCTGAAGTGGTACAAACGATTATTGAAGAGAGATTGTAATTTTCTTATAGAATATCATCATAAAAGCGTCTTGTAATAAGGCGCTTTTATTATAATAATCCTATTCTGTCGTTACTTCGAAGTAAATAATTTAAAGTTAATGAAGGATTTTTTTTCTTTAAGATTCCTATTAATTTAACGAATAATAAAGCAGTAATAAAAGCGTCACCAGAAGCCGTGTGCCTATCGTGTTGAGGGATGTTAAATTTTTTTGATAATTGGTCTAAACCAAAATGTTTTTTAGAAGTGTCTAGTTTGGTTTTTTGAAATAAATGCCCTGTATCGAGCACTTTGTTTTTTAGTTTGGGTAACTTTAAACGTTTTAACGCTTGGTTAATCATGGTAACATCAAACGCTGCATGATGCGCGACTAAAATACTATTTCCGATATGCTCTAAAAATTGAATGATAGCTTCTTCTTCGGTTACTTTTTTAATAGCCCCTTCTTTTAGCAATCCATGAATTTTTACCGTTTCTGCTTTAAACAAATCTTGTGAAAGGTAGCTTTCCAGACTGTCTGTAACTTTTAGTGTATTTCCAATAACGGCAATAGATCCAATAGATAAAATTCTATCTTTTTTGGTGTCTAAGCCCGTTGTTTCGGTATCAAAAACTACAAATCGTAAGTGTTCTAAAGTATCACTTTTTTTTTCTTTAAAGCTTGCTATATATGCTTTCCAAAACGGAGGATATATTTTTTTTTTAAACCAGTTCATGCTATAAAAATTGAGACAGCTTAAATCTAGTTTGAATTAAATCTTGCACCTCTTTTACGGCTTTAAAGCAATTTTTTAATGCTAAACGATCGGCTTTGCTTAATGTTTGTAAATCTATAAAACGACCGGAGTCTTTATGCAGCAAACCTTGCTGAGTTCTAAAGTATAATAGATTTTTAAAGGCCTCTGAACAAGCAGCATACACATCTCTATTTTGAGGTTCTAACTCCATCAGTTTTTTATAACGCACAATCGTGTTGTTATGAGCTTTTACATTTTTTGATAAGATTAAGAGACGTGCAGCATCCACTAAAGGCATCATTGCGCGTGCCTTTACATCAAATTGATCTTTATGATCGCCATCTCGTTCCACTAAAAATTGTCTGAAAAAACTTAAAGGTGGCGGATTTTTTAAGGCATTAAGACCTAAAAAGTTTAAAAATATATCATGAGATGCTATCGATTCGAAAATACTTTCCGCCAAAATAGTTACTAAATTTTTATCACCATAAACATATTCAAAATCAAAGAAAATTGTGCAGAGCATTAAGTTATCTTGATCGGGTGTTGTAATCCATTTTTTAAATTGTTGTTCCCATTCTGAAACCGATAAACACCATGCAGGATTGCTCGCCATCATATTTGCAGGACATAACTCAAAACCAATACTATTTAATTTTTGATTGATTTTTTTAGAAAGTGATAAAAAATATTCTTTAGTTTTTTTGTATTCTGAGTCTTTTACATTGTTAAAAACTAGTGCATTATCTTGGTCGGTAAGTAATAGTTGTTCTTCGCGTCCTTGACTACCAATCGCTAACCAAGCAAAAGAAGTAGGAGGTACAGTTGGCATTTCTTTGATAGAAATATCAATAATTTTTTGGGTAATACTTTCATTAATTGCAGAAAGTATTTTAGTAGCAAACATAATGGGTATTTGCTGTTTTATATACCGCTCTAAAAGTTGTTCTGCACGTTTACGAATGTGTTGTAATTGTTCTGGTGTTTTGGCTCGCCGCACTTCTTTTACCAAGGCAGATGGACTATTTCCACGAACAACGACAATATCATGTTCCGATAAAATACCTATTAATTTTGAATCTTTAGAGCCATCTTCGGTGATGCACAAATGGGTAATACGATATTTTAACATCGCAATTTGAGCTTCTGCAATCGTTATGTTTTCCGGGTAGGTTATTACAGGAGACGACATTATTTTCGTTACGGGTTCTTCAATAGAACTGCTACCTGTTGCAATTTTTATACGTAAATCTTTATCCGTAATAATACCTAAAGGTTTCTTGTTTTTAGTGATGATGATAGAACCAACTCGTTTATTGGTCATTATAAGGGCAGCCGATTTAATACTAGTTTCTGGTGCACATTGTATTGGGTTTTTAGAATAGGCTGCAGATTGTTCTTCAAAAAAATCTTGAAGATGTTCTTTGGATTGATTTTTTTTTTCAGGATCTGTTGCAGTATATCGAATATTAGAAGCAAAACTAGACATCAAAAATGTACTTGCTTCTGAATTGGTTGTAATATATTCTTCAAATAATTCTGAAGATATGCTATATACAATGCTTTCTTCTATCGCTTTTGCACTTAATTTGTAATTTCCTTGGCGCATTAAGGCTCGTAATCCAAAAATATCGCCTTCATCACACTCATCAACTAAAATATTTTTTTCCTCAATAAATAATCCAACGGCACCGTCTTTTACGACATAAAATTGATTTTTTATGGTTTGCCCAGTGGTAAATATATCCGTATTTTTTTCGAAATAGTGAACCTCTACTTCACTAGATATTGCAAATAATTGTGCCTGAGATAGCATATTAAAAGGAGGAAAGTCCTTTAAAAAATCAGAGATACGTTTTGCAATAAGATTCATAGCGAGGTATTACAAAAAACGGTTGGTGGTTTCATCGAGTATTTGTTGATTTTATTACATAATTAAAACTATAAAGGAATATTTCCATGCTTTCGTTTCGGTCTTTCTACTTCTTTATTTTCTAACATAGAAAAGGCTTTAATTAATTTTCGTCTTGTGTCTTGCGGTAAAATTACTTCATCAATAAAACCACGTTGGGCAGCACTATAAGGATTTGCAAAAAGTTTGGCATATTCGGCTTCTTTTTCTTTCCATTTTTCTTCAGAATTTTCTGCGGATGTAATTTCGCGTTTAAAAATAATTTCAGCGGCTCCTTTTGCACCCATAACCGCTATTTCTGCACTTGGCCATGCAAAATTCATATCTGCTCCAATATGTTTTGAGTTCATTACATCATAAGCACCACCATAGGCCTTACGGGTAATTACAGTAATTCTTGGCACTGTAGCTTCACTAAAAGCATACAGTAATTTTGCTCCATGCACTATAATGCCATTCCATTCTTGATCGGTTCCTGGTAAAAAGCCTGGAACGTCTTCTAAAACTAACAACGGAATATTAAAAGCATCACAAAAACGCACAAAACGAGCTGCTTTTTTAGAGCTATTTACATCTAAAACACCTGCCAAAAATAGCGGTTGATTTGCAACGATACCAATACTTCTTCCTCCTAATCTAGCAAAACCAACAATAATATTTTCTGCATAATCTTTATGAATTTCATAAAAGGAATTTTCATCTATAATTCCCGATATCACATCATGCATGTCATAAGGTTTATTGGCGTTTTCAGGAACAATATTCACCAAGTTTTCTCTAATTTCATCCTGTAATTCAAAAGGTAACAACTTAGGTGTTTCTGTATTGTTTTGAGGCAAATAACTTAAAAGACTCTTAATATCTTCTAAACAAGCTACATCATTAGAAGACGTTTTATGTGCTACTCCAGATTTTGTAGAATGTGTACTTGCGCCTCCTAATTCTTCACTAGTTACTTCTTCATTTGTAACTGTTTTTACCACATTTGGTCCGGTAACGAACATATAACTTGTGTTTTCTACCATCATGGTAAAATCAGTCATGGCAGGTGAATACACGGCACCACCGGCGCAGGGACCCATAATTGCTGATAATTGCGGAATTACACCAGATGCTTGAACATTTTTGTAAAAAATATCGGCATACCCAGCAAGTGAACGCACTCCTTCTTGAATTCTTGCACCACCCGAGTCATTTAAGCCAATAATTGGTGCACCAACTTTAAGTGCTAAATCCATCACTTTACAAATTTTTTCAGCATGTGTTTCTGACAAAGAGCCTCCAAAAACAGTAAAATCTTGTGCAAAAACATAAGTCAACCTTCCATTTACGGTTCCATAACCTGTTACCACGCCATCACCATAAAAAATTTGGTTTTCCATGTTAAAGTCTTTCGTTCTGTGGATTACTAATGCACCAATTTCTTCAAAAGAGCCTTCATCTAATAAGTACAAAACACGTTCTCTTGCGGTTAATTTTTTATTTTGATGTTGTTTATTTATTCTAGCTTGTCCGCCACCTAAATGGGCTTCTGCAAGTTTTTGGTTGAGATTTTTTATTTTGGATTCCATGATGTTTTTTTGTTGATAGGTTTGTTGTTGATTCGTTATGTAATTGTTTTAAAGAAAACTACAAACTTATTTCGAAGGCAATCGTACTAATTTTTGATCTTTTATATATTGTTTTACTGCAATAAGTGCAGCAATTTTAGCTTCTTCTTCCTGCTTCGTTTTTAAAGCTTCAGGAGAATAATATTTCTTAACAAAATGCGTATCGAAGTTTCCAGAACGGAAAGCATCGTGCTCACAAACAAAACTTCCGAAGGGCAAAGTGGTCTGAATACCTTCTATATGATAATTTTTTATAGCGGTAATCATTAGTTCAATAGCTTCCTCTCGAGTTTTTCCGTAGGTTATTAATTTAGATAACATCGGATCGTAATAAATAGGTACATCCATTCCTTGCTCAAAACCATTATCAACCCGAATATTTTTTCCTTCAGGAATTTTGTAAACTTCTAAATTTCCGACACTAGGTAAAAAGTCATTTAAAGGATCTTCTGCATAAACACGCAATTCTAAAGCATGTCCATTAATTTTTAAATTCTCTTGTGTGATGGTAAGTTCTTCACCACGCGCAACACGAATTTGCAATTCGACCAAATCTGTTCTAGTAATCCATTCTGATACCGGGTGTTCTACTTGCAAACGTGTATTCATTTCTAAAAAATAGAAATTATGAGCATCATCTAACAGGAATTCAACAGTTCCGGCGCCCATATAATCACAAGACTTTGCTACTTTAATAGCGGCCTCGCCCATTATTTTTCGTAATTCTGGGGTTAAAATAGCCGAAGGTGCTTCTTCAATTACTTTTTGATGACGGCGTTGAATACTGCATTCGCGTTCAAAAAGATGTACGACATTACCATGTGCATCGGCCATAATTTGAATTTCGATATGTCGAGGTGAAGTCACATATTTTTCAATAAAAACAGACCCATCACCAAAAGCTGAGATCGCTTCACTAATTGCTCGGTTCATTTGAGATTCAAATTCGGCTTCTTTTTCTACCACTCGCATTCCTTTTCCGCCACCACCAGCAGAAGCTTTTATAAGAATCGGAAAGCCAATTTCTTGTGCTATTTTTTTAGCTTCTGGTATGTCGGTAATAGCTTCCTCTGTTCCAGGAACCATGGGGATATTATACCCTTTTACAGCTTCTTTTGCTGCCAATTTGCTGCCCATAATTTTAATCGCTTTCGATTTAGGACCAATAAAAATGATGTTATTATTTTCACAAGCTTCAGCAAAATGGGCGTTTTCAGATAAAAAACCATAACCAGGATGTATGGCATCTACCTTTAGTTTTTTGGCAACCTCAATAATTTTATCGCCTAATAAATAAGATTTGTTAGAAGGAGCTTCACCGATTAATACAGCTTCGTCTGCAAACCGAACATGGGGCGCATTTCTATCTGCCGTAGAGAATACTGCTACGGTTTTTATGCCCATTTTTTTTGCTGTTCGCATTACACGAATCGCAATTTCACCTCTGTTTGCTACTAAAATTTTTTTCATATTACTTGTTTCTTTAAGCTAAAATGTATGGTTTTTTTCATGCAGATTGGCATCATAAAAGGTACTATACGTACTTATTCAAATTCAATTAAGAGTTGGTTTTTGTTTACCGTTTCACCATTTATAACTGAAATAGATTTTATAATACCATCTCTTGGTGATGTTAAGGTGTTTTCCATTTTCATAGCTTCTAAAATAATCAGCGCATCAAATTCTTTTATTTCTTGACCAACTTTTATATTGATGTCTATGATTAATCCAGGCATTGGAGCTTTAATTTCACTTACTTTTTTAGTTGCACCAATTTCAAACCCCATTTCTTTAATTAAAGCATCTAGCTCATTAAAAATAAGTACATTATACGTATTGTTATCTACTTTTACTGCATAGGTTTTTTGATCAAAACTAGCCTCGGTAATCTCTGCTTGGTAAGAACGATTGTTTTGTAAGATATGAAATTCTGAGGCTGAAATTTCTAACGCATCGAGATCTAAAGCAGATTTTTTATCAATCTCAAAATCGAAAGTGTTGTTTACTTTTACTGGGTATGAATTCTTCACTTTTTAATAATTTATTTTTCATCGTAAATATAATTATTCTAAAGCTTTCTTTTTAAGTAATTTGCATAAACATCGCTAATTTAATATAGTTTTTTTCTCTATCAAAAAAAAAAGCTACCTATTTAGTATAGGTTTATTTCCTGTTTTTGCTAAAATGTCATGTTGTATGCTATGGCATATTAATTGACTATTTTTGAAAAAATATTTCACTTCAATTTATGCAACATCAAAAAAAATCATTTACCGATACTAACAAGCCAAAGGTTTCTATTTTAAAAGCGTTTAAAACGATTATATGGCCAAAACGAAAGCTAGTTTTTATCGGTTTGATATTAATTGTTTTAAGTAGATTGTCTGGTTTGGTTTTGCCATGGAAAAGTAAAACTTTGTTAGATGATGTAATTCCGAATAAAGATTTTAATCAATTATATAGTTTATTATTGATTGTTGGGTTGGCAATTTTGGTGCAATCAATTACATCTTTTTTATTAACCAGAATTTTAAGTGTACAAGCACAATTTTTGATATCAGAATTAAGAGCTCAAGTACAAAAGAAAGTATTGTCTTTGCCGATTAGTTTTTTTGATAACACCAAATCTGGAGCTTTGGTTTCTAGAATTATGAATGATGTTGAAGGGGTTCGGAATTTAATAGGAACGGGTTTGGTTCAGCTTGTTGGTGGGACGATTACAGCTGTAATTTCTATGGTTTTATTAATCGGAATTAGTCCTTCTATGACCTTTTTTGTTTTAGTTCCTGTTGCCGTTTTTGGAGTTTTGGCGTTAAAAGCATTTAAATATATTCGCCCGATATTTAGAAATAGAGGAGTTATCAATGCAGAGGTGAACGGAAGGTTGGTGGAAACATTGTCGGGAGTTCGAGTTATTAAAGCTTTTAATGCAGAAGCCCAAGAAAATGAGGTTTTTGAAAAAGGGGTAGAAAAATTATTTCAGAATGTAAAAAAGAGTTTAACGGCAACCGCACTTATGACAAGTTCCTCTACTTTTTTATTAGGAGTTGCTTCTACGGCCATAATGGGAATTGGAGGTTATAAAATAATGACTGGAGAGCTGACTGTTGGAGATTTTCTTTCGTTTACTTTATTGCTCGGTTTTATGATTGCGCCCATTGTTCAAATGAGTAATATTGGTAGTCAATTAACAGAGGCGTTAGCGGGTTTAGACCGCACCGAAGAGTTAATGAACATGTCTGCCGAAGAAGATAACGAAAACAGAACCATTGTTTTAAAGGATGTAAAGGGAGAAATTATTTTTGATGATGTTTCTTTTGCTTATAAAGAAGGCAAAGAGGTCTTAAATAACATTAATTTTCAAGTTGCTGCAGGTTCTGTAACAGCATTGGTTGGTAGTTCTGGCTCAGGAAAATCTACCATAGCAGGTTTGTCCGCAACCTTTTTGAATCCGAAATCTGGCACCATTACTATTGACAATCAAGATATGTCTAAAGTGAAATTGTCTAGTTATCGTAAACATTTAGGGGTTGTTTTACAAGATGAGTTTTTGTTTGAAGGAACGATCAAAGAAAATATTTTATTCCCAAGACCTAATGCAACTGAAAAGGAATTACAAAATGCTGTGAAGGCGGCATATGTAAATGAATTTACAGATCGTTTTGAGGATGGCTTAGATACTTTAATTGGAGAAAGAGGTGTAAAGCTTTCTGGAGGTCAACGCCAACGTTTGGCAATTGCGAGAGCAATTTTGGCGGATCCAAAAATTATTATTTTAGATGAAGCAACCTCTAGTTTAGATACGGAAAGTGAGTCTTTAATTCAGAAAAGTTTATCAGAATTGGTAAAAGATAGAACTACCATTGTGATTGCGCACAGATTGAGTACCATAAAACAAGCAGATCAAATTTTAGTCATCGAAGCCGGAAGTATTGCAGAAAGAGGAACACACGACGAGCTAATTGAAGCAAAAGGCAGGTATTTTGATTTATATACTTATCAATCAAAAATTTAATAGTTGTATTTTGTTGTTTTATCACTGTAATTTTAAATGATAAATACTATTTGTTTTCATCATCAAAAAAAAAGTGTTAGAAGTTTTAAAAAATAAAAACATGAAAAAAATACTTTTATTGTTCATTCTAGGGTGTGTAGCTTCTTGCAAAAATGGAGTTAAAAACGAGAGTTTTCCCCTAAAATTAGGAAAGGTATTTGAAAAGCATGGGGGTATAGACCTTTGGAGAAAAGCACAAATATTGTCATTTAATAAAGGTGAAGAGGTGCATACTGCTGATTTGCATTCGCGTAAAATAGTCATTAATTCTCCAAAATATTCATTGGGTTTCGATGGGGAAGAAATTTGGTTAGATGTAGAGAATTCTGATTCCTTTAAAGGGAATAAAGATTTTTATTACAATTTGTATTTCTATTTTTATGCAATGCCTTTTGTGTTGGCAGACGATGGCATTATCTATGAAAAAGTAGCTGATTTAGTTTTTGAAGGAACAAAGTATCCAGGATATAAAATTTCTTATCAAGCCAATATAGGGACTTCACCTGATGATAATTATATTTTGTATTACCATCCAAAAAATTATCAAATGGAATGGCTCGCTTATACAGTTACTTTTAATTCGAAAGAATCTAATCATGATTACCATATGATAAAATATACTACATGGCAGAGCACAAATGGATTGCTCTTACCCAAAGAAATTACTTGGTATAAAATGGATGAAAAAGGATTTCCTACAGAGCCAGAAAAACCTGCAACGGAATTTACGTTGCCATTCATCAGTGAGGCCAAATTATCAGATTCTTTTTTTGAAAAACCAATTGGGCAATAAGCACAAATCTCGGTTAATAAAATAATCTATTCAACCATTTTAGAAACAGGCTTTTTTTCTAAATCATAAACAGCAGTAGAAATGTCTATGTGAAACCATTCTTTAAACATTTTGTAATTTCTTCTTTTTGGCCATTCTTTTTTAATAGAATACCATTCCTCTAATTCCATCTTAAAATAAAGATCAAATTTCTTTTTTAAATGAGCATGTATGTCTGAAATATCCTTATTTATTAAATAAATATTAACTTCCTCTAGTGTAGATTCGTCAATTGGATTGTTGGGATAAAGACTATTGACTCAGTCTATAAAAGGTTGCAAGGGTTTTAAAGAAATTGCATAGCTGTTTATGTAATTCTCTTCAAAATCATCTTCATGACTTTCTATGTCAGATGCTTCCTGTAGCATTTTAGCCATATAAATATTTTCTGGTTGAGTTAGGACCCTTAAAACTGGATAGCCTTTTTTTTCATCAAACTCATAGTCAACTATAAAATTTGTAAACTCTTTAAAATTTGAAACTTTATAATCCATCATCTTTTTTAATAAATGATAGTTGAAATTATCATTTTTAAGTAATGATGTCATATTCTCAAGCTCTGATGAAGAATCAACAATAGAGGCCATGTTTCCAAAATTCCAAGCGTTTATGGCAAATTCAAAAATATCTTGATATTTAAAAAACTTGTCGTTATCAAAATATTTTGTAAAAGGTTCCATAAATTGTTCTAAAAGGCTAGAATATTTAACCCCCGTATTTTGGATGATTTTCTTTTCTCCAAATAAATTTAAAACTTTATTTTTTTTCATTTTTTTGTAATTTTAAAAGGATGTTAATTTTATCATAAACGGAAACATAATATTCATGAAATCTCGAAAGTAAAACATTTTCATATTTTTTAGTGTTTTTAAGAATATCTAAATTGAATAATTTAATTGCTTCTACTTCTTCAGTTTGAACAGTTAATTCTGATAAAGGAACTTTTAACTCTGTGATAAAAACATGATGATGTTCGTTATCTTGAATTCCGTTTTTATGAGAAACCTGATGAATTCTTGTTCCGATTTTAATGAAATCTTCTTCTTGTATTTCTAAGCCAATTTCCTCAAAAACCTCTCGTTTTGCAGATGTTAAAATTGCTTCTCCCGCCGCGATGTGTCCTGCCACAGAAATATCCCATAAGCCCGGAAACACCTTTTTAGACATTGCTCTTTTTTGAAGCAGTATTTTTTCATCCGAAGTAAAGAACCAAATATGCACTGTTGCATGGAACCAACCATTTTTATGCGCTTCAGATTTTAAAGCAGTTTTTCCTGTTGGTTTTCCTTCTGGAGTTAATATGTCAATTAATTCGTCCATTATTTTTCAAAAATTATACCTCACAGGTTTTTAAAACCGATGAGGTCTTTTAGATTAATGTAAACAAGCTAAAATACAATCCGTTAATTTTTTAAAATCTTCTTTTGTGTTATACACATGACAAGAAAGCCGAATGTAATTTCCACGAAAAGAAATAAAAATAGTAGATTCTTTTAATTTCGATTTCAGGAATCCAATATCTAATCCTTTTGGTAATTCAACACCAAATAAATGATGCGTTCTAAAATTAGCATCCTCAATAAAACAACCATTTTCTTTTAAAATCAAAACCGCTTCAGAAGTAATTTCTTTGCAATAATTTTGAATTGCTTTTGGTGTCCATTCTAGGACTTGTTCAATGCCTGCAATTTGCATTTTTACATGAATAAAACTAGCATGTTCACCTACAGAATATCTATTTGCTAAAGGTTTATAATGGGGTTCATAAGAAGTTAAACCCGCCATTTTTTCGCTATTCAAACGATTAGACCAGTTTTCTTCTAACGGATTTCCATGATCAAAATATTTTCCAAAGTAACCATAAGCACATCCATAAGGTCCAAAAAGCCATTTGTAACCTGCACAAATTAAAGCATCTGGTTGAATCTCTTTTACAGAAAAAGGTAAAGCTCCAATAGATTGGCTACCATCAATAATTAACAAAGCATCGAATTTGTTGGTTTTTTTTCTAATGGATTTTACATCAAATAAAGTTCCATTTGCCCAATGAATATTTCCAAGAGCAACTACTTTTGTTTTATCAGAAATGGATTCTAAAATAGCTTCATTCCATTTTTTACCACGATTTTCTTTTGTTTTAGGCATGGAAACAATATTCAGTTTTGCCTCAAATTTACGAGCCAATTTTTCCCAAACATAGTAGTTACTTGGAAACTGTTCTTCTACCAACAAAATTTCATCATCTTTTTGTAAAATAATATTATTGGCAACAGTAGCTAATCCATAAGAAGCAGAAGGAATGTTTGCTATTCTATGATAATCATCGGCATCAATTAAATTAGCAAATAGTTTTTTGAGTGCTATTACTGGTTCAAAATAACTGTCTTCAAAAATTTTATAAGGATTACTTTTTTCTAAAACACCTTCAATTCCAGCTTTTTCAACGGCCTTAAAGCTTGGAGATTGACTAGCAATATTTAAGTAAGTTATTTCTTCTGGAATACTAAATAGATGACTTTGGTTTAGTAGTTTCATTATTTATTGATTTACAAAATGTTAGTTCGAGTGATTTTTATTGAAATGTTCATGTACATAAAAATTGTATCGAGAACTTTTAGGCTTTTGTATTAAGAAGTTCTCGATCCAAATTTTTCGTCCTATAAAATTCATTCGAACTGACAGGATGATCATGTCTTATTCAAAATAAGAAAAAGTGTCTCCTTCTTTCATCTTTAACAAGGTTTCATAAATCATTTTAATAACATTTTCAACATCATCTCTGTGCACCATTTCTACGGTAGTATGCATATAACGCAACGGCAAAGAAATTAATGCGGAAGCTACGCCGCCATTGCTATAAGCAAAAGCATCTGTATCTGTTCCGGTTGCTCTAGATAGGGCAGAACGCTGAAAAGGAATATTATTAATTTGCGCTGTTTCTATAATTAAATCGCGTAATTTTTGTTGCACGGCTGGTGCATAAGCAACCACAGGACCTTTTCCAAGTTCTAAAAAACCTGCTTTTTTTACTTCGATCATTGGGGTCGTGGTGTCATGAGTTACGTCGGTAACAATGGCGACATTGGGCTTAATAGTTTGGGTAATCATTTCCGCACCACGTAGGCCAATTTCCTCTTGTACTGAGTTTGTAATGTACAATCCAAAAGGCAATTCTTTCTTATTTTCTTTGAGTAAACGCGCTACTTCAGCAATCATAAAACCTCCCATTCTATTGTCTAAAGCTCTACAGACAAATTTATCGCCATTTAAAATATGAAACTCATCGGGATAGGTAATTACGCAACCTACATGAATGTCTAAAGCTTCAACTTCTTCTTTTGTGGCGCAACCTGTATCAATAAAAATATTATCAGGTTTTGGCGCTTCTTCTTTTGCTTTGTCTCTGGTATGAATTGCTGGCCATCCAAAAACACCTTTTACAATGCCGCTTTTGGTGTGAATATTCACAATTTTACTGGGAGCAATTTGATGATCTGAACCTCCGTTTCTAATCACATAAATTAAACCATTATCCGAAATATAATTAACATACCAAGAAATTTCATCGGCATGCCCTTCAATAACCACTTTGTATTTTGCATCTGGATTGATTACACCAACTGCAGAGCCATAGGTATCTGTGATAAAAGTATCTACATAGGGTTTTAAATACTCCATCCAAATTTTTTGCCCTTCCCATTCATAGCCAGTGGGTGCAGCATTATTTAGGTACTTTTCTAAAAATGTTAACGATTCTTTATTTAAAATTGTTTTTTTTGACATGAAATATTTAGTTTATGTATTTATACTTTTTATGTTTTGTAAAAATAAAGCGTTTTTTCTACTATTTTTAAAAATTAATCATAAAAAGTGTAACATTTTTTATGAAAAATCTACATATTGCTGAATATTAAACTAATCACTTAAAGCCATGAAATATTTAAAATTGACTTTTGCCACGCTCGTACTATTTGTGTTTTTTAGTTGTAATTTTCAAACTTCCCATAGTCCGAATGCACTACATCCGGATTTTAAAATTGGTAAAGACGGTTTAGAAAACCTATTAAAAGAGAAATTTAATTTCCAAAAAATGTCAGTAGGAACTCATATGAGTTCGAAAATGGGAGTGAAAGAACATGGTTTAAATTTAACATTTCAAAAAGAAGATTTGATGTCAGTTTCGGATAGTTTGCTAAAAACATATTCAACAGCTATAAAAAAATCTGTCATAAAGAATCTATTGCATTTAGAAGATTATGATTATTTAAATATTACTTTTGAAAATCAGTTTAGTGAGGGTGAATTTACAAAATCTACAGCCACTAAAATAAGAGAACAACTAAAACAAAAAAAATGAAGCTAGTTATTAAAAACTTAACCAAGACCTATAAAAATGGCGTAAAAGCAATTGATAATTTGAGTATCGAAATTGGTACAGGAATGTTTGGTTTATTGGGGCCTAATGGTGCAGGGAAATCATCATTAATGAGAACTATTGCCACTTTACAAAGTCCGGATGCTGGTTCTATTTTTTTTGGTGATATTGATGTTTTAAATGATAACATGTCTTTGCGAAGAGTGTTGGGTTATTTACCTCAATCTTTTGGGGTTTATCCAAAAATGTCTGCTGAAGATTTGTTAGATTATTTTGCAACCTTAAAAGGCGTTGCTAATAAAACAGAAAGAAATGCCATTGTGAAAGAAGTTTTAGAAATCACTAATTTATATGAGGTAAGACGCAAATATGTTGCTGGGTATTCTGGCGGAATGAAACAGCGTTTTGGTATTGCACAATTGCTTTTAAATAATCCAAAATTAATTATTGTTGATGAACCCACTGCTGGTTTAGATCCTGCTGAAAGACATCGTTTTTTAAATGTTTTAAGAGAAGTGGGTACCAATTGTACCGTAATTTTCTCTACGCATATTGTAGAAGATGTAAAAGAATTGTGTAATGAAATGGCTATTTTAAATGGTGGTAAAATTTTGAAACATACAACACCGCAAAACGCTACAAAAGAATTAGAAGGTAAAATTTGGACTAAAATTATTCAAAGAGAAGATTTGGAACAAGAAGAAAAAATGTATGAAATTTTATCATCAAACTACAATCAAGACAATACTTTAAATATTAGAGTGCATGCTTCTGTAAAACCTTCGGAAGAATTTGTTGCTGCAACACCACAATTAGATGATGTTTATTTTATCGCTTTAAAACAAGATGAACCAGAATTGGTTTAGAATTAAAATTAAAAGTTGAAAGTTCAAAGGTTGAAATATAAATTTCAATTCTCAATAAATTTTTAGCTTCTACTATTTTACCTACACTATTTAATACTATTTTATGTTTTTAACTATTTTTAAACAAGAATTAAAATACTGGTTTCACAAACCTGTTTTTTACATTTATATTGCCATATTTTTATTGATTTCATTTTTTTTAGCGGCAACATCTGCGGGTATTTGGGACGGAATTATTGGCACAACAGGTTCTTCTAGAATTGTAAATTCGCCTATTGGCGTTGTTGGTTTGTTTAATAGCTTAACTATTTTGGTGTTTTTCTTATTTCCATCAATAATTGGTGTCTCAATTTACAGAGATTTTAAAAGTGAAATGCACACCATTTTATATTCCTATCCTTTTACAAAAACCAATTATTTATTTGCTAAATTTTTTAGTGGTGTTGCTGTAGTTTCTATGGTTGTTTTAGTGATCGCTGTGGGAATGATCATCGGTTTTAGATTTCCAGGAACCAATTCAGAAATTGTAGGTGATTTTAATATCATGACTTACCTACAAACCTATTTCGTTTATATTTTACCAAACGTCTTATTTTTTGGAGCCGTTGTTTTTGCCGTAGTTACATTTTCAAGAAATATAGCTGCAGGTTTTATTACGGTGATTATTTTATTTTTTGCGCAAGGAGCTGTTGCCACTATTTTTTCAGACCCAGAGCAAGCAAAGTTGTTGGCAATATTAGATCCTTTTGGTTCTTCAGCATCTTCATATTACACGAAATATTGGACGGTTTCTGAACAAAACGAATTGCAAATACCTATTAAAGAGCTTATTATTTACAACAGGTTGGTATGGCTGGCTATTTCCTCATTAATTTTTGGCTTGGTATATAAATATTTTAAATTCGGTCAGAATGCGATTTCTATTTCTTTTAGAAAATCGAAAGGAGAACGAGTTACCAAAAGGAATTTTAGCGGAATTACTAGAATTACCTTACCAAAAGTAACACATAATTACTCTTTTTTACAGAATTTAAAAACGATGTGGAAATTATCGAACATCGATTTTAAATTTATTTTTAAGAGCTTACCTTTTATCAGTATTCTAGTAGTCGGTATCTTACTTTTAGTAGGAGCCTTATTTACGGTTGGTGAAATTTCGGGAACTAAAACACTTCCTGTAACATGGTTAATGCTGCTTGGTGGAAATGTTTTTAGTAGTTTGATCATTAATTTATGTACTTTTTTATACGCAGGAATTTTAGTAGAAAGGGCTAACACTGCTAAAATGAATTATTTAATAGATAGTACACCCATACCAAATTGGACTTTACTGTTCTCTAAACTAATTGCTTTGTTAAAAATGCAAATTATTTTATTAACAGTTATTATGGTTGCTGGTATGTCGTTTCAGGCATATAACGGATATTACGATTTTGAAATCGGTCATTATTTAAAAGAATTGTATGGTTTAAAATTCTTGAACTATTTAATTTGGGCATTTTTGGCAATTTTTATTCAAACCTTGGTTAAAAATCAATATTTAGGATTTTTTATTTTATTGCTAATAACCATCGTAACACCATTATTATCATTTATAGGTATCGAATTAGATGTTTTTAAATACAACCAAGGATCAGGTTATAGCTATACCGATATGAATGGCTACGGTTCTGCTTTGTCAAGGTATTTGTGGTATAAAATCTACTGGGTTTTAGGAGGAACGGTGTTGTTAATTTTAAGTATTGTAATGTGGGTTAGAGGTTTGCCAAATTCTTTTGCAGAGCGAATTTCTATAGCAAAACAGCGTTTTACAAAACCTAAAATAGTTAGTTTAGGCGTTATTCTTGCAGCCTTTTTAACTTTAGGAGTTACTATTTATTTAGAAACAAAATCTGATAATGAGTTTTCGTCTTCTAAACAAGCCGAATTAAATGCGGTGAAATGGGAAAAAAACTATAAAAAATACGAAACCTATAAACAACCAAGAATTGTTGCTGTAAATGCAGATGTGCATCTTTATCCGAAGAAAAAAACCTACAAAGCGAGCGCAATTTACACAATGGTCAATAAAACAGACGAAGCTATTGATAGTATTTTCTTAAATCATAATTCACTAGAAAATACCTTTGAGTTTAATAAATCAAATACAATAGTTTTAGAAGATACTATACTTAATTTTGATATTTATAAGTTTGATAAAAAAATTCTGCCAGGAGATACTTTGCAACTTACTATTCATGTAAAAAGTGATGAAAATACTACATTTCAGCGTAAATCTCCCATTATAGAAAACGGCACATTTATTAGAAACTCGTCTATGTTTCCTAATTTAGGATATGTAGCTAGAGGAGAATTAACAGATAATAAGACGCGTAAAAAATACGACTTACCTCCAAATAATTTACGTCCACATCCATCAGATTCTACTGCTTTAGGAAACACTTATATTTCAAAAGATTCAGATTGGATTGATTTTGAAGCGACCGTATCTACCTCTAAAGACCAAATTGCAATTGCACCTGGATATTTGCAAAAAGAATGGATGGAAGATGATCGTAAATATTTCCATTATAAAATGGATAGTAAAATTTTAAACTTTTACGCCTTCAATTCTGCCAGATATGAAGTTAAAAAAGAACTATGGAATGGTATTAGTTTAGAAATTTACTACCATAAACCTCATCACTATAATTTAGATAGAATGATGAAAGGTATGAAAGCTTCTTTGACTTATAGTGCAAAGAATTTTAGCCCTTATCAGCATCGACAATTAAGAATTGTAGAGTTTCCAAGTGGCAGTTTTGCACAGGCTTTTGCCAATACAATTCCGTTTGCTGGAGATGCCGGTTTTATAGCAGATGTAGATGATGAAAATGATGAAGGCGTAGATTATCCTTTTGCAATTACGGTGCATGAAGTGGCACATCAATGGTGGGCGCATCAAGTAATTGGCGCAGATGTTTTGGGTGCAACCATGTTATCTGAAAGTATGTCTGAATATGTTGCTTTAAAAGTGTTAGAGCATCAAAATGGAAAAGCAAAAATGCGTACTTTTCTAAAGAAAGCTTTAGATGGTTATTTGATGCAGCGAACGTTTGAATCTAAAAGAGAAAAACCCCTGATGTTCAATGATGGGCAAGGGTACATTCATTATCAAAAAGGATCTTTAGTGATGTATGCCATAAGCGATTATATTGGCGAAGAAAAGTTAAATGGTGCTTTTAAAAAATACGTGGAAAAAGTACAGTTCCAAGAACCACCGTATACAACATCCATAGAAATGGTGGATTATATAAAAGAAGTTACGCCAGATTCTTTGCAGTATGTGATTAAAGACATGTTTGAAACCATTACCTTGTATAAAAATAGAATTGTAGAAGCTAAAAGCACCAAATTAGAGAACGGAAAATACCAAGTAGATATTGAGTTTGAAGTTTCTAAATATAGAAATGACGAAAAAGGTAAAAAGTATTACGGTGAAAAAGTAGGTGATACCTTATCTTATAAAACAGATAAGATGAAAAACCCAATTTTATCTGTTCCTTTAGCGGACTATATTGATATTGGTATTTTCGGTGTAGAGGAAGTTGATGGTGAAAAAAAGGAAATAGAATTATTTTTGAAGAAATATAAAATAACTGAAATCCACAATAAAATTACCCTTATTGTTGATCAAAAACCAATAGAAGTAGGGGTAGATCCTTATAATAAATTAATTGATACACAATCTGAAGATAATAGAAGAAAGTTATAATTGAAGTTAAAATGGGAGTAAAAGAATTACTTCCATTAAAAAGTAAATTTTAATTTCTGATGGTAATTTTAGCGATGCCAGAAGAATTTAAGTCAATTTATTGGATAGAAGTAGATTAAAATAAATAGTAGCATTTTTGTAGATGTTAAAAGGAATTAAAAATTACTAGCTTGAAAAAATCTTTTATTAAAAAGCGATTTCATAAATTACTGCTAGAAAATGAGCAGAATAGGGTAGTCTCTAATGATGAGGTTTTTACGGTAGCAATACTTATACCTGTTGAGCTTTCTAAAATCATACATATTCAGGAGGAAGCAGAAAAAATATTAGATATCGGCAATATGAGAACTTATCGGTATCGACCTTTTAGTAAAAATCAGGTTCGTTCCTATAAATACTATACAGAAAAAGATTTTAATTGGAAAGGAGAACCTAAAAAAGGCCCTTTTAAAGATTTTATAGAGGAACCTTTTGATTTGTTAATCGGGTATTTTAATAAAAATAATTTGTATTTAGAAAATGCGGTTTTAAGGTCAAAGGCTAAATTTAAAGTGGGTTTTGCAAAAGTAAATCAGGGTTTATATGATTTAGAAATTGCAGAATCTCCGAATAAAGTAGAGAGTTTTCTTTCAGAATTAAAAAAATACTTACTGGTTTTACAAAAACTGAAAAATTAAACTTCCTATAAAAATTTGTGTATTCTTAATGAGAAGTCAATTTTTAATTAAGGATTCAATTTGATTATTGTAATTTTGACTTTCTAAAAAATTAAAAAAATAATGCAAAAATTTATTGGTACAGGCGTTGCTTTAATAACTCCGTTTAAAAATGATTTAACGGTAGATGTTGATGCACTTATAAAATTGGTAAACTTCAATATAGAAAATGGTACTAATTATTTAGTAATCAACGGTACAACAGGTGAAAGCGGTACTATTTCTAAAGAAGAAAAACAACTAATTATCGATATTATTGTACAAACAAATAACAAACGTTTACCTTTAGTTTTGGGTATTGGAGGTAACAATACCTTAGAAGTTGTGAAAGAGTTACAAACGAGAGATGTATCTGAAATAGATGGAATTTTATCAGTTGCTCCGTATTATTGTAAGCCAACCCAAGAAGGTTTTTATCAACATTACAAAGCCATCGCAGAAGCAACAACCTTGCCCATAATTTTATACAATGTTCCTGGAAGAACTGCTAAAAATATGGAGCCAGCAACTACGTTGCGATTGGCAAAAGATTTTAAAAATATTGTGGCTATCAAAGAAGCAGGAAATAATCAGCAACAATATTATACTTTATTAAAGGACAAACCTGATGATTTTTTAATTATCTCTGGAGATGATGATTTGGCTTTAGGAGTTACTTTGGCGGGTGGTTCTGGAGTTATTTCGGTTATTGGACAAGCTTTTCCTAAAGAGTTTTCTAAAATGATTCAACTTGGTTTAGACGGTAAAAATAGAGAAGCGTATCAAATTCATTATAAAATGATGGATGTTATTGATTATATTTTTGAAGAAAATAACCCTGCCGGAATCAAAACTGTTTTACAAGAATTGGGCATTTGTAAAAATGATGTGCGTTTGCCTTTGGTAAAAGCAAGTGCTGAATTAGAGACAAAAATAAGGAAGTTTGTTTCAGATTTTTAAAAGAAGCATTAAAAATGATTCATCAGAGATTGCAAACCAAAATGAATCTTAACAAACTTTTAGGTTCAATTTAGCATCTTTTTAAGTCTTTTTTGTTGATTATTGCGACGCACATTTTAGTGTTGTTTAAATCGTTTTAAGGATCATATCATTTTAAGAAGGTACTATTTTAGTAAATCGTTTCTTTTTCCCTTACTTTTTATTAAAAAAAAATACCTTGAGGAATGCCATGTTAATTCTTTTTAAGTTCAATGAATCAAAAAATAATTTGATGTAGTCACAAGACATTATCAACCTAAAATGGTCTCAGGAAGTTTTTAAAAATGCGCATGCTCTTAAAGGATTTGGAACAAATTGAAAAGATTTATTTTGAGAAAAACAAATTCTTTTATTATCCATAATTAATTACTAATTTTGCCCGATGCAAAAAATGAAAAATTTAGCGTTCTTATTATTGTTCAGTTTACTATTATATTCTTGTGGAGAATATCAAAAAGTGCTGAATAAAGGTACTGTTGAAGAGAAGTACAAGATGGCCGTAAAATTGTATGAAACAAAAAAATACGCCAAAGCTTTGCGCCTGTTTGAGAAAATTACACCTGCTTATAAGGGGAAACCTCAAATGGAGCGTATTCAATTTATGGTAGCGCAATCTAATTTTAACGAAAAAAGTTACACCTTAGCGGGGTATTATTTTGATCGTTTTATGAAAAATTATCCGAAAAGTTCAAAAAATGAAGAAGCAGCATTTTTGTCGGCGTATAGTTATAAATTGGCATCGCCTGTTTTTAGTAAAGATCCAACGGATACAAAAAAAGCATTAGAAGCTTTTCAGAGTTTTATAAATATGTACCCTAATTCTGATAAAATTGAAGAAGCAAATCAGCATTATAAAGATCTGAGATATAAATTGCAGAAAAAATATTTTGAAATTGCAAAAGTATATTACACTACAGCAGAGTACGATAGAAGAAATTATCAGGCGGCCATACAAGCTTTTGATAACTTATTATCAGACTATTTAGGTTCTGAATTTAAAGAAGAAGCTCTATACTATCGATTTAAAGCGGCTTATGATTTTGAATTAAAAAGTACGGATAGAAGAAAATCAGAAAGAATAAAGGTTGCCATTGAAGCGTATGACAAATTAAAAAGAAACTATCCTGAATCTAAATTCATGGAAGAATGTAATGAAATGTTAGAAGTGCTTCAAAAAGAAGAAATTAGATTGAATGAAATTATTGCCAAAAATAAGGAATTATTAAAAGAGGATTCTCAATAGAAATTACAAATTATGGATTATAAAGATACAGAAGCAGCAATCAGTACAGTTACGTATAATAGGAATGAGATTGAAGCTCCCACTCAAAATATTTATGAGGCAATTTCAATTATTGCCAAAAGAGCTGATCAAATAAATGCTGATTTAAAAAAAGAATTGGTTGATAAATTAGATGAATTTGCGACTTACAACGATAGTTTGGAAGAAGTTTTTGAAAATAAAGAACAAATAGAAGTATCTAAATTTTATGAGCGTTTACCAAAGCCAACGGCTATTGCTGTTAGCGAATGGTTAAATGGTAAAGTTTATTTTAGAAATCCAGAAACGGAATAATGTCTGTTTTAAGTGGTAAAAAAATCCTTTTAGGCATTACTGCTGGAATTGCTGCATACAAAACGGCTAGTTTAGTTCGTTTATTTATAAAATTAGACGCAGAAGTCAAAGTAATTATGACGCCTGCGTCTAAAGATTTTATAACACCTCTTACACTTTCTACACTTTCTAAAAACCCAGTACATTCAACTTTTTATGACAAGGAAGAGGAGAATGAATTATGGAACAATCATGTAGATTTAGGTTTATGGGCAGATTATTTTTTAATTGCGCCAGCTACAGCCAATACACTTTCTAATATGGCAAATGGTACTTGTAATAATTTATTATTAGCTACCTACTTATCGGCAAAATGTCCTGTTTATTTTGCTCCAGCCATGGATTTAGATATGTACAAACATCCATCAACTAAAGAAAGTTTAACCAAATTACAATCTTTTAAAAATATATTAATTCCTGCAACTTCAGGCGAATTGGCAAGTGGTTTGGTTGGTGAAGGAAGAATGGCAGAACCCCAAGATATTGTATCCTTTATAGAAAGTGACATTATATCAAAATTACCATTGCGCGGTAAAAAAGTATTAATCACTGCAGGGCCAACCTATGAAGCTATTGATCCTGTTCGTTTTATTGGCAATCATTCTTCAGGAAAAATGGGTTTTTCAATTGCAAATGTAGCGGCTAATTTAGGAGCAGAAGTCTATTTAATTTCAGGACCAAGTCAGCAACAAATAAAACATTCTTTTGTTCATAGAATTGACGTGGTTTCAGCAGAGCAAATGTATACAGCGGCACATAAATATTTTAAAGATATAGATATCGCTATTTTAGCTGCGGCCGTGGCTGATTATAAACCTAAAAATATTGCTGATCAGAAAATAAAAAAGAAGGATGCAACGTTAAGTATGGAGTTAGAACCCACAAAAGATATTTTGGCTTCTCTTGGACTCATAAAGAAACATCAGTTTTTAGTGGGCTTCGCATTAGAAACGAATAATGAAATAGAAAATGCAAAAAGTAAAATTAAACGCAAAAATTTAGATGCCATTGTGTTGAATTCTTTACAGGATAAAGGAGCTGGTTTTGCGACAAACACAAATAAAATTACTTTTATAGATAAAGATTTTGAAGAAAAATCATTTGAATTGAAATCTAAAATAGAGGTAGCAAAAGATATTCTCGACGAAATTCTACTTAAAATGATTTAAATATTTCTTGTCTCCTTTGGCATCATTACTGAAATAAGAATATTTTTTGATGAAAGTAATAAATGCAGTTCTCGAGAGGTATATAGTTAAGTCTCTACTGGCTCAACTAAACAGAAAAATATAAAAAATATAAGATGCGTACACTTGTTTTTCTAGTTACATTTTTTTTAATAACCAACAATTTAAAATCTCAAGAAATCAATTGTTTGGTAAACGTAAATTTTGACCAAATTGCCGGTTCTAATAGGCAAGTTTTTGAAACTTTAGAAACTGCTTTAACAGAATTTATCAACCAAAAAAAATGGACAAATAGAGTTGTACAAACAGAGGAACGAGTTGATTGTGTTATGAATATTATCATTACCTCTAGAGATAATAATACATTTACCGCAACTTTACAGGTGCAATCTACAAGACCTGTTTATGGTTCTAGTTATTCAACGCCAATTTTAAATTTAAAAGACAATGAGTTTAATTTTAAATACAACGAATTTGACCCTTTAATTTATAACAGAAACTCTTTTGATAGCAATTTAATTTCTACCATTGCATTTTATGTATACACTATTTTAGGTGTAGATGCAGATACTTTTTCTAAATACGGAGGTGAAACCGAGCTAAAAGAAGCGCAAAATGTAATGTTACAAGCGCAGCAGAGTGGTTTAGCTTCTTGGCAAAATGTGGTAGGCAAGCAAAATCGTTTTTTATTAATCGATAATTTATTAGCACCTAAATTAAAAGTTTTTAGAGATGCTTTGTATGATTATCATATAAAAGGATTAGATAATTTTGCCTCAAACAAAGAATATGGTAAGCAAGCTATCGAAAATAGTGTATTATCAATTGGAAATATTTTTAATAAAACGGTTGGTAATTATTTAATAAGAATTTTTTTTGATGCCAAAGCAGATGAAATTGTGAATATTTATTCTGAGGGGCCTAGAACTAAAAATGTGAACCGGTTAACTACTGAATTAAGAAAAATATCTCCCAATAATAATTCTAAATGGAGAAATATTGAGTAGTGTTTTATTTTAATTTTCTGAATTTAATTCACTAATTTTATTTCTTAAAATATAGAAAGTTTGCTAACACAACTATCCATTAATAATTACGCATTAATCAATCAATTATCGATTGATTTTTCAGCTGGTTTGTCCATTATTACAGGAGAAACTGGTGCAGGAAAATCTATTTTACTAGGCGCTTTAGGGTTGGTTTTAGGAAATAGAGCAGATTTATCTTCGTTAAAAGATACGTCTAGAAAATGTATTGTAGAAGCAAAAGTTTCTATTGCTAACTACAATTTAAAAGATTTTTTTAATGAAGTTGATTTAGATTATGAATCTGAAACCATTATTAGAAGAGAAATTTTACCATCAGGAAAATCGCGAGCTTTTGTAAATGATACACCAGTTACACTTTCGGTTTTAAATCAATTAAGAACGCAATTAGTAGATGTGCATTCTCAGCATCAAACCATGCAATTAGCCGATAATAGCTTTCAATTTTCTGTGATTGACTCTTTGGCAAAAAATCAAGATAGGATTGCTTCTTATCGAAGAGGATTTCAGCAGCTAAATCATCATAAGAAAGAATTACAAAAGTTAATAGCTATTCAGAAAGAAGCGAATAAACAATATGATTATAATTTGCATTTGTTTAACGAGTTAGAAGAAGCAAATTTAAAGATTGATGAGCAAGAATTACTGGAAGAGAAATTAGAAAAACTGAACAATATCGAAGATATTAAACTTAATTTATCCGAAGCTTTAGAACTTTCTGTGAATGAAGAAATTGGTATTCAGAACTTATTAAATACTTTAGAAAATAGGTTGGATAAAATTGCACCTTTTTCAACGGAATATCAAGAACTTTCAAAGAGAGTTACGAGTATGAAAATTGAGATGGATGATATTGTGACAGAGTTAGAAGATGCGAATGAAAACGTAGAATTCAACCCGAATGAAGCGGAGGAAATTAATGATCGATTGCAATTGATTTACAATTTACAAAAGAAACATGATGTAAATACCAATCAAGAATTATTAGACGTTTTAGAAGATTTGTCAGTAAAAGTAAGTCAAGTAGAAAATGCGGAAGAAACAATCAGTAGTAAGAAAAAAGAAATTGAAGGCATTTCTACAAAACTAGATAAAGTTGCTGCATTAATTTCTAAACATAGAACATCATCTGCTCCTAAATTAACGAAAGAATTACAATTTTTACTAACCGATTTAGGTATGAAAAATGCTCGTTTTTCTATAAAAATTAAACAAACAGCTAACTATTTTTATAACGGAAAAGATGAATTAGAGTTTTTATTTTCGGCGAATAAAGGAGGTAATTTTGGGGAGTTAAAAAAAGTAGCTTCCGGAGGAGAATTGTCAAGAATTATGCTATCCGTAAAGAAAGTATTGTCAGAACATACACAGTTACCAACTATTATTTTTGATGAAATTGATACCGGAGTGTCTGGCGAAGTTTCCAATAAAATTGCTGCAATTATGCAGCAAATGAGTAGACATATGCAGGTGATTTCAATTACGCATTTACCTCAAATTGCATCAAAAGGAGCCCATCATTATAAAGTCTTTAAAAAAGAAATAAACGGAATGACCACTACCAATTTAAAACATTTAACGGAGGGGGAAAGAATTGTGGAAATTGCCGAAATGTTAAGTGGTAAAGATATAACTGAATCGGCATTGATTCATGCAAAAGAATTGTTAGCAAATCCTTAAATCGGTGGGGAGAAGATTAAGTTTTCAATGAATACCATAAGCAAGAACTTGCCATAGGTTATTTTATAATCTTTAGATATTTTATTTCCTCCCTTTGCGAAAATTTCTTAAAGTATAAGGAATTTAAAAATAATCAACCATCAATTAATACCTAAAAACTAAAAGAAAATGTACAATTTATTAAAGGGTAAAAAAGGAATCATATTCGGAGCTTTAAACCAGCATTCTATCGCATGGAAAGTTGCTGAAAGAGCACATGAAGAAGGAGCAGAATTTGTATTAACAAACGCACCAATTGCTTTACGAATGGGCGAATTAAATGCATTAGCAGAAAAAACAGGATCTCAGGTTATTGCAGCAGACGCCACTTCTATCGAAGATTTAAACAATTTGGTCGAAAAATCTATGGAAATTTTAGGTGGTAAAATCGACTTTGTATTGCATTCTATTGGTATGTCTGTAAATGTTAGAAAAGGCAGACATTATACAGATCCTAAATATGATTTTACAACCAAAGGCTGGGATATTTCTGCAGTTTCTTTTCATAAAGTAATGAATGTTTTATACAACAAAAAGGCCATGAGCGAGTGGGGTTCTATTGTTGCCTTAACTTATATGGCTGCGCAAAGAGTGTTTCCAGATTACAATGATATGGCAGATAATAAAGCTTATTTAGAGTCTATTGCACGCAGTTTTGGTTACTTTTTTGGGAGAGATCATAAAGTTCGTGTCAATACAATATCGCAATCTCCAACTCCAACAACTGCCGGAAGTGGTGTAAAAGGTTTTGATGGTTTTATTGAGTATGCAGAAAAAATGAGTCCGTTAGGAAATGCCACCGCTTTAGAATGTGCGGATTATACGATTACAATGTTTTCTGATTTAACAAAGAAAGTAACTTTACAAAATTTATTTCATGATGGCGGATTTTCTAATATGGGCGTTAGCGATCCTGTAATGGATAAATTTACAGATGAATAATTTTTCCTAGCTATTTTTTAAAGAGATGTGCTCCTTTTTTTAGGAATGTATTTTAAATCACTAAATTTAATTTTTAACATGAGTTTTTTTAAGAAAATTGACAAAGTATTTGCAGGTTCTGAAGAGTTTAATCTGATGGATAGAACTGAGGTAGATATTCAAATTGAAGAGAATATAAAAACAGTTGGAATTCATAAATTTGCTGAATCTAAATATGGGGATTTATATTTACGAGTAAACGAATTAGGGGGCTTTTTAATTTTAGAAACGATTATTGTAAGTGCTACCAATTTAAAAAGTAAAAAAGGAAGCAGGCTTACTTTTATAAGAGAAAATGAGATGTTTAAACTAGAATCTGATGAACATAAAATTGAATCTGATTTTTCTAAGACTGTAAAAAAGTCGGTGACTAAAATAGATTATAACATTTCTTTAGAAGAAGTAGAAAATTTTAAAGAGAAAAAATATGATGAAGTTCGTTTTGAAATTAACGGAAAAGAGATTGTATTTTCTGTTGTAACATCATAAATATTGAAATTATCATTTTCTATCATAATTCCTGTTTACAATCGTCCAAATGAAATTGACGAGTTGCTGGAAAGTCTTACAAAACAAGATTTTTCTGGTGATTTTGAGATCTTAATTATTGAAGACGGTTCCACCATTAAAAGTGATGTAGTTGTTGAGAAATATAAAAATGAACTGCATCTAAAATATTTTTTCAAAGAAAATACTGGAGCAGGAGCAAGCAGGAATTTCGGAATGCAACAAGCTTCAGGAAACTATTTTATCATTTTAGATTCAGATATTATTGTTCCATCTCAATATCTATCAACAGTAAAACAAACCTTAGAAAACAATTTTACGGATGCTTTTGGTGGCCCAGATGCTGCACACCAAAGTTTTACATCCTTGCAAAAAGCTATTAATTATTCAATGACTTCTGTTTTAACAACAGGCGGAATTCGTGGAAAAAAAAACGGAGTAGGCAAGTTTCAGTTGAGAAGTTTCAATTTAGGAATCTCTAAAAAAGCGTTTGAAACCACCAAAGGTTTTTCAAAAATGAAAACAGGAGAAGATATCGATTTGACTTTTAGATTATGGAAAAGCGACTTTGAAACTCAATTAATTCCTGAAGCTTTTGTGTATCATAAACGTAAAAGTACCTTACAACAGTTTTTTAAACAAACGTATGCTTTTGGTACAGCAAGACCTATTTTAAATCGAAAATATCCAGGAAGTGCTAAAGTTACGTTTTGGTTTCCTAGTTTCTTTATTCTAGGATTTGGCATCAGTATTATCTTAGTAATTTTTGGTTATCTTCAATTTTTAACTTTATACGGATTTTATTTCGTGCTAATTTTCTTTGATTCCTTATTTCAAAATAAAAATGTACAAGTTGCTTTTTTAAGTATACTAACTTCTTTCACACAATTTTTGGGCTATGGATTGGGGTTTTTGCAATCGCAAATTTTTAAGAAGTTTAAAAATTAATAATTCTCGATACAAAATTGTTTATTTTTCTTAATTACACTCAACTGACATGACTCAGTTCAACGTATTCAAAGTTTTAATTTTTAAATCATCTAAAGAATCTATATCAGATTTAAACTCAATTACTTTCGTTTCATTCGGCATCAAATCAAAAAAGTTATCAGAAAAATGCCCTTTTTTATCAGTAAACAAAAACACATCTTTTTGTAAAACATCGCTTTTTAAAGTGATGGAAAAACCATTTTTTATTTTCGTAATCTTTTGCTGAACCTTTCCTTTTGGTAAGTTTAAATCTTTGGATTTCGAAAAATAAAAGTATGATTTTTGATCATTAAATTCAGTAATGAAGACTGAGTTTTCTATATCAACTTTTTCTAACGGAAATTCATAAAATTGTTTGCTACTATTTTCTAAAACTTTAATTTCTTTCGAATCTGACCAGATCTCTTTTCCATAAAAATCAATTACTTTCAATTTTAAATTTCCTTGTAATCTTTGAAAAGAATCATTAATAACATAAGTTGTTACAGTATCATTTTGTATTACTGACGAAATTAACACATTTTCAAAAGCATTTTTAGCTTTATACTGTAAGGCTTTCCAATTGCCAAAATAATCGATGCTAGACCATGAAATTGCTGGCCAGCAATCATTTAGTTGCCAATATAAAGAACCCATATTGTAAGGTTTAGTTCTTCTGTGTGCTTCAATTCCCATCACAATTCCTTTGGCTTGTACTAATTGACTTACGTATACATAATCTTCTTCATTTGTGGGGATATTATAGTCACGCGCCATATATGTATCAATCAATTGAAAACCTCTAATATGTTTTTGATGCGATTTTACAGCGGTTGTTTTTAAAGAAATTGTATCCGTTTGATTGATATATTTCAAGGTTTCAAAACTCGGAAAAGACTGAAAACCAAACTCACTCATAAACCTCGGAACATTATTTTCAAAGTGCTCAAAAGGATATCCATCATGCCAAACCCACCAATCATGAGCATCTCCTTCTGTTTTGTATTTTGGGTTTCCTCGTCCATATTTTGGCGAAGTTTCCCAATAGTCCGTTTCACTAAATTCGGCAACTACCTTTGGTAATATGGAATCAAAAACTGCTAAATAATCGTTCCAAATATTTTTTTTCTCTTTTTCGGTTCTATTATTTTGCCATCCCCAACGTTTCCATCCTTCAGAATTTTCATTATTTCCGCACCACAGAGCAATAGAAGTATGATTTCTTAATCTTTTAACTTGTTGTATTGCTTCTTCTTTTACATTCGCCAAGAACTCAATATCTCCAGGATACATCGCACAAGCAAACATAAAATCCTGCCAAACTAAGATTCCTTTTTCATCACATAAATCGTAAAAAATATCATTTTCATAAATTCCACCACCCCAAACTCGTAATATATTCATGTTCGATTCGGCAACATCTGACAATAATTTTTCATAATGTTGATTTGAAACTTTATTTTGAAAACTATTTTGCGGAATGTAATTGGCGCCTTTCATATAGACGGGTTTTCCATTCAATTCAAAATAGAAAGATTCGCCAATAGTATCTTTTTTAGTGATGAGTTTTATCGTTCTAATTCCTTTTTTGATTGATTTTTCGTCTTTAATTTTTTTATCATAAATTAACCGAAAATCAAATTGATATAAATAAGGGTTTCCTAAATTATGTGTCCACCACAAGGTTGGATTTTCAATTTCAATAGGAACCTTATAGGTGTGAATTCCTTTTTTTATTTCAATTTTTTGAAGAATTTCTTTTGTGGCAACATTGATTTTAATTTCCGCTACTGCGTCCAAATCGCTTTCAATGGTAATTTCTGCAATCAGATTTGCTTTGAGTTCAGTTAACTTTTCTTGACGGATAAAAATATTTTTAAAACGCATTTCATTCCAAGCAACTAATGAAACTTTTTTCCAAATTCCTGAAGTATTTAGTTGTGGTCCCCAATCCCAGCCATATTGAAATTGAGCTTTTCGGGTATAGACTCTTTTTCCTTCAGGCAAATAGTAAAGATTTTTCTCTTCTAATTTTTTCTCAATTTCACGATTGTTTAGTAAGTATATTTTTAATTGATTTTCTTTTTTTATTAATTTTTTAACATCAAAATTAAAAGTTCTAAATGCATTATTAGTTTCTCCGAGTAAAGAATCATTTAAATAAATTTTAGCATAGGTGTCCAACCCATTAAAATTCAATTCAATATGCTGCTTTTTTAAAATATCCTCAGAAAGTTGAAAAGAGGTTCTATATTCCCAACTCTTATTAGAAACCCATTGCACTTTCTCCTCATTATTTTTAGTGAAAGGATCTTCAATAATTTTATGAGACAATAAATCTGTAAATATATTTCCTGGAACAGTTGCTGTTTTCCAATCTAAAGTGTCAAGTCCTTTAAATTGCCAGTTTTCAATCAATGGTATTTTTATTGGAGTATCTTTTTTTAAGGGATTACATCCAAAAAATAACACGACTAATAAACCAATAATTCTACGCATTTTTAATCACTTTTAAAATTTCTTGAATGTTTTCTAAATCAGAAACTGTTTGTGGAGTTTTATCAAAAAATACACTTGAACTAGTTATCTCTTTTGATGCTGAACTATGAATTTCTTTAAATCCTGCTTTTTTAAATAGAATAGCATTTTTGGAATTTATACCACTTCCTGGTAGAATAATCAAGTTGTCTTTTGCTATTTCTTGTAGTTCTTTCAGTAGGTCAATTCCGTTTTCTGCTTTTTCTTGCAAACCAGAAGTTAGAATTCTATCCACTCCAAGATACATTAATTGATTTAAAGCTTTCTTCGGATGTTCAACACAATCAAAAGCTCTATGAAATGTAAAAGAAAGAGGTTTTGAAAGCTGAATCAGTTCTTTTGTTCTTTCAATATCAATAGAATTATCTTCATTTAGAACCCCAGAAACAATTCCGCTAAAATCGAGTTTTTTACAGATTTTAATATCTGATTTCATTTGTTCAAATTCATCATCAGCATAACAAAAATTACCACTTCTTGGTCTTATTAAAACGTTTACAGGAATAGTAATATTTTCAGAAATATTTTTTAATAATCCGTAAGAAGGAGTAATGCCACCAACAGACAACTCTGAACAGAGTTCAATTCTTTGGGCGCCCGAATTTTGAGCGTTTGTTGCTGATTGATATGAGTTTGCGCAGATTTCTAGTTTCATTTTATTTCTGTCATTCCTTTGAAAACAGGAGTCTTATTAGGTGTTTGTCACATCGAGTGATTTTGAGTTTTTTCTCAAAATTGTATCGAGATGTTTTTTGTTCTCTGTACAAATTTTTTTATTCTTCAAAAATTCACTCGAATTGACACCGTGTTTTTATTCAACAATTATTTCATCAATAAAAGTCCATGCTTTATTCCCCGCACCTTGTTTTCCATCGGGAATTATTCCGTAATTTGGAATTGTAATTTTCAAAGAATTAATTTTTTCTTTCTTAGGGTTTAATTCGGATAAATTATATTTGAAATTCACTAATAATGAATCATTTTTTGTTTGTGTATTTTTTGACAAAGCAACTTTGCCATTTTCTAAATTAAATTGGATATGCACTTCTTTTGGTGCATAAATCCATTGACCATTTCCATTATAAAAACGTGTTGAGATGGAGTTGATTTCTGTGGGTTTATCAAAATCAATCGTAATTTCTACATCATCACCAGAAAACCCTAACCATTCTTGATCTCCATAACGTTTGTTATTTCCAGAAATCCCATTAATTAAAGCTTGTTTTCCTCCAGCATTATAGGCTTTATGAGGTTCAACATTCAAAGAAATATTGGTTCCAACAGCTTTGTGTAAGTTAATTCTTTGTTCAAAAATAGAACCTAATATTTTTTCTGAATCAAAAACAACAGCTTTTATAGTTGTTGATGAATCAATTGGAATTGGTTTTTCATAATAAGCATCACCTAAAAGTAAATTTGGTGTTCTTCCATTCAAACTATAAAAAATCTTTTTATCAGTCGTCGTTTCAAGCTTATACTTTAATTGTCCATTTTCTTTTATCAATTCACCCTTCACTTCATATAAATGGTTGGCATAATTTACATTCATCGCATCCAATCTTTTATTAAAATGCTCTAAACGGTTTATAAAATCTTTATAGTTTTTATTTTCTGATGAAGACCAAACAACTTCAGCCAAAGCAATCGCTCTTGGAAATGCCATATATTCTACTTTTTCAGGAGTTGGAATGTATTCTGTCCAGACATTTCCCTGTGCACCTAAAACATATTTTGCTTCTTCCTTTGTTAATTCTTCAGGAATTGGGTTAAAACGATACACTTTTTCTAAAGGTAAAAATCCGCCAATAGCCAAAGGCTCATTTTCGTTGTCAGATTGATAATGATCAAAATAACAATGAGAATTTGGGGTTAAAATCACGTTGTGTTGTTTTTTTGCTGCTTCAACCCCGCCTTTAGTTCCTCGCCAAGACATCACCGTTGCATTGGGTGCTAATCCCCCTTCTAAAATTTCGTCCCAACCAATAATTTGTTTTCCTTTTTGGTTGATGTATTTCTCCATTCTAGAAATGAAATAACTTTGCAAACCATGTTCATCTTTTAAGCCCTTCTTTCTGATGAGTTGCTGGCAATGAGTACACGATTTCCATCGGGTTTTTGGTGCTTCATCGCCACCAATATGAATATATTTCCCTGGAAATAATTCAACGACTTCATCAATTACATCCTCTAAAAACTGAAAAGTTGTTTCTTTCGGACAATAAATATCTTCGAAAACGCCCCATTTGGTGGCAACTTCAATTTTATTTCCAGTACAACCTAATTCAGGATAGGCAGCAAGTGCCGCCTGAGAATGTCCGGGCATTTCTATTTCCGGAATGATGGTAACTTGTCTTTCTGTAGCATATTGAACGATGTCTTTTATTTCTTCTTGGGTGAAAAATCCGCCATATTTTTTACCATCAAATTGATGTGGTTGCTCTGAATAATGTCCTATTAAAGTTTCGTTTCTAAACGCTGAAATTTCTTGTAATTTTGGATATTTCTTAATCTCAATGCGCCAACCTTGATCTTCTGTTAAATGCCAATGAAAAGTATTCATTTTTAACATTGCCATTAAGTTGATGTATTTCTTAATAAATGCGACAGAGAAAAAATGACGTGCAACATCTAAATGCATTCCTCGGTATGAAAAACGCGGGGCATCTTTAATTTCTAAACACTGAATTGCTATGGATTTTATATGTGTTTTTATGGGCATTAATTGCAGTAAACTCTGCACGGCATAAAATGCACCTTTAGAGTTTTTTGAGGAAATTAGAATTTGATTTTCACCAATTTTTAAATGATACCCTTCTTCGTTATTCATGCTTTCATCAATCTTAAAAACAATTTTTTTATCACTTTTATGATTAGAAAATTCAATATGATACGTTTCTTTTAAGTAGGATTCAAAGTAGTTTGCAACTTCGCTTACTTCATCAGTAAAAATGAAATTAGTTTTCTCATCCAAAATATAAATACCTTGTTCAATTTTTTGAGAAACAGGCTTCGGAATGATATTTGGGGCCACTGGTATTGAAGTTTCCTGAGCACATCCAAATAAAAACAGAACAAATATGATTTTTAAATTATAGTGAATTTTCATTTTAGTATCTTGTGTCCGTAAATTTAAGAAACTGAAACTAATGAAACTTTATAAATCTTTTTTTTATCTCTCCCTACTTTTTTTTGTGGGCTGTACACAAGACAAAATTGAAGAAGCAAAAAAAGACAAAAAGCTTATCTCTTATGTAAATCCGTTTATTGGAACCGGCGGTCATGGGCATACATATCCGGGTGCCACGATGCCTTTTGGGATGATGCAACTATCACCAGACACTCGTTTAGATGGTTGGGATGGTTGTTCTGGATACCATTATTCAGATACTGAAATTTACGGATTTTCACATACACATTTAAGCGGAACGGGAGTTTCTGATTATGGAGATATTTTATTAATGCCCACTAATAAACTAATTTTTAATAATGGCGCTGACGGAAAAGAAGGTTATAAAAGTAAATTTTCTCATGAGAATGAAGAAGCTGAACCGGGTTTTTATAAAGTCCATTTAGACGATACAAATATAGATGTTGCTTTAACGCTTTCTAAACGAAGTGGCATGCATCAATATAATTTTCCAGCTTCGGATAATCAGTTTGTAATTTTAGACTTAGTACACAGGGATAAAGTATTAGATGCAAAAATTAATAGAATTTCAGACACAGAATTAACAGGTTACCGTTTTTCCGAAGCTTGGGCAACAGACCAACGTTTATTTTTTGCCATCGAAACTTCCCATTCTTTTACTGATGTTTTACAATCACCACCTAAAAAAGGGTTGGCAGGAGCTCAGAAAATAGCTTTGAATTTTATCAATCCAAATAATGAGCCAGTTAGTATCAAAATAGGAATTTCGGCAGTGGATATAGAAGGTGCAAAGAAAAATTTAGAAGCCGAAATAGGAAATCAAACTTTTGAGGAAGTCAAAAAAACTGCACAAGATTTTTGGGAGAAACAATTAGAAAAAATTGTAGTAGAGGATACTAATGAAGATCATAAAGTCAATTTTTATACTTCCATGTATCATGTTTCCATCGCACCCAATTTGTATCAGGATGTAGATGGAAGATATCGAGGAATGGATATGAAAATTCATGAAACCAAAGATTTTGATTATTACACTGTTTTTTCTTTATGGGATACTTACCGGGCAGCTCATCCGCTGTATACAATCATAGAACAAGAAAAGACCAACGATTTTATCAACACTTTTTTGGCGAAATATGATGAAGGAGGCATCATGCCAATTTGGGATTTAGCCGCAAATTACACAGGTTGTATGATTGGCTATCACGCCGTGCCTGTAATTGCAGATGCGTATTTAAAAGGAATTAGAAGCTATGATGTGGAGAAAGCGTTTAAGGCGATGAAACATTCTGCAACTCGTGATAAATTAGGGCTAGATTCTTATAAAAACTTCGGATTTATTCCTGTTGAAAAAGAATCTGAATCGGTCTCTAAAACTTTGGAGTATGCCTATGACGATTGGACAATTGCACAAATGGCGAAGTCATTAGGGAAAGAAGATGATTATAAAATGTACTCAGAAAGAGCGCAATATTATAAGAATGTTTTTGACCCTGAAAGTCAATTTATGAGAGGACGTTTTAGAAATACTTGGTTTGCACCTTTTGATCCGTATGAAGTGAATTTTAATTATACAGAAGCAAATTCTTGGCAATACAGTTTTTACGTACCACAAGATATTACTGGATTTACAAAATTATTGGGAGGTAAAGCACAATTGGAAAATCAATTAGATAAATTATTTACGGCAGAAGATAAAACTTCTGGAAGTCACCAAGTAGATATTACAGGTTTGATTGGGCAATATGCACACGGAAACGAACCAAGTCATCACATGGCGTATTTGTATAATTTTGTAAATAAACCTGGCAAAACCCAAGAAAAAGTCCGTCAGATTTTAACAGAATTGTATACAAATACACCAGATGGGATTTCAGGAAACGAAGATTGTGGACAAATGAGTGCCTGGTATATTTTTAGTTCGCTGGGTTTTTATCCTGTTACGCCTGGTTCTAATCAATATATCATTGGTTCGCCTTTGTTTGAAAAAGCGACGATCAATCTAGAAAGCGGAAAATCATTTACAGTTGAAGCTAAAAATCAATCTGAAGAAAATAAATACATCAAATCTGTAAAACTCAATGGAGAAAATTATGAGTATTCTTTTATCAATCATTCTGATATTATGAATGGAGGAAATTTGGTTTTTGAAATGACAAATGAACCTTCAAATTGGGGGACAAAAGATAAATTTATTCCATCAACAAAAATTGATGAGCATGTAATTGTGGCTTCACCATTTATTGCAAAAGGAGCTATTGCTTTTAAAGGAAGTACAGAGGTTAGTTTAGGAAATGTAGACAAAGAAGCTAGTGTATATTATAGACTAGGTTCTAAAGGTGGATTTAAAAAATATGAGAAACCATTGACCATTGCTAAATTTATGAATTTAGCTGTATATGCTGAGAAAGCTGGAATTAAAAGCAAAACGATTACCACTGATTTCTATAAAATAGATCCAAATCTAAAAATTGATTTACTAAGTGACTATGCAAATCAGTACAATGCAGGAGGAAATAATGCTTTAATCGATGGAATCTTGGGAACAGAGGATTTTAGAACAGGAACCTGGCAGGGCTATTTTGATACAGATTTAGTGGCAGTTGTTGATTTAGGAAGTCAGAAAGAAATTAATGAAGTTTCGGTAAGTTTTTTGCAAGATCAAAGAAGTTGGATTTTTTATCCGACTGAAGTTACATGTTTAATTTCTTCTGATAATAAAAATTTTGAAGTTGGTTATTATAGAATAGATAATACAACAGAATCTGATGAAGTAAAAATTAGAGAAATTAAAATTCCTTTTGAGAATAAAAATATTAGATACATAAAAATCATCGCAAAAAAATTAGGCAAACTTCCAGCATGGCATTTAGGCTACAAACATGATGGTAGAAGTTGGTTGTTTGTTGATGAAATTCAAATTAAATAACGTCATTGCGAATGAGGAACGATGGAAGCAATTTTTTCCTATGAAAACAGATTGCTTCGAAAACTCTCAAGAACAAATCATATATAAAATGAAAAGAAGAAACTTTATAAAAAAAGCATCAGCAACAGGTTTAGGATTGGTAGCAGTTTCATCAACTTTTATGAGTTGTGATGAAACCAAAGAAGATAAAAAAATAGTTTCACCAATTTCGGAAGTTATAAAACCATTGGTCATTGCAACTTGGAAAACAGATTTAGCCGTAGAAACTGCAGCGGCAGTTTTAGAAAAAGGAGGAACCGCTTTAGAAGCTGTTGAGCAAGGTTGTAGAATTGAAGAAGCCAATGAGAAAGGGCAGTCTGTGGGTAAAGGAGGTTTGCCAGATAGAGACGGGGATGTTACTTTAGATGCTTGTATTATGAATGAAAAAGGAGATTATGGAGCTGTTTTAGGTGTAAAAAACATTAAACATGTAATTTCCGTAGCTAGAAAAGTAATGGAAGCGACCCCTCATGTAATGTTAGTAGGTGTAGGAGCCGAAAAATTCGCCCTTTCACAAGGTTTTAAAAGAGAAAACTTGTTAACAGAAGCTTCTAAAAAAGCATGGGAAAAATGGAAAATTAAATCAGAATACAAACCGATTATCAATATCGAAAACCATGATACAATTGGTATGCTGGCGATTGACAAAAAAGGTAATATTTCGGGTGCTTGTACCACGAGTGGTTTGGCATATAAAATGGCAGGTAGAGTAGGAGATTCCCCTATTATTGGAGGTGGTTTATTTGTTGATAATGAAATTGGCGGAGCCTCTGCCACGGGTTTAGGTGAAGAAGTTTTAAAAACGGTGGGAAGTTTTTTAATTGTCGAATTAATGCGTCAAGGAAAATCACCGCAAGAAGCTTGTGAAGAAGCTATCGGAAGAATCGTAAACAAACCTGGAAAGGATTTTACTAATTTTCAAGTAGGATATATTGCCGTAAACAAACAAGGACAAACTGGCGCTTATTCCATTCACGAGTGGTTTAGTTATAATATTTATAAGAATAAGAAAAACCAAAATATCAAATCAGATTATTTTAACAAAGTATAAAAATGACATCAACATCAACCAATAAATCATACAAAAGTGCCTTTATATTTTTAACAATCTTATTTTTTCTTTGGGGATTTATTACAGTTTTGGTTGATAGTTTAGTGCCAAGATTAAAAGATGTTTTTGAAATGTCTTATGCAAAAACAGTTTTGGTGCAATTTGCATTTTTTGTTGCATTCTTTGTGTTTTCATTACCGGCAGGTTTTATTTTGTCTAAAATAGGATATAAAAAAGGAATTGTTTTAGGGTTGTTAACCATGGCTTTAGGCTGTTTGTTATTTTATCCTGCAGCAGCTTACAGAGCATTTCCTGTTTTTTTAATTGGTTATTTTACGCTTGCTGGCGGAATTACAATTTTGCAAGTAGCGGCAAACCCTTATGTTGCTTTGTTAGGTTCTGAAGACGGCGCAAGTAGTCGTTTAAATTTATCGCAAGCATTTAACTCTTTAGGAACCACAATTGCGCCAGTTGTTGGGGCTTTATTTTTATTAAGCGATTCTGTAAAAACATCTGCAGAAATCGATGTATTGTCAGCAATAGAAAAATCAAATTACTATATAGTAGAAGCTGAAACTGTGCAAACTCCGTTTTTATGGATCGCATTTTTTATTGTTGTTTTAGCCGTTGTTTTTTTGTTTATTAAATTACCAAAATTAATGCGAGAAAGTCCGAAAGGAGGATATGTTACCTTGTTGAAAAACAAAGTGCTATTAATGGGCGCTTTAGGAATTTTCGTTTATGTTGGCGCAGAAGTTGCCATTGGTAGTTTTTTAGTAAATTATTTTTCTGATATGAATTTGGCTATCATCATTAAAGAAAATGAAACCATGATGCATATTGCAAACACAATTGCTAGTACTTTTAATAAAACATTTTCTGGATCGGATTCAAAATCTTTATTAGGGATTTTTGTAATATTCTATTGGGGAGGAGCAATGATTGGACGTTTTGTTGGTGCGTATTTAAATACAATTATGATGCCTGGAAAAGTGTTGAGTATTTTTGCTTTCTTAGCTATTTTCATGATTTTAATTTCAATGAATACAATAGGGTTACTTTCTATGTGGTCTATTTTAGCGGTGGGATTATTTAACTCCATTATGTTTCCAACTATTTTTACATTGAGTTTAGAAGGGTTGGGAGATTTAAAAGCACAAGCTTCTGGCTTGCTTTGTTTGGCAATTGTGGGCGGTGCTATTGTGCCTTTTATTTTCGGTAGTTTAATTGATGGTTATGGTTTTAAAACAGCGTTTATTTTAACCATTTTATGTTATGGCTATATTTTGTTTTATGGGAGGTTGAAAACAAGGAAAATATAGTTTTTTGATTTGCTAACGAGTTTGTAAATGGTAGTTGCGGTTTAAAGTACTAAAATAAGTAAACATTAACAAACATATAAAGTCCGTTCGAACTTTCATAAATAAGCGATAAGCAAGCAATAAATTATACAAGTTTTTGGTAGTATTTGTTTTTATTATTCGTATATTCAATTGTTGTATATTTGCAACCTCTTAAAATGATGTTTTAATAAAGTTATTGATTGAGTTTTTTAAATAATAAATCAGATTTTAATTTAGAAGGAGCAAAGGTCTTAATTGAAAACAACCTTTTTGCTCCAAGTGTACATTGTTCATATTATTCTGTCTTTCAGAAGTTAAAGTATAAATATATTACAAAGGCAAGCATTTCTTATAATGTACTAACTCAAAATATAATTGCCGATAAGAGAAATACTCATAAATATATCATCGATGAATTTTGTGACTTTATTCAAGACAGATATAAAAAAAGAGATATTAAAAATAAAATAAATGATTTAAAAGCTTTCAGAAATCAATCAGACTATGATGATATAGAAATAAATCATAGTAAAAGTAGTCTGGCATTAGCTAAAAGCGAGGAATTATTAAAAGAATTAAAGACTTTATAAAATTATGAATTCAATAGAAGTATTAAAAGCGGAATTACAAGAATTATTTTCTTTAATTGATGGTATTGAAATAAGATACGAATTTAAAAAAAGTACTTTTACTCACATTGTAGAGGTAAAACCTTTAGATTTATTTAGTTCTAATAGTCTATACATAGAAAAAGAAATAGAGTTAGAGGAGAAGTTTTCTGAATTATTTCCTAATGAAGATTTGGTTTTTGTTTCAGAAAATTCTTTATCAAAAATAGAAGAAGCAGATTTGACATTAATATCTTTCAAGGTGTCTTATAAACAGGAAAAACAGATGTTTTATTCTATTGGTGAACTTATTAATGATTTTCAGATGGATATAAATAGTGAAATTAATTATGCATTAGCAGCTTAGTTTTAAATAAAAAAAATGGAAAATTCAGAATTTCAATTTATTGGGTTTTTAATAAAAAAATCTAAGATAGAAATAAATAGTACTAAAGATTTGGACTTATCAATTAAGTTCAAACCTTCAGGTAAGTTGAATAAAGTTAATTCTACATTTAAATTAGTTTTGGATATTCTTATTACAGAAAAAAATAATGAACTAAATATAGAAGTTCAGTCAGAAGGAGAGTTTGTTTATAATAATTTGACTGATGAAAGATTAAATCAATTTTTGTATTTAAATGCACCAGCGATATTATTTCCTTACATAAGGTCATATATAACAAGTTTAACTGCTCTTTCAGGAGTTAGTCCAATAGTATTACCAACATTGAATTTAAGCAGTCTTAAAGATGAATTAAAAAAGAATGTTACTGTTGTAGACAAGACTTAATTACTGCCAATGCGTTAGCGAATATGCGTCATTTTAATAACTTATAATCGTCGTTAGCGAAGTTAGTTTTTTTGAATCAAAAAATTAAATGAATGCGACCTACAAAAACCGTTCATGCGCTTCTTTTTCTAGAGCTTCTCTAAAATTGGGATGTGCAATAGAAATTAATAGTTTGGCACGTTCTTTTAAACTTTTCCCGAAAAGATTTACCACGCCATATTCTGTAGCAACATAATGCACATGAGCTCTTGTGGTGGTTACGCTTGCTCCTTGCTTTAAAAAAGGGGTGATTTTAGAAATTCCTTTTTGGGTGATAGAAGGCATGGCGATAATAGCTTTTCCGCCTTTAGATAAAGATGCGCCTCTAATAAAATCCATTTGTCCTCCAACTCCAGAATATTGATACGTACCAATAGAATCTGCGCAGACTTGTCCAGTTAAATCAATTTCTAAAGCACTGTTTATAGCAGTAACTTTTGGGTTTAATTGTATAATACTAGTATCGTTTGTATACCCCGCCTCTTTAAAATGAACAAGAGGATTATCATCTATAAAATCGTATAATTTTTGAGTTCCCATGGCAAATGAAGTTACAATTTTTCCGGTTTTAATTTCCTTTTCTTCACCTGTAATTACTCCATTTTCAATTAAGGGTAATATTCCGTCAGAAAACATTTCCGTATGAATACCCAATCGTTTATGGTTTTCAAGATTACTCAGAACTGCATTGGGGATATTCCCAATTCCCATTTGTAAAGTGGCTCCATCTTCAATTAAATTAGCAACATTTTCTCCAATTTTAGTTTCAATAGCTGTTGGATTTTGATTGGAGATTTGATGGATGGGTTGATCTACTTCAACTGCAAAATTTATTTGATTGGCATGTATAATTCCATCTCCATGCGTTCTAGGTACTTGTGAATTTACCAAAGCCACTACTTTTTTTGCAGTTTGTATGGCAGGTAAAGTAATATCTACTGAAGTTCCTAAAGAACAATACCCATGTTTATCGGGAGGAGAAACTTGAATAAAAGCAACATCTAAAGGCAAAATATGCTTTCTAAAAAGGATATGAATTTCACTTAAAAAAATAGGAATATAATCGCCATTATTCGTATTTACTCCTTTTCTTACATTATTGCCCACAAAACAACTGATCAATTTAAAGGAATCGCTGTAAGGTTGGGTTAAAAATTTGGCTTCTCCATGGGTATGAATTTGAATAATTTTCACATCTTTTAATTCTTGATAACGATTACAAAGCGTATCAATTAATAAATTTGGTGTCATGGCTGCCCCTTGAAAAAAAACACTATCTCCAGATTGCACATTGCTTACAGCTTCTTCTAAAGTAACGATGTTTAAATAATGATTCATGTAGTTGACTTGTTTTGTAAGGATTTACTTTAATTTACGAACTATAAATGGTAATATCATTCAATTTTTTTTGGATCTTAGCGCCAATTTCCTCGCATTTTTGAATTGTTTGAAGCACATCCTCAAATTTAGTTCTCGGATTGATCAAGCACATTCTTAGTACAATTTGATTTTGTAAAATAGTGGTCACGAGCATAGCTTCTTCAGAAGAGATAATTTCTTGAGAGATTCTTTGATTGATAACATCTAATTTTTTTTCAGAAAAATTTTCAGATAAAGGATGATATCTGAAATTAATAATTCCTAAAGTAGCTGGAGAGACAATTTCCCAACAGGTGCTTTTTCGAAGATGCTCTTCTGTTTTTTTCGCTAAATTAATCGAATAATCTATGGCTTCTCTAAAAGATTGTAAGCCGAAACTTTTAATAGACATATAAAATTTTAGAGCTCTAAAACGCCTTGTTAATTGAATACCATGATCATAAAAATTAATTTCTGATGTATTGCCTTCTATATCTCTTAGGTATTCTGGTTTTTCTGTAAATGTATTACTTAACCATTTATGATTTCTAACTAATAAGCAGCCCATTTCGTAGGGTTGAAAAAACCATTTATGTGGATCTACGGTGATAGAGTCTGCTTTCTCTATGCCTGTTAAAATACTTTTTCCTTTTTTTGATAAAATCGCAGCGCCACCATATGCAGCATCAACATGAAACCAAATCTTTTCTTCTTTGCAAATTTTAGCGATTTCTTTTAAAGGATCTACGGTTCCAGTATTTGTTGCACCCGCAGTACCAATAACACAAAAAGGATCCAAATCTTCTAAGCGGTCTTTGGCAATAGCGTTTTTAAGCTTGTTTATAGACATCTTAAATTCTAAATCTGTAGGAATAATTCTTACCTGCTCTTTTTTAAAACCAATAGTTCTGATGGCTTTCATGTTCGAGGAATGGGTTTGATCTGATAAATAAATTACAGCTTTAGAAAAATCATCTCCACATTTTTGCCATCTTGCGGTAACTAAAGCGGTTAAGTTTGCCATAGAACCCCCACTGGTAAAAATTCCACCTCCTTTTTTAGTAGGCAATTTAAAAAGTTTTAATAGCCAATTGATGGTAACAATTTCTAATTCGGCGGCAGCTGGTGCGTTTGCCCATCCGCCAGAAAAAATATTAAAACCTGTTGCCAACGTATCTGCCATTACACTAATATAGTTGCTAGGTCCTGGCACGAAAGAGTATAGTTTTGGGTGCGATAAAATGTCCGTTTTTTTTAAAACAGTTGCTACTACAAAATCTAAAACATCTTCTATTTTTTCTCCTTGCTCAGGAGCTTCTTCCAAAAATAAAGCATCCATTTCTGCTCTTGTTGATTGATAAACTGGACTTTTAGAGTTTTGAGTTTCAAAATGATCAACAATGGTGTCTATTATTTTATATCCATAGCTTTTCATCTCTTCTTTGGATAGTGTGAGGGTTGGGTTTGATTTCATTGTAAAAACGATATGATCTTTATTTAATAGAGGTAAATGTACCGCTATAAATTTTCCTTAGGTATGATATTCATCATGCTTAAAAGAAAAACCCTCACAATTTGCGAGGGTTTTATTAAGTTACTTTTTTTTCTGTTGTGCTTGTTGTGCTTGCGCTTGTTTCATTGCATCGTCAATTTTTTGACGGAATTTACTTTTCTTCTTTTCTGGACGCTTTTTATTTTCTTCTATTTGAGCATGAATTTTATCTTCATCAATTACATAATTCTTAATAACTAACATAATAGCAATAGTTAACAAGTTAGAAATAAAGTAATACAAACTCAATGAACTTGCATAATTATTAAAGAAAAATAACATCATAATAGGAGAGAAGTAAATCATATACTTCATCATTTTACTCATATCTGGCATTCCTTCTTGCGTTGGTGCTTGCATATTTGCTTGCTGACTTTGATTCATTTTCATATAAAAGAAAATAGCAATAGACGCTAATATTGGAAATAAACTAACATGATCACCATAAAAAGGAATAGAGATCGGTAGTTGAAAAATGGTATCGTAAGAAGATAAATCTGGTGCCCATAAAAAACTTTCTTGTCTTAATGCTAAATTTGTTGGAAAAAACTTAAACAAAGCAAAGAATACTGGCATTTGTAAAACAGCCGGAATACAGCCGGACATCATACTAACTCCTGCTTTTCGTTGAATTGCCATGGTTTCTTGCTGACGCTTCATGGCGTTTTCTTTACCAGGATATTTTTCGTTTAAGGCCGTTAATTCAGGTCTTATTACCTTCATTTTTGCACTCGATAAATACGATTTATATACTAAAGGAGACATAAAAATACGAACCACAATGGTCATCAAGATAATAATCAACCCGAAGTTGCCCATGTAATTTTGTAAGAAATTAAAGACAGGATAAAATAAATTTCTGTTTAAGAAACCAAAAATACCCCAGCCTAAATCGGCAATTTCATCGATATCTGTTCCTGCAAATTGTTCGCTACTTAGCAAATTATAATCACTCGGGCCATAAAACCATTTCATGTTATAATTTAATTCACCACCGGTTAAAGCCAAAGCAGTCTTTAACTCATATTTTTTTGTGAAAACGGTATCAATTTCTTCATTATCCACTAAATCTGTTGAAGTGATCGTGGCATTATTAAACGGAGTATCTGTGAATAGATTAGAGGTAAAAAAGTGTTGTTTATACGCAACCCAATCTAAGGTATTTACAATTTCTGTATTACCAGCGTTTAAGTAATCAACTTCATCTTCTGCTTTATAGTAATAATAAGAATACATGGTATTCTCTGTTTTAATACTTTTTTCATGTCTATATCCTTTCAAAGCCCAATCCAAATTGATTGGATTCGAAGAATTAATTACCGAACTTAAGCCTTGAGACCGAATAGAAAAATCAACCAAATATTTCTTTGGTTTTATTTCATATCGGTATTCTAAAAACTGACTATCTGAGACTTTCAGTTTCATGGACAAAACAGTATTCTCTCCATTTTTACTTAAAACAGGCTCAAAAAATAAATCTTTGGTGTTTAAAATTCGGTTGTCTGTAGTTCCAAAATTAATGTTAAAAGATGCATTATTATCTTTTATCATATATAAAGGTAGCGAATCGTAGGTTTTGTAATTTTTGATTAATGCTTCCGTAATTTGACCTCCTTTATTATCGATGGTTAATTTTACTAAATTGTTTTGTATTACTGTAGAACCTTCTGAACCATTTATAGCACTTTGTGCAAAAGCGCCTAGTTTATTTTGAAATGCTATTTTTTTAATCGAATCGTTTTCAAAAGCATCGGTGTAAGTAGAAGTTGTAATTTTGTTTGGGGCTACTGCAGATGAATCTACAGTTTGGTCAGTTGTCAACTCTTCAATATCAGCTGGTTTATTGGTGTTAAAATACCAAAGCAGAATTCCTCCAAGAAGAATCATACCAATAAAAGAATTGTAATCGAATTTTTTTTGTTCCATATGTAAAATTAAATGTCAATTTGTCTTTTGTTCAAGAAAATATCTTGATAAAAATGCGACAAATGTAGCAAAACCTTGTTTATTTTAGTTGATTTTTCTACTGTTATTCTTAGTGGACTAGTATTTCAAAATACGTTCCGTTTTTATGCTGAATTAAAAATGCCTCCTCGAGCGCCGTCGAAAGGTGATTTAGTATTCTTAAAATTCGTTTGGTACTTTAAATCAAAATACATTTTAATTTTAGTAATCTTAAAAAAGACAAACTAATGTTATTTTTTAGATTGTTTTAAAGCTGCTTTTATAAAATCTACAAATAAAGGATGCGGTTTTAGCACCGTACTTTTATATTCAGGGTGATATTGCACACCTACAAACCAAGGATGATTAGAAAGTTCGATAACTTCTACCAAACCAGTTTTAGGGTTGATGCCCGTTGCTTTTAAACCTGCTTTTTCAATTTGAGATAAATACGCATTATTAAATTCATATCGGTGTCGATGTCTTTCGCTTATCAATTCAGAATTATACGCTTTATAAACTTTAGAGCCCATAGTAAGTTTACAATCCCAAGCTCCTAAACGCATGGTACCACCTTTTTGTGTAACATCTTTTTGGCTTTCCATTAAATTAATTACAGGATATTTAGTCCTTTTGTTCATTTCGGTCGAACTTGCATTTTCTAAATGCAATACATTTCTAGCAAACTCAATAACTGCCATTTGCATTCCCAAACAAATTCCGAAAAACGGAATTTTATTTTCACGCGCATATTTTACAGCTTTAATTTTACCTTCTATTCCGCGATCACCAAAACCAGGAGCAACTAAAATTCCGTTTAACCCTTTTAATTTTTTTTCAACATTTTTAGGGGTTAAACTTTCTGAATGAATCCAACGAACATTTACTTTTGTTTCATGCGATGAGCCGGCATGAATAAATGCTTCCGTAATAGATTTATATGAATCTTGCAGTTCAATATACTTCCCTATCAAACCAATTTCAACCTCTGAGGTAGGGTTTTTATGTTTTCTTAAAAAGTTATTCCATACTTTTAATTCTGGTTCTCCTTTAGAAGAAAGTTTTAATTTATTTAAAACAACCGTATCTAGGTGTTGTTCTAACATTAAATTAGGAACATCATAAATGGTTTCTGCATCAATAGATTGTATAACATCTTCTTGTTTTACATTGCAAAATAAAGCCAGTTTTCTTTTAATATCGTCAGAAATTTCATGCTCTGTTCTGCACACTAAAATATCAGGACTAACGCCACTTTGCATTAGCATTTTTACAGAATGCTGGGTAGGTTTTGTTTTTAATTCTCCGGCAGCAGCTAAAAAAGGTACTAAAGTTAAGTGAATAACAATGGCATTGTCTTCTCCTTTTTCCCATAATAGTTGACGAACGGATTCTATATACGGTAAGGATTCTATATCTCCAACTGTTCCGCCAATTTCGGTTATCACAATATCAAAATCGCCAGTTTCCCCTAAAATTTGAATTCTACGTTTAATTTCATCGGTAATATGAGGAATTACCTGCACTGTTTTTCCCAAAAATTCACCTTTGCGTTCTTTGTCAATCACAGATTGATAAATTCTACCTGTAGTTACATTGTTCGCCTGACTTGTAGGAATATTTAAATACCGCTCATAATGGCCTAAATCTAAATCGGTTTCTGCACCATCATCCGTAACATAGCATTCGCCGTGTTCATAAGGATTTAAGGTTCCGGGATCTATATTTATATATGGGTCTAATTTTTGTATGGTTACTGAAAAGCCTCTTTCTTGTAATAATTTGGCTAAAGATGCTGCTATAATTCCTTTTCCAAGGGATGAAGTTACGCCTCCTGTGACAAAAACGTATTTTGTGTTGTGCATGGTAGTATTAGGTTTGGGCAAAAGTACTAACATTCGTTTTTATCACAAATAAAAAAGAGGAAAAACATTAAAAATAATAGTAATTTTGCAACTAGAAAAAATATTTCATTTTTTTTTAAATACTATTTGTCTAAAATAAAAACAATTGTATATTTGCAAACGCTTTTAAAGAGGAAAATCTACAAAGCAAAAACTTATAAAGAAGATATTTAAAAATACATATAATGCCGAAAAGAACGTACCAACCATCAAAAAGAAAAAGAAGAAACAAACATGGTTTCATGGAAAGAATGGCATCTGCTAATGGTAGAAAAGTATTAGCTCGTAGAAGAGCAAAAGGAAGAAAAAAATTATCTGTTTCAACTGAAACTAGACATAAAAAATAAAATGATTAACATTTGTTAATTTATTAGGTGTTACTTTTTTAAGTAACACCTTTTTTTATACCCAATTACCAACTATTTTTGTAAAACTAATATAAACAACTACTTACAATGCCAAAAAGAAAAGACCTCAATTCCATTTTAATTATTGGATCTGGCCCTATTGTTATTGGTCAAGCTTGCGAATTTGATTACTCTGGTTCACAGTCTTTACGTTCTTTAAGAGAAGACGGAATTGAAACAATTTTAATCAATTCCAATCCTGCAACGATTATGACCGATCCTTCGATGGCTGATCATATTTATTTGTTGCCACTAACGACCAAATCAATCATTCAAATTTTAAAAGAGCATCCTCAAATTGATGCTGTTTTACCAACAATGGGAGGTCAAACTGCATTAAATTTATGTATTGAAGCAGATGACAAAGGAATCTGGAAAGATTTTGATGTAAAATTGATTGGTGTAGATATTGATGCGATTAATGTTACCGAAGATAGAGAACAATTTAGGGAGTTAATGTTAAAAATTGGTGTTGCTATGGCGCCACAAGCAACTGCAACATCCTTCTTAAAAGGAAAAGAAATTGCACAAGAATTTGGTTTTCCTTTGGTGATTAGATCTTCTTATACATTAGGTGGGGCAGGAGCATCCATTGTTTATAAAGCAGAAGATTTTGATGAATTATTAAGTAGAGGTTTAGAAGCATCACCCATTCATGAGGTGATGATTGATAAAGCCATGATGGGTTGGAAAGAATACGAATTAGAATTACTGCGGGATAAAAATGATAACGTTGTTATTATTTGTTCTATAGAAAATATGGATCCAATGGGTATTCATACGGGAGATTCTATTACTGTAGCACCAGCAATGACACTTTCTGATAAAACGTATCAAAAAATGCGTGATATGGCTATTCATATGATGCGCTCTATTGGAGATTTTGAAGGGGGTTGTAATGTGCAATTTGCGGTTTCACCAGACGAAAAAGAAGAAATTATTGCGATTGAAATTAATCCAAGAGTTTCACGTTCATCCGCTTTAGCGAGTAAAGCAACAGGTTATCCTATTGCAAAAGTAGCTACCAAGTTGGCTATTGGATATTCTTTAGACGAATTAGAAAACGGAATTACAAAATCTACTTCCGCTTTATTTGAGCCAACGTTGGATTATGTAATTGTAAAAATACCACGTTGGAATTTCGATAAATTCGAAGGTTCAGATAGAACTTTAGGCTTACAAATGAAAGCCGTTGGAGAAGTAATGGGAATTGGACGTTCTTTTCAAGAAGCCTTGCACAAGGCAACACAATCTTTAGAAATTAAGAGAAATGGATTAGGTGCAGACGGAAAAGGGTATACAAATTACAATCAAATTATAGAAAAATTAACCAATGCAAGTTGGGACAGAGTTTTTGCAATTTATGATGCCATTGCCATGGGAATTCCTTTAACTCAAATTTATGAAATCACAAAAATTGATATGTGGTATCTAAAGCAATATGAAGAGTTGTTTCAATTACAGAAAGAAATTTCTACGTTTACAATTGATACAATTCAAAGAGATTTATTGTTAGAAGCAAAGCAAAAAGGATATGGAGATAGACAAATAGCACACATGTTGGGTTGTTTGGAAAGTCAGGTATATAATAAAAGAGAAGAATTAAAAGTGCAGCGAGTTTTTAAATTAGTAGATACTTGTGCTGCAGAATTTAAAGCAAAAACACCCTATTATTATTCAACTTTCGAGAATGAAATAGAAACCGCAGATGGTAAAATTATCATTGCAAATGAAAGTATCGTATCAGATAAAAAGAAAATTATTGTTTTAGGTTCTGGTCCCAACAGAATCGGACAAGGAATAGAGTTTGATTATTGTTGTGTACATGGTGTTTTAGCGGCTGCTGAATGCGGTTATGAAACCATTATGATCAACTGTAATCCAGAAACAGTGTCTACAGATTTTGATACTGCTGATAAATTATATTTCGAACCGGTTTTTTGGGAACATATTTATGATATTATTCGTCATGAAAAACCAGAAGGTGTTATTGTACAATTAGGCGGACAAACAGCCTTAAAATTAGCAGAAAAATTAACTAAATACGGAATTAAAATTATAGGAACTTCTTTTGAAGCTTTGGATATTGCTGAAGATAGAGGAAGATTCTCATCCATGTTAAAAGATAACAACATTCCTTATCCAGAATTCGGAATTGCAGAAACTGCAGATGAAGCTTTGGTTTTAGCAGATGAGTTAGATTTCCCAATTTTAGTAAGACCTTCCTACGTTTTAGGAGGACAAGGAATGAAAATTGTCATCAACAAAGAAGAATTGATTGAACATGTTGTTGATTTATTGCGAGGAATGCCAGGAAATAAGTTACTGCTAGATCATTATTTAGATGGTGCAATTGAAGCTGAAGCAGATGCTATTTGTGATGCTGATGGAAATGTTTATATTATCGGAATCATGGAGCATATAGAGCCTTGTGGAATTCATTCAGGAGATTCTAATGCAACTTTACCTGCTTTTAATTTAGGTGAATTTGTAATGCAACAAATTAAAGATCATACACATACAATTGCAAGAGAATTAAAAACGGTTGGTTTAATAAACGTACAGTTTGCTATTAAAGATGATATTGTTTACATTATTGAGGCTAACCCAAGAGCCTCTAGAACAGTTCCTTTTATTGCAAAAGCATACAAAGAGCCTTATGTAAATTATGCCACAAAAGTAATGTTAGGTCATAACAAAGTAACCGATTTTAAATTTAATCCGCAATTGGAAGGTTATGCAATTAAGCAACCTGTTTTTTCTTTTAATAAGTTTCCAAATGTGAATAAGAAACTAGGGCCAGAAATGAAATCTACAGGAGAAAGTATCTTGTTTATAGATAGTTTAAAAGATGATGAGTTTTATGATTTATATGCAAGAAGAAAAATGTACTTAAATAAGTAAGATTTTTATGTAAGATAAAAAGCATCCAATTCTTGTCTAGAATTGGATGCTTTTTTGTGAACTTTAGTTTTAAAAATTAAATTGTTTAATAAATTTAACTAAACTTTAAACAAATTTATAATTTGATTCGCTGTGATATCTTTTACTTTTGTATCAAATAATAAACACTAACAATTTAATTACAACTAAAAATGAAAACAAAAAACGGATTAATCGCTTTAGCATTTATTGCTATTTTTACATTAACATCAGCAACAATTTTAAATACAACTACTGGTAATGATCCAGTTGAAACAGCACAAACACCAAACATTGTTGGAGTAGCAGCAGCAAATGAAAACTTTACAACATTAGTAGCTGCAGTAAAAGCAGCAGGATTGGTAGAAACGTTAAGTAGTGCCGGACCCTTCACCGTTTTTGCGCCAACAAACGCAGCTTTTGCAAAATTACCAGCAGAAACAGTTCCTTCTTTATTGAAGCCAGAAAATAAAGCTACTTTAACAAGTATTTTAACCTATCATGTTGTGGCAGGGAAGTTTGATGCTACAGCAGTAATTGCAGCAATTAAAGCGAACAACGGAGCATTTACAATAACCACAGTGCAAGGAGGTAAACTGGTAGCTTCTTTAGATGGTGGAAATGTAATGTTGAAAGATGAAAAAGGAAACATGTCTAAAGTAGTAATCGCAGATGTTGCCGCTTCCAATGGGGTTATACACGCTATTGATAGTGTTGTGATGCCTAACTAATCTTATCGAAAATTATATTTTAAAAAGCCTTCAAGAAATTGAAGGCTTTTTGTATTCCGACAGCGTTGCGTTTATAGTCTCTTTACTTCTGATACATGTCTTATGTACTTGTTTTTCAGGGTGCTATAATTTTAAATTTTATAGCACAGAGTTCAAGTTATCTTGTCTTAAGAATGTATAAATATTACTGAAGCTTGCATACATTTTGCTAGTTTCACTTGGTGCCTAACTTGATTATCTAAGTTTTGTTACATAATTTGAGCAATGAATTTACTAAATAAAACACGAACGGCGAAATTCCGAAGAAATTTGCCAAGCGAACTATATTCAGCAATAAGGTTTATTCTGCTTAAGAGAAGGAGAAGATGCGTCTAATGTCAATTTTGCATTGAAATGACTGCAATAAAACGCCCTTTTTTCTTTTCTATTTCAACGTAAAAAGAAACCTTTACGAATGCTATGTTTTTATTTTTCTATTTTCTATCATTGCTGTCCGATAAAAGATAAAAAGACCGCTTTCGCTGTTAGAATCAAGAACAAAGACTTAAATGTAACTAACTGAAAAACAATAGTTTTACGATTTTAAATTTTTCGATACATCATAAATTCTAAAGCGGTTTTAATAGCAAGGTGTACTACTTTAAAAACTCTTGAAAATCAAGACTATCAATACTTTAAAACACTTGAGCTAATTTTAATCGGACAACACTAATTTTCTATAAAGAAAAAAATCATTATTTTATTTGTAGTAATTTCAAAACAGAATTGGTATGACATTCATGAATATCGCAAAGTAGCATCAACCATTAAAGAAATAACGAAAACCTGCCTACCGCAGACAGTCACAGCAAAATCTATACGCAATGCATTCGAGACAATGCGTATCACAAAACCGTTCGCTATTGTTTATTACTTTCTTTAAATTTCAATCAAATTATAAATGTTTTCTAAAAAAAAAGAATGAACATTCATTTTTTACGTATCTTTGTAGTCTAAGTAAAATGAAATGGCTAAACTGCAAAAAAGCATAGATAAACGTAACGCACTTATAAAGGCAACCATAGAATTGGTAAATAATAATGGATTTCATGGAACTCCTATGAGTAAAATTGCAAAAATGGCCAATGTGTCACCTGCAACTATTTATCTGTATTTTCAAAATAAGCAAGATTTGGTAAACCAAACATATTTAGAGGTAAAAACAAAATACACAGATTTTGTTTTTAAAACGTATCATGAAAATACATCCGTTAAAACTGGTTTTGAACTTATCTGGAGGCGCATTGCAGAGTTTAATATGAATCAATCTGAATATTCATTTTTTTTAAACCAATGTAATAACACGCCGATTATTGATGAGCCCAGTAGAAAAGAGGGTATAGGTCATTTACAACCCTTACTCGATCTTTGGGAACGTGGAAGAAATGAAGCAGTGATTAAACCCATTTCAGATTATATTTTATATGCCTATTCCATAAATCCATTATCATTTTTAATGATAGCCCAAAAGCAAGGCGAATTTCAATTGACTAAAACACATATTCAACAATCATTTCTAACAGCTTGGGATAGTATTAAACTGTAAAAGGAAAAAGGTAACAACAAATAAAAATTATAAAAAATTATAAAAATGGAATTATTAAACAAATTAAACTGGAGATATGCTGCAAAAGCAATGAATGGCAAAAAAGTATCTCAAGATAAAATTGACAATATTATTGAAGCTGCTCGCTTAGCACCAACTTCAAGTGGTTTGCAACCTTTTGAAATCATTGTAGTTAAAAATCAAGAGATTAAAGAACAAATTAGACCCATAGCTTGGAATCAATCTGTAATAACCGACTGCTCTCATTTGCTCATTTTTGCTGCTTGGGACACCTATACAGAAGATAGAATTAACTATATGTTCGATTTAACAAACGAGATTAGAGGATTCAAAAATGAAGGTTGGGAAAACTACCGTCAACAATTATTAAAAATGTATCCGCAACAAGATGCCGAAGTAAACTTTAATCATGCTGCCAAACAAGCATACATTGCATTTTCACAAGCTATTATAGCTGCTGCCTACGAAGGTGTAGACGCAACTCCTTTAGAGGGTTTTGACCCAGATAAGTTAGATGAAATATTAGACTTAAGAGCGAAAGGTTTGCGCAGTGCAGTAATGCTACCCATTGGTTACAGAGATACCGATAAAGATTGGTTGGTAAATCTTGTAAAGGTTAGAAAAAGCACAGAAGATTTAGTAACAGTAATTGAATAATGATTTACTATAAAAAAGGAATAAAAAAAAGATGAACAATTTTGAATTTAAAAACCCAACCAAAATTATTTTTGGAAAGGACACTATAAAAAAGCTAAAAGAAGAAATTCCTACAGATGCTAAAGTATTATTACTTTATGGTGGAGGTAGTATTAAAAAAAATGGTATTTACAACCAAGTAAAAACGGCTTTGGCAAATTTTGATGTCATTGAGTTTGGAGGTATTTCTGCAAATCCAGAATATGAAACATTATTGGAGGCTTTAAAAGTAATTAAAGTCCAAAATATTACCTATTTATTAGCGGTTGGTGGTGGTTCTGTAATTGACGGAACTAAATTTTTATCAGCCGCAGCTTTATATACAGGTAATGAGCCTTGGCATATTTTATCTAACGGTGTTAGAACCGAAAAAGGAATGCCTTTTGGCACTGTGTTGACCTTGCCCGCAACAGGTTCTGAAATGAATTCTGGAGCTGTAATTACACGAAAAGAAACCAAAGAAAAGCTAGCTATGGGCGGTTCAGGTTTATTTCCGCAATTCTCAATTCTAGATCCTGAAGTTGTAAAATCAATACCTAAACGTCAGCTTGCAAATGGTTTGACAGATGCATTTACACATGTTCTTGAACAATACATGACCTATTCCGTAGATGCTAAATTACAAGATCGTTTTGCAGAAAGTATTTTGCAAACTTTGATTGAAATTGCACCGACTATATTGAAAGCTGAGTTTGATTATAAAGCGGCTTCTAATTTTATGTGGAGTTGTACCATGGCATTAAACGGATTAATTCAAAAAGGAGTGCCTACAGATTGGGCTATTCATGCCATAGGACACGAATTAACGGCTTTATATGGTATAGATCATGCAAGAACATTAGCCATTATTACAGAAAGTCATTATAAATATAATTTTGAAGCTAAAAAAGAAAAATTAGCGCAATATGGTGAACGTGTCTGGAATATTAATGAAGGAAGTATCGATGAAAAAGCCAATGCTGCTATCGAAAAAACAACTGCATTTTTCAAATCTTTGGGAATAAACACTAAACTGTCTGATTATATAAACGATTATGAAGGAACAGCAGAAGAAATAGCAAAACGTTTTACAAATCGTGGTTGGTTAGGCTTAGGAGAACATCAGTCATTATCACCAGAAAAAGTGAAGCAAGTTGTTAAAATGGCTTATTAACTTTAACTCCGTAAAGATTAAAAATGATAGTAGTATTGCTATTTGTTATAACGGCACCCAATTATAAAGACACAAAAAAGAAACGCATTCTGAAAAAGATTCAGAAGTAAAAATGGAATTATAAAAAAAGAACAACATGAAAATATTATTTGTATTAACATCTCACGATACATTAGGAGATACAGGAAAAAAAACAGGATTTTGGGTTGAAGAGTTTGCGAACCCATATTACACATTATTAGACAAAGGAGCAGATATTACCATTGCAACACCAAAAGGAGGCGCTGCACCTATAGATCCTAGTAGTGATTCGCCAGATGCTGCAACTAAAGATACAGAACGTTTTCATAATGATGCTGAAGCAAAAGAAAGCATAGCAAATACAAAAGTATTGGCAGATATGAATCCAGATGATTTTGATGCGGTCTTTTATCCAGGAGGTCATGGCCCTTTATGGGATTTAGCAAACGATGAGACTTCTATTACTTTAATTGAAAAATTTAATAGTCAAGAAAAGCCTATCGCCTTTGTATGTCATGCACCAGCAGCATTAAAAAATGTTAAAGATGCCAATGGGAATCCATTCGTAAAAGGTAAAAAAGTAACCGGATTTACAAATACGGAAGAAGAAGCAGTAGGGCTAACTAATGTTGTACCATTTTTAGTAGAAGATATGTTGTCAGAAAACGGAGGAATTTATTCTAAAAAAGAAGATTGGGCATCTTATGCTATTCAAGACGGGAATTTAATTACGGGTCAAAATCCGGCTTCATCAGAATTGGTAGCAGCATTATTATTAAAAAAAATAGCCCATACTATTGAATAGTGACCGTAAAAAATAGTAGCTATTTATTTATTCAATTCGAAAAGAAAATTTATAGAAAAAAAAAGAAGCACCTGAATTTACCCCCCTTTAACAGGGGGTTTTTCATTTTTGTGTTCAGAATCTAGATATCGAAAATCTTACTAAAAAAATAGTATAGGCTGGTGGTAAACAGAGAATGCCAATAAGATATTAATCTATAGCATATCAGGAATGAGCCAAACATCATACATAATGAGATAGTGTACTGGTTGCTTTTCTGTTCATTGAAAAACTTTTTGTAAATTTATCCATCAAAACTTAAAAACTAAAACCCCTTTCTAATGCCGTTTCAACAATGGTTTTACTTTTTTTTGATGCAGAATAATAAATTTTAAAATTAATAACGTGAGTTCGATTTAATTTATGCCAATATTTGGTAAATATCTTTGTATTTTGATACTAGGTTTAGCATCAAGGAATGAATAAGCAGTTAATCCAGCTATAAGGTTTCTTAAAAAGTTGTCAAAGGAACGATGTCTAGAGTGTTCAATTTGACAAGTGTTTTTAAGGACATCATTTACAGATTCTATGATGGCTCTTTTTCTAAGATATACTTTGTCCATAAAATCAAGAGCTTTCTTTTTCATATTCTTTCTTAATTTGGTCACTAAATGAATACCGTCAACAAATAATTTATCGAATAAATCTTTACCTAGATACCCTTTATCATCATAGATCTTTCCAAATATTTTATCGTGAAAGCTTTCGTTTTTAAGAGGATATCTGTCATCTACATTGGCTTTAGTAATCAAAAAATCAATAATTTGTCCTTTATCATTGCAGACTAAATGTAATTTAAAACCATAGAACCAACCCAATGTTCCATAGCTTTTCTCTGCAATTCCTTTAAATACTTTGTGTTGGTTTTCTCTCTTATAATGACAAACTTTAACAGCTGTAGAATCAATAAAAGAAATGCCAGAACATTTCCCTAATCCGAAGAGTTTTAGATAAACTGCTAAAGGCTGAATAACTTTCCTTTGCAATTCTACAAATCGGTTATAAGACACCACATCTGGAAAAAAATCATCCATATGTTTACACACATCAAATAAATAAAAATGCTTCAAATTACGATATGATTTTAAGTGGAAAATAACCATAATAGTCATTACTTCACTTTTACTCATTTTGGATTTTCTATTTCGTCTTTTAGGTTGTGAAGCATCTGAAATACTGTTTTTTATTAAAACAGTTTCAAATTCTTTCATAAAATCGTCTAGATTACAAAAAAATTCAATAATTTTAGCATAAGAAATCATAAGCAGAATAATTTTAGTTAATTGATTTTCAGATCCTTAGTTTACTAAATTTTCTGCTTTTTTCATAGATTTAATTCTATTTTCTTACATCGAACTCACGTTAATTAATATAATGATGAATATCAATAAATATAAAGAGGTCGCTTTTCTTTGGATAGAATATAAGAGTGAATTAAAATATTATATTTTAAAGAAGATTAAAAATGAATATCTAGCTGATGAATTATCCCATGAGGTATTAATGAAAATTTACAAATCTTGTTGTTCTGGAAATGAAATAAAAAACATTAGATCATGGATGTATCAAATTGCCCACAATACAGTGATCGATCATTTAAAGAAGGAAGATAAATTCGCAGATGAGGCCACAGAAATACTTGGAGTAGATGAAAATAACACATATGAAGATGTTGAAGAATTCGTACAGCCACTGATAAAATTATTACCTAAAAAATATGCTGTGCCACTTTTAATGTCAGATATAGAAGGATTTAGTCAAATCGAAGTTTCAAAAAAAATGAATTTGAGTTTAACGGCCACTAAAAGTAGAATTCAACGTGCAAGAAAATTATTAAAAGAGAAAATTATTGAATGCAGTAATTTGGAAATAAATGCTAAAGGAAATCCTATTTCCATTGAGATTAAGGCAGATTGTGAACCCCTGCAAAAAAAATCGAGAAAAAATAATTGATGAATTTTGCGTCTTTTTATATGTGAATTAGTCTTGGTTATGATATTAAATCTAAAACTAAGAAATAATGAATAATCACGATTTACCAGTAGCAATAATTGGAGGAGGTCCAGTAGGTTTGTCCGCAGCCGCACATCTTAAAAAAAGCAATCAACCATTTATTCTTTTTGAAACAGGAAGTCAAATTGGCGCCAATATTTTAAAATGGGGACACGTAAGGTTGTTTTCACCTTGGGAATATAATATTGACAAAGCAGCAGAAACTTTATTACGAGAAGCGCAATTACCAATTCCAAACAAAGCAGATGTCCCTTATGGAAAGGAACTCATTGAAGATTATTTAAAGCCACTTGCAAATTTACCAGGCATTAAAAAACATATTCATTTGAATTCGAAGGTAATCTCCATTGGAAGAAGCGGTTTAGATAAAATGAAAGATGCCAAGAGAGCAGAACTTCCATTTTCTATTCAAGTTATTGAAAATGGCAAGTTTAAGTTGTATGAAGCTAAAGCAGTAATTGATGCTTCAGGTACTTTGCAAAGTCCAAATCCTGTAGGATCTGGTGGAATATTTGCCCTTGGTGAAGTGGATAATAGAGCCCAAATATATTATGGTATGCCCGATATCAATGAAGCAAATGAGGATAAATATGCCAATAAAACTACTTTAGTCGTTGGCGGAGGGCATTCGGCTATAGGGACTATTTTAGCATTAAATGATCTTATCCATAAATATCCGAATACAAAAATTCATTGGGTATTGCGAAAAAAGCAAGTTAGTGATGTGTATGGTGGTCAAGAGGCTGATAAGTTTAAGGCAAGAGGTGCTTTAGGTATTCAAATTGAAATATTGGTGAATTCAGGAGCTATTGAGATTCATACGCCTGTGTATATTCATGAAATTGAAAAAAATAAGGACCAATTAGCAATTAAAGGTTTAAAACACAAAGACACTTTTGTTTTAGAAGGTATAGATGAAATAATTAGTAATACAGGCTCTCGTCCCGATTTTAATTTCTTAAGAGAAATTCGCTTTGACTCAGATGCAGCTCTTGAAAGTGTTCCAAAGCTGGCTAATTTAATTGATCCAAATATTCATAGCTGTGGTACTGTAAGGCCACATGGGGAAGCAGAATTAAGGCAAAAGGAAAAAGATTTTTATATTGTTGGGATGAAAAGCTATGGGCGTGCTCCTACCTTTTTAATGACTACAGGTTATGAGCAAATAAGATCAATTGTCGCTTTCATGAACGGTGATTTTGAAAGTGCAAAACGAGTAGAATTAAATTTACCAGAAACAGGTGTTTGCAGCTCAGGAATCAGTAGGGCAATTAAAGAAACTGAGGTCAAAGTAAAAACCAGCTGTGCTGCTACTTGTGGTGTATAAATTAATAGTTATCCTAATATTCTATTTAGTTACCAGCAATTTACTGAATAAAGGATATCAAACGGATTGGAAATATTAATGAAGAACTAGCTTCAACAAAGTATAAGAGCAACAGTGTAACAATTACCCTGTTAAATCGTCAAACTTAGTATGAATTATTAAAAACAACCAAATATGAGTATAAAAACGAACTCTTCGAAATCATTAACCAATTATAATATTAACATCAAAATTAAACTAGCAGCACTTTGGAGTACATTGATGTTTTTGTATATATATGCTGACTTTTTTCAGCTGATGACACCTAAAAAGTTGGAGAAAATGATTGACCTTCAAACCCCAATGGGACCAACATCTCCTGTGATTTTGGTTGTATTTTCTGTGATTTTAATTATTCCTTCGTTAATGATCTTTTTATCCGTTTTTCTGAAGCCACAAATTAATAAATGGTTAAATATTTGTATTGCCGCCTTATACGCCAGCATGTCCATTTTAATTATCGTTTCTACCTTAGGCAGTGAATGGCACACATTTTATATTTTATTCAATCTTATAGAAGTTTTTGTTTTTGCAATGATTATTTATCAAGCATGGAAATGGCCGAGAGATTAATGTTTGTTTTTAAGCTTACAGCAATCTATAACTACTTTCTGCAACTAGCTTCGAACTTGTCATTGTTAGTCAACAACTCAGGTTACTTGTAAACTATTAAAAAAATGAAATTAAATGAATAAATCCTCCAAATCATATGTTTTAGAAAATGTGACTATATTATGGTTCTTGGTAACCTTAATTGGACAATGGATATTTGCTTTTTATGTAGCTATTTATCACGGGTCTCTAATTTTTCAAAAGGGATTAAAAGGTATGGGGGAAACTCATATGCCAAACTCCTATATTTCAGGAGATAGCTTAGGAAATATTATACTTGCTACTCATCTGGTTACAGCAGTAATTATAATTGGGGGCGGCCCTTTACAATTAATTCCACAAATACGATTAAAGTTTCCACGTTTTCATCGCTGGCTAGGTCGTATGTATATGCTTTTTGCATGTTTTGGCGCGATGGCAGGATTATACCTTATATGGACACGACCACGACCATCGTTTGGAAATCTATTTCAGGAGGTTGCTATTAGCATTGAAGGAGTCCTAATTCTTATTTTTAGCTTTTTAGCATTGCGATATGCAATTGTTCGTAAAATTCACATACATCGCAGATGGGCGCTCCGCCTTTTTATTACTGCAAGTGGTGTTTGGTTCTTAAGAATAGGTTATAAGTTTTGGTATTTTATTGAAGATTTATTGGGCTTTAAATTGGAGAATTTTTTTGATTTCTGGTCGTTTGGTTCATTTTTGATACCACTTGCAGTTCTAGAATTTTACCTAAGAATAAAAGACAAAAAGAATAAATCTAAACAACTGGCTTTGGCTATTCTTCTTTTTGTTTTAACCTTGATAATGAGCGTTGGAATATTTTTAGCTGTAAAAGAAATGTGGTTACCAAGAATTTTGAAAGTTGTATAAAGATGAAAAACAATAAAAATAAGGACAATGACTTATTGGCAATAAAGCTATATTGCAAATTTAAAACTATCTATCATGAACATAAAAGATAAACAATTGATCTCTTCTGCAAGAACAACTGGCGTGTGGTATTTAATGATGGCCATTTCAGGTATTTTAGGGTTTATGGTCTTTCATTCTCAAATATTTGTTTCTAGTAATCCTGAACAAACGCTAACGAATTTAATAGAATTAGAATCTACTGCAAGAATTAGGTTGCTGTTAGAGTTTGCTATCGTAATATCTCAAGCACTTACCGCAGTTTGGTTTTTCAAATTATTTAAAGATAATTATGAATGGGAAGCTTGGACTCTAGGTATATGGGGAATGGTGAATGCTTTAGTCATTATGATAAGTGCAATTTCAATCGCCTCTGCAATAGGTGTTGCCAATTCTGACATAAGTACTATGGAAGATAAAGTTGTACTAATTGAGGTTTTTCAAAATATAATTTCAAATGCTTGGGGTATTGGTGGTCTTTTCTTTGGGCTTTGGCTGTTTCCTATGGGTTTCATAGTCATCAAATCTAAAAGGATGCCTATCTGGTTAGGGAGAGTTATTATTTTAGGGGGAATAGGCTATCTAATTTCCACCGCTATCCGCTACGCAGGAATTGATTTTAGCTTCAATAGACTACTTATTCTACCTGCAACCATTGGAGAATTTTGGATGATTGGTTATTTGCTAATTTTTGGGATAAGACCTAGTAATGAGTGAAATTAAATTAGAACGGCACACAATAATGGCTATAATTCATTGTGCATTATGCCAAAAACTGAAATAGAAACCATCAAACGGCCTGATTTCATAAGTGGAAAAGTCTACGTCGTTTCCCACAACGAAATCATAGCCTAGGTTTTGTGTGTAAGGTAAAATCACTCGAGTACCGTGAAAAAAACACCATAATCACCGCAATAAATAGTGAGTTTATTTCTCATATGCGATAAATAAGATTTATATTTACCGCATAATAAGCGGATAATGAAACCATTTATACATCAAAAAGAAGATTGGCCTAATTTTAATTGGAATAATGAAGAAATCCTAACTCTATTAGGAGAAGTCAGAAATTTACAAGGAAAAATAATTGGTAAAATGGAAACTCTTGGTTTCGACTTAAAAAACGAAGCTGTACTTGAAACTTTAACGCTTGATGTAATAAAATCCACAGAAATAGAAGGAGAAATATTAAATCCTGGACAAGTACGTTCATCAGTCGCAAGACGTTTAGGAATGGAAATTGAAAACTCTGTTTTTTCAGAAAGAAATGTAGACGGTGTTGTAGATATGTTAATAGATGCAACTCAAAATTTCGAATCCAAATTAACTAAAGAAAGATTGTTTAATTGGCATTATTCATTGTTTCCAACTGGACGAAGTGGAATGTATAAAATATTAATTGGTAATTGGAGAGAAGATTCAACAGGACCAATGCAAGTTGTTTCAGGAGCATTAGGAAAAGAAAAAGTTCATTTCGAAGCTCCTAAATCTAATATCTTGGATAAGGAAATGGAAGCATTTCTAAATTGGCTAAACTCAGATATGAAGATAGACCCTGTTTTAAAAGCTGGTATTGGACATTTATGGTTTATTACGATTCATCCTTTTAAAGATGGAAATGGACGTATTGCAAGAGCTATAACAGATTTATTATTATCAAGAGCAGATGGAATAGCACAAAGATATTATAGCATGTCTTCACAAATTAGAATTGAGAGAAAACAATATTATGATATTCTTGAGAAAACTCAACAAGGAACACTAGACATTACAAATTGGCTTTCTTGGTTTTTAGAATGTTTATTAAATTCTTTGAAAGCATCAAATACAGTTTTAGAGAAAGTTCTTTACAAACATAAATTTTGGAATAAAAATGCGAAAGTAGTTCATAACGAAAGACAGAAATTAATGTTGAATAAATTATTAGATGGTTTTGATGGTAAATTGACATCTTCTAAATGGGCTAAAATAACCAAATGTTCTTCTGACACAGCATTGAGAGATATTCAAGATTTAATGAAAAAAGAAATATTAAAAAAAGAACAAGCTGGAGGAAGAAGTACAAACTATGAATTAATAAAAATCATTGAATAAAACCCTACAGCCAATAACTAAGCATATGGCGTGCCGACCTGTGCCGTGTTTCGATATAGGCCAACTATGTCTTGTTGACTGATCCATTGCTAAGGATATGAAGAAAACGGCGGTTTGAGTGTGCATCATAATAATTCGCAATCTTACAAATTCGTTCTGCTTTGAGAACTCTATCATTAGAAAACAACTTTTTAAACTCAGCGGAAAAATCAAATTGATTTTACTACATTTACAAAGATCGACAAATATTTAAAAAAAATTGTGACAATTATAACGATATGCGATATAACAGCAATGAGGGTATATGATTGTTGTGCTTCATTACCAGAAACCGATAACCAATGATAAAATTCTTTAGAAAAATTCGCCAAAACTTGCTTATGGAAAATAAAACTGGAAAGTATTTTAAATATGCTATTGGCGAAATTGTACTTGTTGTTATTGGGATTCTAATCGCACTTTCAATTAATAATTGGAATGAAGAAAGAAAAATAAATCTTAAAGAAAAATCACTTTTTAAAAATATCGTAGTCGACTTAGCTCAAGAAGAAAAAATATTGAATGAAGCCTTGACTAATTACAAATACAACTCTGATTCATATGAACACATCTATAACGAAACCATTGGAAAGGCATCTTATGACTCTACTAACACTGTCTACAATAGTTTAAGATGGCATAACGTATATGATCTGATTGTCACCAATAAACATGCATCCGCCATTTCGGAAATTAACAATGATAATATCATAGATTTATTAAATCTAAAAATCAGGATTGAAGTAGTAAACTCACAAGCTAAAAATAGATTTAACAACTTTAAAGATGAAATCATACCAGATTTTTTTTCACGCCATGGACTTCACGATAATAAGGTATTATTTAATCTTGAAAAGAATAAATGGTCACCTATTGTTAATACAAATATTGTGAATTATGATAGATTGAAATTACAATATGGATCTATTGAATTTGACCAAATTTTAGCCACATTAAGACTATATACTACCTGGGCAATATATAATTTAGAAAAATTAATTAAACTAAATAAGGAAATAAGCGTCACATTGAATGAAGAGTTGTTGAAATAACGAAAGCACAACACCTTTTATAATTAATGGCTAGTTCGAGCTTGCTTACGAAAATCCTTGCGGATTTTCTATTTGGTTTCTATTTGCTAAATTAGTGGCTTGAACACACCAATAATCATCCACAACAACATTGCCACACATACGAAAAAACCACTGAACATTGGGAAAAACAGCAGAAAATATTGAATACTATCTTGACTCTAAAAATGATAAAGATTATCTTCAAGATTTATTGCTGAATATCAAAGAGGCCTATAAAAATCAAACAAAACTGACTTTCCGAATTGTTAAACCGAAAGAGAAAGGATTTTTGGTGAAAGTTGGTGGCTTATTTGCATTTGTTTCTTTTAACCATTTTGGTTGGTCATATCCTTCAATTGAATTTTGGAGAAATATTTCTAATTCATTAATTGGCGGTTTTTTTTCGGGAAAAATTTATCAAGTCGAGGAAAACCCAATTTCAATTCAAATAGATGCAAAAGAACAGGAATTTGAAAACAGGAACTTAATAAAAGGTTCTAAATACCGTGGAATAATCTTAAGAAAAACAAAGTATGGCTTTTTTGTGGATTTAGGACTTCACTTTAATTGGAAATGTGGCTCCATTTTAGGTTTAATCCATATATCAACATTCTTGAAGGAATCTGATTATAAAAATTGGAAAGTTGGAAATGAGGTTGAAACTGTGTTCCAAGGATATAATGAAAACAATCAACCTGCACTTGGAGATATTATTGAGCGAGGAAAATGGAGAAATGGAGAAATGGAAAAACTGATTGGTACAGTCCAAAAAGTTACTGTGTCAATCAATGAAAGCGGAAAACCTGAATATTATGTTTCAGGAGAACATAAAGCGACAGTTCCAATCAAAAAAGAGTTTTATCCCAACTTAAGGACAACAGCAAAAAAATACACTTACCGATTAAAAGACGGAGAAATAATAGATTGTGAAATAATTAAAATAAATAGGAAAAAAGATAGTTTTGTATTAAAGTTGCAAATTGAACCACCAATGAGCTGAAAAAAATTAACGAAAGCAGACACAATAACTAAGCATATGGCGTGCCGATAGGCCAACGCTATATGCCTTGTTGACTGATCCATTGCTAAGGATAAGGGGTAAAACGACGGTTTGGGTTTGGTTTTTAAAAGTAGTGTGATTGAGGAAAGGAGAGCGTTTTCAATATTTCTATAGCATAAGAGCTATTGATGATGCTTTTTTTAAATTTTTAGTCTTTTTAGAGGGTATTTTAGGGGTCATTTTTTGAGTTTAGACATTAGTATCCTTCATGGGCACATTGCCATTTCTTTATTGTTTGTATTTCAGTATTTTACGTTTTACTTTTTTTTGAGACATCATAATAAATTTTTAATTAAAAGCTAAATTTAACGTTTTTTAAAACAAGAGTGAAAGGCTTCCGAGGAACGAGGATTAGTTCAATGATGGGTAAAAAAATTGCTTAATTATTGCTTTCATTTTGTTCATTGCTTTCTTATTTACTATATTTAACTTTGGAAAGTTTAAACGTTGTTAAACGCAACTTTCATTAAACAAACACGCTGGCAATAATTTAAAAAAATTACAATCAACAACTTAGTATTTTTAAACACATGAAATACTTCTCTATAAATCTATATATCAAAATTCTTCATTGTGCTATCGAAGAAGGTATGCCTAGAGAAGATTTCATGCATTTACCAACACCTATTAATGCTCTAGACAATGTATCTGTGATACCTGCAGAAGAGTTCTTATCCTTGCACGAATTTCTTGTCGATAAACTCGGACGTGGTTTTCCAGTGAGGGTTGGTCAAAAAATGATTATTGAAGATTATGGCGTTTTAGGTCTTTCTTGGCGCACATGCTCAAAAGTTGGAGAGATTTTTGAACGTAGTGAACGCTATTTCAAACTGTTATCAAACACATTTGATTGGCAAATTAAAAAGGAAGGGAATATTTCTCATATTGTACTCAATCGTGAAGCACATCGAAAAGGGATGGAACTATCAACAGAGGCTAGTCTTTCTGCAACAGTAGTAGTACTCAAAGCCATGTCTGAAAAAGATATTTCTCCTATTCAAGTATGTTTCAAACATGAAAAGCCCAAAGATCTTTCTAGCCATATAGTGGCATTTAATTGCCCTATGTTATTTGACCAACCACAATACTCCATAAGTTATAATACAGTCGATCTTAATTTACGAACCGCAAAGGCAGATGCAAGCATCAACAACTATCTACTGCAACAAGTTGATGAAAAAACAAAAGGCATAAAAATACCTGGTCATAAGATTATAAACGATGTTGAAGCTATTATAAAGGATGCACTGCCCACAGGTATTCCAAGTATACATTATATTAGTGACCTGTTGGCCATGAGCAACCGAACACTAACTAGGAGACTCTCTGAAGCTGGTGTGACCTATCGTGACTTAATTAAAAGAACACAGGAAACCATGGCAAAGAATATGTTATATAATACAGAGCAAAGTATTGGTGAAATTGCCTTTCTTACCGGCTTTTCAGAACAAAGTGCATTCAACCGTGCTTTTAAGAATTGGACGGGCCAAACCCCAACAGAATTTCGTAAAAACAACTAATAGTTACATTTTGGCGTAAAATGTCAAAAGCTTGTCTTTAAGTGTCAAAATACTCTTTTGAACACTGCGCATCTTTGTACCATCAAATTAATTAAACAAATTAATGATGGTAATTATAGCAAAACTTTTAACAGGAATTTTTATAGCGCTTTCAGCTGATTCACTAGATACTTATACATCTATTGAGAGCAATAATGAACAAGCTGAATTATATGTGTCAAATTATATAATTCGAAATCCCCGTGAAAAAGCTTTTCAAATACTAGACAACAAATGCAACGTTTGCCACAGTAAACGCAATAAAAGACGAGTATTCACAATTGAAAACATGGATGACTTCGCTCCTGATATTTATAAACAGGTATTTGTAAAAAAACGTATGCCTAAAGGCCGAAAAATAAAACTTACTTCTGAAGAGTATAAAGACATTTTGACATGGATATCAAACAAAAAAAATAAACAAAATGGAACTAAATTATAAAATAGCAGTATTGATGCTAAGTATATTATTTACTGGACTAACCGCAGGATTGTGCTTTACCTGGTCCAACGCTGTGACGCCTGGGTTAGGACGGTTAGATGACCTAGGTTTTTTAAAAGCATTTCAAGCGATGAACAGATCCATCCTTAATCCAACTTTTATAATGGTATTTATGAGTCCATTTTTACTACTCTTTATAAATGCCTTTGTATTCAAAAACACTAACCAGATCACATTTATTTCTTATTTGGTCGCAGCGATTCTGTTGTTTATAGGTGTGGGTCTGGTCACTATTTTTAAAAATGTCCCACTAAATGAAATATTAGACAAAACAGTATTAGAAACTGCTTCTAACGTGGAGTTAGCAGAATTACGAAAAACCTTTGAGCAACCTTGGAACCGCTGGCATTTAATACGTTCCGTATGCTCATTTACCTCATTCGTCTTACTGGTTATAGGTCTGCTATTCAATAAATAAAATCACATAGAAGCTTTCTTACTAAACATTAAAAAACGAACAATCATGAAACATTTAAGAGCTATAATTATTGGCGTTATAATCTGGTTTATTGGAGTTAATATATATAATCTCTCTTTTTATATCTCGATTTTAGAAGATGTACAGCAACAAGCTAACATGCTGCTTTTTATTGCAGTTATGCCATTAGTTTGGTTTGGAGCAAAACAATATTACAAAAAAGATACAAACACCCATGGATATTGGGTAGGGCAATCTTTCTTTTTAACAGCAACTGCTTTAGATGCCTTAATTACGGTTCCCTTTTTTGTAATCCCTAATGGTGGTAGCTATTATCAATTTTTTACAGATATAGGGTTCTGGATCATTGGTTTCGAATTTTTAATCATAGCAGTGCTGTTTTGGTATATCAAAGTTGGCAATAAAAAAACTTAATAAAAAAATAATATCATGCCGTTTTTTAAACATTTAGACGAGTTATCAGACATTACAGATATCACGTGGAACGACCGCAAAAGATTAGGTCCGTTAGACAAAGCCTCGCAACGAATCATGCGTGGAAAATCAAACTTTACTTATGCCCAAAAGGAGCTTTTTGCAGCCTACGTTTCGGGGCTTAACGCCTGTAGTTTTTGTTATGGGTCTCATGTAGCTGTAGCAAAAAACTTTGGAGTTTCTACGAAACTAATTGAAGCATTGGTAGAAGATGTTGACACTTCTCCTGTAAATCATAAGGAAAAACTACTTTTTAAATATCTAAAAAAATTAACGCTATCGGCTAGCAAGCTTACTCAAGAAGATGCTGATGACGTATTCAAAGCAGGATGGAGCGAAGAAGACCTACATGAAGTTATCCTTGTCGGTTGTCTTTTCAATTTTTACAATCGCTTGCTCGATGGTCATGGTATCAAAGGGAATCCTGCTATTTATCAATTTGGTGGAGAGCATCTGCATAAAAATGGGTATGGTGTCCCCTGGTTTATTGGACTCATAAAGGGATTAATTAAAAAAAGTAAACTAAAAAAGCTTCAGGAATTTAAAGCATAAATAATATCAATTTAAAAACTGAAAACATGAAAACTGAAAACATTTTAATTATCGGAGGAACTGGTAAAACCGGTCGCAGAGTAGCCCAAAATTTAACGCAAACCGGCCATAAAGTTCGTGTAGTGGGAAGAAAAACTAATCCAGCTTTTGATTGGAGTAACCCTGAAACTTATGCTGAGGCATTAAAAGATATGGATAGAGCTTACATCGTGTATTATCCTGATTTAGCTGTCCCTGGAGCAAGAGATGCCATAACAGCTTTGACCGAAAAAGCCTTGGAAGCTGGTTTAGAAAAAGTAGTCTTACTATCGGGTAAAGGAGAAACCGAAGCTGAAGCTTGTGAAGATATCGTTGCCAATTCAGGCTTAAATTACACCTTGGTTAGAGCGTCGTGGTTCAATCAAAATTTTAGTGAAGGTGCTTTTTTAGAATTTGTGAAAAATGGTACAGTAGCCCTTCCGATGCCAGAAGCTGAAATTCCGTTTGTAGATGCTGATGATATTGCAGATGTGGTTTCCAAAGTATTGATAGATGATACTTTTAAGGGAAAAACAATAACTGTAACAGGTCCTCAAAAAAGAACATTTAAGGAAATTGTAGACATCATGTCTGAATCCATTGACAAACCCATTCAATATATCCCTATTTCTATTGATGAGTTTAAAGAAGGTATGCGCCAAGCAGGATTACCGGATTCTTATGTTTGGCTATTTGGGTATTTATTTAAAGAGGTTTTAGGTAATCCAGAAAACCAAGAGGTTTCTGAAGATGTGGCCAAAGTCTTGGGCAGACCTGCCAAAGATTTTGAAACCTATGCAAAGGAAACTGCTGCCACTGGTATTTGGAATTAAAATAATTAAAATGAAGACAAAGAGAGCCACAATATCTCTTGTCATTCTTCTTTATTCTGTAGCCGTGCCATTTTTAGAGATTAACAACACCCATGTATTTAATCCAGATTGGACGCCACATGCCAAAATTCATGAAGTATGGCAACTTATCACCAACTCCTCCATAGGTATACTATGCCTATGGTTGGTTTGGGTAAAAAATGAGTTGAGAACTAGTATAGTGTTGAGTATGCTTGTTACTGGTGGGGTCTTAATCGCTTATTGTATACAAGATGTATATGGAGGTTCTATGAAATATTTAGATGATAGTGAGAAAGCTATTCTGGGCATCAATATCGGTGTTCTTGGGTTTGGAATCAGTTTTATATTTCTAATACTAATTTTTTATAGGCTAGAACATCAAAAAAATAAACACAGCATTAAATTGGATTATTAAGGAATAACAATAGTTTTAATTAATTAAATCGGTAACATTATTATTAGAGAATGGCTTCATTATAAAACATTTAATAAATGAACTTTAAATCAATCAAAATTTCGATTGCCCTACTTTCTGTAATCTTCTTTCAACTTATTGCTTATGCACAAATAGCAGACAAAATAGATGTAACCGAAGACAATCAGCTTTTAGGTTTAGGAACACATTACATCTTAAAATCTGAAATTTTACAAGAAGACCGACCAATTATTATTTCATTACCAAAGGGATACAAAGAGGGTGAAGCCAATTACCCTGTTCTTTATCTTTTGGATGGGTTGGGTAACATAAAACATCAAGTTGGTACTGTAGAATTATTAACAGAATCAGGAATTATTCCCCCAATGATTATTGTGGCTATAGAAAGTTTAGATAGATCAAGAGATTTAACGCCCTCAAAAGCAGGCCAAGGTGTTTATGGAGGTGTAGGTGAGTCCGGTATATCACAAAGTGGTGGTGCACCTAAATTTCTTCAGTTTTTAGAGGAAGAATTAATTCCTTATGTAGAATCGAACTTTAGAACGCATCCATACCGTCTTTTAGAAGGCCATTCGTTTGGTGGTTTATTTAGCACTTATACGCTTATGGAAAAGCCAGATATTTTTGATGCATTCATTATTCAGGCTCCTGCACTTTGGTGGAATAAAGAAGAAATGACAGCAAAAGCGAAAACCTTTTTTAAATCAAATTCTAATTTAGATAAAGCCATTTATTTTGGAATTGGAGGTGGAGATGGTTGGGGAATGCGACAAGAACTAAAACGATATGTTCAAGTTATAGAAGAGAATACTCCAAAAATTCTACGATGGAAACATGAAGAAGTTGGAGATGAAGACCATGACACCTCTAGATTATTGCTTAATTATTACGGCTTAAAGTATGTGTTTTCGGACTTAATAGCTGACGAAGAATTACTTAGCCACTATAGCGACGATGCCTTTTTAAAAGGAGAACGGGAGCTTATAAATAAATATGGGCCACAAGCGAGAAGACCCTTAAGTAATTATGTAGACATAGCGTTAAAATTACTCAAAGAAGAAAACAAATTGGGTGCGATTGTAGTGTTTAATAGAGCCGTAGCAGCCTACCCTAAATATATTGGGCTTATGACTAATTTGGCCAAACTTTACGAACAAACAAATCAAAAAAACAAAGCAATAGAAACCTACAAACTGGCTATTACGCTTTCAAAAAAATTAAAACTAGGACAAGAAGCAGCCTTAGAAAAGCAGATAAACAGATTAGAGAACAACTAAGTTGTTTTTTAACCTCAATAAACTTTGCAACACTTTATAATTGATTGCTAAGAAAAACTTATTACCATAAAAACGCCAGAGGAGCTATTGCAACAAGTTTATAATGCAGCAAACGAAACAGGATTATTTGGACAAGATGGCCAAATCCGTAATGAGATTAAATCAGAAATAAAAAAAATGAAAAAACAAACCTTACTAATATTAGTATTCATCACACTACTATTTTCTTGTAAAGAAAATAAAAAATCAACTCATACAATAAATGAGAAAGCGCCTAATAACTATCAAGTTAAAATCGACAGCTTGTTAAACACATATCATAAAAATGATGAGTTCATGGGAAGTATTATACTATCTAAAAATGGAAAAACAGTATATGAAAACACAGTTGGTTTTAGCGATTTTAAAGCAAAAAAGAAAGCGAGTTCAGACACAAAATACCGTATAGGTTCTGTCACTAAAACATTTACAGCAACACTAATTTTTAAGGCTATAGAAGAAAACAAACTAAAGTTAATGGAGACGATAGAGCACTATTTTCCAAATGTGAAAAATGCAAACAAGATTACCATTGCTCATTTATTGCAGCACAGAAGTGGAATTCACAGTTTTACAAAAGATAAATGGTTTTTTGACAATCGTACTATGTATATATCATCTAAAGAAATGTTACTTAAAATTTCTAAGTATGAAAGTGACTTTGAACCAAATACCAAAGGAGAATATAGTAATTCTAATTATTTTTTATTGGCGTTAATCCTAGAGAAAATTTATAATGATTCTTATGAAAACCTTTTACAAGAAAAAATTTGTAAGCCACTCAACTTAAACAATACATACTCAGGAAAAGAAATTAATATATATGATAATGAATCCTATTCTTACAGGTTTGATGAAAAATGGATTGAATTTCCTGAGACTGATTTATCTACTGCGAAAGGAACCGGCTCAATAGTTTCAACACCAAAAGATTTAACTATTTTTTTTGAAAGCTTGCTTACTGGAAAAGTACTCTCAGCAGAAAATCTAACATTAATGAAAACTATTAAAGATAGATATGGAATGGGACTTTTTAGGTATACAACCAATGACATAAAGGGATTTGGGCATCGTGGACGTATAGATGAATTTAGAGCGACCTCAATTTATTTTTCTGAAGAGGAATTATCTTTTACATTAATGTCAAACGGTTCAAAAATCGATATTAATGAAATATATACTGAAATATTAAAATTATTTCTTGGAGATGCACCTGTAAAAATATCAGAAAGTGAATTGAAAAATTTTGTTGGAGTTTATATTTCTCAAAAAGATCCTAATGACAAATCTGTATTTATTCAAGAAAATAATACGCTAACTAATTTTATAAAAAACGAATTTAAAGCTCCTTTAATTTATAAAGGGAAAAATCGGTTTGTTTTAGAGCAAATGTATGCCGAATCAATATCGTTTACTTTTTCAGATGATGGAAAAGAAATGATTTTTGAGCAAGGTGGTAATAGATGGAATTATATAAAAGAATAGATTTTTTCATAATAAACAAAAATAATGACCAAAGAAGGGAGATTAAATATGATAACTAAAAGTTGGGAGCTACACAATGTAGTTGAAAATAGCTATTTAAATAATTCCGCTAAACAAGAAGATGAAGAGTGGTTAGAAAAGCAACGTATACTTTTAGCAGAAATGGCACTTCTTTTGTTGCAGACATCCATAAGTCCAGAAGAAATAAAGCTAGATAGATCACGATATAACATACATGCTATTTTAACTATAGCAGATCATTTTTTACCAAACGCTGAACTAAAAAAGGCAACTGAAAAATTGTACAAACACAATTAATGAAATGAAAAAAATAATAATCACATTTACTGTCAGTCTTTACGCGATTGTCGTTCCTTTTTTGGAAATTAATACAACCCATGTGTTTAATCCAGATTGGACACCTCATGTTCGTATCCATGAAGTATGGCAACTTATTACCAATTCCACAATAGGCATATTCTGTCTTTGGTTAGTTTGGGTGAAAAATGAGTTGAAATCTAGTGCTGTGTTGAGTATGCTTGTGACTGGTGGTTTTTTATTGGCTTATGCATTGCAAAATTTTTATGGCGGCTCAATGAAGTATTTAGATGGAAGTGAAAAAACAATCTTGGGTATCAATATTGGTGTTGTGGGATTTGGATTTGCTTTCATACTGTTAACACTACTTTTTTTCAAGTCTTCTATTAATAGTGAAAAACTTAGAAGAAAATAACAAGCTATAAGCTTATTTGAAGAAACTCATAAAAAAATGAAAAATCTAGCAGTAGAGCTAAAAATGTATTGTTTACAAAACTGAACTCATGAAAGCACCTTACGTTACAATCTTAATCTTGATCTTCTTTTCTTGCAGTAAAGAAACACCATCTAACCTCACGCTATTAGATGCAAACATTCCAACTGATGTCCCCCAACTTTTTGCAAAAGGAATTGTCTCTACAAATAACTATGAGTTTGCTATCACGTTTACCCCAGAAATGGACGAGCTCTTTTTTACACGTAGAAAACCAGAAGAAGACAATAAAATTTATACCATGAAATTAGTTGATGATAAGTGGTCCAACCCAAAACCAGCTTTTTTTACAGCAACTGAAGGATGGGATTTTGAACCGCATATCAATCCAAAAGGAGATAAACTATATTTTGGTAGTACAAGGCCTCTTAATAATACAATCAAATCATTTGGATTACGCCAATGGTATAGTAAGAAAAGTACCGAAGGCTGGAGTTCACCAATTCCCTTGGAGAAACCATTTGTAGATAAAACTATTACTATGTATTTAACGTCTGCGGAAAATGAGAATTTATATTTCACAACTGGAGAGAAGGGAGATGCTCCTGAAGATTGGGTTATTTACAAGTCAATCAAAGAAGATGGTCAATACAAAAGTATTGATAGAATGGGTAAAGAGATAAACGCAAAGGGCAAATGGATTGCTCATTCATACATAGCTCCAGACGAAAGTTACATGATTTATGATTTTAAGAGTGACCTTGGGTTTGGTAAAAGTGATTTGTATATCAGCTTTAATAAAAATGGTGTATGGACAGAACCTCATAACTTGGGATCAAAAATAAATACAGATCAAACTGAAATGGCGGCAAGTGTATCACCTGATGGCAAGTATTTGTTTTTCCATAGAGGTGAAGATGATAAAGGTGATATTTATTGGGTAGAATTCAAAGCTATAAAAGAAAATTTATTGAAAAACATAGACTCGATCTTAGAAGTTGGTAAAACTAATAATGAGAAATCATACATCAATAATTCACCTACCGTAGAATCTATTTATTTTAATGAAAAACCTCCTATGCTAATTCCTAAACTTTTTGATCCAAAAATAGTATCTCCAGAAGGGAGATTCGAGGGTGGTACATTTTCACCGGATATGAAGGAATTCTATTTTACTAGGAAAAATGGGAAATATAAAAAACGTACATTTTTTGCTATTCGATATGAAAATAATCGTTGGGGTGAAGAATCTGAAACTTACATAAAATGGCCACAATTCTCAGTTGATGGCAAAAGGATGTATGTTGGTAAAACGTATAGAGAACGAACGGAAAAGGGTTGGTCTGAACCCAAAAGTCAGGGTGAATTCTTAAAAGATATGGCACATGGCATGTCACTTTCTGCTGAAGGAAACTATTACTTTACTGTTTATAGAAAAGAAGATAATGGTATAAATGGTGCTATTCACTTTTTTGGTGATAAAAATGAAAAACCAATGAAATTGAGCACAAAGATTAATATAGGAAAATACATTGCTCATCCATTCATAGCACCAGATGAGTCTTATTTAATTTGGGATGTTGTCAGAGAAGATGGATACGGAAAAGCAGATATCTACATTAGTTTTAAACAGAGAGATGGTTCATGGTGTCTTGCAATTAACATGGGGATCAAATAAATACCTCTGAGCAGGAAAGTGGAGCGAGTGTCTCACCTGATGGGAAATATCTATTTTTTTCAAGAACAAAACAAAAAGTGAAAGTTGATGGTAGTTCATACCAGGTTGTAAAACAATATTGGGTAAGCTCACAGATTATTGAGGAACTCAGACCTAAACAATAACAAACAATGAATTCAAATGAAATTATTTTATTAAACTTTTCCGAAATTAGAAGACGGAGTATAAAATTATGGAGTGGAATTCCTAATGAATACCTGAATTGGAAACCTGACGAAAATGCATTCACGATTATCGAAATGATAAGACACGTTTTAGAAGGCGAATATCTTTTCCATAAAATTATAGAAAATCGTGGGAATTTAGGAGATTACAAATCGCCTTGGGAAAAACTAAAATATTCGGACTTAAAAAACGAATTAGCTTTTTCCGAAACATATCGAACAGAATTTTTGAGGATGATAAACGGACTGAAAGAATCTGACTTGGAGAATGTGAGAATCGAGAGAAAAGAAGTCGGACAAAGTAAAAAACTTGGAGATTATCTAAACCGAATCGTATATCACGAATCTGTTCACACAGGACAAATGTTGAGTTATTTGAGAACAATTGGAATTGAACGACCGCAAATATGGGACTAGCTGAAAATAAAAAGCTAGTTACCAACAATGTATAAAATTAATTACCTGGTACAAGTCTATTTACAAAAATTCTCACGTATTTTCTAGACGGTTTGTATATGCTAAATTAGTTGTTTAACCACGTACTAATCTTATAAAAAACCGTTGGGATTAACAATGACTAATCGAGCTACTCGAAATGTTTTATTTAAACGAGTTACATTTCTGTAATTCTATAAGTAAAGATTTAAAATAAATGTTTTAAGAATATGAAAAGCATTTTACTCAATAGTATCCTGTTATTTTCTTTTACTAATATATTATTTTCACAAGAAAATAAAAGGAATGCTTCACCTATCCCAATTGAAACTATGTTCGGCAATAAAAAAGTAAATTATCTCTCGATACTCAATGTTCGTTTTAGGGAAGATAGTCGATTTAGTTATTTTGGAGTTATGACCATATCAACCCCTTATCACGATGAAAATGGTTATAATGAATTAGTTTTCTCGAACGCGATAACATATAGACTTAAAACTAAATTATTTGTTACTAGCGGATTACAATACCATTTTTTAAAAGGTATTGTTCCTTATTTTGGTCTTCAATACTTATTTGCAAATCCTAAGTGGTTATTTGTATTGAGCCCAAGTATTGCATTTTTACCAAACACCGCTTTTCAAAGTGTAAGCATTTTAGAATACAAACCTAAACTTTCAAAAAAGTTAAGACTGTACACAAGATTCCAAGGTATTTACAATTTTAATTTAGAAAATGGTTTGCACGAACGAAGTCTGGTATACCTCAGAACAGGATTAACAATAAAGAGAACAAGTCTAGGTTTTGGGTTCAATCTCGATTTCTACAGTCCAAGTATATCGAAACAACAAAATTTAGGCATCTTCCTCCATCATTTATTATAAACAAATTTCATACATAAAAGTCATGCAAAAAATACTAATAATTCTCTTCATCCCGATTATATTTTTCAGTTGTAATGTTAATAATACAAGAAAATATTACAATCAGGCAACTCCTGACGTAACTCCTAAATTATTTGCGCCAACTATAATTAATACCGATAGCATTGAAATCAATACAGTGTTTAACACATCTTTTACCGAACTATTTTTTACAAGAATCATTGACAAAAAATTTGTTATCCATCATTCTGAATTTATTAATGGCAATTGGAGTTTACCAAAACCTATACAAATGTTTAGAGACCAAAAGAAAGAGTCCGTTGCAATTGATCCTTCCGTTAGCCAAGATGGTAATACAATGTATTTTCTTGGTATAAGTCCAGAAGACCGTTTAAAAAACGCTAAACCAGACATATATAAAAGTCAGAAAATAGATGGTAAATGGCAATTAGCCACTAAGGTTGGATACCCAATATCAACTGAGGAATATGCAGAATCATACCCTGTAGTAGTTGCAGACGGTAGTTTGTATTTTACATCAGATAGACCGGGAAGTTTAGGGAAAAGAGATATTTATCGGGCGCAATATTTAGGTAATGGAAAATTTGACACTCCTATAAATATTGGTCCTGAAGTAAATTCTGAGAAGGGAGAAAGAAGTACTTATGTTTCACCAGATGAAAGTTTCCTTATCACTGCTAACACCTATACTGATGAAAAAGGATTTGCAGTCTCATTTAAAAAAAATGGCAAGTGGCAAAAACCTACTTCTTTTGAACTTGGTGAAGATATAGAGAAAGACTGGGTTTATTATTGTCCTTATATGTCACCAGACAACAAGTATCTTTTTTTTTCAAAAAGATATAGTTCTGCTCCGAATAGTGGATGGAAAGGTGTTACAAAAGGTGAAGTGCACTGGGTAAGTTCTGCGGAGATTTTTAAAAATAAGGATAATTAATAGTTGCTAGCAAAAGTTAAAAACACAGAGCTCTCGAGTATGAGAAAAATAATAGATTTTAATGTTGCTACACTTGCGAGCTTATTTATTCTAGGAATTCTTGCTCTATTTCATATAGCTATTTTAATGGGCATAGTATTGTTTGATTATGTGCCTATTGAATTTTTGTGGGGAGGACAAATGAAGACAGTCACACAATTAGTAAATTTCGAAATAGTTTCATTGCTTACCACTGTCATTTTTATTTTTCTGCTGTTAATAAGATCAAAATGGATAAATCTACCAAAACTATTGGGTGTCACAAGAATTGTAATGTGGATGGTATTTGTCCTTTTTTTATTAAATACAATTGGGAACGGATTATCCAAAACTACGTTTGAAAGAGCGTTTGCAATTATCTCTGGAGTGTTGGCCCTTCTTTTTTTGAGGATTGCAATAGAAAAAAAAGGGTAATAATGTTTTATAAATAAATCAGCTATAAAAATTAAAAAACAACAACTCGTTAAATAGATTCAAATGAAATTAAGAAAAGCAACAATCAACGATATATTGAGCATTGTAGAAATGATCGCGGATGATCCCCTAGGTAGTAAACGAGAAAACTTTACCATCCCATTGCCCAAAACCTATTATGATGCTTTTGAGCGAATCGATGCTGACCAAAACCAAGACCTGATTGTGGTTGAAAACGAAACTGGACGGCTCATCGCTGTTTTTCAATTGACGTTTATCCCTTATTTAACCTATCAAGGAGGCATAAGGGCACAAATTGAAGGAGTACGAGTGCATAAAAATCATCGAGGGCTTGGTATTGGGAAAACCATATTCCATTGGACCATCCAGAAAGCGAAGAAACGTAACGCCCATGTATTACAGTTGACTACCGACAAAAAACGTCCCGATGCCATTAGGTTTTATGAGTCTTTCGGATTCAAAGCCACTCACGAGGGCATGAAAATGCATTTTAAAATAAAATAAAAAACTATTGCCAATAACTAAGCATATGGCGTGCCGATAGGCCAACGCTATATGCCTTGTTGACTGATCCATTGCTAAGGATAAGAGGTAAAACGACGGTTTGGGTTTGCGTTTTAAAAGGAGTATGACTGGAGAAAGGAGCGCGTTTTCAATATTTCTATTACATACGAGCTATTGATGATGCTTTTTTTTAATTTTTAGTCCTTTTAGAGGGCATTTTAGGGGTCATTTTTTGAGTTTAGACATTAGTATCCTTCATGGGCACATTGCCATTTCTTTATTGTTTGTATTTCAGTATTTTACGTTTTACTTTTTTTTGAGACATCATAATAAATTTTTAATTAAAAGCTAAATTTAACGTTTTTTAAAACAAGAGTGAAAGGCTTCCGAGGTACGAGGATTAGTTTAATAATGTTATAAAAAATTTAGTACTTTTAAATCAAAAATAACAAGCTATGAAAAGTATGGTTTCAAACCCGCCATTTGCCATATTCAAACCTGTTGTGTACAATCTGAAAAAACGAACAAATGACAGAATTAGAATTTATAACTGACTTACATAAAAATTCGGACAGACAAGGTTCAGGAAGCGAAAATGACACCCTAAAAGCTCTTGATTTATCGAATTTACCGACTGACCAAAACTTGAAAGTGGCGGATATTGGCTGTGGTTCAGGTGGACAGACATTTTCACTTGCCAAAAACATTAACGGACAAATAACCGCAGTTGACTTGTTTCCAAAGTTTTTAAATGAACTCAATGCAAAATCTCAAAATTTAGGATTGACAGACAAAATCGTAACGTTACAAAAATCAATGGATAACTTACCTTTTAACGAAGGCGAATTTGACCTTATTTGGTCGGAAGGAGCGCTTTATAACATTGGATTTGAAAACGGACTTAAAAAATGGAAGGACTATTTAAAAGTCGGTGGCTATTTGGCTGTAAGTGAAATCACTTGGATAACTCAAACGCGACCAAAAGAGATTGAAGAATTTTGGAAAACGGAATACCCAGAAGTCTACATTGCTTCTAATAAAATCAAACAATTAGAAAATAATGGATATTCGCTTGAAGGATATTTTCATCTAGGTCAAGACAGTTGGATTGAGACCTATTACAAGCCAATGCAAGCAAGGTTTGAGAACTTTCTGAAACGCAACAACAATTCAGAACTTGCAAGAAAAGTAGTTGAAGGTAATCAAGCTGAAATGGATTTGTACCAAAAAATCAAGGCTTATTACAGTTACGGATGTTATTTAGATAGAAAAAATGAATAAAAGGCAGTATACACAATGGCTAGAATTAATGCAGGGTAAAGTGCTGATGCGATGATATTTACACCAAATAAGCTAACTGCTAAACGGAAAGTGAAGTGCCTTATAATACCGCAAATAGCCATGACACAAACATCTTATGCTTCATTAACACCAACCACTTACCCATGATAAAATTCTTTAGAAAAATTAGACAAGATTTACTTTCTAAGGTTAAAACTGGGAAGCCAGTAGGCAAGTATTTAAAATATGCCTTTGGCGAAATTATACTTGTAGTGATTGGTATTTTGATTGCATTGCAAATAAATAATTGGAACGAGAAAAGTAAATTAAAAAACGAGGAAATTAAACTGTTAAAAGAAATGAGGTCTGCATTAATTAGTGATAAAGAGGATATCATTTCAAATATTAGTGAACACTCATCTTCAGCAAAATCTTGTTCTATTTTAATCAATCATATTTCTAACAAATTACCTTACAAGGATTCATTAGATTTTCATTTTGCAAACGCTCTAAACACAACAAGGTTCGGTCACACCTCAAGCCCTTATGAAACATTGAAAATAAAAGGACCTGACCTTATCGAAAATGATAGTTTAAGAATAATGCTTGGTGAGTATTATGATAGATGGGTTGGCTATCAATTTGACCTACAAAAAAGTAGTCTTGAGACTTTTAATTTAGCTAAAGAAAGGCAATTTGAACTCTTTAAAAGTGGGCGTTTTTGGGGAAAAATAAAGCCAGTCGATTATAATCAACTCGTTAAAAACAATTATTACTATTCCTGGCTTACATACACACTTGGTCAGAGACAATGGGAAGCTCAAAGGTTTAAAAGTTTAAATGAAAAAAATGAGCAATTAATTAACCTCATTGATAATGAAGTTGAAAAAAACAATTAATAACCAAAGTACAAAAACCTTGACTTTATCCTCATAAACTATCGGAACAAACCAAGAACCAATGATATTATCGAGTCAAAATTTTCAAAGTAAATCAAATGTCCAGTGGTCATTTGGGCAAGATAGCCCTGCCTACCTGTTTGCCTGCAGGCAGGCGCTTGCGGACTTAAACAGATCACAATAAGAAATTATGATTAAATTTTTTAGACATATAAGAAAAGACCTTATGGAAAAAAATAGAACAGGTAAACCTGCCTACCGGACAGGCAGGTACCTAAAATATGCCTTTGGCGAAATTATTCTGGTGGTCATCGGAATTTTGATAGCATTACAAGTTAATAATTGGAATAATGAACGATTAAAATCTGAAAGAAATCGAGAGCTACTCATAAAACTTACCAAAGAGTTAACGTTAAATATTGAGAGAGCTGCAGGTTTAGACTCGCTATCACCTGGCAGTGGTTTTAAAGGCAGGTTCCTGTTTTCGGATAGTTTGACTAAAATTATGCAAAGAGGAATAGAAGTTTCCGATTTAGACTTTATGATGAGTCGCGGTATTTTTTGGGTCAATGATTTTAATTTAAATACGGCCGTTTTTGAGGAATTAAAGAATACCGCTAGTTTATATGCCATAGGCTCTGACAGTCTTGTTACAGCCATTAATAGCTATTATAAACTTTGTGAAAGAGAATCGTATTACAATCTCAAATACAGCGATGAGTGTATTTATTTACGACAACAATGTTATGATGGTTGGATTGATTTTGCGCAAGTGTATAGGCTTCAACCGAAGGTAGCCATTACAAATCATCCGTGGTTATTTAACCAAAGGGCACCAGAATATATTCATTTAAGGCAATATGTTTTGAGAACCAAAGGGCATAGCAGATTAATATCCGGTAAGTTAAAAGGCATTATCAGAGAATCCCAACAACTAATTACTTTAATTGAGCGTGAGCAATAACTGAATTATGATTAAATTCTTCCGTCAAATACGATATAAACTTATGAGTGAAAACAAAACAGGTAAACCTGCCTACCAGACAGGCAGGTACCTAAAATATGCCTTTGGTGAAATTGTACTAGTTGTTATTGGGATTTTAATAGCACTTCAGATAAATAATTGGAATGAAAATCGAAAAACTGATATAATAACACAAAGTTATTACGCCCAAATTCTATTTGACCTTGATAAAGAAACAAAAAATATTGAGGAAAGAGTTTTGTTTTTAGATAGCAGCATCACTTCGATAGAGAATTATTTTGGAATAATGATGAGGCCAAATTTAGAAACAACCCAAATTTTAGATGAACTACTTAAAGTTAAAGTTACTTTTCAGCTTTTATCCTTTAATGCGAATACCGTTGGCACGTTAGAATCTACCGGAGATATAAAGTTGTTGCCAGAAAAAATACGCAACGCGTTAATAGAGCTTAAGCGAGAACAGGACTTAATTAGTAGTAGGGCAAAAATTGTTTATGACAATTATTTAAATGGATATGAAAAGGCTGATCAATTAGGTTTTCGCAGAATACAATATTCGAATCCGTCAGTTAAAGATTTGGATATTGAAAAGAATATCCCTGAAATAATTTTAACGCTTGAAGGTGCTATTAGTCTTAAAAATTATTCAGATAAAAATATTCGGAATCATTTTAAAGAAATGTTACAAGACATTAGAAACATAAAACAATTGATTCTTAATGAAATAAATAAAAAATAATGAAAGCACAACAATGATAAAATTCTTTAGAGTAGCGAAACACAATCTTTTGCAAAGCAAAATCAAAGGTCTGGTAGACATTTGGACGAGATAGCCACTTGCGGAAATTTAAAAAGACATATAACCAATGATTAAATTTTTTAGACATATAAGAAAGGACCTAATGGAAAAAAACCTGCCTACCGGACAGGCAGGCAAAACAGGCAAAACAGGCAAACCTGCCTACCGGACAGGCAAATACCTAAAATATGCCATTGGCGAAATTATCCTCGTTGTTATTGGTATTTTAATAGCCATTCAATTAAATGAATGGAGAAACGATAGCGTAAACGCTAAACAAAAGCAGCAAGTATTATTAACCTTAAAGACCGATTTTGAAGTTAGCCTTACAAGATTAGACACGGTATACTACAACCAAGAACAAAGCTTATGGAAATTTAGGAAATCAAGAGATCTTATCGATTCGATAAATTATGTCACAGACAATACAGTGCTTAAAGAAAACCTTGCGCATGGTGGACATGGACATAGTTTCAACCCTATTAACGGGGCATTGCGTTCTGCAATATCGTCAGGAGATATTCACTTAATTAAAAATAAGCGCCTAATAGAATTATTATTTAGTTGGGAGGACTTGGTTGTAGATTCGTATGAAGAAATTGAAATGCTTCGAAAATATTCTATGGAAACCTATCAACCAATAATACAAAAGTATACGCAAGTGACAGAAATATATAAAAATATAATGAGAAGGAATGGAAGCCATCATCCATCTGACTTCGTTGGATTATTTAAGGATCCGCAATTTGAAAACTTTACACAAGTTATTATCTTCAAGTCATATAATTATAGGGAAGAACTAAAGGGTATTAGAACAAATAATTTAGAAATTATCAAATTAATTGAGCAAGAATTAAAAAAATAACGAAAGCACAACAATGATAAAATTCTTTAGATTAGCGCAACACAATTTTGCAACGCAAAATCAATGGTCTAGCAGACCTTTGGTGGAGATAGCCCTGCCTACCGTCAGGCAAGCGATTGCGGAAATTTAAAAAGACATATAACCAATGATTAAATTTTTTAGACATATAAGAAAAGACCTAATGGAAAAAAATAAAACTGGAAAGCCTGCCTTTGCCGCAGGCAGGTATTTTAAATATGCTATAGGAGAAATTATCCTCGTTGTTATTGGTATTTTAATAGCCATTCAATTAAATGAATGGAGAAACGATAGCGTAAACGCTAAACAAAAGCAGCAAGTATTAGAAACCTTAAAAACCGATTTTGAAGTTAGCCTTACAAGATTAGACACGGTATACTACAACCAAGAACAAAGCTTATGGAAATTTAGGAAATCAAGAGATCTTATTGATTCGATAAATTATGTCACAGACAATACAGTGCTTAAAGAAAACCTTGCGCATGGTGGACATGGACATAGTTTCAACCCTATTAACGGGGCATTGCGTTCTGCAATATCGTCAGGAGATATTCACTTAATTAAAAATAAGCGCCTAATAGAATTATTATTTAGTTGGGAGGACTTGGTTGTAGATTCGTATGAAGAAATTGAAATGCTTCGAAAATATTCTATGGAAACCTATCAACCATTAATACAAAAGTATACGCAAGTGACAGAAATATATAAAAATATAATGAGAAGGAATGGAAGCCATCATCCATCTGACTTCGTTGGATTATTTAAGGATCCGCAATTTGAAAACTTTACACAAGTTATTATCTTCAAATCATATAATTATAGGGAAGAACTAAAGGGTATTAGAACAAATAATTTAGAAATTATCAAATTAATTGAGCAAGAATTAAAAAAATAACGAAAGTACAACAATGATAAAATTCTTTAGAGTATCGCAACAGAATTTTGCAAGGCAAAATCAATGGTCTGGAAGACCTTTGGTGGAGATAGCCCTGCCTACCGTCAGACAGGCGATTGCGGAAATTTAAAAAGACATATAACCAATGATTAAATTTTTTAGACATATAAGAAAAGACCTTATGGAAAAAAATAAAACTGGAAAGCCTGCCTTTGCCGCAGGCAGGTATTTTAAATATGCTATTGGCGAAATTATCCTAGTTGTTATTGGGATCCTAATTGCACTTTGGATTAACACCTTAAATCAAGAAAAAGCGCAACAGAAAAAGATAGATTCTATATTGGTTAAAATACAAAATGATATTCTACAGGATATAGACAATGCAGATTGGTTGCTAGAAAATTTTATGAGAAAAGATTCTATTTACACCAGGGTGATGCGTGATACTCTTAGCCCTGAAGATATAAAAGCTATCCCTGGCGGCTCATATGGGCTAGATTTTGTGACCACGTGGTGGATGGAATATCACATTCAGACTAATGGTTATAACCTTTTAAAAGAAAATATAGACATTGTACCTAAAAAGTATGATGAACTTATAAAAACATTAGACGAAATTTACACATTTAACCGAAATACATTTGAAACTTATAACAGCAATTCTGAAGATATTGCCAGACAATACAAGTATTATTTAAACGACAATCAACCTTGGTTGGCTGTTGATGGATTTAACGCCAAGCGAAGTGATGCGAAGATTGAATTTATTCTTAACAATCCCAAATTTAAAAATCAAATGTATGCCATGCTTGGCTCAGTAGATGCCATGGTTTGGGAATTTAGCCACTACAAAAACGAAATTACTGAGATTTACATAAAAATTACTGAGCTTTTGGGAGAGAATGCCAGACCACTACCAAAAGTCATTAGGTTAACAAGTGTAGCCAATACGAAAGATGCGGAAGATTTTGTTGGGATATATCAATTTAGCGATGGGCATAGAAATATTTTAAACAGCGAGACAATTGAAGTGTATTTAAAAGATAAAGACCTTTACATGAAGACAACAAACTATGAAACGGGACCATTCTTACAGTTACATGTTGAAAAGCCTATATTCTCAAAAGTATATGGTTATAGTAGGGTGAGGTTTATTCCAGAGAGAAATTCCATAAAAATGTATTTTGGTACTTTTGGTATTACTGAGTGGACTAAAATAACGTCCAAATAACCCAACCAATGATATTATCGAGTCAAAATTTACATGGTAAATCAAATGTCCAGTGGTCATTTGGGCAAGATAGCCCTGCCTGCCGGCATGCAGGCGCTTGCGGACTTCAACAGATCACAAAAAGAAATTATGATTAAATTTTTTAGACATATAAGAAAAGACCTTATGGAAAACCTGCCTGCCGAACAGGCAGGTAAAACAGGAAAGCCAGCCTACCGGACAGGCAAGTATTTTAAATATGCAATAGGAGAAATATTTCTTGTGGTAATTGGAATTTTAATTGCGCTTTCAATTAATGATTGGAATGACACAAGAAAAAACAGTATTAGTGAGCGTAAACTTTTAGACAATATCCATAGAGATTTTGTTCAAAATAAAATTCAGTTTGATACTGTTAAAGCCATAAACTATCGAAACCTTGCCACTTTGAACAGCAGAATTGCTTTGTTTCCTATAGAGAGAGACTCTGCGAAAATAGCGGCTTTCCTATCCTACCAACCAGTACAAGCAATTAGCTATAACCCATATTCTAGCTCTATAAAGTCGGTAATCTATTCTAATTCGCTTGAATTAATCCAGGATGAAGAATTACGAAAGTACCTAGTCTCTTGGGAAGATGTTTTATTGGACTACCAAGAAGAAGAAATTGCTTTTTTTAAATTTAATAATGAACAACTAGAGCCTTATTGGTTAGAAAACGCTGATCTTGTGGATACAGACCAAGAATTGATTAAAGATTTATTGTCTTCAAGAAAAACTCAAAATATGGTAGTGTCCCGAAGAAATAGAATAAAAGGTATTATAAGAGCCATAGAGGAAGAACCCATAGAAAATCATATCAATGAAATTATTCGATTAACAAAACCAAAAGATTAATGATATTATCGAGTCAAAATTTACAGAGTAAATCAAATGTCCAGTGGACATTTGGGCGAGATAGCCGCTTGCGGACTTCAACAGATCACAAAAAGAAATTATGATTAAATTTTTTAGACATATACGAAAAGACCTTATGGAGAAAAATAAAACTGGAAAGTATTTGAAATACGCTATTGGAGAAATTGTGTTAGTAATGATTGGTATCCTTCTAGCCCTGCAAGTGAGCGATTGGAATCAAGATCGTAAAGACCGAATTAGCGAGCGCAAAATCTTGAATAATATCCATAGAGACTTTATACAGAATAAGGTAAATTTCGACTCAGTTAAAGTTATTAACTACAAAAGTTTAGCTGCTTTAGACAGTATAACTTCAATACCAGCAGAAGGTAGGTTAACAATAGAGAGGTATGTCGAATATGATCAACGCATAAAAGTTATAACTTACAATGCATATTCAAGCACTGTAGATGCAGTGATCAACTCTAATTTACTTGAATTGATTCAAGATGAAGAGCTGCAAAAATTCCTGGTGTCTTGGAAAGATGTTTTAATTGATTTTACCGAAGATGAAAACTTTTACATTAAGTTTCTAACAGAACAATACCAGCCCTTCATGATTAATAATGCAGATTGGAAAGGAAAAAACATAGAGATGAATAATAAAGTCTTGTCATCTATCAAATTTCATAATCATCAAATGATGAGAAGAAATAAACTTCAAGGAGTTATTACAGCCATTAAAGAAGAACCCATTGAAAATCATATCAATGAGATTATTCGATTAACGCAACCTACAGACTAATGATAAAATTCTTTCGAAAAATTAGACAAAACTTGCTGATGCCAAACAAAACAGGAAAGCCTGCCTTTGCCGCAGGCAGGTATTTTAAATACGCCATTGGTGAAATTATTCTTGTGGTTATTGGTATTTTAATAGCCATTCAATTAAATGAATGGAGAAACGACAGCATAAACACCAAACAAAAACAAAAGGTGTTATTGGCGTTAAAGGCTGAGTTTGAAGCTAACTTAACACAATTAGACAAAGTTTATTATTACCAGACAAACACATTGAATGCTTTAAACAAAACCATGAACCTTATCGATTCTATTAACTATATATCAGATGATAAAGTTTTTATAGAAACAATTTTGGATATGAAATACGAATATAGTTATAATCCAACCAACGGAGCGTTGCGCTCTGCAGTATCGTCAGGAGATATTCATTTAATTGATAGTCAACGACTCATAGAATTATTGTTTAGTTGGGAAGATTTGGTTAAAGATTCATTTGAAGAATCCGAAAGGCAAAATAAATATGCAAGCGATTCCTATTTATTATTAGATAAGTACATTCAATTGAAAGAAGTCCATTTTGAAAAAGGAAGTAAACATCCATCTGATTTTGTTGGCTTATTTAAAGATGCTTTTTTTGAAGATTACACATTACGTATGGCATTTAATACGTATTCCTATAAAAAGGAACTAGAGGGTATAAGAAAAAGTAATGTGGAAATTATTCAATCACTTGACCAAGAATTAAAAAAATAACGAAAGCGCAACAATGATAAAGTTTTTTCGCAAAATTAGATACGACCTTATGGAAAAAAACCTGCCTGCCGGCAAGGCAGGTAAAACAGGCAAACCTGCCTACCGGACAGGCAAATACCTAAAATATGCCATTGGTGAGATTATTCTTGTCATGATTGGTATTCTACTAGCTTTGCAAGTAAGCAATTGGAATCAGCAACGTATTGCTGCACAAAAGGAACAATTGTTGCTAGAAGCGCTTCACGATGAATTCGTTGACAATAAAGCTCAATTTGAGATTGTAATAGCCAGACATGAGTTGGCCATGGCAAGCACGCAATACGTCATTGCTCAATTCCCGATCGACCCAAAAAAAATTAATTTGAATACGTTCAAAGAGAAGATGAATAATTGGGGACGTTGGATTTCCTTCAACCCATCTCAAGGCGTTATTCGTTCTCTGGTAAACACCTCTTCCTTCGAGCTTATATCCAATCCAGAATTAAGAAGGCTTCTCGTTTCATGGGAAGATGTACTCGCTGATTATAAGGAAGAAGAAGATTTAGCGATGAAAGATAACTATGAAGTTTTATTTCCTGAAATAACACAATTTCTTGGGTGGAATCAAGACTATGAAGATGAACGTGTTGACAACAACTTTCTTTCTACTTTACAGTTCGAGACCATATTTTTCCGCAGACAGGATAATTTGAATAATATATTAGGACGACTAAATGTTGATGAAATTGAAATAAGTGAATTAGAGCGGATCAAAGCCACTATCGACCGAATTATCGAGCTTTCAAAACCCGCTAAACAATGATATTATCAAGATAAAATTTACTTAGTAAATTAAATATCCAGTGGACATTTGGGCGAGATAGCCCTGCCTGCAGGCGCTTACGGAATTAAACAGATTACAAAAAGAAATTATGATTAAATTTTTTAGACATATACGAAAAGACCTTATAGAGAAAAATCTGCCTACCGGACAGGCAGGCAAAACAGGAAAATATTTCAAGTACGCTTTGGGAGAAATTGTCTTGGTTATTATTGGTATATTGCTAGCACTACAAATTAATAATTGGAACGAAAAACGTAAAGAAACAAATCAAACCATTGGTTTATTAAAGAATATGATAAAGGATCTAAAAACTGATATTTCGAATCTTGACCGAGAGATAAATAAGTTCAACCAACACATTAATTCTAGTCGGATGCTTTTAATCTCCGAAGATTACCAATCATTATCTAGCGATTCTATATATAATTTATTGCCAACGAATAGTACTAGATATGAGGTTATCAATCTTACATTTGAAAAATTAAAGAATGTTGGCGCTACTAAAATTCTTGATTCGGAGGAATTATTGAACTCAATTACTACTTATTACACATATGGTTCCAATCTTTTAGCAATGGGAGTTTCATGGGATTTCGAATATGCCTTAAAAGCAGCTGATTATTGGAGGTTAGGTGAACACTTTGAAGCACCAATACTTAATGATACGCTTTCAATGCCCTTTTTAGAAAATGAGTTGGAAAGGAAAGCTACGTTTATACAAGAATTATCTTCCATTAAAAGCAGAAATCATATTCGGTATGCGATATCCAGAAAATTATATGTAATAATTATATTTAAACGGGTCAAATCCTTTGCTGAAGGTCTAGTAGCGTCCATAGAACAAGAATTAGAAAAAACAAAATAAAAGTGAATCCATTTAACCTGCTGATAACCTTTTGGTTTAATAAAACCAACCTATAGCAAATGATAAAATTCTTTAAAGGGCCGAACGGTCAGCAAAGGTTTTGCTTCGACAACCATAGCAATGCGACGGTTGTTAGACCTTTGATATTGAGGAGCCAGCCAAAGCAAAGACTTAAAAAAACGATACTATGATTAAATTCTTCAGACGAATCAGACAAAACTTATTAATGCAAAATAAAACAGGCAAACCTGCCTACCGGACAGGCAGGTACTTCAAATACGCCATAGGCGAAATTCTACTAGTAATTATAGGAATTCTAATAGCTGTATCTATTAATGGTTGGAATGAAGACAGAAAGTTAGCTATTGAAGAACAATCTCTGCTAAAGGACTTAAAACAAGAAATGGATTTAAATCTAAAAACATTAAAAATTGTCATTGCGCAACATGAAGAATCACTTGAGGCCGCAGAAGAAATGATGATCCTTTTTAAGGACAGAGATGCTTTCAATAAAATGCCTACAAAAACATTTTCGGAACTTACTTGGAAGATGGAAAAAAACTCTACGTACGATCCTCAAAATGGAATTCTTAATTCCTTAATTAATTCAGGACGTTTAAGTTTGTTTTCTAACAAAGAACTCAAATATTTATTAGCCTCATTCAAGGAATTGACAGTTGATGCTTTTGAAGATACTCATGCTATACAAAAACAAAGACCACCATTAGTGCACAAATTCTATCTGAGTGGATACGAAAAAAAGAATGGTAAAATTATTTCGTATAATTTCAAACAAATTTATGATAATGAAGAATTTAGGCTTTACACTTGGTTATATTTTATCGTAACGCGAAAAGGTGGTCTGACAGAAGAGCGCAATTTAAAGCTAGAATTAGAAAAGATTATGAACCTAATTAATCAAGAAATTAAAAAATAACGAAAGCCTGCCTGCCAGTAGGCAGGCACAACACCATGAATTATTGATTACATATGCAAGTGCTTATCACTTAAATCCCGAAAGAAATTTCTTTGGAAAGTTTTTGATCAGTAAATTAGTGGCTTCATCATGCAAAGAAATAATATATAAAACCGTCATAACAACCTAACTAAAGAATATGAAAAAATCAAAATTAAACTTCTTAGCATTCATTTGCTTTCAACTATTATTTATACAAGTCATTATGGCTCAAAAAGCCGAATTGAAATATGAGCTACTATATGAAATTGAATTCACGCTAGATTCGATTATTGATGTGGGGAAGACACCTTTAGGAAAAAGAGTTATTTATCCAGTAACTGGTGGCGTATTCGAAGGACCAAAATTGAAAGGAAAAGTTTTACCTATTGGTGCAGATTGGCTTGTTGAATTTGAATCTGGGACAAGAAAATTGGATGTTAACGTAGTTCTTGAAACGGATGATGGGGCAATTATTTATGTTACTTATACTGGATTTTATCACAGCAATGATGACGGAAGTGTCTATTTTAGAATAATTCCAATTTTTGAAACTAGTTCAGAAAAGTACAATTGGTTAAATCATACCATTTCAGTGGGTATAGGAAGAAGTAAAAAAGGAGGTGTTGCATATACAGTTTATGCTATAAAATAACTGAACAAAAAGAGGATGCCTATAACAACGAGTGTAATTAAGACTAACCGATAACCAATGATAAAATTTTTTAGACATATAAGAAAAGACCTTATGGAAAAAAGCAAAACTGGCAAGCCTGCCTTTGCAGTAGGCAGGTATTTAAAATATGCTATTGGTGAAATTGTACTTGTAATTATTGGAATTCTAATTGCGGTATCTATTAATGGTTGGAATGAAGACCGAAAACTGAAAAATGAAGAGAAAAACTCACTTAAAGATCTTAGAACCGAATTAGCATCCAATATTGAAGGGCTTGCCAAGGTAGTAGAATTCCATCAAAGATCATTTGACAGTGCCAGTAAATTACAAAGTTTATTTAATGACGAAGAAGCTTTCAAAGTAATGCCTGATAGTCTATATCGCAAACTAGTAAGGAGTATGGTACTTACTTATACTTTTAATCCGAATTTGGGCATATTAAAATCACTTATCTCATCCGGAAAAATCAATACTATTTCTAATAAAGAATTACTGTATTCTTTATCCTCTTTAGAGGATACTATTATAGATGCCTTGGAAGATCAAATAAGAATTACTGGCTTGATGGATAATTTAATTGAAAAAATAGTTACGGCTTGTATGGATACAAGTATCTTCCAAAACTCCAAAGACATTTCTACCTGTCGATTTTATAACCCTACATTTAGACATATGACGCAACGTTTATACATAAATTTAGGAAAAAACGGGTTAATAGAGGAACGAGCATTAATTGAAAAATTTAACCATATTCTTGTACTTATAGATGAAGAGATTAAAAAATAACGAAAGAACAACACCATGAATAATTAACTGCAGTGACAAGTGCTTATCACTTAAATCCCGAAAGAAATTTCTTTGGAAAGTTTTTGATCAGTAAATTAGTGGCTTCATCATGCAAAGAAATAATATATAAAACCGTCATAACAACCTAACTAAAGAATATGAAAAAATCAAAATTAAACTTCTTAGCATTCATTTGCTTTCAACTATTATTTATACAAGTCATTATGGCTCAAAAAGCAGAATTGAAATATGAGCTACTATATGAAATTGAATTCACGCTAGATTCGATTATTGATGTGGGGAAGACACCTTTAGGAAAAAGAGTCATTTATCCAGTAACTGGTGGCGTATTCGAAGGACCAAAATTGAAAGGAAAAGTTTTACCTATTGGTGCAGATTGGCTTGTTGAATTTGAATCTGGGACAAGAAAATTGGATGTTAACGTAGTGCTTGAAACGGATGATGGGGCAATTATTTATGTTACTTATACTGGATTTTATCACAGCAATGATGACGGAAGTGTCTATTTTAGAATAATTCCAATTTTTGAAACTAGTTCAGAAAAGTACAAATGGTTAAATCATACCATTTCAGTGGGTATAGGAAGAAGTAAAAAAGGAGGTGTTGCATATACAGTTTATGCTATAAAATAACTGAACAATAAGAGGTTGCCTATAACAACGAGTGTAATTAAGACTAACCGATAACCAATGATAAAATTTTTTAGATATATAAGAAAAGACCTTATGGAGAAAAACCTGCCTACCGGACAGGCAGGCAAAACAGGAAAGCCTATCTTTGCCGCAGGTAGGTATTTAAAATACGCCATTGGTGAGATTATTCTGGTGGTCATTGGTATCATAATCGCTTTACAGATTAACAATAGTAATGAACTAAGAAAAGAGAAGGACCAAGAAACTATAATTCTTTCAGACATTAAAGAGGACTTTTTAGCCACACGTTTAAATTTTCTTGAAACTATAAAAAATCAGGAACGATCTATATTGGGTTCTCGAGATTTAATAGATGCTATAGAAGCTCAAGATTATTCAATTCATCCAGATCTTATTAGAAAATATATTCTCAGAGGTGCGTTTTCACACCATCCAGCGATAGCTATTACGGGAAGTTACAACGCCATTATAGGTTCAGGAAAAACTTCGATCATTAAAAATAAAGAATTGCTCAAAGCTTTGGCAAACTTCTCTTCGCAATACCAAGCTGGTTTTGAAGATGAAACGAAGTCTGATAATCTTTTAAATTTAATGATGGCCGCTTCAAAAGACTTTTATTCCCCTTTGAGTGATGATGTTGTGAGGAAATCTATTGCTCTTAAAAAAAAATACAGTTTACAAGAAAAAGAAATAGCAGTTAAGAATCTTTATGAAAATGAAGCCTTTTTAGCTTTTTTGATTCAAAAAACGAAATGGGAAACCAGTAGAGCCACATACCATAAGAAGCTTCTCAAATCTTTGAATAAGGTTTTGTATCAGTTTAATTTTAATGAACTCACACCCGAAAAAGAAGTATACAGCAAATACATTGGCAACTACACGAATAAAGCTGTTGAACCCATAAAAATTAGTTATGCTAATGAATCTCTATATGTTACTGGATGGGGCGGAGCAAAATCGGAACTTGTACAATTGAAGAATTCTCTTTTCTACGCTATTAGCTGGAATCAAACCCTAGAGTTTATTAGTGATGATAATGCTACAAACAAAGTTTTAACCCAATGGATGGACAGAGATCCAGTAGAATTTGAAAAAGTTGAAAACTAACGAAAGTACAGTAACCTATATGATTAATTCCTCAATCAATTCCTACTTACGGATATTGCCACATACTCTATAAAATGATAAAATTCTTTAGAAAAATTCGTCAAAACCTACTAATGGAAAACAAAACAGGAAAATATTTTAAATATGCTATTGGAGAAATTGTGTTAGTCATGATTGGGATCCTACTAGCCTTGCAAGTAAGCAACTGGAATCAGGAGCGCAAGGAAGCAGACAAAGAGCAATTACTGTTAGAGGCGCTTCATCAGGAGTTCCTAGAAAATAGAAACCAATTAGATAGTGTCGTTTTTGTACATGAGCGATCTTTAGCTAGTACGCAAAAAATGATTTCGAGATTCCCTATAAATATAAAAACAGTCAATCTAGACACATTGAGTAAAAGTTTCCAATATTGGGGGAATTGGAGTACATTTAATCCATCACAAGGCGTAATCAAGTCTTTGGTCAACTCTTCCACTTTCGAGCTGATTTCCAATCCTGAATTAAGAGTACTCCTAGTATCATGGGAGGATGTGTTAGCCGACTATAAAGAAGAAGAGGACATTGCAGTACAACTTCTCTATGATGATCTTTTTCCAGAGCTAGCATCTAATATTGCTTGGCGGAGTAGTGGACTGATGGATGATAGATTTGATAAAAACTACCTTACTACCTTCAACTTCGAGAATCTATTCTTGAGGAGAGCGGATATTTTAAGGACCATATTAGGTATAGATTCAAAAAACAATTACGAGCTATTACAAATCAAGGTGACCATCGATCGTATCATCGAACTTTCAAGAAAAAAAACCAATGATAAAATTCTTTAGAGTATCGTAACAGAATTTTGCAAAGCAAAATCAAAGGGCTTGTAGACCTTTGTTGAAGATAGCCCTGCCTACCGGCAGGCGCTTGCGGAAATATAAAAAAGACGTATAACCAATGATAAAATTCTTTAGAAAAATTCGTCAAAACCTACTAATGGAAAACAAAACAGGAAAATATTTTAAATATGCTATTGGAGAAATTGTGTTAGTCATGATTGGGATCCTACTAGCCTTGCAAGTAAGCAACTGGAATCAGGAGCGCAAGGAAGCAGACAAAGAGCAATTACTGTTAGAGGCGCTTCATCAGGAGTTCCTAGAAAATAGAAACCAATTAGATAGTGTCGTTTTTGTACATGAGCGATCTTTAGCTAGTACGCAAAAAATGATTTCGAGATTCCCTATAAATATAAAAACAGTCAATCTAGACACATTGAGTAAAAGTTTCCAATATTGGGGGAATTGGAGTACATTTAATCCATCCCAAGGCGTAATTAAGTCTTTGGTCAACTCTTCCACTTTCGAGCTGATTTCCAATCCTGAATTAAGAGTACTCCTGGTATCATGGGAGGATGTGTTAGCCGACTATAAAGAAGAAGAGGACATTGCAGTACAACTTCTCTATGATGATCTTTTTCCGGAGCTAGCATCTAATATTGCTTGGCGGAGTAGTGGACTGATGGATGATAGATTTGATAAAAACTACCTTACTACCTTCAACTTCGAGAATCTATTCTTGAGGAGAGCGGATATTTTAAGGACCATATTAGGCATAGATTCAAAAAACAATTACGAGCTATTACAAATCAAGGTGACCATCGATCGTATCATCGAACTTTCAAGAAAAAAAACCAATGATAAAATTCTTTAGAGTATCGCAACACAATCTTTTGCAAGGCAAAATCAAATATCTGGCAGACCTTTGGCGGAGATAGCCCTGCCTAACGTCAGGCAGGCACTTGCGGACTTAAACAGATCAAAAATAGAAACAATGATAAAATTCTTTAGAAAAATTCGTCAAAACCTACTAATGGAAAACAAAACGGGAAAATATTTTAAATATGCTATTGGAGAAATTATATTGGTTGTTATTGGAATTTTAATTGCTATTCAATTAAATGAATGGAGAAATGATATCGTAAACACCAAACAAAAACAGAAAGTATTAGTAGCCTTAAAGTTAGATTTTGAAGAGAATCTTTTACAATTAGACGGAAAATTAGAAAACCAAGAAAAAAGCTTTTGGAAATTTCGGAAAACAAGAGATTTGATCGATTCTATAAATTATATCACAGATAATACAGTGTTAAAAGAAAACTTGGGACATGGTGGGTATTCAGATAGTTTTAATCCATTTAATGGGGCCTTGCGTTCTGCTATGTCCTCAGGAGATATTCATTTAGTTAAAGGTGAGCGTTTAACTAAATTATTATTTACTTGGGAGGACTTGGTTATTGATTCTTATGAAGAGATTGAACTTCTTGTAAGTTACGGTTCAGACCCATATTATCGATTGATACATAGCTATACCCAAGCAAGAGATTTAGGTAAAAAATTACCCGATGATAAAGGGAGTAAGCACTCATCTAATTTCGTTGGTTTATTTAAGGATCCACTATTTGAAAATTATACCCAACAAATGTTTTATTACTCATTCAATTATATAAAAGAACTAAAAAAAATTAGAATAAATAATTTAGAAATACTAAAGTTAATCGAACAAGAATTAAAAAAATAACGAAATCGCAACAATGATAAAATTCTTTAGAGTATCGTAACAGAATTTTGCAAAGCAAAATCAAAGGGCTTGTAGACCTTTGTTGAGGATAGCCCTGCCTACCGGCCTTTAGATTTGTAAAACAAAAATATTAACTTAAAAAAAATCATAATTGAATTGATCTTTCTTTTTTTGCTTCTTTTTTTCTTTGTTAATAACTCTAATTTTGTTGATAACTAAATACATAAAAAAGAACGGGGTGAACTTTTCTGTCGGCTAGATTAATGACCTATTGCCTGTATTAGTCCTCGTTCTTTATTAACCAGGTTACAAGGACCAAATAGAATACTAGAATTTACCTTATAAAGGTGTTAGTCAAGGTAACCATTTTAAACTTTATAAAATTATGAATATTAAAGACACAGTTGGCATCGACATGAGCAAATTAACTTTCGATGCAAGAATCCATTCCAGTCAAATTGAAAGTGAATTTCAAAATGACAAAAAAGGCTACAAAAAATTGGTTGATTGGACTTACAAGAATTCTGAGTTACCAAAAGAGAACATCATTTTTGTGTTTGAACACACTGGACTTTACTCTGATGGTTTATCCGTTTATTTAGCATCAAAACACATTCCTTTTTTTCTAGTTCCAGGTCTTGAAATTAAACAATCAATGGGAATGACAAGAGGTAAAAGCGATAAAGCAGATGCAAAAAAGATAGCAAAATATGCTTATCGAATGAGAGATGAGATTACACCTACAAAGCTTTCGTGTAAGGAAGAACAAAGCCTTAAGCACCTTCTTTCTCTCCGCCAGAGGTTAGTAAAGCAAAGAGCTGGTTTTAAAGCTTCGCTTAAAGAACAAAAGCGTGTGCTTGTTAAAAAAGATAATAAAACACTCCTATCCACTCAGCAGAAAATGATTAGCTACTTGACTAAACAAATTCAAGAAGTAGAACATGAAATGATGGATGTTTTAAAGAGTAACCAAAGCATGCTAAATAATTATAAGCTAATAACATCCATTAAAGGTATCGGATCTCAGACAGCTCTGTTTATGATAGCATACACAGCTAACTTTACTAAGTTCAAAAACCATCGAAAATTTGCATCTTATTCTGGTATTGCTCCATTTCAAAATCAATCTGGAACTAGTATAAGAGGTAAAACTAAAGTGAGTAATCTGGCAAATAAAAAAATAAAAAGTCTTCTTGATTTGTGTGCAAAAACAAGTATCCAACATAATGCTGAAATGAGAATTTACTATGAAAAAAGAGTAGCAGAAGGAAAGAATAAAATGAGTACAATAAATATAATAAGAAACAAATTAGTATCAAGAATATTCGCGGTTGTTAATAGAAAAGAGCCTTATATAGACACCATGAAATATGCTGCTTAAAATTGTTGATAACTTTAACATTTCTTGGCTGGTTTAATCATAGAATACAGGCAGGCGCTTTCGGAAACATAAAAAAGACGTATAACCAATGATTAAATTTTTTAGACATATAAGAAAAGACCTTATGGAAAAAAATAAAACTGGAAAGCCTGCCTTTGCCGCAGGCAGGTATTTTAAATATGCAATCGGAGAAATTGTGTTAGTAATGATAGGTATATTATTGGCTTTACAAGTTAATAATTGGAATGAGAACAGAAAAATTAGCAATACTGAACAGCTATTATTGCGCGATTTAAAAACAGAAATACAATCAAACATCATTGCTCTTGATACGATAATAAAATCTCACAGAGCATCTCTAAATGCAATAATAACCTTCGATTCGATAATCACTAACTTAAAACAATTTAATAGTCCTCTTGAATTGGATACATTATTTAAAACACACGATTTTAATATGACCTATGATCCCAGAACAGGTATTCTCAACTCAATTATCAATTCAGGTAAATTAGATTACATTTCCAATAGAGAATTACGATATAAGTTTTCTTCTTTAAACGATATTATTATTGACACCAATGAATCGGCTAATGATTTTAGTGAACAGAGATCGCAATTCTATTGGCCATTACTAGGTCAGTTATATCAGCGTCAAACAGATGAAAGGTTTAAATTTAATACAATAAAAATTTTAAATAGTTCAGAATTTAATTGGTGGTTAGTGCTCGCGAAGAGTAGTAGAATAGAAGGATTGGCCGAGGAGAACGATCTTATGAAAACCCTTAAGGAAATCCTAGAATTAATTGAAAATGAAATAATAAAATAACGAAACCACAATAATGGTATTATCGCAACACAATTTTTCAAAGCAAAATCAAAGGTCTGGTAGACCTTTGGCGGAGATAGCCCTGCCTACTGGCAGGCAGGCGCTTGCGTAATAATTAAAAGCAACGAACATGATTAAGTTTTTTAGACACATTCGAAAGCAATTACTTTCAGAAAATAAAACCGGAAAGCCTGTCTTTGCCGCAGGCAGGTATTTAAAATATGCTATTGGTGAAATTCTTTTGGTGATTATCGGAATTCTTATAGCAGTTTCTATTAATGGTTGGAATGAAGACCGAAAGCTAAAAAAAGCAGAGCAGTCTATTCTCAAAGACCTTAAACAAGAAATGATAATAAATCTGAAAGCTTTGGAATTCGTACTGGCGGAAAACGAAAAATCCTTTCAAGCCGCAATAGAAATGAGAGCGCTTTTTAAAGACAGAGCAGCTTTTGATAAAATGTCGAATAGTCTGTTTTATGCATCAGTTAGAAAATTAAATTGGAATTTTACTTATGATCCGAAAAATGGTATACTTAATTCCATAATCTCTTCAGGACAAATCAATCAACTTTCAAATAAGGAACTAAAATATTTACTGGCATCTCTAAAGGAATTAACAACAGATGCTATGGAAAATACACTAAAAATTGAAGCCCAAAGAGATGACTTGATGAAATCAGCTTGGACCAATGCCATGATTATTAAAGATGGAAAAAATCTGGGATATAATGTAAAATCAATATATGAGCATCCAGAATTTAGATGGGCAACGAACCATCTTTTTTATTCTCAGCGAAAAGATGGATTACCAGAAGAAAAGGAGCTCACGGCAACTTTAGAGCGTATTATTGAACTCATTAATGAAAACATTAATAAATAACGAAAGAACAACTGTATTATCATACATTACAACCAACCAAAAAGATTTCCGCTTTCTCGGGAAATAGATGATGATTAAATTTTTTAGACATATAAGAAAAGACCTTATGGAAAAAAACAAAACAGGTAAATACCTAAAATATGCTATTGGCGAAATTGTGTTAGTAATGATTGGCATCCTACTAGCCTTGCAAGTAAGCAACTGGAATCAAGATCGCAAAGACAGAATAAGCGAACGCAAGATATTAAACAATATAAATAGAGATTTTATCCAGAATAAGGCAAGTTTCGATTTAGTCAAAGTGGATAACTATAAAAATTTAGCTGTGTTAGACAGTATCGTACAGATACTAAAAGAAGGTGGGATAACAATAGAGAAATATAATAAATATAATAAATTGATAATCGGCAATACTTACAATCCGTATTCAAGTACCGTAGATGCAGTGATCAATTCCAATTCACTTGAATTGATACAAGACGATGAATTGCAAAAATATCTGGTATCTTGGAAAGATGTTCTAGCTGATTATCTCGAAGGGGAGACTAGATACTTCAAGTTTGTAAATGAACAATGGAGAACCTACATTTTAGAGAATTCAGATTGGGCAGGAAAAAACAGAGAGATGAATATGAAAGTCCTGTCAAGTATCAAATTTCGGAATCACATCATGGCAAAGAGAGCTCTTATGCATGGGATTATTAAATCAATAGAAGAAGAACCCATAGAAAATCATATCAATGAGATTATTCGATTAACAGAACCTAAAAACTAATGATTAAATTTTTTAGACACATCAGAAAAAGCCTTATGGAGAAAAACCTGCCTACCGGACAGGCAGGCAAAACTGGAAAGCCTGCCTTTGCCGCAGGCAAGTATTTTAAATACGCCATTGGCGAAATTATTCTTGTAATGATAGGAATACTTTTAGCATTGCAAGTAAGCAACTGGAATCAAGACCGCAAAGACCGTATTAGCGAACGTAAACTTTTAGACAATATTCATAGGGATTTTGTCCATAATAAAGTGTTTTTTGATTCTCTGAAAGTTATTCACTATCGAGGGCTTAACGACTTGGATAAATTGGTTGATTTGTTTTCTTTAAATAATGATTCTCTAAAGCAGGAAGCTTATAAGAAATACAACTTACAAATAAAAAACATGACCTATGATCCATATTCTAGCTCAATAGAATCTGTAGTCAATTCAAATGCGCTTCAATTAATTCAAGATGAAAATTTACAGAAATATTTAGTCTCCTGGAAAGATGTGTTTCTCGACTATAAAGAAGATGAAAACAAATACAATGATTATTTGAATGACTTCCTTTGGCCTTATTACAGAGATGTATTCGATTATACATTAAAAGATACAGCAATGAACCAGGCCGCAAGAAATTCCATAAAATTTCAAAATATGATTATAACCCGAAGGATTAATATAAGAGGTATTATCTATTCCATAGAGAACGAATCCATAGAAAATCACATCAATGAGATTATTCGATTAACACAACCTACAAACTAATGATTAAATTTTTTAGACACATCAGAAAAAGCCTTATGGAACAAAACAAAACTGGCAAGTATTTTAAATATGCTATTGGAGAAATTATACTTGTGGTGATTGGAATTTTAATAGCCTTACAGATAAATAATTGGAATGAGTCCAGAAAAAAGGAACAAGTTGAGAAACAGGTCTTAATAAGTCTATTTCAAGAAGTCGAGAAAGACAGAATGATGTTCAAAGAAATTGATTATCAATATAAAAATGACTTACGCAAGTTAACTTATTTTAGAAATCTTATCTGGCAAGAAAAGCACAGTATGGAAGACGCGTTATCTCTAAATGGATTTGAAGGCATTGCATTTCGAGATGTAAATCCGAATCGTATTACGTATGATGAAATGATCAGTACTGGTAAAATCTACTATTTATCAAATCAAGCCTTGGTAAATGAAATCATTAATTACTATGAAATCATCGAAAGTTATATCTATGAATTAAGACAAAGCAGAGTTGAATTTAGATCAAATTTTTATGACGTAAGCGCTATGGCTGATTTTTGGTTAACCAATTATGATAATGATAATAAAGAATTAGCGTATCATTTTGCCAATAATCAAACCACCGAAACCTATAAACAATTGAAGATCATTTCAGAATGGAGTATTGTCAATATTCGATATTCGAAGAACTCAATTACTAACTTATATTCTAAAGCGTCCCAACTTCAAAAATTAATTGATAAAGAGCTAGGACACTCGCTAATCCTAACCGATGACTCAAAACCATCAGAAGAAAACACAGGCATCATAGAAACTATCGAACTAAAAAGAATCTCAGAATTAGTAACTGCAGGCAAAGACATTGATGCTATTATCGAAATCATTAAAAAAGAGGATAAAGACAAACCCAATTATTTCATTTCAGATAAAGAGATTAATCGTTTAGCCTATAAGCTTCTGCGACAAGACAAAAATAAGGATGCTCTAAAATTATTTAAACTCAATATAGAATTATATCCAAATGAATTTAATGTGTATGATAGTTATGGAGAATGTCTTTTAAAAATGGGTGATACCGTAAATGGCATAAAAGCTTACAAAAAATCTTTAGAATTAAATTCAGACAATACCAATGCTAAAATAATACTTTCTGAATTTGAGTAAAATTACGAAAGCACAACGCCGTGTTGTACTTCATTAACACCAACCGATAATCAATGATAAAATTCTTTAGAAAACTGCGCTACGACCTTATGGGAGCAAATAAAAACAAACCAATATCTAATAAACACAAGTAGAAATTATCACTTCGTACAGAATTTCAATCAGAAGTAGGCTCAACGGTAAAATTAAATCTGCGAAATCACTCTTAGAATATTTTGAACTAAATCCTGAATCATAACGAAAGCCGTACATAATGAATCGAAAAGAATTCCTCTATGGGCTGCGTCGGGTTTTCGGTTGAAATTGTCATTTCCGTGAAAACGGGAATCTAAATAATAGAATTTTGGTTTTTGACTTTTTTAGGTCAAAATGAAACGAGCGAAATCTGCCTCTATGGCTCTGCCTCGAGGAGAGTTCGTTTCAAGAAATTCTTTATTAATTTGTAATCTTACAAATTCGTTCTGCTTTGGGTATTCTAAACTTTTTGAGGTTTTAAATTCAGCGAAAAAATTAAATTGATTTTGCTATATTTACAAAGATATGTGAGGATTAAAATAATAACAATGATTACTCTATGCATATAACAGCATAAAGGACATATAATTTTTTGTGACAACAAACCACCCTAATATGAAAAACACCTTTACACTCTTAATTATAGCCCTAATGGCTATTGGATGTAATCAGTCAAACAAAAGCGAATCAGAATTAAGTAATGACAATCAAATCACTATTGGTCACATTGATTCTCTCAAATCTGATATTCTTGGAGAAACCAGAAAAATATGGGTACATATCCCAAAAAACTATCAGGAAGGCAAAAAATATCCCGTCTTATATGTACTAGATGGTCCGGGACATTTTCATTCTGTAACCGGTTTGATTAAACAATTGAGTACCAATGGTACATTTGTTCTTCCGGAAATGATCGTTATTGCTATTCCGAATACAAATAGAAGTCGCGATTTAATACCCACTAAAGTGGATGTTGATTATCGCACCGGTAATAAACTTCAATATGAGAGTGGTGGAGGTAGTGCTTTTCTTGATTTTATCGAGCATGAGCTGATTCCTTATGTTGACAAAACCTATCCAACTACCTCTTTACGAACGTATGTGGGACATTCATTTGGTGGACTTAGCGTGATACATGCCCTCACCACCAGAAGTCATCTTTTCGACAATTATTTGGCCATTGACCCAAGTTTTTGGTGGGATAATATGGCATATCTGGAAACTGTAGATTCCCTGTTATCGGTGAAAGATTTTACTAATAAGGGACTTTTTGTAGGTATGGCAAATACGATGGGTGGCGGGCAAGACTATGCCACAGTTGAAGACGATACCTTAGGAACTTCAGCACACATACGATCCATATTGAAATTTTCAAAATCATTAGATAAAAAGGATAATGGATTAAATTTTGAATGGAAATACTACCCACAAGAAAATCATGGTAGCGTTCCACTCATTACAGAATATGATGGCTTACGATTTCTATTTGATTGGTATCAATTCAAGGAGATGTTTGAGCTAGGTCGTCCAGGTTTATACGCTACCGATGAGGCTTTGGAAGTGGTGAAATCTCATTATGAAAATGTATCGCAAAAAATGGGATACGAAATAAAGCCTGCTGAGTGGTTCATTAATAGGCTTGGGAACCACTATATATGGGTCAAAAATCTTGATTTGGCAGCTGCCTTGTTAGATCTTAATATTGCCAATTTTCCAAATAGTAATAATGTCTACGATTCAAGGGGTGATTGTTACCTCGCTGCTAGAGACTCCCTGAAAGCATTGGAGTTCTATAGAAAAGCATTGGAAACGGGCGATAATAATTATTCTCAAGCAAAAATAGATAGGATATCCAAAGCACTAAAAAAGTAAAAAGCCGTTACTAATAACTAAGCATATGGCGTACTGGACTTCCTAGTAATTTTGTGACTAATTTTCTTAGGTCGCTTTGTTAAAAATTCCTTTTAATTTTAATTCCATTTCTAAAGGGGTTCAATACCCTAAAGAAGAGTGTAATCTTTCAGTATTATACCAATCAATATAGTCTTCAATAGATTTATATAATTGATTGTAAGAAGTAAATTTGAACCTGTACAGCCATTCGTGTTTAAGGGTCTTAAAAAAGCTTTCAGCCACAGCGTTCCTTTTTTATCAAAAACTACGTTTTTATTCTTAATCTCAAATCCTTTCTACTCATAGATTTGGCTATTCTTGTTTGAAAAAAAATGAGTATAATTTTTACAAACTTTGTCTTTTAATCGAAAATAATTCCTCTATGGGCTGCGTCGGGGTTTCCGTTGAAATTGTCATTCCCGTGAAAACGGGAATCTAAATAATAGAATTTTGGTTTTTGACTTTTTTAGGCCAAAATGAAACGAGCGAAACCTGCCTTGCCGGCAGGCAGGTACCTCTATGGCTCTGCCTCGAGGATAGTTCGTTTCAAGAAATTCTTTATTTTAATATAATAAATTATACAATTCTAATACAGCAAAAGTATCCAACTTACAATAAGCTAGCATATTTTTATGTGCCTCTTCTTTATCTATCTCAGATAAACTAGAAAAACCTTTATAAACTTCGACAGTTGCCATTCCTTGCTGAATTTCCAAATCTTGATAAGAAAGATGAGGTAGGTAAGTAGGTAATACAGTTTTTAAAGACCAGGTATTTTGGGTGGCTTCCGTTTTTATATATCTACGAAAAACCACTCCTAAATCTATCAATCTTGCTCTTATGCTTTCTAAAGCATCTTTATATTTTGGAAAATCTCTGATTAAATTATTAAGCATTGTTTTCTCAAAACTAGAATACATCAAAATCTTTCCACAGTCTGCTTTATGGTTTAAATCTTTACTCATTTGTAGTATTAAACCTTCTCTAGGGTCATCAATGCCATTGCCTAAAATCTCAAAATGTTCAGGTTTAGAATGGGCATCTTTCTGATAATGTAAACTGTACTGAAAAGGAATTTGTTGATAGGGTCTAGAATTATCATATTCAGGAATTCCATATTGTGCAGACTCAAAATCAAAAGAATAAATAGGAAAAGGATTGTCTTTTAAAAACTGTTGGATGCCATGTTCATCTTTATAAATAATATCAGTGCCTAATTTTGGTTGATTTGCAATTTCTTCTAAAATCGATTTATTTTCTGTTAAAGTATGACAGTACTTTGCAAATTCGCAGGCATAAGGTTTATCACAATGAGACCCAATTAAAACTGTTGGTTCTTCTTGTTGATATACTTCTAAAAAGGCAGCAATATTTTCAGGAATTTCTAACAAATAATTTTGCATTCTAGAAAATACACTTTCATAAGTAAACAATTCCTTTGGATTCAGAGCTCCATATCTAACATAGGTTTTATCAAAATGCATGATAGAAATATCTTCAATTTCAATTCCTGAATTCGTCATTACATAATACTGAATAGCAGCATCTCTAATGTGTTCAGGTTTTACAGAATTGGTGCTTTTTACTTCAAAAGCATGCCATTTTCCATCAATTTGATGTAAAATATCCAAAGCAACTAAGGTGTTTTTAGCAGCAAAAGTGGCTTCATAAATGGTTGTACAACCACTTTCAAGTAATTTTTTTGTTTTAGCAATAGCTTTAGAATTTGGATAATGATTTACTAAAGCCAATTCTCCTCCAGGAAAATACTGTTGCGCTAAATCTCCAGCAGTATTTCCTGTTGCAAAAACTTGACGTTTACTTTCAGGATAATAAGCTTCCTCTCTTTTAAACTTATTTAGCCACAATGCTTTAGTGCATTTTAGCCCTTTTAAATATCTTGATTTTGATAGCATATTTTAATTGTGATCATTAACAATAGGATAAATTTTTGAACAATTTTCTCTTTAAAGATATAAAATAATTATTGATTATCTTGAAACGCCATAATTTGGCGCAATGACCATTTATTTGTGGTATGAAAAAGTTTATGGAGAAATTCACCAATCGTATCAAAGAATATTTAGAGCAAGAACAATTAAAAAATAGCACAGTGGACACCTCAGTAATCAGTAAAAGACAACAATTAATTCTCAACAAACTCAGAAGAGGAAACTTTACTTTTAAAGAAATTGAAAGTTATTTAGCCTTGGAATCAGAAATTCAAGGGATGGTCCTATTGGCATCAAAAAGAACACTGCAAAGAGATCTATTCAGCATTGCTGAAATATATGGAGTAGAAATCAAGTACGATAGATCCTTAAAAAAGTACACCATTATAGAGGATCTACAATCGGTAACCCAACAAAAACTATTGGAGACTGTCGATATGTACCATGCCTTGCAATTAAAAGATAAAATATCAGATAAATTAATTTTCGAACAACGCCAACCAAAAGGAACACAGCATTTAGTGACCATTCTAAAGGCTATAAACGATAAAAAGCAAATCAAATTTCAGTATCTGAAATACTGGGAAGATCAAGAAGAGGATAGAACCATTGAGCCGAGGTTCTTAAAAGAATACAAACAACGATGGTATGCTGTTGGAATAGACATTCAAAAAGAGCAACCTAGAATATTTGGTTTAGACAGAATTCAAAATCTAGAAATAACGGCATCCGATTGTAAGTTTCACAATATTGATGTAGAGTCGTTATTTACAAATAGCTTCGGAATCATTTCGCCAAACAATCAAAAGCCAATTGATATAGAACTTACGTTTACTGCTTTTCAAGCAAAATACATTAAGAGCTTGCCTTTACATCACTCACAACAAATCATAAAAGAAGATACAGAACAAGTCGTTTTCAGTGTTTTTGTAGTGCCAACATTCGACTTTAAAATGGAGTTGATGTCTTACGGAAGTTCATTGCTAGACATAAAACCTCAAAGTCTTAAAAATGAAATAATTGATGAGCATAAAAAGGCGGTAGAAATATTTACGAGAAATAATTTAAAAGATAACAAATAAAAAATCATCAATAATGGACATTTCAAATAAACTACAAGACTTAAATTCTAAATGGAGAGCTTCAAGACCTTCTTATAAAAATTTTGCAAATGATGGTATCTTAAACTATTCTGAATATAAAAAGCAGAATCCCAAAATATTATACTTGTTAAAAGAATCTCATTCGGGCTTTGTAAATATAGCTCCACATCCTGAAGGGTATGGACCAATTGGCGACAGCAATGTCTTTTGGAGATATATGAGAGGTTATGAGTATATAATAACTAAGGTTTTAAATAATCAAGAGTATGATGAAAAAAAACTGATGATATTGAAAGAAAATAAAAATGTTAATACTGCTTATGTTAACATAAAAAAACAATGTGATTATAATAAAACTTCTAATCCTAAAGAAATTGAAATTTATACAAATAATGATAAAGAGTTTCTTATTGAACAAATTGAACTAATAAACCCTGATGTGATTTACTGTGCAGGTACTTTTAGTTTTTACCAAATATTATACAATGATGTAAATAAGTTGTCTAATAAAGTCTATAAATCAAATAATAGAATAATTATCGATTACTATCATCTATCACATCGGTCAGGGTATAAGACTTTTAAGGAATTATACGATTTAATTAGCGAAATTAATTAAAGCTATTTATTTGTTTAGCTATAAATACCATTTGTTATGAAAAGCACTGCCACAATATTAAAAAAATTAGAAAAAGAGCTCACGGAACTATCTGCATTATATGAAGAATCAATAAGTGAAAAATTCAAATTAGTACACCAGTTTTATGATTTAGATACTCAACTTTCAGTTACCTTTTGTAAGGATGCTAATACAGATTACATCACGTATCACATAGTTATAAAAAATAGATTAGGGAAGCTTAAAATGTTTCTATCTGGTCAAGGAGAGCACTATGAAAAGTTAAAAATAAAATTAGGAGAACGAAGTGTTGTTTTGAATTTAAAGGCAATTAATCTCGATGATAATGATAGAATTTTTTCACAGGTAAAATCAAATTGGATGGTATTAAATGAAATTTTTATAAATGAAAATTAAAGTATGAAAACCACTACCACACTTTTAAAAGCATTAGAAAAAGAGCCTAATAACAATAGAGAAGACATAAAAACAAGCTTCCCTAAATTTGATAAATTCACGAAGGGTTTACAACCTGGTCAACTCATTCTAATGGCTGGAAGGCCAGGTATGGGAAATTTAACCTTTGTCAAATGTCTAGTGCTCAATACAAGCATCAGACATCAAAATCCAGTAGCTGTATTTTCATTGGAGCAAACAGCCGAAACCTATTTACAAAAAATGATAGCGACAGAAGCAGGCATATCCTATATCGAGGTTCAAAGACAAGACCATTCTGAAGAAACTACTATAAACCTGAATCAAGCAATTAATAAAATTGAAAAAGCAGCCATTTTTATAAATGATGAGTTAGAATTTTCTTTAAATGTGATAAGTTCGAAAATAACAGAGCTCAAAAATGCTCAGGATATAAAATTGGTCATGATCCACGGGTATGAACTGGTAACTTACCAAGAGTATGCAAAAGACTCTAGAAAACAAGAACTAGATACCATTGCAAAGCAATTAAAAATCCTTGCAGAAGAACTCAATATAACAATCATAATTACCCATCAACTTTCTGATATTTCTCAAGCACATTCCCATAAAGAAGTATTGCCTAGTTTAAAGGAAATATACCAAGATACACCCATCGCAAAGGTAGACACTCCAGTATTGGGAGGCATACGAAACCAATAGAAGAGATCATTTTTCTAAAAGATTTAGAAGTGTTGTAAAAGAACATTTTAAGCTAAATGAAGACTATGGAGTTTATAGTTTTAGGCATACCTTTATTTCTAAATTATATAGAAAATTAAGAGAAGATTCAGCTCCATTTGAAGCAAAGAGTAATTTAATGTTAATCACAGGGCATCGTTCCATGAGTGCTTTGGAGAAATATTTAAGAGAAATTGATGCTGAATTACCTGAAGATTACTCAAAATTATTCAAATAACATGAACAAGGAACCTAGAAAAGTACATGCGATTTTTGAAGAATTAAGAGACCGAGCTTCGTATCCATTCTTGTTTTATATACCAAAAAGTTATGTTGAAGTCTTTATGGAAGAAAAAGTGCTCAATGAAATTGATTGGGCATTTGATGTCTTAATTATGGCGAGGAAAAAAATGGATATTATTTTTATGGATGATAAAGACGAATCACAAGAAGTATTCAAAAAGCAACGTGCTTTAAAGGAGAATTTATTTGACTTGGCTGAATATGAAACCGTCTTAAATCCAGCACAATTTTCAATTTTAATTAATAATTACAAAGATCATTTATTTGCAATGTAGTATTTGGCAGACTTATTAGTCTTGGATGTTCATTCAAGTAAAGATGAAAGATATAAAAAGTATTTAGGTCATTTTACGCTACAAAATGCGGCTTATAGGTTGCATAAATCAGGTATTGATAAAGATTTTCCTAATTTTCGAAAAACCCAAGCTGAAGAGGATTTTATGCGGGAATGCGTTATGATTCACTTAAATATTTCAGAAATACTGCAAGAAGAAATTGCTCCACCTAAACAAAAAGTAAAGAAGAAAAAGCAACAGTATATTACAGATGAAGAATCTCAAAAGTATTTGTTAGAAACCGTTTTTGATATAAAAATCGAATAAAAGTTGCACTTTATTGCAATTAAGCGTTAATTGTACGTGCAATTAACGCTTAATACATAAAAAATATGGAAGAGCAATACTGGTTCTACCACTATATTTGTGGGTAAAGATCTAAACCTCCATGAAAAAAGAGTATGGCGCTTCTAAAATTAGCAAAGGTTCTATAACCTCTTCCTACGGTTTTTATTTCTTGTATTTTCCCATTTAATCTTTCTGCCATTGCATTAGAATAGCGTTGTGTTAAAGCATTAATGACACCTTTGAGATGGTTGTTAAACATCTTAGCTACTTTAATAACTTCTTTAATATTAGTATTTAAAACACTTGCTCCCCATTTTATAAATAAAGGAAAAGCGTCTTCTATTGATGCGCTTGCAAAGATGTCTTTAAAATCTTCTCTGACTCGCCAAGCTTTGCTCACTTGATAATTTGCGGCTTGAATGTGTTCAAAAATAATTTGTTGATTATCTGTTAAATTTTCTTTGTTTTTAAGTAAAACGAACCTGCTATTTTTTAATTCCTCGTGGTGTTTCACTTCTCGCCTTCTTACTTTATCAATAGCATCATTAAGATATTTAATCAGATGGAAGCGGTCATGCACGATGTCTGCTTTAGGCAATATTTCTTCTACAGAGCTTAAATAGGCTTTCCACATATCTAACGATACAGTTTCTACAAAATCTCGATTCTCAGGAGTTATAACTCTCTCTAACAAGGCTTTAGCATCTTGTTTATCTCTGCCTGCTACAACATCTATAACACAGCCTGCTAACGGACTACTTAGAACACTTATGTACTGATGCCCTTTCCTAAAAGATTTTTCATCAAGGCTTAAATGTTTAAAGGCAACATCTTTGGGGCGTCGTTCCATGCCGCGTTTTACCGAACTATGGATAATACGATTTACAACATTAAAACCACAGCGTAATAATTTAGCTGTTTGCGTTTGATTTTTAGTTGCCTTGAGTAAATCTATGGTTAGCCGCTCAAATAAATAGGTATGACGCTCATAATTATCTGCCCAAGGAACTGAAATAGTCTTTACTCCTAAAGCAGATTTTACTCTTGGAACTTTACAGTTGATATAGGTCTTAAATTGCAAAGTATCCAAGTGACGCCAACGCCGAGAATTTCTGTGGTCATAAATACTACAGGTTTCAAAGCTTTCTGGGCAGTCTGCATGGTCTAATATATAACTCACGTATATATCAACTTCTTCTAGTTTAAAATTCACTTTTACATCATCTACTCGCCACTCATCCCCAAAATTTAATACGATATCAAAGAACTGTTCTGAAAACATTTTTTTTCGCTAATTTAATAATTCCACAACATTCGTGGTAGAACCATTATTTACTCCAGAAGAAAATAAACCAGCAACTAAAGGGGATGTTTTAAAACTAGCGGCTAGTTTAAAACGATACCATAAAATTAAAAATTTACCACCAAAATTAACGGGACAAATTCCTTATTTTGATTTGCATACAAGCGAAATAGTTTATTTACCGTTAAGAATTTCTTTTAATAACTAAAACTTTTAGGCTCAGCTCATAAATATTTTATTGATGTTATTAAAAAAAAAATGGATTTATTGATTTCTATCAGACATTTAAAAATGATTTTACGGAAACCCGTAAAATTTTATAAAAAGGTAAATATATCTTTGCAGAAAATATGTAGATGGAAATTAAAAAAAAATAGAATTTATTGTGATACTTAATACTTAGTTAATCAAAGCTATCTCATAATTTTTACTTTATGTTATTTTTTTTTAAAATTAAACAATTATTTTATAATGATAAATATTCTATAATTCAATAAACTTATTATATTTGGAAGATTATCATGAAAATTGCTATTTCAAAAATATAATATAATTTCTTTTTTGAAGGTTTTTTGGGTAAATTGAATTACTCAACAAACTTCATATTTATTAAAAATTTCACTATATGAGTAAAAGAATACTTTACAATCTATTAGTTGTTTTCTTTTTGTTGATAAGTTGTAAGTCAGACAGACCGATAGATATTAAGAAAATAACAAGTATATCTGCTGAGTCAGCAGTAATACAAAAGGAAATAAATGAAGTGAATTTTTATTTTGAAAATTCAGGTTCTATGAACGGATATTTAAATGGAAATGATTTTTTGGAAACAATGATTCGAATCATTGGGAACTCTGAAATTGAAAACTTAAATACGTTCTTTGTAAATACAGCAGCCCATAAAACAGAGAATCTTTTAGACAAAATTGAAAAGAACAAGATTGCCGTTGGTAATACTGGAAGTTCTGATCATCAGTTTATTTTTAAAACCGCTATAGAAAACGCGAAGAATAATAATTTAAGTATTGTGGTTACGGACGGCATATACTCTGTAAAGGGAAAAAAACCTAGTATTGTTTCGGTTAAAATTGAACAAACATTTGTAAAAGCTTTAAATGAAAATACAATAGAAACAGTAGTTCTAAAAATGGCATCAAATTTTAATGGTAATTACTATTCAGAAACCTGTAATCCAGGATCTAAATCAATTGAAATTAATCAAACAAGACCGTATTACATCTTCTTATTTGGAAATAATCAAGTTATAAAAAAAGCACTCAACGAAATTGTAATCCTTAACGATTTAAAAGGTCAAGAAGAGCAAGCAAGATTTATGATTACCAAAGATGTTAATATTAATTACACGGTTTTAACTCAAGGGGAGGAAAAACAAGGCAGTTTTAAGCAAACTAGTAAGTCTTGGGTAGTAAAAGAAATTGGTGATGCAGAAAAATTTTCTAAAAGAGGAGTTCCTCTAAAAGATAGTTATCTTCAATTCGGGGTTGCAGTTGATTTCTCTAAAAGAGCTATTCCAGAATCTTATTTATTAAACACCTCTAATTATTCAGTAGTAAATAATACAGGATATAGCATCGAAGAAATAAAAAAAGTAAGTGATTTAGATAAAACTACTAAATCTTATAAATGGATTGATACGCAAAATAAAAAAGGGGAATTTAAATATACGCATATCATAGTTGTAAAAGCAAAAGAAAAACTTTACGGTGATTTAACTTTAATTCTTAATATTAACTTTCCTGAGTGGATAGGAGATACAGGCACGAACAATGATTGCGATATTAAAAACGACACAACCACCACCTTCGCATTCGATCGGTTAATGACAGGTGTTTCAAAAGCATACAAAAAAGTAGGCAAAAGAGATGACTTCTTTAAAATAAATGTAAAAATAAAAGCAAATTAATATGAGTATAATTGCACCAGGGTATGAGTTTTTCTTTGATTGGGATACATATCAAATATTGTTAAATGCAGTGTTTAATAATTTAGATTACAGTAAAATTGGTTGGTCAATAGTTGTGGTCAATTTAATAGCTCTTGCTACTTTTTACAAATTTTGGGACCCTGTAAGTGCTTCGAAGTTAAAGTGGTGGCTATCAATACTAGGAATAGGGATTCTTTCTTATGTCAGTACATCAACTATATTGTACAATAATATTGAAATTATTCAGCATATAGCAACTGGATTATTACCAGATGGTGATTATTTTATTATACAAATGAGTATGATTTCGTTATTATATAGTGTAATTATTGCATTCATTCTATCAGTTTTTCCATTTAGACTCTTCAGTACAAACAACAATAAAAATCCATTTTAAATTATGATAAATAAATTATACGTTTTCGGAATCGGAGGTACTGGTTCTAGAGTCATAAAAGCCTTAACGATGCTTTTAGCATCTGGTATTAAATTGGAAAATAATTTTGATATTGTTGTTCCTATTATTATTGACCCCGACACAGCGAATGGTGATTTAAATAGAACAGCTGATATTTTAATGAAGTATCAAAATATAGTCAATAAATCAGGTGAAAATAATGCCCTTTTTGGTACAAAAATAAAGACCTTAAATCAATTGACAAATGAAAATGTACCAAACCTCAGCAATAATTTTAAATTTAGTATTGATGGTAGTGGTCAAGAGTTTGGCGAGTCTATAGATTATAATGGTTTAGATGCTGAAAACAAATCATTGATAGATTTGTTATTTAGTAAAGCAAATATTAAAGCTGATATGACAGTTGGTTTTAAAGGAAACCCAAATATTGGAAGCGTAGTCTTAAATAAAATTGTGGATTCTCAAGAATACCATGAATTCTCTAATTCTTTTAATGAAGGGGATGCAATTTTTATAATAAGCTCAATTTTTGGAGGTACAGGTGCTTCTGGATTTCCGTTATTATTAAAAAACTTAAGAACTAATGATGCTGGCAGACTCAATTCAGATTTAATTAGTAAAGCAAATATTGGGGCAATTTCTTATTTACCTTATTTTAAAGTATCTGATAACAATAATAATGAAAAAGAAATTGATTCGGCAACATTTTTCGGTAAAGCGAAAGCAGCGTTGAGTTATTATGAACATGCAATTTTTAAGAGCAATGCTATTAATACTTTTTATCATATTGGTGATAATGCAAATAATAATATGAAATATGCTGAAGGCAAAGCAGATCAAAAAAATGACGCTCATTTTGTTGAATTGGCAGGTGCGCTATCAATTATAGATTTTGTAAAAAATATACCTTTATCAAATAATAATAATGATACCGAGATAAAAGAATTTGGTATAGAAAATGGTATAGGTAAATTAAAATTTGATAGTCTAGGGCAAGTTGCAAAAGATAATTTAAGAGTTCCTTTATCTAAACTTTATTTACTCAGTAATTTTATTAAAATATCTATGGATAATTTATTAAAATCAACTGGTTATTATAATGGTGATAAAGGTATTAGTAAAGATTTTTATAATAGCGATTTTTATAAATCTGAATTTACTCCTTTCCTAAATTATTTTAAAGAATGGATTGATGAAATGAAAAAAAATGACATTTCTTTTATGCCTTTTCATGATAATCAAGATCACGATACTTTATTTGATTTTATAATTGGTAATGAAGTTGATAAAGGTGGTATTTTCTCAAAAAATAAAGCAACTGGTAAAATCTTAATTGAAGAAGCTAATAAGTTAATTAAAACTGGCATATTGGATAACGAGAAGCAAGAAGCAAGATTTATTAAAATCTTTGATACAATATTAGGAAACCAAATCATAAAAATTCTAAATTAAATAGCATGAGTAAGAAAGTTTTTAGAATACATAATCAAGGTGCATTAACAAACGATTGGTTTTCGTCTACAGAAATTAATGACGCACTAATAAGCAGTATAAACACAGATGGTGGTAACGGTAAGAAATTACCAACCTCAATACCTAGCCCCTTTGCTCGTATAGATTTAGTAAGAACTGCTTTTGATGTTGTTGGTGGCTCAGGTCAACTAGATGGTATTGAAATTCATGGTAATGCAATGGCGTCTGATAATCATAAATTAATTTCTGATGCCTTAGATATCGGACAAATCCTATTCAATTATAATAAGTTTAAAGACAACTTAAGTTTAGTAGCTTGGGATAAAAGAATAAGTTTAGATAAACTATTAAACGGAAATGAAAAACAAAGACATTTAGGAAAAACCTTAGATCTTTTTTTAAAGCAGGACAGTGTTCAGTATAATTTTGAGTTGCTAGATAAACTTTACATTATTAAATATAATCATGAAATTATAGGGGGTACCTCACCAAGAACTTTGTTTTTTGCGGCGCCTGATGCAAAAGCAATTGATATTAAATTTGGGAATGACATTATGCTAGACGATGGGTTACACCCACTATATAAGCGAGATAAAGAGTATATAAAATACTTATATGCAATGTCGAAATCTCCAGATTTTAATAATTTTTTCCCTGAATTTAATAAGTATTTAATAGCTACTTTTAGAAAAATAGCACTAATTGATCAACAGTTTTATAATGAGTTAATGACATTAAATACTGGAACACATTTAAGTTCTTTAAAAAATGTAACATTCAATGGTAATGCAGGTCATCCTCTTGAAGTTATTTCAGGTTTTGCACTAAAACAATATGTTTTAGATCCTAAGCTTATTGAAAACAATAGTGATTTAGTCATCAAAACAGTTAAAATTAAAGAAGGCTTAAAACCACTGGTGTTGCCATTAAAACCATTAATTCATAAATATATATATACATTTGATACTTGGAATCCTGAAACGATTGTTCTTCCATCAGATAAAAGGCCATTGAATGAAAGAACTCTTCCAGAACAAGGAGATTTGTATCCGTATCTCACTATGAATGACTTCTTAACAGATACAATTGTTAAATTACCATACGATATTGATAAAATTAGATTTTTTACATTAGGGGAAAACAAATATCTATTACCTTTAACAGATAGGTTTTTTGACTATTTTAAGGTAGAAGAATTAGTAGAGGGTAACTTTTTAGAGTATCATGCAAGAGCAGGTGATAGTTTGGAAGTAATATTAAACATACCCATCAAAAAAGGTTTTATTCAATATTCTAAAATTTATTACCCTAAAAAACATAGCGACCCTGCAAAGGGTTCTATAGTAGAAAAATCTTTTGCTTTTTCAATTTTTCCTTTTGTAAATATTGATCAAGTAAATATGAATTACGCTTTAGGTCTTGCTGATGTATTGCCTGAAAAAGGAATTAATTTAGATGTCGAGGTAATAAATACAAATTTAGAAAATTCACATTTAAGTAAAATACAAAAGCAAAGATCAAAAAGCCCAACAATAACAACACAAACATTAGTTGATCAACAATTTGATTTAATAAAAATTCAAGTAGGGAATGTAAATAATTACCTTATTCCAAATTGGCCTCAAAATAGTGCTTTTGGTGGTGATAATTATGAATTTACTATTGATTTTGGTACAACAAACTCTCATATTGAATATAAAATTGAAGGACAAGGAAAAGAAAAAGCATTTGATATTACAACAGAGGATGCACAAATCGCTTTTTTAATGCCAGATGATACTCCAAAAAGGTCTGACTTTTTTAGGATGATAGAAGAAGGTGAAACTCACCTTATGCAAGAGGTAATTGGTAAAACATTTGGGGAAAATCAACTAAGAAAAGCTCCTTTTAGAACTTGTCTAGTGCAAAATCAAGATGTGGATTATCAACAATCTACTTCCATTTTTACACATGTAAATGCAGGTTTTGATTATGAGAAAACTCCAATTAGAGGGTATTTAAAAGCTTTTACTGATTTAAAATGGGCAAAAAATGAAACGAATAACGATACAAGGTTATCTCATTACATTGAGGAATTATTGCTTTTATGTAAGAACAAGGTATTAATCAATAATGGTAATTTATCAAACACAAAAATAAAGTGGTTCTACCCAGTAAGTATGACGTCTAATCACTTGAATAGATTACGTCAAAAATGGGCAAATAATTACAAACTTGTTTTTGGTGAAAATGCGAATCCTACTAATTTAATAAATTTCCCTGAGAGTATCGCTCCTTTCTATTATTATAAGGCTAAAGGAGGTGTCAAAGCAATGGCAAAACCTTCAGTTTCTGTAGATATTGGTGGAGGAACAACAGATATAATGATTTATGCAGATGGGAGCCCAAAGTTAATTTCTTCATTCAGGTTTGCTGGAAACTCTATTTTTGGAGATGCTTTTAATGGGAACATTAATAACAATGGTTTTGTTCAAAAGTATTATAATGAGTTTAAGCAAATCCTTGCTAGTAATTCATTAAACTCTGAATTAAAGATTTTAGAAAAATTATATACTGATAACGAATCATCTCAAGACATTGTAAATTTCTTTTTCTCCTTAAAAAACAATAAAAATGTTCAAGATAAAAAGTTAAATAACCTCGATTTTTCAGAAAAACTTTCTAAAAATGATGACTTTAAACTAGTTTTCTTATTGTTTTATGGCTCACTAGTATATCATATTGCAGAATTAATGAAAGTGAAAGGGTTTGAATCTCCTAGAAATATAATTTTTAGTGGAACAGGTTCAAAAACATTACAAATTATAGATCAGGACACAAATAAATATGCTACTACAAAAAAATTATTTCAAGCAATTTTCAACAATGTCTTAGGTGAAGAAAATTCTAATATTACTATAAAATCGGATCAAAATCCTAAAGAAGTTACATGTAAAGGTGGTTTTTATATAGATAAAGAACTAGAAGAATTAGATCATAAAAAGTTGGTTGAAGTTAATATAGGAAACTATAATAAGTTAAACGTACAAAGTATAAGTAAAGTTACTAACGATACTATAAAATACAAAGACCTTACTAATAGTTATTTAGATGGTGTGCTCAAAAATGTAGAGAACTTCTATAAATTGTTCAGTAAGTTAACTGTAGAATTAAATTTTAAAGACATTTTTGGGGTTTCAAACAATTCGATAAAAGTTTTTGAGAAAATTAAGTCTTTAGATTTATTAGATTATCAACTACAGGGTTTAGCACATTTAAAATCAGATACTGTAGATGAAGATCCCTTGGGTGAAACCTTATTTTTCTTTCCAATTATTGGTAAATTAAATGAACTAGCAAATGAAGTCCTAGAAGAATAAAATAAACTGCTATGAAAAGAAAAATAATATTCGTCATTTTAGTTTTCCTATTTGTAAATTATAATTATTCGCAAAATAAAAAAGACAGTTTAAAAGCTTATAATGAAATTAAAAATTGGGCTGTAGCTAAATTAACAATAGCTTATATCGAAGATCTTAGAACTTGGGATAATAATACCAAACTTAAACCTAGTAATAGTGAACAGAAAAAAGAATGGGATTCCTATAATAAAATAAAAAATAAATATTCCAAATATTCTGATAGTGTAAACTTAGATGAATTAAGTAATCAGTTATCAATAGGCTGGAAGAAAACAAGAGATAGTGTTTTCAAAAGATATAAATTAGAGTTGATTGATAGCACGGTTAGCCTTCATTTTAAGAACATAGCCTTTGTTCCTAAAATGAGTAAAATAGATGAAATACCTAAACAGCCAAGGAAACGTAAAGAAGCTATTCAACTCATCAATGAAGAATACCAAAAATTCATTACAACATATAATACAACCACTAAAAATGTAAATGAAAACAGTTCAAATAATATTCAAGATAGAAATCCAAGAAGACTAAGTAAGGCAAAAGAGTTTTCAACCTTATTTATAGTTTTATTAGGCTTTTCTTTTCTATTTAATATTTTTTTAATATTTAAATTAATATCTAGTAAAAAAGCATTGTTAAAAACAAAAAATGGTAAAAAATATTGGAAAGATCAAAATGAAGTATCGAAAAAGGAAATAGCCTCTTTAAATGGTAAGATCGAAACAATTACAAATAAAGATTTAAGGGAAATAAAATCATTTCAGACTACAAAAGTAGTTGATCAATTAAGTAATGTAAATATATCTAGACCAATCGTTCAATCTAGAAAAGATGAGATTAAAAATGATACAAAAAACAAGGATACTGAACCTATTGAAGATGAAAAAGCAATAACGGTTAATCTTGATATTCAAAAACCGAAGTCAACCTTAATATATTTACCAGCTCCTTTTGAAGAGAAAAGATTTGCCTCAGAAGATGCAAGCGAAGGAATAAAACAAACATCACTATACCAAGCAGAGCTTACTGAAGATAGCAATGAAGTCTACTTTACATTAATGGAAACGGTAGATTTATCTAGAGCTCTAAATTCTCCAAATATATATTTAGAAACAGCTTGTGACTATGAAAATACTTATACTACAAATGCCAAGACTATAGAGGTAGTCGAAAAAGGTATCATACGTTTAGAAGGTAAGGATTGGGTAGTGAAAAAGAAAATAAGAATAAAATTTAATTAAACTATGATAGCTTACATAGAGATTGGAATAATTGTGGCAATAATTGCTTTTCAGGTTAACCTCGCAAGAAAATTATGGTACAAGATTATTGAATATCGTGCAATTTTTGATTTTGAGACATTACCTATTATTTCACAAAAACGAGTTCTAAAGAGTTTTTATGCTTCGGGTAATGTAGAAGATATGCTTTCTTATGAAGAAGAAGATGGTGAAGGTGATGTTAGTATAACCTATCTTGATTACAAGAGAAATAGTAAGGTTTTAGGTACTATTGTTAAATATATAAATGTTTATTTAATAAAAAACAAAGGGGCATCTATAGATTTTCACTTAATCAAAGACATTGTTGACAAACACACAGAAACAATAGAAAATCAAATTGAAAATAGAATTCCTGCACCATTGTATTTAGGTTTGGCTGCAACTATGATAGGAATCATAGCAGGCTTATTTTCAGTGTCTTTTGATAGCGGAAGTAATGCATTAGATTCAATTCAACCTTTAATTAATGGTGTAAAGTGGGCAATGTCTGCCAGTGTAATCGGACTTATTATAACTACGTACTTTTCAATTAAGGTATATAAAGATGCACAAACAGAGGCCGATGAAGAAAAAAGTGAATTTTTATCGAAACTACAATCTGAGTTAATGCCTAAAATGGCAACAGGTAAACTACCTGAAGTAGCTATTTTATCGGGTAAATTAGATGTTTTTGCTAGAAATACATCCGCATCAATTAATCAGCTTGATACAATTGTTCGTGCTACATCAAATACTATAAAAAGAGAGCATCAATTAATAAGTGATATAAAAAAATTAGATGTCTCAAGAATTACCACATCTAATGTCAAAGTATTTAATCAGTTAGATACGATGATGGATTCTTTTTCTAATTTTGCAAACTACTACAACCAGCTCAATAATTCTATGAGTAGTACGTCAGAATTAGTAAAGAGATTACAGCATTTTACAGAAACAACAGAGAATATTAATACAGTACTGGAAAGCATAAAAAATAATATTGAGGCAAGTAATGCAGCGACAAATTTTTTTAATACACACATCGAGTCATTTTCTAAATATGGGGATGCAGTAAACGAAGCAGTTGTTCAAACTGAATCAAAAATGGCGAATGCTATAAACGATTTAGGAAAATTGTCACTTGAGCAATTTAACGCTTTTAATGAAGCAATAGCTGGCTTTGATTCAAAACTAACAACAGCTTTTACCCATTCAATTGAGGTGTTTACCAAAGCAATGGATGAACAAGTTTTAAGAACAGAGCAAGCATTTGAAAAGAGCCGTCCAAAGTTTGAAAAACTAGATCATTTAGATCAGTTAGAAAAATTGAATAGTATTGATAAAAATTTAGAAAATTTACAAAAAGATTTATCAATTGTTTTTAAAAATAGCAGCCAAGATATTATCGCTGCAATCGAAAAAATTAATAGTAACAAAGAATGGCCGATTTCAGCACCTTCAACGGTTAGCGTGCCTGATGTTTTAAAGCCTATAAAAAAAACAAAATTAGAATTGGTTTTGATTGTATTAAAAATAGGAGCTTATTTAACAATACTTAGTTACGGTATTCAATCTATGTTGATTTTTTTTGATATCATACAGTAATGAAAAAATCGAACTTCTTTTGGGTTGGTTTTGCAGACTTAATGTCTAGTTTGTTTTTTATTATTTTAATTCTATTCATTGTAACAGTTTTAATATTAGAAAATAAAATGAAGGAAAATATTGAAATTATTGCAAAGAGTGCAAAAGTTATTTCAGATAATAAAAAGATGATTGCTGAAAATGATAAGTTAATAGCTAAGTTGAAGATTAAAGAAAAAGAATTAAACGTTGAAAACGACAGATTAAATAAATTATTAAAAATTGAAGAACAATTTAAACCTTTAGAAGATAATCCCAATTTTGTGTATTTAAACGATTGCAAAAAATTTGTAGCTAGTAAATTAATCGGAAAAGAAATATTTGAGCCAACAAAAACTGTTATAAAATCGGAATTTCAAGAGATCACTTTAAAGGCTGGTAAATCATTAGAATCTTTCTTGGCTAAATTAAAAAAAGAAAACCCAAGCTTATCTTATCTTTTAGTAATTGAAGGTAATATGGCTAATAAATACGATAGATCAATAGATAAAGATAATCTTTGGGGGTATCAAAAAAGTTACCTCCGTGCATTAGCTGTTTATCAGTTATGGCAAAGTAACTCAATTGATTTTCGAAAATATAATGTAGAAGTAATGATTTGTGGCAGCGGATTTAACGGTATTTGTAGAGATAGTGTTGAGGAAAATAATAAACGGTTTTCAATTCAAATATTACCCAAAACTGAAAACACGAATATCTAAAATAAAGAATGAAAAAGTCAGGTTTTTTTTGGGTAAGTTATGCTGATTTAATGACGAGTCTTTTCTTTATAATGTTGGTATTATACGTGATTTCATTTGCGATACTACAAAGTAAACAAAGTACACTCGAGGCACAAGCAAATCAGCTTAAAGAAATTAAAAATGTTCAAAAGGCCATAGAAAGTTTAGACACTACTTACTATCATTTCGACACTGAAAATAAAAGGTACAAATTAAATATTGATGTTCGTTTCAAATCGAACAGTTCTAATATATTAGACATTCCAAATAATACTAGAAGAAGTCTTGGTAAAGCTGGGAAAAACTTATACGATAAAGTAAAAAGCATCATTGACACAAGTAAAACAATTGACTATTTATTAATCATTGAAGGAAACGCTCAAAGATCTAACAATAATTGGCTTAGAAATCCAAATATGGGATATGATTTAAGTTATAAAAGGGCTTTGTCTTTATTTAATTACTGGAAAAAAATAGGTGCAGATTTCAATAGCCTAGGGAGTCAATGTGAAGTAATCTTGGCGGGTAGTGGGTATTTTAGTCAATCCAGAGATGAAGAAAATGAAAATAATAACAGACGTTTTACCATTCAAGTTACTTCAAAAGTTGGTAAATTTTTAAACGAAATAGAAAAGCCTAAAAAAAAAGGAAATTAATACCAGAAAAAAATCCTTCCTAGACAAAATATTTGATTAAGTATGAGATATAAATTATTAATTGCAATACCTATAATAGTATTTGCTTTCTTTTTAAACTCCTGTAATAGTTGTTCTAGATCAGGAAGAGCAAAAATAATTGCAATGGCTAAAAAAGAAGCAAATAAAAAAAATACAATTCCTGAACCAAATACCATTATTAAAGACATAGAGCCTAAAATTGTTAAAATTGAGGATATTGTAACTCCAAAAGAGAAAACAATTATTAAAAAAGAACTTATCATAAATAAAATTCCACCTGCCGTGGGTAATTTAATACAAGTAGAGGGGCTCGTATTAAAAGAAGTATCAGAATTAAACATTAAACTAAATACGAGTGGTTCTCAAGTAGAACAAATTGTAGCGATGCAAAAGCATATTTTTAAAAACTGGCACTACATTTATGATCCAATTACAGGTAAAGATACTTGGAGGTCAGCTGAAGCAACACTTTCATTAAAATATAAAGACCAATATTCAGGTGATTGTGATGATTTTGCAATTTTATTAGCGTCAGTAGCAAGACAAATAGGGCTTAGATCAAGAATGGTTGGAGGCTTTGATGGTGATTATGGCCACGCTTTTGCTGAATTTTTAGTTCCCGAAAATGAAATGAAAAACGAACTACTGTATGGTGCAGACTATAGAACTGATGCTTCTGGTAAATGGATAAGCCTTGATTGGTTCAAGGGTAATGACCACGATAGGTTTACTCATAATATTAAAATATTTGAAGATATATAACCTCAAACCTTTTAGAATGTCTGCAAAAAAAACCATGTCTTTTTTAATTATACTCTTGCTATTCATAGACTGTAGATCAAAATCAGCACAAGCAAAATTACGAAGTAAAAATGCAGAGAAAAATAGTAGCATTACAACAAATAAAAAGAAAATATTATTGTATCCAACCTCTACTACAAATCAGGTTATTACCCATAGTTATCTGACGTTGTCGTACAGCGAAAAAGATGAACAGCCAGAATGGGTATTCTATAAAATTTCAAATAAAAATTATAATAAACAAGTAAAAAGGACTAACGATTATAGAGAAGATCCTTTTGTGAAAACAGAATCAGCTTCACCAAAAGATTATAAAGGCAGTGGTTATGATATGGGGCATTTAGCCCCAGCTCACGCAATGGCACACAATTATAACGCTATGAGTGAAAGTTTTTATTTAAGTAATATTTCTCCTCAAAAGGCTTCATTCAATCGAGGTATCTGGCGATCACTAGAAAGTAAAGTAGAATATTGGTCAAGTTTTAGAGATTCTATCTATGTCGTTACAGGGCCAATTTTAGACAACCCAATTGATCAAATAGGTGATAATAAAGTAAATGTGCCTAGAGCTTTTTATAAAACGCTAGTTAGTTTTAAAGATGACAAAGCAATGGGTATTGCATTCATCTTACCAAATGAAAAGTCTAGCAAGTCTATTTACACTTACGCGACATCTATTGATGAAGTAGAGAGAATTACAAATATTGATTTTTATTATAATTTAGATAGTTTAGTTCAGGAAAAAGTCGAAGCCAATAGAAATATCAAAAATTGGCTGTCAGTTAAATAATAATTCCAATTGGATGAACGAGCAATTTTTTTCAAATGTTATATTTATACTAATAATAGGGATACTCTTATTCTTTATTGTTAAGTTTAAATTATCAGAGCGATCAAAAAAAAGAGCTAGAAAAAAACGTTTTGAAAGAGGTTTAAAGCTAGAAACAGCAGCAGAAGACTTTTTAAGAAAAAAGGGATTTAATATCCTATCTAGTCAAGAAATATATTTTCATAATTATCTAGTTAATGGTCATAAAAAGCAGAATAAATTAATAGTAGATTATATTACTGAAAAATCAGGAAAAAAATATATAATTGAAGTAAAATCAGGAAAAAAAGCAATTTCTTTAGATGATAAAAACTCAAGAAGACAGCTTTTAGAATACGATTTAGTTATTGAAAACGATGGAGTGATCTTGTTAGACATGGAAAACGAAAACCTACAATTTGTGAATTTTCAGTCTAAAGAAGAACAACAAGAATATAAAATTAGGGAGATTATTATTCTAGTAGCTATTATTGGTATTGTCATTCCTTTTTGGAAAGTAAAAGGTCTTATTGCAGTAATCCTAATTATAATTTGGAAATTTCCCGTAAAAGCAAAAAAGGTTTTAAAGACATTTTATACCTTTAAATTTAGAAAAAACAAGTAAAACACCCAACAATAAATGATAAAAAACTAACGAAATCTATTGATAATAAAATCCAAACCGAACAATAAGCTCTATCCAAATACCAACAACTAAAAGCAGGTTTACTGCAAGATTTGTTAACTGGTAAGGTTGAGGTAAAAGCAGATGAAGAAATTTTAAAAAAGTAACGATATGAAAACAACAAATAACAAAGCCTACGACTTTATGGGTAAACTAGCGCTAGCACTAAAAAGTCAAGACATACAGATTACATTCGACGCCTTAAAGGTAATTTTGAAAGAAAAAGGAATGCGTTATTCAGAAGATAGCAACTTAGGTATTGGGCAATCCGTTTCTGCGGCTTACAAAGCATGGGCAAAAATTGATATAGTAGTGCATCATGCCATTGCAGATAGTTTTACATCAAGAGATGGCAGCCATGCATGGGCATAAATGTTAGATTGTTTTAACTTTTATTCTTAGATATTTTAATTTAAATGAAAGTCATAAGTTTTGAAAAATTTATATAATTTACCGTTTAAAAGTACTTTAGAATGTATAATTGATTAAATTTAGTATTTATGAAAAAGATTATTTTGCTCTTGATATTCAGCGTTTTCTTTATAAATTGTAATTCAGATAGAGTGTATGATAAAAAAGGAAATGAAATTATAGATACCTTTAATAATGTTCCTGTTTATCTGCATCAAGGGAAAAATACTAGACATAAAGCTAGTGACGGATATAATTACGGTTTAGAATGGCAATGTGTAGAGTTTGTAAAAAGGTATTATTATGACCATCTAAATCATAAAATGCCAAATACTTTTGGGCATGCAAAAAACTTTTATATTAGAGGTTTAAAAGACGGACAAAAAAATGCAGCAAGAAATCTTACTCAATATTCTAACAAAAGTAAATCTCAACCAAGAGTAATGATCTAGTAATAATGGATGGGCATACTTTTAATAAATATGGTCATGTGGCGATTGTATCTAAAGTTAGTGACAATGAAATTGAAATTGTTCAGCAAAATTTGGGTAGAATGTCTAGAGCAACCTTTAAGTTGATTCACAAAAATGGAGTTTGGGAAATTGAAAATCATTTACTGTTAGGTTGGTTAAGAAAGTAAGTATTTATCCAAACTTTATAAAACTTGTAAATAGCTGTTTTTCTCTACTTTTTCAAGATTTTTAAATTCAGCGGAAAAATTAAATTGATTTTACTACATTTATAAACATTTTAAAAAGAAAAAATAATAACAATTATAGGATTGTTATGCTTTATTAAAAGGAATTAACTGAATATGAGAATTTGTCCTAAGTGTGATTCAAGAATGGAATTAAAACTTTCGAATAATATCGAAAAGATTGATAACAGAGGATACTATAAAGCAATAGTTTGGTTTTGTTCTGAAAATTCTATTTGTAATTTAGCAAAAGAAACTTTTTTATATAGGGATATATCTGAAGATTGGTTATTAGATTTTTCATATGGAAGAAATTATCCATTTAATAGTTTAAAAATTAAAAATCCAAATGATTTTATATATGACGGAGAAAGGCATTTTGCCATTCATGGGAATTTTGACTACCAGCACTCATTTTCTAAGGAAGAAATAGAACAACTTGAAATTAAGCTTGGTTTTGAAAGTATGGATGATTTTATTTTTTGGGTTTGTACACAAAAGTTAGTAGTTGATCGCAGCGTTCATGGCAATATGCCTGCAGGAAGCCCATACTATTTTACTTTCCAAAACCTTATTCATGGATTAAATTCTATTAATAAAAACTTACTCATTTCAACAAGTAATAATAATGGTAGTATTATTAAACGATCTATATTGCCATGGACTGAATTATTCCATAAAAGAAGAATGGAGGGGATTGAAAGACAGCTTGAAAGTGAGAGAAAAGATCTAGAAGTTGTTGAAAGAAAAGCTAAAAAAGCAACAGTAAATTTATTTAATGCAATTCGTAGAAATAATATTAAATCTATAAAATCACTTTTAAATAAAGGAGCCAGACCTGCTGAAATTAATGAATATGGTCTTAATAGTATTGATTATGCAAAATCTTTAAATCGGGTCGATATTATAGAAATAATAATGAATCATAAAGTCTGATTAAAAGAGAAATAACAAAGCACGACAATACCTGTGCTTAATACTCTTCGGGACAATGCGTATAGCCAAACCGTCGCCAATTAAATAAAATGATGAAAGTAATTCATATAGTCATAATTTCTAGCATGATATTATTAGTTAGTTGTAACAATAATAACCGCATTGCTGTTGAAAAATTAAATAAACAGATAGATAGTCTTAATTCAACTATTAGCTCCTTGAATTCTGAAATTGAAGATTTAGAAATAGAAAATCCTTTTGTGCGGAAATTGCAAACTGAAGCTTCAACTTGTTTGATTATACAGTTTGTACCCAAAGGTTTAGATATTAAACTCCATAGTGTAAGACCTTCCTTTAATGATTCAACATATTTTTGTGTTCCTGCCGCATTCACCTCTCCAGAAACAACAATTGAAGGGGTTTTTATTGAAAATGGAAAAGTTGTAAATAAAGTCAAAAATAATGGAATTAATGGGTTTGTTATGTTTTCAAAAAATGAATGCATCATCGACAAATTGGAAAATTTATCGGACAGTATAATGGCAACTTCAATATCTAAAAACCATAACCTATTTCAGCAGATTTTATTAGTGAATAATTCAAATATAGTTAAATGCGAATTATTTAAGGACAGAAAAAATACAAGAAGAGCGATTATAAAATATGGGAATGGTGCAATTTTTATTGCAGAAACTCACCGACCAGTGACTATTCTTGAATTTCAAAAAGCACTTGTTGAGATTGGGGTGAAAGATGCGTTATATTTAGATATGGGGTCTTGGAGCGAGGGGTGGTATAGGTCTTCTAGCTGTGAACGATTAAGAATAGGGGAATTATTTTCAAACACTAGTAAACAGACAAATTGGTTGACATTTGAAAGGAAAAAATAAAAAGCGATAAAATTTTGTATAAATAATGTCAGGTAAGGTGCAAAATATCAAGGTTTATAGCCCATCCAAACAAGCATAGCGTTTTTGATAGGTAAGTGCCAAGCAGTCTGTCACTACTAATATAATTTATCGTTGGCAGTAATCCTTTATAGACCCCAAGAAACTTCAGTACGTATGCTAACGTAAAAATCGTAATTTAGTGCTTATTAACTTTAGCTCTTTGCAAGGCCGTTTTTCAAAGTGTTGCTGCTTTTTAGTAAGCACGAGCGCAATCCTGGTTGAAATGTTTGCCGTCAGTACATTGGCGATGCACTTGGTGTAATCCCGTTCAGAATAATTTATTTGCCTAAAGCACATTTCCTTAGAGCTTTTAAATTCTATAAATATGGAACAACAAATTAGTTTAGATGTAGTAAACAAAAATGCGGCTGGTATCGACATTGGTAGCAGAAGTCACTGGGTCGCAGTTGGACAAAGTGATGATTTGATTAAAGAATTTGGTGTCTACAATGAGAACCTCTATGAATTAGCCCATTGGCTCAAACAACACAATATTGAATCAGTAGCTATGGAAAGTACAGGTAATTACTGGCAAAATCTACACGCTGTCCTTATTTCCAAGGGCTTTGAGGTTACTCTTTGTAATGGAAAGTTTACCAAGAACATCAAAGGAAAGAAAACTGATGTAAAAGACAGCCAGTGGATACAAAAGCTACATAGTCTAGGATTATTATCAGGAAGCTTCTTACCTGATGAGGATACCGAGATTTTAAGGATCTTTACACGACACAGATACAACCTTATTAAACAAGCCGCCTCTGCCACCAAAAAAATGCAGAAATACCTTAGGTTGATGAATATTCGACTTGATGTGGTAGTTAAAGATGTGGTAGGTCTTACAGGACTTAAAATTATAAGAGCCATCGCTCAAGGTGAAACAATCCCTGAAAAATTAGCAAGTCTGAGACATTACAATTGTAAAAAAAGCGAAGAAGAGATTGCAAAAGCACTTCATTCTAATGGCAGAAAAGATTTCCTTTATGCACTCAAAGACGAACTGGATACTTACGAATTCGTTCAAAAGAAAATTAGAGAATGTGATCACCAAATTGCTTCAAAACTCGATGAAATCATTGGTAAAGACCCCGAAAAACAAGAACACCATATTGACAAAAAACCATATAAAAGAATCAACAAAAACACACCTAAAGACATAGATATCAATCTAAAGTCTTATAAAATGTTTAAAGGAACAGACCTACTTGCCATTGAAGGAATGAGCTACAATAAAGTTCTTACCATTATGAGCGAAGTGGGATACGACGGTATCAAAAAATTTAAGACCGCCAAGCACTTTACCTCTTGGCTAAGACTTGCACCGAACAATAAAGTAAGCGGTGGAAAAGTACTCTCTAGTAAAATTGGCAAAGGAAGTAGTAGACTTAAAATAGCCTTAAGAAACGCCGCTAATGCCATAGGAAATTTAAAAGATAGTACGCCCCTTGGAGATTTTTTCCAAAGAATCAATTTTAGAAAAGGGAGAGTCTCTGCAATAACTGCAACAGCAAGAAAACTAGCAGTAATTATTTGGAATATGGTAGTAAAAGGTGTTCCTTATGAAAATCCTGAAGGCTATCTTTACCTTGACCAAAAAAGAAAATTGGGATTAGTTAAAAGAATTAGAAAACAAATTGATAAATTTGGATTAACTAATGATGATTTGCAAATAACTATAAATCAGTGATATAATTTTACGTTAGTCAGAATTAATACTAGTAACTTTTATAATATTTGGCTGCAAAGAAGAAAAGAAAAAAAGAATAAGAGTAGAAGAACAACTAACTTCATCTCAATTAGAAACAATGAAAGAGTTGAAAGGTTATAAATTAGGAAAAAAATATCAGCACTTCTGTTTGAGGGCTTAACGGAAGTTTAAATTTCTTTACTACTAATCAAAATATCATCCATAAAATGGAATTTGTGTCAAAAGAATATTTAGCTCATTATGAAGACGAACAACATAAGTTTGTTAAGGCAATTAAAAATAAATATAATATTCCAAAAACTAATCAATGGGGAAATCCAAATGGTTCTGATTTTGTTCAATTTATTAACAAAATAGAATATAAAGTTGAAAATAAAGGTACTATAGATTCAAATTATTTATTAACAGTTTCTAAATTTTCAATGACAGACTCAAAATTAGAGGAACAAAAAGATTTTCAAAATCAGGAAAAAGCAAATTCTGATTTTTAACAGAACTCTATATTTGAAAAAATAAACTAAATTCTAATTATATGTATTTAAGAAATTTAATTTTACTAATTGTTCTATTTATGTCAGGAAAATCTGTTTCTCTGTTCACTGGTCCTTCAACTATTAATTCTGAAATTCGACCAATTTCAATAAACGAAAAAGGAGAAGTCTTATGCAGAACCCGTTTTACAAAAAATGAAATGGGTGCACAGCGCTCCATGAAAATTGAATATGGATATTGTATAATAACCAAAGATTCTATTATTGAATTTATAACACATGAACTCAACCCTGAAGCCTATCCCATTAATAATTATAATGCTTATAACAATCATAGCGAATATTGGAATTCTGTTTTTGAAAGTTGTTTTGAAAAAAACAACTTATGTTATTACGGGAATGATATTGCTAAAGATTACGGATTTGAATCTTGTAATATTGAGTATTATAAACTTAATAAAATCATACAGATTGAGGAGTTTGAAAATATTAAGAAAGTCAATTTGTATAAAAACAAACAAATAGCTCTAAAGGGAGGTAGAAGTGCGAAGTATTGTGAAGAGAAATATGTTAATATTCTTTATGATTTCGGAAACTTCGTCATTTTGAAAAATAAAAAGGATTCTTTTGAAGAAAATCTAAGTATAGGTGCTGATTTCGATTATTATAATCCCTACACTAATGAAAATGAAAAAGTTATCAATATAGGATTTGATGTGAGTGAAGTTATTGGTGTTTTGTATATAAAATAGACTGAATCAAATCTAAACTTATTAGCTCTGAATTTACCCGAATAAAAAAATAACTATTCCCAAAATAGCATATAAAAAATTGCTGGTTTTGTCTCAAATAAAGGTCATTGCTAGTTTGCTTGTATCTGATTTTTCTTCGTAAAATCCTCGGACACAAACCCGCAACTTCCCATATGCATAAAAGTTAGGCAAAATTAGAAAATAAATTGAAGAATTATTACCAAATTTTAGGAATTGAAAGAAAGGCTATTAACTTAGAATTAATAGTTCTTTAATTCATCTATATTTTTCTTATCTTTACGGAATGGGAAAAGTAGATTTAAGAAGTGTATCAGACCAAGAGCGAAATATCATTCGTAGAGATGCAATAAAGATGATAAAAAGAGGAGATAAAAAAAGTGAAATAGCCTCTTTTTACGGAGTACATGTAAATACAGTTAGAGATTGGTGGAAACTTTATAAGAAAGAAGGAGTTAAATCTTTGTCTTATCAAAAGAGAGGTGCAAAATCAGAAAACAAAAAATTGCTTAATTCTCAGCAAGAACTTGCTATTCAAAAGATGATAACAGATACTATGCCTGATCAGTTGAAATTAGATTTTGCCTTATGGACAACTAAAGCAATTAAAGAACTTATAGAGCGAGAACTTAGTATTGTAATAGGTAGAAGGGCAATTGGAAATTACCTTAATTCATGGGGTTTCACGCCTCAGAAACCAAAAAAGAGAGCTTATGAACAATGCTCTAAAAAGGTTCAGAAATGGTTAGATGAGCAGTATCCTGTTATAAAAGAGAAGGCAAAACAAGAAAAAGCAACAATCCATTGGGGAGATGAGACAGGTGTTAGAAATAGCAATCAGCATGGTCGCTCATATGCACCTAAAGGGAAGACACCTGTTAAAAAGCATATGTCAAAACGATTTTCAATCAATATGATTTCAACAGTTACCAATCAAGGATTGGTTCAATTTATGATTTATAAAGAAAATATGAATGCGGATGTTTTTATACGATTTTTAGAGCAACTTGTTAAATCACAAAAGAATAAGGCATATTTGATTCTAGATAATTTAAGAGTTCACCATAGTAAAATTGTAAAAAAATGGGTGGAAAAAAACTCAGATAAAATAGAATTATTTTATCTACCCTCTTATTCACCAGACAGAAATCCTGATGAATATCTGAACTGTGACTTAAAATATGCATTGTCTGAAAAACCAGCTCCAAAAAATGCAGAAAAATTGAGAGAGAATCTGGAAAACCATATGATATGTTACAAGAAAATAGTGACAGAGTTGCTAAATATTTTAATCATCCTAGCATAAAATACGCAGCTTAAATATAAATAACTATTAATGCGAGGTTAATAGTGTATTAGGTATAAAAAAATCATTTCGAAAACTTGCTACCAAATTTCATCCTGACAAAAACGATGGAGATACTTTTTTTGTAAGTAGATTTAAGGAAATTCAAGAAGCTTATGAAGTATTATCAAATCCAACCCGAAAAGTTGAATATGATAAAAAGTTAGATGATTTTTTAAATTTAAAATCTAATTCTACTTTTGAAAAAAAAACTTACGAACCAAAAAGGGAGTCAAAAAAAGGAAAAACTGAAAAAGAAAAACCAATAAAAAAAAATAATGTTTCAAAAAAAATGTTGCTTTTTATTTCATCTGTTTATAATTCTGTTTTATTCTCATAATGAGTGTTTTAAAAAATAGTTGCAAACACCAAGAAAGTTAAATTTTCATCTTCAAGCTCTATGGCTTACTGCTGTGTGCTTAGCGTTTGTTGTCAGTTTCATTTTCGGGGTTTCCTATTTTTGATAGGATATTTCAACCTCCAGTAAAAATCGACCTTTATGCAACTTGTAATTGTTCTGTATCAATACCTAGCTCCTTTAATCGCTTGATATGATGTTGTATTTGATTTACTTTTCTCTTATTGTCTAAAAACTCTACACCTAAATCTTTATAAGCCACTTGGTCTTTTAGTATAAAATAGGCGGCGACAAGGATCTTATGTCCTACTGCTATTAATGCTCTTTTTTTACCTCTTCTAACTAGGATTTGCTGAGAAACTAGGAATTTAAAATTCACTTAAAGATGATTTTATACATACTGTTTGTCATATTTTCTATTTTGAATTTGTAACGGCTCTATGATGTTTTTAAAAGCCAATAGTATTGTATTTATTAATATTTTTATTGAAGTTTGAAGCCAAAAAACATTAATTTTTTGGTATCGTATCAAATTCATAATAAAAAATATTGTAGCAATCCAACTCTCAGAGGTATTTTTTAATCGAGCTCTTATTTTATTTAGATTGTAGCCGTTTTTACCTTGCCCAAACTTCCCTTCTATGTGGTTTCGTTCTGCTGCTTCTTTTCTTCGTTTTTGTTTTTCATAATAGGATTCTTCAAGCTGCTCTTTGCTTTTTCGTCCTAGTGGTGGTGCAGTTATTCGGATATTTCTTTGTTTAAGCCAAGCTCTGTTTTCTCGTGTGGCATAGATTTTATCGACTTGAACGAGTTCGGGGTAATAGCCGTGTAAAGTTTTATAATTTTCTACTTGTGAAATCAGATCTGATGATTCATTATAAGCGTCCCAACTTAGGGTATTGATTCTGGCAAAACCGTTTTCTAAATCTACACCTAATTTTGAGCCAAATTCTACCTTGGCATTTGTTTTACCACGAACTATAGGACGTACATGTGGCTGAAAAATACTGACGATTCTGTCTTTACAACTTTTTGTTTTTAGGTCATATATTTGTTTTTGCTGGTCATAAAGTATTTGAATAACCCAAAACAGTTTTTGTTCTCTGTGGCTTAGAGGAAAAGCTTGGCCTTTGGATTCAAAATAATCGAGCTGCTTATGGATATGCTTTAGATTTCTTTTAACACATTCTAAAAGTTTACGGTTCATTTTTCGATGAGCAGCATTCGGTTTTCTCTTTTTCTTGGCGTAGTCTAAAAAAGCGGTATTCATTTTACGTCTATAGGTTCGTGGCTTTGTTCCTTTTTTACCTGATAATACGTAGAGTTTGTCAATCATTTTTTCTAATTGCTTTCTGCTTGCATTTAAAAGTTTACTATCTGTTGGGTAGGTAATATATTGGTCGGCAACAGTAGCGTCCATCTGAAGTTTCCCTTTGTTGGGTGGATGCTCATCTTCATCTTTTTTCTTTGCAATCTGCTTGTTGTCTGAACTGGCACTACTTGACTTTATGAGTTCTGTGGTTAACTTATCAAAACTATCTATACCTATGCGTTTACGTATTTCAACAAACAAAGAGGGATCAAAAACAGGATGTGGGTTATACCCTTTTAAACCTATAAAATATTGCATGTAAATATTTTCTTGAATCTTTGCGATAACGCCTCTATCGTCTAAGTTCTCCATGTGTTTTATGATTAATGCACCCAAAACTATGCGTGGCGCAATACCTGGTCGACCTAGTTTTGTATTCATCAAGCTCATGTAAATACTAGCAAAAGTATCCCATGGAACTATTTGAGCTAACTTTACCCAACGATTTTCTGGCAGAAGCGACGTCTCAAATGGTGTTGCAAAACCTTCAATGCTTAACTGGTGTTCTGAAATATAATTTATCATAATGCAGAGATATTTAACGTAAGTTAATAAAATCTTTGTATTTTAACAAGGATTTTAATGAAAAATAAGAACCTACTTAACTGATTGTAAGAATATTAAATAGATGTAAGGTGTTTTTCAGCAAGCCCTAAATAATTTTGAATAATCTTGTGGTAACTCAGCATCAATTTCTCTTAAATACTTTTCTAAAGCACTCATGGATTTATGACCTGTAATCAGCATTAAATTGCTTTTCGCTTCGTAAGGAGAAGCTTTTTCTCTCAGTTTTCTGTATAGCTTCGAGATAAAAGTATGTCTAAAGCTATAAATTCCATAATCCTCATTTAATTTAAAATGGTCTTTTACAACGCTTCTAAACCTTTTAGAAAAATGATCTCTTCTATTCGTCTCGTTTGCATGCCAGAAAGCTCCAATTTTGTCTGGAGTAAATAAAAAGGATTCTTTATCTAACATCGATAAGTCAGGTAACTCATCAAATAAAATACTAGGAATAATCTTTGTTTTTAAAGCGCTATTCTTTGCTTTAAACTGAACAGTTTTGGTTTCTAAATTAATGTCTTTAACTCTTAATCTACAAACCTCAATAGGCCTAATAAAACTATAGGAAACGAACTTTATGAATAGTAATAAAAGTTGATCTTGTTTTTCTAAATATTCAAATATATTTTGTTGTTCTTTTAATGTGTACACCTTATTTCTTTCTGTTTTGGATTTTAAAACAGGAATCGATTGAATATAGTTTTCAGCAACCAATTCATTATTTTTTAATACTTGGAAGATACTTCCTAACTCTGTTCTGTAATTGTTACGATTTCTTGCACTTGTTTTCAGAACAATTCCGTTAAAATAATCTAATAAGTCTTTTCTAGAAATTTCTCCTATGTTTTTCTTTGTTGGATGTGTTTCTTCCATCCATGAAATGAATAGTTTTACCTTTCTTCTATAATCTTTTATGGTTGCAGTGCTTACTGCCTTTTCTTTTAAGCGTAATGCAAAGTCAAAAGCTTTTACAAAAGACATTTCTTCTTGATTTTTATTCCCAGTATTTTGTTCTTTTATAGGTCTCGTTTTTTTGGTGCTTTCTCTAGCTTTCATAGTTGATTCACCCTTTATGAGCTCATTTTTCAATAGAGAAGTCATTGTCTTTTCATTGATGGCCTCCTTAATAGCAATCTTTATGGCATCGTTTATTGTTGATACCATTTCTTCTTTTTTCGACGTTTCTTTAATCTTTTTTTCAGGAATAGGAGTTTCAAATTCCTTATTCAATTCTGTGTTCTCTATAAAAGGATTAAAGCCTTGTTTTAATAAAAGTAACAGTTTCTTTCTGTAAGATGACAAGAGACTCAACCTAGCTTCCTTGGTTTTGTAATGGTTTACTTTTCCATATACATTTGCCATTCGTTCGAGTTTTCCTGTTTTTGGATTTCTGAAGGAATAATAGACATACCAACGCTTGGATAAGTCCTATTTTGCGGTGTAAATTTTGGGGGTTGAAAATAGGGGTAAAACATTCAAATCGTTTTCAGAATCGTGTTCAATTTCCGTTGTAAGGGTAAGGTGTTCGTGAATTGATAGCATAAAAAAACAGTTTAGAGACCTAAACTGTTGTTTTATAATGATTTAAAATAGTAGCGAGAACGGGATTTGAACCCGTGACCTCAGGGTTATGAATCCTGCGCTCTAACCAACTGAGCTACCTCGCCATGGTTTTTGCGAGTGCAAATATAATTACTTTTTATAGATTAGCAACAAGCCTTTTTAATTTTTTTTAAATAGAATTATTACCTATATTGCTCATCTAACAAATCAAACAATGGAAAAAGTACAATTTGAATTAGAAATCCCTATTCATGCATCACCAAATATGCTGTATTCGTATATTTCTTCGCCATCTAATTTGCAAGAATGGTTTGCAGACAAAGTAAACGCAAGGGGTAAAATTTTTAGTTTTGTTTGGGAGGGAACCGAAGAGTTAGCTGAATTAATTACAAAAAAAACAGGAGAAAGAATTCGATGGAAATGGCTCGAAAGCGAAGGCGATGATAGTTTTTTTGAAATTAAAATTCAAGTAGATGCACTTACAAAAGATGTTTCTTTAATTGTTACGGATTTTGCAGATGATGAGGATGAAGTAGAGGAATCTAAGCAACTTTGGGAGAACCAAATAGACGAATTAAGGCATACTATTGGAGCTTAAAACCAAGATTGTAAACAATATAAAGGACCAGTATAATTGCTGGTTTTTTTGTGCTTAAAATCTATGGATTTATAGTAATTTTGCAATTCTTAAAAACAAAGAAATGGTTAATTTTAATGGTGATTTAATTTCAGAAAAAAAAGTACAACTTTCTTCAGAAAATAGGGGTTTTAAATATGGAGATGCAATTTTTGAAACCATCAAAGTACACCATCATAAAATTATTTTCTGGGAAGATCACTATTTTAGATTAATGGCTTCTATGAGAATGTTGCGTATGAAAATACCCATGCAATTTACATTAGAGTTTTTAGAGCAAGAAATTTTAAAAACAGTAGCGGTGCAAAACGCATCTCCTTCTTTTAGAGTGCGACTCAATGTTTTTAGAAAAGATGGAGGTTTATACACACCAAAAACGAATAAAATAGACTATTTAATTGATGTAAAAGCCAATACATACCAAACCAAAGAAAGTTATTCGGTAGATGTTTATAAAGATTTTTACAGTTATTCAGGTTTACTATCAACCATTAAAACCAATAATAGAATGATTAATACATTGGCAAGTATTTATGCTCAAGAGAATGATTTGGATAATTGTGTTTTAATCAATGAGAAAAAAGGGGTTGTAGAGGTAACCAATGCGAATATATTTATTTTAAAAGGATCTGTTGTAAAAACACCAGCGTTAACAGAGGGGTGTATAAAGGGAGTGGTCAGAAAAAAAGTTATTGAAATGATTGCTAAAAACCCGGCATATACCTTAGAGGAAACTACAATTTCTCCGTTTGAAATTCAAAAAGCAGATGAAGTCTTTGTAACCAATGCCATTATGGGCGTGCAACCTATTACCAATTATAAAAAGAAAACATTTAAGTCAGATTTTTCAAAAAAAATAAGTAAAAGCCTACAGGTTTTAGAAGTTACTTCTGTTTAATTTAAATTGACGTCATTGGGTGCATTTGCCCAAATTTTATAATCACCACCTTTTTGTAGTATTTTATTTCTCCAAAGAGAAGTATCATCTTCGGCAAATATGTTTTTGAGGTCGTTTTCTGAGATAAACCAAGAATTAAGATTAAGTTCATCGTTAAGTTGGTTTTGACCCCACCCAGAATATCCTAGAAAAAAGCGAATATCATGTTTAGTTAATTTATTCGTATTTAATAATTTTTTTAAAGCTTCAAAATTACCTCCCCAGAAAACTCCTTTGTCAACTTCAATACTTTCCGGAATTAATTCGGGTACTTTATGCACAAAATAGAGATTGTCTTGCTCTACGGGGCCTCCTTGGTAAATGGTAAACGCTGAATGAATATCGGGTAATAAATCTTGTAATGTATACTCTAAAGGTCTATTTAAGATAAAGCCAACGGAGTTCTGTTCGGTATGTTCTGTAATTAAAATAATAGATCTGTTAAAAGAACTATCGTTTAAAATAGAAGGTTCAGCAATTAATAATCTACCTTTTAATGGTTTTAAATAGGACATAGGTAAATATATAGAAAATATAGGAATAAAAAAAACTCTCTTAAAAAAGAGAGTTTAATTATAAAATGTTAAATAAAGACTAGTTTACAGCTTCGCTTAAACCAGCTCCAGCTTTAAATTTAGCTACATTTTTAGCAGCAATTTGAATTGTTTTTCCTGTTTGTGGGTTTCTACCACTTCTTGCAGCTCTGTTAGAAACTGAGAAAGTTCCAAAACCAACTAATGCAACTTTACCACCACCTTTTAATGCAGAAGTTACGTTATCTGTAAAAGATTCTAAAGCTGCTTTTGCTGCTACTTTAGATATTCCTGCATCAGCAGCCATTGCATCTATTAAATCAGACTTGTTCATAATAAATAAATTTTTAAATTAAATGTAAATTTTTGCGCTCTATAGCTTAACAAATATAGACGTATTAAGGGTTTGCGCAAATTTGGAGCTCTAAAAAGCCGTGTTTTGTTAATAAGTAAACGTAAATTGTTAATAAATGTAATTATAAAACTCAAAACCTTATAAATAAAAGGAATTAAAGCATTTTTGCATTTTCTGAAAATGCATAACCATTTAATAAACTTTGTATATTCATTTTCTTTTTTCCTGCCAATTTTATTTCAAGTACACGAATAAATCCATCATTTACAGCAATTTTCATTTCTTTTTTTGAGGTAATAATTTTTCCTGGTGTATATTGATGAGTTTCTTTTTCTTTTAAAACCTCGTAGATTTTTGCAGAAACTTCTTTACCATCATTTAAAATGGTTGTCCAAGCTAAAGGGAAAGGATTTAGGCCTCTAATTTTATTATAGATGCTATCTACAGAATTACACCAATTTATTTTTGTGTTTTCGGAATGTAATTTTGGAGCAGATTTTTCTTCTAGTTCGGGTTGTTTGTGGGTAGTTAAATTTCCTTGAGCAATTAAATTTACTGTTTCTGCTACCAAATTAGCACCTAAAACCATTAATTTATCATGCAAAGAACCAAAAGTTTCATCATCAGCAATGGCAATTTCTTTTTGCAAAATAATTTCACCGGTATCAATTTTATCATCAATAAAAAAAGTAGTAACCCCTGTTTTAGACTCTCCATTTATAATGGCCCAATGAATAGGAGCAGCGCCTCTATAAGCAGGTAATAAAGAAGCATGCAAATTAAAAGTACCAAACTTTGGCATTTGCCAAACTATTTTAGGTAACATTCTAAAAGCAACTACAATTTGTAAATCTGCTTTTAAGGATTTTAATTCTTGATTAAATTCTTCATTTTTTAAATTTGCAGGTTGTAAGACTTTTAAGTCTTGAGAAATTGCATATTTTTTTACGGCAGATTCATTAAGTTTTCTGCCTCGCCCTGCAGGTTTGTCAGGGGCAGTAATAACACCAACAATTGTATAGGTTTGTTCTACTAAATGTTTTAAAATTGTTACAGCAAAATCTGGGGTTCCCATAAAAACGATACGCATATTTTTCATAATTCTTGTTTTATTTGGTATTTATTTTGATGATTTAGTTGTATTTTATTTTCAGATAATAGGGCACGCAAATGTATTAAAATGTCTTGTTCGTTCGCGTTTAAAATTTGATAAATTTCTTGTGACGATTGCGTTCCTTTTGCCTGTAAAACTTCTAGAATTTTCGAAGAAATATTTACAGATTTTTTTCTTTTTTCTGACAAACAAACATCACAAATACCACATTTTTTTGTAGATGTTTCATCGAAATATGCTAAAATTTGAATGTTTCTACAGGTAATGTTATTTTGAATGTACATTAAAAAATCTGCTGATTTTTTCTCTTTTTGCTTTAGAAATTGTACAATCTCTTTAGAACATCTATTGATCGTACGATCATCTTCTCGAGGCACTAAAAACCGAATTTCTGTAGCTGTTTTTACACGATGATATAGTAGTATTTTGTCTTCATGTAAACGCTCTAAATGGGCAATTATTCGTCTAGAAGTGCTGTTGTTTTTTTTTGCTAATAGAAATTCATCTATTTTAACTTCTTGTTGAAATAGACCAGTGTAAGTTCTTAATAATGAGTTTATAAAATTAGTAGTATCAATATTATTGATAGCATAAGAAATTACGTTTTTACTACTTTGGTTAAAAATTATGGATGATTTTTGATTGAAGGTATCTGCTGTTTCTAAGATACCATTATTTACTAAAATAGTGCATACAGTTGTTACTTTTTTTTGTGAGAATTGATATGTTTTACAGAATTCAGAAATCTGAAATTGATACATTTCTTCTGAAATCTCACCATTCGGAATTCTAAAATATTGATATAGTTTTCGGTGAATTTCTTTTACTTCAGAAATTGATGGCAAACTTTTTTTTACTTGTTCTTTGTAAATTGCAATATCATTTTCATTTTTTAATAAGACAGCAAAAGATTTTTTTTCATTTCTACCGGCTCTTCCAGATTCTTGAATGTAATTTTCTAAAGAAAAAGGCAAATCAAAATGAATTACAACACCCACATTTGGTTTATCAATTCCCATTCCGAATGCATTTGTTGCCACCATAATTGGGGTGCTTTCTGTCATCCAATTTTTAAAAGCATTTTGTTTTTCTGATTGCTTTAATCCGCCGTGATAAAAACTACTTTTAAAATTGTTGGCATTTAAAAATCGAGCAATCTCTGCTGTTTTTTTTCTTGAACTTACATAGACAATGGCAGGCGATTTTGTCTTAATGAAAATTTGTTTTAAACGCAATAATTTATCTTCGATTGTGAAAATTTGGTACGCTAAATTTTGTCTGTAAAAAGATTTTCTAAAAATTTTAGGGTTTTCCAATGCAAGATTCACCCTAATATCATCTAACACTCTTTTATTGGCAGTTGCAGTAAGTGCAATAAAATGTACTTCAGGAATTAGCTCTTTTAGAATTTTAATCGTTCTGTAGGAAGGTCTAAAATCATGGCCCCATTCAGAAATACAATGTGCCTCATCAATAGCCACAAAACTAATAGTTAATTCTTTTAATTTTTGCTGAATAAATACAGATTGTAGTCTTTCTGGCGAAATGTATAAAAACTTATAATTTCCGAATTTAATGGTATCAAAAAGTGCAATCATTTCATCTTGAGAAGAACCTGATACAATTGTTGTCGCTTTTATATTTTTACTTTTTAAATTTTCGACTTGATCTTGCATCAAGGCAATCAATGGAGAAATTACCAAGCAAACTCCTTCTTTTATCAGGGCAGGTACTTGAAAACAAATCGACTTTCCGCCTCCTGTTGGCAACAAGGCAATTACATCTTTTTGCTCTAAAACCGCATTTATAATGTCTTCTTGAGGCGTTCTAAATGCAGTGTGATTCCAGTATTTTTTTAATATGTCTTTTGATGAAATCATAAATCGCAAGAAAGCGAGTGGATAATAAAATTAGTTCTAGCAGCAACACTTCCAAAAGGAACATTAATAATTTTATAACCTAAATCAATATATGCTTTGGTGAGATGAATATCAATTTCAGTAGCTTCTTTAAAAGATTCATAGCGCTCATTATCAGTTATATGTATCTCTTTCCAAGGCGAAAAATGAAAAATATGGTCGTAGGTGTGTTCTTTGCTTTTTTCTAAAAATAGTGTAGGGAAATCAGTTTTAAAGTAGTTCATATAAGTATGTACATCTGGTATTCCTCTATCAAAAAAAACAATTTCTTCCGCACTTTTATGAGCTTTTAGATATTGTTCCTCTCTTCCTTGCAGTAACATTTCGCTAAATAAAAGTGGTTCTGTTAAAAACAATTGTTCGATGCCTTGTTTTTGTGCTTTTAAGATTACAGCTCTAGATACTTCATCATAACAGCAATAATCCTTTGCTTTTAACGCATTTAAAACAGTTGTTTTTCCTGTTCCTGGTCCACCAATTAAAACTATTTTTTGTTGAATTTTTTGCAAGTATTTTGTGTTAGCTTGATTAATTTTAATTATCTCTTTTTAGGGAGTATCACAAAAATAAATCATTCGTTTTATAAAACTAATTTTTAATGTAATTTTGTGACTTCTTATTTGTAAATAGTTTAACAAATTTTCAATTATGAGTGATAAAAATGCTTTTTATTCCAAGTTAAAAGGTCAGTTAGAGGATACCACTAAGTTTCCTGCAGATTATATGTATAAATTTATTGTACCTACTGATGAAAATCAGTTAGAAGAAGTACAAAATGTTTTTGATAATACAGGAGCAGTTATTACAACGAAAAATTCTAAAACGGGCAAATATATTAGCATTACTAGCGTTTTAAAGCTACAGAGTGCAGATGGTGTTATTATGTATTATAAAAAGGTCGAAAAAATTAAAGGAATTATATCACTATAAGTTTATGAAAAAAATTGTTTTAGCAGTAATTTTAGGTTTTTCGAGTATTGTTTTTGCTCAACAGAAAGATAGAGTTTTAGTAACCATAGATGGTGAGAAAACAATGGTTTCAGATTTTAAAAGAGTTTATGAAAAAAATCTAGACGCCATAGATAATGAAGAAGCAAAAGATGTTAAGAAAAATTTAAAGTTATTTATCGACTATACCCTAAAAGTTAAGGAAGCATATGCCATTAAGTTAGATACATTATCTTCTTATGTAAAAGAAATGGAAGGCTATAAAAATCAACTTTCTGCACCTTACATGCAAGATACTGCCTACATTAACAAATTGGTGAAAGATGCTTATTTTCGCACTAAATATGAAGTGAAAGCAAAACATATTTTAATAAGAACACCAAAAATTCCTACGCCCAAAGACACGCTTTTGTCTTATCAAAAAATTACAAAAATAAGAGATAGAATTATAAACGGAGATGATTTTGAAAAAGTAGCCGAAGAAACTTCTGAGGACGATTCAGCAAGAGATGATGTTAGGAGTGGAAGAAAAGGCAATAAAGGTAATTTAGGATATTTTTCTGCTTTTAAAATGGTGTACCCGTTTGAAGAAGCTGCTTATACTACAAAAGTAGGTGAGGTTTCCATGCCTTTTAAAACACGATTTGGTTACCATATTTTAAAGGTAGATAGCACAAGGGTTTCTAAAGGAGAGTTGGAAGTTGCCCACATTTTATTAAATGATCCGAGTGAAAAAAACGAAGAATTGATAAACTCAATTTATGATAAATTAGAGAATGATGAGCAATTTAAAGCCTTAGCCAGAAAGTATTCTAACGATTCAGGCTCCAAATCTAAAGGAGGCAAATTAAGGAAATTCGGAACAGGAATGATGGTAAAACCTTTTGAAGATGTTGCTTATAGTTTGCAAAAAGAAGGCGAGTATTCAAAGCCTTTTAAGACGCGTTTTGGATGGCATATTGTTCAGTTAATTAAGAAATATCCGGTGGGATCTTTCGATGAAATGAAAGACGATTTAAAAAGTAAAATAAAATCTAGCTCCAGAGCCCAGCTATCGGCAAAAGCAGTGGTCGATAAATTAAAGAAAAAATATACGATTTCGGAAAATGAAAAAGCCAAAGAAATTTTTGATAACAAGAATATAAGATCCATTTCGAAAGATTCTTTACAACAGGTAATTTTATCAGTTAACGAAAAAGAATTTAAACAAGAAGCATTTATTGAGTTCATTCAGAATAGAAAAAATATGCCAATATTTCAATTGTTTGAAGAGTTTAAAGACAAAGAAATTTTAGCATACTACAAAGATAATTTAGAAAAAACGGAACCTGAATTTGCTTATGTTTTAAAGGAATACAAAGATGGTTTGTTGTTGTTTGAGTTAATGCAAGAAAAAATTTGGAACAAATCTTCTAAAGATACGTTAGGTCTTAAAAATTATTATACTGCAAATAAGACTAAGTATAAGATGGACTTTGAAAAAATTAAAGGCGAGGTAATGAATGATTATCAAACCTATTTAGATGAAAAATGGGTTGCAGATTTAAGAAATAAGAGCGCGATAGAAGTAAATAAAAAACAACTTAAAAAATTAATTAAATTCTATAGAAAGCAGTAATGAGAAAATTTACAATGTTTTTTTTATTATTTGCAACACTTACTTCTTGTAACTATTTTCAGTTGGAAGAGAAAGAGAGCGTGGCATCAGAAATTATAGCGATTGTAAATACAGAAAAACTTTTTAGAACCGATTTAAAAGACGTTTTACCCAATAATATTAGCAAAGAAGATAGCATTGTTTTGGTAAAAGGATATATAAATGATTGGGCAATTAAACAGTTATTATTAAAAAAAGCTGAAGCAAATAGTTCTTTAGAAGATGTAGATGAAATTAATACACTGGTAAAAGATTATAAAGAGAGTTTATTAATTAATAGTTATAAAGAAAGACTTATAAAACAACAGTTAGATACCGTTATAAACGAAGATGAAATTGAAACTTTCTATACTGAAAATAGAGAAAATTTTAAGTTGAATACAGAGTTGTTAAAAATAAAATACTTGCATTTTGATAATAATATTATCAATAAAAAAGAATTTATAAGTTTATTTAAATCGGATGACATTGAAGATATAGAAGCTTTAGAAAAACAACAACTAAGTTTTAAATATTACCAGTTTAACGATTCAATTTGGACACAGGTAGATAAGGTTTTGTTAAAACTACCCTTTTCGAAAGAAAATTTGTTAAAAAAAACAAAATTCATTCAAAAACAAGATTCATTAGGTTTATATTTGGTGGCTATTAAAGACGTTTTAGTTCGGAATGATATAGCCCCATTAAGCTATATAAAACCTACTATTAAACAAATGATTTTGCACAAACGTAAAATTGAATTCATAAGAGAAATTGAAAAAATATTAGTAAAGGATGCAACAAAAAATAACAATTTTAAAGAATATTAAAATTACACTGTTAACAGCTTTTTTAGGCTTGATAAGTATGGCTAGTTTTAGTCAAAAAATTAAAATAGATGGTGTTGCCGTGGTTATTGGTAAAAATATTGTTTTAGATTCTGATATTGAAAAGTTTAAGCAAGAAGTTGAGGTAAGGTCTGAAGGTAAAATTAAGATTTCTGATTGCGAAATGTTAGAGGAATTAATGCAACAAAAATTATTAGCGCACCATGCTATTATTGACAGTGTGCTTGTTGTAGACGCAGAAATAGAATCTAGAGTAGAGCAAAGTGTGCAGTATTTTACGCAACAATATGGTTCTGTAGATAAGGTGATTAAAGCGTATGGTTTTAATGATTTAGATGATCTAAAAAAGGAACTCTTCACAGTACAAACAGAAAATGCTTTAATTGAAAAAGAGCAACAAAAAATTACAGAAAAAGTAGACGTTACTCCAGAAGAAGTTCGGCTGTATTTTAATAGTTTAAAAGAGAAAGAAGAATTACCAGAATTTTCTGCGGAGATAGAATTGGCTCAAATCGTTATCAACGCAAAACCAACAAAAGAGGAAACAGAAAGAATTATTAATAAACTGAATGAAATTAAGAAAGAAGTAGAAGACGGTGCCAGCTTTAAAATGAAAGCTATTATCAATTCTAATGATCCTGGCGTAACTCAAAATGGAGGTAGATATGAAGTTACCAAAGAATCTCAGTTTATAAAGGAATTCAAGGAAACTGCTTTTAGTTTGGATGTAGGGCAAATATCAAAACCTTTTAAATCAGATTTTGGGTATCATTTAATGCAACTTCATGAAGTAAAAGGAAATATGCGAATTGCTTCCCATATTTTAATGCAACCAGAAATACCTGGAGCTAAATTAATCGAAACAAGAGAAAAAGCAGAAAAGATAGTAAAAGATATCAATTCAGGGATCATTACTTTCGAAGAGGCGGTAGAAAAATATTCTGATGATAAAGAAACCAAAAATAATGGCGGTTTAATTTTGAACCCTTATACAGGTGAGTCTACATTCGATTTAATTGGCATGGATCCTGCTTTGTATGCTAGAGTTGCAGAGTTAAAAAAAGGCGAACTTACGGAAGTATTTTACGATCAAAATAGGAGTGGAGAGAAAATGTATAAGTTTATGATCATGAGAGATAGAACCGATACACATACTGCAGATTTAATAGATGATTATGTAAAGATTCAAGGATTGGCTTTGGCAAAAAAGAAAGAAGAAACGATAACCAAATGGTCTAAAGAAAAAATTAAGGATACCTATATTAAAATGTCTGATGCGTTCAGCAAGTGTACTTTTGAAAAAAATTGGAAAAAAGAAACTGGTAAATAATGTCAGATGTAAAAGCAGTAGATGAGTTAGTAATAAAATACAATTCATTAAAAACTGAAATTGGTAAAATAATAATTGGTCAAGAAGAAGCTGTAAATTTTACACTTTTATCGATTTTTTGTGGTGGTCATTCTTTATTAATAGGGGTGCCAGGTTTGGCAAAAACATTATTGGTAAATACAGTTTCTAGTGTTTTAGGTTTAAAATTTAATCGTATTCAATTTACGCCAGATTTAATGCCTTCGGATATTTTAGGAAGTGAAATTTTAGACGAAAACAGACATTTTAAATTTATAAAAGGTCCTATTTTTTCAAATATTATTTTAGCAGATGAAATTAATAGAACTCCACCAAAAACACAAGCAGCTTTATTAGAAGCAATGCAAGAGCGTTCTGTAACGGTTTCTGGAAATCATTATAAGTTAGCATTGCCATTTTTTGTATTGGCAACACAAAATCCTATTGAGCAAGAAGGAACCTACCCTTTGCCCGAAGCGCAGTTAGATCGATTTATGTTTTCTATTAATTTACAATATCCTACTTTTAAAGAAGAAGTAGAAGTTGTAAAAAGCACTACAAGTTCTTTGCAACAAAAGATAAATGCTATCTTTTCTGGTGATGATATTATTACAATTCAAAAATTAATTCGTAAAATTCCTGTTACAGATAACGTAATCGAATATGCAGTTGGTTTGGTGGGTAAAACAAGGCCAAAATCTGATGCTGCAACACCTATGGTAAAAAGTTATTTAGATTGGGGAGCAGGGCCTAGAGCTTCACAAAACTTAATTTTAGCGGCAAAAGCGCATGCAGCTGTAAATGGAAAATATTCTCCTGATATAGAAGATGTAAAAGCGGTTGCCCTTCCTATTTTATCGCATAGAATTGTAAAGAATTATAAAGCAGAAGCAGAAGGTATTTCAATTTCTGATATTATAAACTCGTTGCTTTAGGCATCTTCTTGAGAGATTTCTTCAAAAAAACTAAATACATTTCCACCATAACGTTTGTCATAACGATGATTTTTATGCCCAGATAAATCTGTATATTTAGCGTGTTCTACAATGAGGACCCCTTCTTCTTTTAAAAGATTTTTATCAAAAACAGTATCTACAATTTCTAAAAATTTTTCAACCTCAAAATCATAAGGTGGATCCGCAAAAATAATATCAGCCTGCAAAGAAGTAGTTTCTAGAAACTTGTAAACATCTGTTTTGTAGGTGTTAATGTTTAATTCTAATTCTTTTGCAGTATTGGTAATGTATTTAATACAATTATAGTTCGCATCAATGGCATAAATACTTTTACAGCCTCTAGAAGCAAATTCGTAACTAATGTTTCCTGTGCCCGAAAATAAATCGATTACAGAAATGCTGTCAAAATAATAAAGGTTATTTAGAATGTTAAATAATCCTTCTTTCGCCATGTCTGTTGTAGGGCGAACAGGTAGGTTTTTAGGGGCTCTTAAACGTCTTCCTTTTAATTTTCCTGATATTATTCTCATGCGCCTAATAGTATGTAGTTTGAGTGTTTAGAAATGTCTAATTCTTTAAATATCGCATTTTTGCTTTCTAAGAATAAAACATTTTTTATGTAGTTGTAAGTAATTGTATATAGTTCATCATCCAAATGAATTTTCCCCATAAAATAAAGGTTAAATTCTTCTGTGTTGAGTTGTAATTGTTCTGCAGTAAAAAGGATATAGTACATAAAATCTTCTTTTGAATCATAAGAAAAAGAGTTACAGAAAATTATAGTACTGTTTTTTAAAACAATGATATCAATACTATTTTTAGCTACGTTTACATACATATTACTTTCGTTAGAATTGGCTGTTTTTAAGAGCTTTTCTATTAAAATAGTATGGTGATGTTTGTAATCGAATTCTCCAAAATTTTGAAATAAATAGTTGTTGATGTTTACATAAGGTACATATACATTTTTTGCGTCTATACCCGTAAGTTCATCAAAAGCTACAAAATCTGTCTTTAAAGTTTTAATATTAAAATTAAGATACTCTGTTAAAACATCTTCATCAAAATATTTTGAAGGAACAAGTGTCGATAATTTATTTTGATGAATTACATTGACATGATTGAATTCAAGTTGTAAATTAAGATCAGCCTTAAAAATAGTTTCAATTTGTTGGCATAATTCTTCAGGAGAATTCTGTGTAGTATCGAATATATATTCTGTAAAAAAAATATCTTTTTTAGTTAAAATGTCTGAAACACAAAAAGAAAATCCATCCAAACTAAATTGGATGGATAAGGCTATATCTTTTGTTTTCTTTAATAAATTTTTGCTACTCTTCTTCTGCACCGCTTTTTCTATCATATTGTGGTGGCCAGTTTCCACCCGTACTAATTTCTTCTAAAGAACCTACAGAAACATAATCACCCTTAATTTGGTTAGATTCTTTCACTTCTAATTCTTGCTTTATCAAAGATGGATTCATCCCTTTTAAGATGCCTGCTTTTTCAGTTCTTACTCTAAAAGTTGATACGACTAAGCCAGGTATTTTCTCTAAAGAACCTACTTCTATTTCAAATTCTTTACCTTCAACTCCAGGAACTTTAAACATTGTTTTATAGGGTCTGTTTTTAAAGTATTTGATAACAGGTTCATAACCAGTAGTGTCTGTAACTCTTTTTTCTTCATCAACAATAATACCACCACCTTTATTAATTTGTTCTACAATAGTTCTAGTTTCTGTTAATGCAATAGAATCATTACTTACAAAGTTAATCAAACTATCTTTGTTAGCTGTATAAACACCATTTACCTCGTAGTATTTTACCTCTGCATCTCTAATAATTTTTAAACTTTTTATAACAGGAGCATATTTTTCTACTTTTTCTTTCGCAAATTGAATTGGCTCCATAATACCATCATAAATTTTAATACTTAAATATACGGCCAAAACCAATAATAAAATTGACGGAATCCATCGTAGTTTTAACGGTAAAAATTTAACTATAACAAAAGCTACTAGAACGGCACCTATCGCAGCTCCTAAAATCATTAATATTAACTCCATTTTTAATTTTGTTTTTTAATAGTGTTCCGACAAATCTACAATTTTTTTTTAATGATAAAAATTTTTCTTTACAAAGAAATGTATCTTTGACGTTTTATATCCTTTATGATAAAAATACCTACTGATTTTTATAGAGAACTCTTAAAAAAGTTTCCTCATTTACCAACAAAAAAACAAAGTCAATTATTAAATTTATTAAGTATTTATATTTTTAATGAGGATAAAGACGCTTTATTTTTGTTAAAAGGATATGCAGGTACAGGTAAAACTACGATAATTAGTTCGTTTGTAAATACACTTTCGTTAGCAGGAAAAAAAGCAGTTTTACTAGCACCAACAGGAAGAGCAGCCAAAGTAATTGCAATTTATTCTAAAAGACCTTCGTTTACAATCCATAAAAAAATATATTTTCCTAAAAAACAATCTAATGGTTCTGTAGATTTTGTTTTACAAACAAATAAGCATAGAAATACAATATTTATTGTTGATGAAGCTTCTATGATATCAGATAGTAGCCAAAATCAAAAATTGTTTGAATCGGGTTCTTTGTTAGATGATTTAATTTCTTATGTGTACTCCGGGCATCAATGTAAATTAATTTTTATTGGTGATACGGCGCAACTTCCGCCAGTTAAATTAGAGATTAGTCCTGCTTTAGAGGAAGATACGTTACGATATGACTATCATAAAAATGTAACAGAAATTGAATTGGATGAAGTGATGCGGCAACATGAAAATTCTGGAATTTTAGCAAATGCAACAGAATTAAGGTTATTGCTGCAGAACGAAGGAGAAAATTTTCAGTTTAATATTGATTTTCCTGATATTATTAGATTGGTGGATGGTTATGATATTGAAGACGCTTTGGTAACTGCTTATGAAAAAGATGGTGTAGAAGATACTGCTTTTATTGTTAGATCTAATAAAAGAGCCAATCAATACAATGAACAAATACGAATTAAAATTCGCGGACAAGAAAATGAAATTTCTGCGGGAGATTATGTGATGATTGTTAAAAATAATTATTTTTGGTTAAAAGAATCTTCGGATGCAGGTTTTATTGCTAATGGCGATATATGTCAGGTTTTAAATATATTTTCGATTAAAGAATTATACGGATTTAAATTTGCTGAGGTTACGCTAAAAATGATCGATTATCCAGAGATGCAACCGTTTGAAACTGTTTTGTTATTAGATACTTTAACCAGCGAAAGTCCGTCTTTAACCTACCAAGAATCTAATAAATTATACCAGGCTGTAAAAGAAGATTATGCCGATGAGAAATCGAAATACAAACAATTTATGGCCATTAAAAAGAACAAGTATTTTAATTCTTTACAAGTAAAATTTTCTTATGCCATGACGTGCCACAAATCTCAAGGGGGGCAATGGAAAACCGTTTTTATAGAACAACCTTATTTACCAGATGGTGTTTCTAAAGCATATTTTAGATGGTTATATACTGCCATTACCAGAGCACAAGAAAAGTTATATTTAATTGGTTTTAAAGATGATTTTTTTATAGAGTAAATTTAATTCCAGTCTATCATTTTTGCATGGGTTGTATAGATTTTTCTCCCATTATTTAGACCTATGTCTAGAATTTGTAAATCTTTTTGAGAAACATTATCATTGGATGTGTTTACAAATATAATTTGGGCTTCATTTGGCGAAAAACGAGGATCTAAGTCGTTCGTTCCAGCTTTTTTATCTGTGGATACATTTGTAGCGGTACTACTTGTAAAGTTATAAATGAATATGTTGGTATCTAATTGTCTGTAGGTAGCGTTTTCATTACTCGATACATCGTGAGTATAGAGAAGAGAATCTCCGGAGAATGAGAAATTGAGCCCGCCAAAAGCACCAGACTTGCCTTGGGTTACCAAATGTTGAATAGCACCAGATGTATTAATCGTAAAAATTTCTACATTATATCCATTGGCGTCATTTGTTTTTAGCGCAATTTGCTGCGTACTTTGATTCCAGTCTATTTCTGAAATAAAATTACCATTCGTTGTTTGATACAATTGAGCCAATGAAGAACCATTAGATCCTATTTCATATAATTTATCAAAGTTAGGAAATAGTATTTTTGAGTCATTGTCTTTCCAAGCAAAATCTAGCTCTTCTAAATTAAACCCATTAACGGTAATATTATTTGTTACTTGTTGTTCATTAGATCCGTCTGTATCCATTATAAAAACATGGGTTTGATTGCCAACGGTTCTATAAAATGCTATTTTATTAATAGACTTGCCTTTTCGAGGTCTCCAGCTATTAACATCTGTGCTGGTTAATTGTATTTCATTCCCGTTTTCATCCGCAGAAAAAATAACATTATTACCATTTATAACCCTCGTATATAAAAATCGATTATTAGGAAAAGGTTTGGTTGTAAAATTAAATACTTCGCTTAAAACCGGCTCGTTAATTTGATCTGTTGCCTTTATTTGCCAAAAATATTTGGTATTAAATTTTAGGTTAGGAATTGTATATAAGGTATCTAAAACATTTTCGATCATTAAAACATCTGAATTTTGGTTGTTAAATACTTCGATGCTATAGGTTATAATATCTTCATCTACATCTGCAGCACTCCATGATAATTCTACTTCTAATTCAGTATTTAAAGAATTATTTGCAGGCTCAATTAACTGCACATCATTCGGGGGTTTATTATTACTTGTATCTGCATCTAACTCAAAAATTACGTTAATAACTTCTGAATTTATTAATGAAATTCCTTCAAACTTAGTTAAAAAAAGATCTTTTTCGGCTTTTACAGAGTAGCTTGCTGAAATGATATCAGAAATTAGAAATTCACCATTTTCATCGGTAAAGACAGTACTAGTTTCTGGACTTGTACTTATTTTTACATTTTCAATAGGCACGTTATCGCCTTTGGTAACTACTTTGCCTGTAATGTTTCCTGTATTAAATATTTCAATTTTATCATCACCACAACTGGTGCATAGCAATAACGTTAAAGCAATTAAGATATTTGTTAATTTTGATTTCATAATAGCTAAATTTTTAAACTTTTTAATTAATTAGATACCGCTTATAATTTATTTTTACTTTTACCTAAATAAATATTTAAACCGATTCCTGCTCGGTAAAATAAATCTGAATGTGAACCTGCTTCCACAAGATCTAAGTTGTCTGTAAAAGTAGCGTTGTGCTCTATATATAAATGAATACCAACCTTTTTATAAATTAAATACTCGATACCGAGTCCGAATTGTAATTTAACATAGTCTTGTTCTGAAAAATTTACGGTAGTTATTCCAATACCACCAAATACATAGGGCGATAATTTATCAAGAGGTAGAAAACTATACTCAAGATTTAAATCTGAAGAGACAAAATTTTCTTTAAATAAGTTGTTGTTTGATAAGTTAAATACATTATAACTAAGGTTTAAGTTAAGGTGATTGCTTAGATAGAATTTATAGCCTAATTTACTATTTAAACTAACTTCTGCGTTCGGTAAATCTCCATCAATATAAGAAGCACCAAGAGCGGTCGTAAAGGCGTGTTTAGTTCTTCTATTGGTTAATAATCTGCCATAGATTTCTGTAGAGAGTGCTTCATCTTTTTCTTGGGCATAGTTGTTAACTAATATAGCGACGTCTTTTTTAGCTGCTTTAGAAGCCCATAACCCATCATTAATTCCCTCTATAATTAAGCTTTCTACAGCCTTTTCTATAGCCTCTGTTACGGCTATTTGGCTGGGTTCGTTTTTAGTAAACCCTGTTTCTACTTCGAGTAATCTTTTAAAACTTACGTACCTAAAAAGACTTGCATCTACGGCTTGAGACAATAAGGTTTTAGAAACATAAATGGTTTTTAGAATTTTACCATTAGAGGTAGACACCGCTCTTAAGTACACGGTTATTCTATCTTGCCTGTATTGCGTTGACCCACCAGCACCAAAATAACGAGCACCGGCACCACCAGTGATAATATTAGAGTCGTAAGAAACCACACCGCCTTCTAGTAAAATACCAGCATACAATAAAGGAGGCAAGCTAGGTTGATTGGTGCCAGATGCTGTGCTATATTGTTTGCGAGTAGATCTAATAATGTTACGCTCATTCGTTAGGTTTGAGAAATTTTCTCTTTCTATAGGTGTAAACCATCTAGAATCTTCTAGTGCTTTAATTAAAATGGTAGTTGCGCCTTGTGTTACGGCTGTGCTAAATGTACTACCATTATCGCTTGGCTTATATTGCCCAGTTTGATCTCTAAATTTATAGACACCTACTACTATGGGTTTTTCTGGCAATGGTAGAGATTTTAATTTTTTGATAGTGTTTGTAGCTTCTCCAAGTCTTGCTTTTTCAGTTTTGTAAGGTTGATTAAAGTACGCTCCGCAGCTTTGTAGGATAAAAATTAGAATTAGTAACCAGAAATATTTTTTATTCATAGTTTGCCGCCTTTAGTTCGGAATTAATATTTGAGTTTGATCTCCAGTGGTGGTATCTAAAATTTCAATAACCAAACCGTTCTCTGAATTAAAAATCTCTATAGACAGCGTTCCAAAAGAAAATGTTCCTTCTCTTAAACCACTTTCGCCAAATTGATTGTTAAATAAAGTTCTAGATAATTGATTAAATAATTGACTGTTTAAGTTTTCTGTAAACCTTTCTAAATCAGATCTTTCATTTCCTAAGTCTATATTAGTCTCTTTAAACTTATTTTGAGATTCTGCAGAACTTAATAGCCAACTATAGTTAAAAGTATCGCCACCAAAGGCTGGGTTTTTAGGTTTGTAAACTAATGATTGCCCAAAAGAGCAAAAACTTAAGAAACCTATACATAAAATACATAGTTTTTTCATGGTGTTTGTGTTATAGCTTAATTAATATTGTTGCATATTATTTTTATTTTTTTTCTTTCTTTCAAAATGATTTTGAACAAGAATTAAAACATGGTCAGACATATTTGTGAGGTACTCTAAATCTGGTTGCACAAAAAATCGATAGATGGTTACATTTTCTATTTTTACATCAATAAGAGTTCTTAAGCCAATGCCTATAAACTTCTCTTCAATAGAGATTACCCCGTTGCCCATAAGATTACTTTGCCTATAAGTATTAGAAAAAGCTTCATAAAATTCATGACCAAATTTTGTTTTTGTCAAGTCTGTAACAATCCCCTTAAATTCTACATCATGCTTAGACTCATTATTAGAATTTTCCTTCTTTTTTCCTTTTGCTATTTTAGAGGTATCGACTCCAATAACGACTCTGCTTTTACCTAACAATTCGTCTTTATCATAGATAAGTAGTAATATAATTATAGAGTCATCTTTGTTTATTTTTATAGCAGTTTGAGACAGCATTTTAATTTCACCTGGTTCTAAAGTAAAATTACCAGATTGATTATTATGGAGTATGTTTTTAGTCTTTATGTTTTTTCTTATAATTGTGAACTTGTATTTCAATAATTTACTTTCGTTTAACTTGTTATTTGCTAAACTTTTTATGATATAAGTTTCATTTGTAGGAATGGTGTCTATAATGGCTTCAATCTTAGTGTTTGTTTTTCTTTGAGAAAATGCAACAGCACTAAAAAATAGAGCAAAAATGGATAACAATATTATTTTAAGATGAAACATTAATTTTTATTTATAACTTCTTATCAAAACAGTACGGTTGTTTCCTTTAAGATTAATGGTTATTGCATCGGTTAAAGAATTAGAACCAAATTTTTCTATCGTAAGGTTATTCCCCATTTGCGAATATTTAGAATCTATAAATTCTGATCTCACATAGTTGTAATCTGTAATTTTATTATAATTACCTTTTTGTAAGATGTTTCCAGAAATTTTATTTGCCTTTAAGTTTATATCAATATTATTTTTGTTTCCCTCTTGCAAAATATTTAACGTTGATTCTGAAGAATTAATAGTGGTATAAGCTTCATTCATATTGCCAATTTGTGTTAGAAATATATTATTGGCGCTTTTTTGATTTAAAAATAAATCATCATTTTTATGCTCTTCAATGATAAGTCTTCTTATTTCACTATTTTTAATAGGTGACTTAAGGATGTCGTTTTGAGAATAAAAGTTAAACGAAATCATAAAAATTAGAAATACAGTGGTTTTTTTCATGACGTTTTTATTTATTTTTTAAAAAGAGTAGACGTTATTAAACAATATGTGTTGTATCAATAACATCTACTCCAAATTAAAGTTTGGTTGTAACTAAAAGATTGTATTAGTTTCCTTGCGTAACATTAGAAATATTACCGTTACCCATCTGAGTGGTTACATCAATATGACCTAAACCTGTTTGACTAGTAAAAGCATTATTATTATTTCCATTTTGTGAAACACTAGAAAAATTATTGAATCCTGTTTGCATTTGATTAGATAAATTGTTGTTTCCTAATTGAAAACCAGTTGCATTGTTATCGCCTCCCATTTGAGTTTGATACGATGTATTGCTATCTCCTTCTTGAAAAATAAAAGCATCATTATCATTACCAACTTGATTCTGCATTGCGCTTGAATTACTAGAATTAAAACTTTGATCTACAAAAGCACTGTTGATGTTACCTGTTTGTGTTTGAAGAGAGTAATTACCGCCTCCAGTACCTAAAACATTTTGAAATGATGTTGCGCTATTCTTATTACCAATTTGAGTTTGAGTGGCTTCATTTCTGTTGTCACCTTGTCTAGTATAAGCACTGTTATCATTACCAGTTTGATCCATATCTGATCCATTGTGGTTTCCAACTTGGTACGCATAAGCACCGTTTCTGTTACCTACTTGCATCTGGTCAATTAAGTTATGCTTACCTGTTTGCTTTGCATAAGCTTCATTTCCTGCTGATTGATTTGGTCCAGAAGACTGGCTTTGGTATGCTTCGTTTCTATTACCTCGTTGGTCAACATCCGCCAAGTTAAAGTCATAACGTTGCTTTTGAGAAGCCGTGTTATGCATACCATCTTGATAAGTAATGGCTTCGTTTTCTTGAGCATTACCTACACCTTGGTCTATATGCGCATCATTATGGTTCCCAGTTTGATCTACAGTACCCAAATTAAAATCACCCGCTTGTTTTACTAAAGAGGTGTTTTTATGACCAATTTGTTCAACAATGGCCTCATTTCCTTGACCAGTTAAAGGATTCCCAACAACCTTACCAGATTGAATAACTTTAGAACCGTTTTCTACTCCAACTTGTAAAACTTGAGCATCATTTGCTGTTCCTGTTTGGTCTACAGCACTATTGTTGTTTTGTGCAAAGACACATACCGCACTAAAAACAAGTGCAATACTTAAAATTACTTTTTTCATAATATTAAAAATTTAAGTTAATAATACTGTAAAATTACAAAGTATGTAAGGCTGTGCACATGACCTGAATCAGGTTGAATTTATTTTTTTAAAAAAACATAGCGAGAACCATGTTGTAAAGAAGAATTTAAAAGAATATTTTATTCAAAAAGAAAAGCTGCTATTTAATCAATAAAAATTCAAGAATAATTTGCTTAGGTGATTAAGAGGAAAGTTAGAGAATCTAGATTTTTATCAAACTAAACATAAGGTTTTTTTTATGTTTGATACCTCGCTGTTTCTGGCTAGAGGTAGTTAAATTGTAAAAAATATTTTATTTTAACAAGTAGTTTATGGCAATAGTTCCGTATTTGTTACCATACGTATACTTTAAGTTTTTAGATTTACTGGTATTGTAATTAAAAATATAGCCAAAATTAAATCTGTTTACTGTAAATTTAAATCCTATTGCTACATGAAAAACAAATGGAATGATTTCTTTGGTTACTTCGCTATTAGTATTTAAAAAACTTCCTTGAATTGTAGCGTCATATAAAGCATATCTTAAAGTTGGCTTTATAAAAAAGAACGATTCTTTTTCTCTTTTATAGTTTGTACTATTATTATTTAAATGAGTATTAAAAGCAATGGAGTTTATCATTTTTTGAAGCTTTATGAATCCAAACCTCATATGTAAGCCAGAACTAAAATTGGTATAAACCGTTCCTAATCTTGCGGAATTTACCCAAAATACATCTAAATTTTGCGCCTTATTTTGAGTTAAGAAGCTTATGTGTTCTGCATCGAAATTTAGAGCAAAAGCATTTTGTATTTGATATTGCCAACCTATAGCTTCGTCAAAATTGTATATATCATGAATAAAACTTTGCAACTCTTCGCCAAAAGCACTGGGGCCAACAACACCAACTTGCACGGTTGTATTTAAAATTCTATTTTTTTTGTATACCCTTTTTATATTAAAACTACCATATAAATAACCCGCAAAAGGTCTGTCGTGTAAAGTTATATCTTGCACAATAGCTTTGTTTGGCGTATACATTTCCTGACCAATTTGCAATTCTATAATTTTCTTTTCTAGATTTTCGTTTTTATTTTTAGCCAAGTATCTATAGTTCATAAAGGTTCCGTTTGTATAATAACGATCTCTATCCACAGAAACATATAAGTCGTTGTCAGTTACAAGACTAATTTCTTTAGAGAATTTTTGTTGGGAGTTTAAACAAAAGGGAATAAAAATTAAAATAAAGTAAAGATAGTTTTTCATCGAAGGCAAATATAAAAGAACCAATTTAAAATGATAAATTTTTAACAGAATAATAAAAAAAAGGTTTTATTTTAGGCGGATTAAACAAAATATATGAATTCGAAGGGAACTTTAAGTGCAAAAGATTTTAAACATTTAACCAATAATGACGAATTATTATCGCTTATAAAAGAGAAACATGGTTCGTATGCTAATGTAAAAAATACGCTTTCTTATAATAATGAATTGCGAATGCTACAAATAGAGTTGGTAAAATTACAACGCTATATTTCTGCTGAAAACAAAAGAGTTGCCATTGTTTTTGAAGGGAGAGATGCTGCCGGAAAGGGCGGTAATATTCGTAGGTTTATGGAGCACTTAAATCCGCGTTCTAGCAGGTTAGTTGCTTTAAACAAACCTACCGAAGTAGAAAAAGGACAGTGGTATTTTCAGCGATACATTAAAGAATTACCAAACCCTGGAGAAATCGTTTTTTTTGATAGAAGTTGGTATAATCGGGCAGTTGTAGAACCTGTTATGGGCTTTTGTTCTGACAAACAATACAAAGAATTTTTGTTACAAGTACCAGAATTCGAGCATATGATGTATGAAGATGGTGTAATTATTATTAAATTCTGGTTATCGATTACCAAAGAAGAGCAAGCAAAACGTTTTGAAGGGAGAAAAGAAAACCCATTAAAAAGATGGAAATTTAGTCCAGTAGATAAACAAGGACAAATTTTATGGGATAAATACACCTATTACAAGTCTGAGATGTTTTCAAAAACACATACAACCTACAGTCCTTGGATGATTATTAAAACCAATGAAAAAGAAATAGCAAGATTAGAAGCCATAAGGCATGTTTTATCGCAGTTTGATTACGAAGGAAAATTGGAAGCAGGCACGGTTTTAAATCCAGATCCAAATGTTGTAATGCGTTATTATCGCTCAAATATTCATCAAATAGATTAAGTTTATGAGTCAAGAATTAACAGATTTAGATTTAAAAAAATTAAATTCAAAAAAAGGTTTAATAGCATTATTATCTAAAGAACCTTTAAGTATAGAAAAAGCACTACGGTATGTAGATTATCAAAAGAAATTAAAGAAATTACAAATTGAATTGATAAGAATGCAAACTTGGGCCATAAAAAATAATGAACGAATTATTGTTGTTTTTCAAGGGAGAGATGCCGCAGGAAAAGGAGGCGCTATTCGGCGAGTTACAGAACGCATTAATCCACGACATATGCGCATAGTTGCTTTACCAAAACCCACAGAAGACGAAAACTCTCAATGGTATTTTCAACGTTATATAGAACAATTACCCAAAGCCGGAGAAATGGTTTTTTTTGATAGAAGTTGGTATAATAGAGCTGTTGTAGAGCCTGTTAACAATTTTTGTACGCAAGAAGAATATAAGGTTTTTATGAACCAAGTAAATGATTTTGAAAGAATGATTTTAGAATCTGGAATTCATTTGGTTAAAATATACATGTCTATCTCTAAAAAGGAACAAGCCAAACGTTTTGCAGATATTAAAAGTGATCCTCTAAAACAATGGAAAATGACCAAGTTAGATGAAAGGGCGCAAGATTTATGGGATCAATACACGGAATATAAAAATGCGATGTTCGAAAAAACGAATACTAAAAATTCTCCTTGGAAAATTATTCGTGCAAACAGAAAAACAGAAGCACGTGCCGAGGTTATTACTCATATTTTAAAAAGTATTCCTTATGATAAAAATTTAGAGATTTAATCTTACTTAATCTATTTTCAATTTATGATAAAAAAATTCCCCAAACTAATAATATTCATATTTTTATTTTTTACGCAGTTTTTAGTTGCTCTCGATCCACCAATTGCAAACGATGATGTAAAAACAACTCTACTTAATACACCTTTATCTGAAAATACACCTGGGCTTTTAACAAATGATACAGACCCAGATGGAGATGCACTTTTCATTACCGAATTTATAATTAACGAAATTACTTTTCCTGCTGGTGAAAATGCAAGTTTCTCAGAAGGTTCTATTGTAATTTTAGCAGATGGAAGTTTTAATTTTATACCAAATCCAGTTTTTTTTGGAACAGTATCTGAAATAACCTATACGATTACAGATGGGACTTCTACAAGTAGTGCAAATTTAAATATTACTGTTACGGTATCCCCAAATACGCCAATTGCTATAGATGATTATGACACTGCAGAAATAAATACTACTTTGAATGTTGCTGCTCCTGGAGTTTTAGAAAACGATATAGAGTCCAGTGGCACCGATTTAAGGGTTACTCAATTTTCTGTAAACGGAGATGTTTTTAATGCAGGAGAAACAGCAAACACTCCTCAAGGAAGTATCACCATTGCGACAAATGGTCGCTATAGATTTATACCCAATACAGGTTATACAGGTAATGTAGATACCATTACATACACCATTACAAATGGTACAGTTACAAGTTCTGCAAATTTATTGCTGACGGTTGAATTTATAGATAATTTACTTGAAATAGATGATTTAGATAGTTGTAATCAAGGTTTTAATGCTAATGGAGCGTATAGAATTGATTATAGGTTCACATTAAGAAATAAATCAACAGCAAGAGATGGTCACGCAAATAGCCTAATAAGAAATATAGATTTAATCAACAATCTTGAAACTACTTTTGGAATTGGTTGTGTAATTAATGTAGAGAGCATAATAATTTCTGCTTTTAATAGTCCTGACGTATATGATTATGTAAATAACGTTGAATATCCAAAAGATTTTGGTAACTCAGGAGCAGCAACAGCAATAAATTCTGATTTTGGAAATGTAACATCTACTTCAATATTTAATAAGAATGCAATAGATAATTTTGTCTTATATCCAGGGCAAAGGATAAGGGTAAATTTTTGTGTTACAGTAGACCCTGATTGTGATGGTAGGCCATTTCCAACACGTTCTGGTTCTGACATCGATTTTACAAATACGGTAAGTGTAACCTCAAATAAAGGAGGTGGTTCTGACACCGTAATATTAAAAGATTTTCATACTACAGAAGCCGTGGTTGCTGCGGGTTTATATATACCTGCGCCTTTAGGTAATATAAATGCTGATGGAACCTACGACTTTACAAATCGGGTTGTTATTACCAATGAAGGACCAGCAACAGCTCAAAATATCAACTTTAATATGGGGTTGGGAGATTTTAGAACTAAAGGAGTCACTTTTAATCAAATTAGAGTTACACAGTTTTTAGGACCGACTGTGAATGTTAATCCAGATTTTAATGGCGATAATCAAACTACATTATTGTTGCCCAACAATGTATTACCTGCAGGAGAATCTATTGTTTTAGAAATATTTTATGTAATTGAGCCTGTTAGTAGTGACAACTCCAATATCTTTTTTCAAACAGATCGGTCTCAAACACAAGGACCAGCAGACGGTTTTGATAGTTTTTTACCAGAGAATAAAAAAAAATATTCATTTGTAACGTGGTCAGATAATTTAGGCAATCATTTAGATAAATATGATGATTTAAAGGATCCAGTAACTTCTGTTTCTACAGGTTGTAATTGTAATTCAATAGGAGCAGGTATGCGGTTTTTATTCAATGCTACTTCTAATACAAATAAAGTTGTATCAGAAACTAAACCAGCGCCTAAGGAAATTTTAGAACATGAAGAAGTTACCTTTCAAATCGAAATAGAAAATACAAGTCTAGGAGTACAAATAGATAATTTACAATTAACAGATAACCTAAATAATGTTTGTAATGGCAATGTTATATCAGTAACTACGCCTACTATTAGTTCATCAGCTACTGCAAATCCAGTTTTAAATCCTTCGTTTAATGGCACAACTGATACAAATATTTTTGATGGTACTTCCGGAATATTAGAAGTCAACCAAAAAATAACAGTTGAATTTACAGTTGTTTTCAGCGAAGTTTGTATTGGACAAAATACGGCTATCTTTTCTGCAACAGATCCTTTAAGTAGGTTGGTTACTTCTTCTTCTAATTCAGTAAGTATGAATGCCTCATCAGATTCAGATAACGATGGCATTACCAACGATATTGATATAGATGATGATAATGATACTATACCCGATATTTTAGAATATAATGGTTTAAATCCTTTAGACGATGATGATAGTGATTTTATACCAAATTATAGAGATACAGATTCTGGATTAGATGCAAATAACGATGGTATTGTAGATGTTTTTGATTTTGATAATGATGGAGTTCCTAATCATTTTGATTTAGATAGCGATAATGACGGAATTCTAGACATCGTAGAAGCAGGAAATGCAACTGATGATACCAACAATGATGGCAGCACAAATAATACTGTTGGCGCAAATGGTTTAGACAATTCTAAAGAAAATAATGATAGTTTAACCACAACAGTTAATTATACGTTGCCAGATACAGATGCTAGTGGAAATGCAAATTTTATGGATATCGATTCAGATGGCGATGGAATTGTAGACAATATAGAAGCGCAACCAACGAATAATTACATCACCTTAAGTACAACAGTTTCTTTATCTGGCATTAATACGGCATATCCAAATGGAATTAATCCTGTTGATACAGAAAATGATGGAATTCCAGATTATATAGATATAAACTCTGATAACGATATTCGAGATGATGTCATTGAAGGTTGGGATGCTAATAATGACGGAATTCCAGAAACTGTACCACGAAGTTCTGATATAGATAATGATGGTTTAGATGACGCTTTTGATTTAGATAATACTGCAATAAATCCTTCAAATGGACAAACACCTTTAAGTTTCCCAAATGTTGATAATACAGATACTCCAGAAAGAGATTGGAGAGAAATAATCGGCATTTTTGTTTTAATTGACAATATTTCACAACCAGAAGGAACAGATTTTGTATTTACAATTCAATTAGTTACAAAAAATGATAATTCTATTTTAATAGAAAGTTCATCACCCATCGATTTTAATTTTTCAACTTCAGATGGCACAACTACAACTAGCGTCTTTGATGTTGCAATTTCACCTTTCGATTACGTTGGTCTGCCAAGTACAACGTTTACAATTGCTCCATTTACAACTACAGCAACATTTGTAGTAACTTCTTTGGAAGATACTATTTTTGAGTTTACAGAACTTTTTACATTAAACGGAACCATTACCTCTAACAATACTTTAAATAAAGATGTTATTGGGATTGGATCAATTTTAGATAATGATGCAGCTCCTTCAATCACTATGAACAATTCGCGTGAATTAGAAGGCATAGATTTATTGCATACAATTACCATTAGCAATCCTGCATCTACGCCTATTTCTGTTGAAATTGTAACCACAGATAGAACAGCTATAAGTCCCGAGGATTATAATCCTGTTTTTGATAATTTTACGATTGAAGGCACTACAGATCCAAACAATGCAAATACCCAAGTTTCATTCAAGATTACCTCTCTTTTAGACAATTTAAATGAGCCAGATGAAGAAATTATTAACGTTGTTGGCGTTGGGCTAACAAGCAATCTTGGTGCTCAAGATTTAGCAAAAACGGCCACAATTTTAGATGTTGATCCAAATCCGATTGTAGAAATTAACAATGCAGAAGCAGAAGAAGGCAGTGATTTAGAATTTACAATCAGTCTAGTAAATGCAAACGGAGAATTGATACAGAATTACATTCCAATCAATATAAATTTAGAAACCATAGACGATACAACAACGGCAAACCAAGATTACCAGTCTTTATCTACACAAATTGTAATTCCTGCTTTTACATCAACCATAAATCAATCAGTTATAACGATTGATGATGCATTAAATGAAGAGATAGAAACATTATTTTTACAGTTAAATTTAGATTTTACGACCGTTTCAAATATAACTGCACCTTTCGGAATTGGTACAATCTTCAGTGATGATTACCCAAATTTATTTTCACCAAATAATGATGGTAGGAGTGATGTTTTTAAAATGTTAGGCTTACAGCAGTATCCAAATTTTGTCTTGGTAATTTTTAATCGACAAGGAAATGAAGTGTATAATTATAGCAATAATGGCAATTTAAATCCTATTTGGTGGGATGGAACTTATAACAATAAGCCCGCACCAACAGGCGTTTATTTTTACATATTAGATTATAATGACGGTGTAAAAAAGCCAATAAAGAATTTTATACAATTAATTAGATAATGAATATGAAGGCTAAAATTGTATCAAAAATAAATAAGAGCAACGCATATTTTTTGCTATTTGGGTTGATGATTTTTTTATCAACTGTAAAAATTAACGCACAACAATTACCAAATTATACACAATATTTGTACAATATGCAGACTATAAATCCTGCATTTGTTGGGTATAGAGCAGATTTAAGCATGTCTGTTTTATCTAGAGATCAATGGGTTGGTTTAGAAGGTGCACCAACTACTAGAACTTTTTCCATTAATGGAAGAACAAAAAGAGGTTTAGGAATTGGAGCCACAATTGTAAATGATAAAATTGGTTTAACAGAAACTAGAAACGTAAATTTCGATGCTTCTTATACTTTGGTGATTTCTGATGCTAGCAGATTATCTTTCGGTTTAAAAGGAGGAATGACCTTTTTTAACAATAATTTATTCGACGGAATTACGATAGATAATGAAAGTTACGCTTCTACAAGTGGCATTTTCCCTAATGTTGGTTTTGGAGCTTTATATTACAATCAAGATTTTTACGTGGGTTTATCTGTACCTTATTTGTTAGAAACACCACAATTTTATATAGAAGATCGTTTTAAACAAACAAGTTTAGCAACAAATCCAAATGTATTTTTATCTACAGGCGCCTTGTTTCGATTATCACAAAGTATACTATTTAAGCCGTCAACCATGGTAAGATATACAACCAATCAGCCAGTTTCTATGGATGTAAATGCAAATTTTTTATACAATGAAGTTATCGAAGCAGGACTTTCTTATCGTCATCAAAGTTCTATAAGTGCTTTGTTTAGTTTGGTGATACATGAAAAATATAGAATTGGTTATGCGTATGATTATAAGACGCTTAATATTTCTGGTAATTTAAATACACACGAATTTATTTTACATGTAGATTTAGATTTTGGACAAAATTCAAGATGGTTAATGCGTAACAAATGCTATTTTTGATGTTGAAATAATTCATAAAAAAAAGTATTTTATTTTCTTCGGATAAAAAAAATTAAGCAAGTAGTTTCTTTACAGTATCAAAAATAATATAGACTTCTGCTACAATTTGCTGGTTTGTTTTTAAATCAGCAAGCCCAAATATAGATGAGTAAGTACAAGATGTTTGGAATCAATACACGGAATATAAAAATGCAATGTTCGAAAAAAACGAATACTAAAAATTCTCCTTAGAGAATTATTCGTGAAAACAGAGAAACAACGCCATGTGCAGCGGTTATTCCTTATGTTTTAAAGAGTACCTTATCATAAGAATCTCGAAATTTAGTGTTATCTTTACAGTACCATATTTTTATTCACTCCCCATGATAAAAATCCATAGAATAATAGTTTTTTTTATAATATTTGCCTCTCAGTTTTTGATTTCTCAGACAGTTCCAGTTGCAAATAACGATACCTATACTACATTTGTAAATACCTCTTTAAATGTATCTGCATCAGGTATTTTAGAAAATGACACGGATGCAGATGAAGATGTATTAAAAGTTATACAATTTTTAATAAATGGAGTGTCTTATACTGTTCATCAAACAGCTGTTTTTGATCATGGAACTATAAATATTTTAGAAGATGGTAGTTTTACTTTTATACCATTACCAAATTACAAAGGAGATATAGAAACCATTACTTATCTCGTTACAGATGGCAAATTTACAAGCTATGCCAAAATAAATATTTCTGTAACGGTTCCTCCATCACCACCTAGAGCAATTAATGATCGTTATACCACATTTGTAAACACAACGATAAATCAAGCCGCCCCCGGAATTTTAGATAACGATACGGATGTAAATGAAGATATTTTAAAAGTAACTCAATTTTTAATAAATGGAGTACCTCATGGTGTTGGCGAAACTTCAAATTTAGCACAAGGTAGCATTACTATTTTAGAAGATGGTAGTTTTACCTTTACTCCTTCACTTCATTTTGTAGGAAATATAGATACGATTACCTACACAATTACTGACGGCACATTTGAACGTTCTGCTAATTTAGATATTACAGTTATTTTTCCACCATCTCCACCTATAGCAAGTAACGATAGTTATACAGCATTTATAAATGAACCTTTTCTTAGAACAGCGCCAGGAATTTTAGATAATGATACAGATATAAATGCAGATATATTGAAAGTAACAGAATTTTCTATAAATGGAGCTACCTTAACTGCCGGACAAAAAGCTACTTTTGCTCAAGGAAGTCTTATTATTTTTGAAAATGGTAGATTTACTTATACTCCTTTAGTTGACTTTGTGGGGGATACAGATACTGTTACGTATACCATTACAGATGGTGTGTTTACAAGTTCAGCCAGTATAACGATTTCTGTAATTATACCTCCAACACCCGCTATTGCAAAGGATGATTACAATACAGCAGACGAGAATAAGACTTTAATCGGTCCTATTCCTGGAGTATTAGTAAACGATACAGATATTAATGAAGATGTCTTAACCACTACTGAATTTCAAATAAATGGAACAACTTATACTTCTGGTCAAACCGCCAAATTAGCTGAAGGAGATTTTACATTATTTCAAAACGGAAGTTATAAATTAGTTCCTACGCCAAATTATATAGGTGCAGTTCCAGTTATAAAGTATACAATTACAGATGGTACATTTACAAGTTCTGCCAATTTGTTTTTAACTGTTGAACCGACTAAAAATTTAATAGAAATTAGATCTATAACTAGCTGTAATCAAGGTTTTACGAGTAGTGGAAATTATAAAATTAGTTATAATGCCACTTTAGTAAATAGAAGTAATGCACAAGATTATCATGCTGCAAGTCTGGTTAAAAATATTGATTTAGCCAATGATTTGCAAGCTGTTTTTGGCACAGGGTGTTTAGTAGAAGTAAGTCAAGTAAGGATTAGAAATAGTAATACTCCAAAAGATTACTTAGGGCAGCCATATCCAAAAGAATTTACAAATGGCGCTGTAAATCCTAATTTTTTAGATGGCACATCCACTAATTTTTTTAGTGACGATGCGGTAAATAATTTAACGCTTTATCCGAGACAATCTATTTCCATAAGTTATTGTGTAACGGTAAGTGCTTTTTGTAATGGGAGACCAAATCCAACTCCTTCTGGCTCCTCAGGAGTCGATTTTACAAACATATTAAACATTACTGATAGCAGTGGTACTGCAACAAATTCCCTAACACTCAATGATTTTCATACAACAGAAGCTGTTGTAAGCGCAGGGCTTTATGTACCCGAATTTAATAATACGCGAAATTCTCCTGGAATTGTAAATTCTAACGGAACTTATGAGTATGTAAACACAGTAATTATTACCAACGAAGGTTCTGTGGATGCAAATAATGTAAACTTTAACATGGGACTTAGTGAGTTTATTTCTAAAGGGATAATTTTTGAAGATATTATAATAACGCAAGTTTCAGGTGGTCCAAGCGTAAGTATCAATCCAGATTTTGACGGTATAACAAACACCAATTTATTAACAGCAAACAACGTTTTGCCAGCGGGAGAAACAATTAGATTAGAGGTATATTATTTAATTGGTCCTTTTAACAATTCTTCTTATAGTTATTTTAGGCAAATGGACATTTCACAAACTCAAGGACCTTTAGATGGTTTTGATGAATCATCAACTAATAATAAAGGGCGTTACTCATTTGTCACTTGGTCAGATGCTTTAGGAGATCATGTGGATCGATATTATTATGTAAATTCTGCTGTCGCAAATATTTCTGCAGAATCTCAATGCAGTTGCAGAACAACCGGAATGCGTTTTTATTTTAATTCGTCCTCTAGCACAGATGAAATAGTTTCCACAGTGCATACTGCGCCAAATGGCATTTTAGAACATGAAGAAAATACTTTTCAAATTACGATAAAAAATACAAGTGAAGCTGTAGAGATTATAAACTTACAATTACAAGATAATCTGAATAGCGTTTGTGGCGGTAATATTATATTAGTAAGTAATCCTATCATTAAAAATTCAACTGCAACTACAGACCCCGTTTTGAATACGAATTTCGATGGAATTTCAGATGTAAATTTATTTGATGGCAATTCAGGCCTACTTCAAGCAAATCAAAGTATTACAATTGAATTTAGCGTTCTTTTTTCTGAAATGTGTAAAGGTACAAATACAGTTGTTTTTACAGCCTCAAATCCTTTAAGTACAATCGTGCAATCTTCAAGAACAATTACCGTTTCAGCATTTACAGATACAGATAATGATGGAATCCCTAACGGAATTGATTTAGATGATGATAATGATACCATACCTGATATTTTAGAATATAATGGTATAAATCCTTTAGACGATGATGATGGTGATTTTATACCAAATTATAGAGATACAGATTTTGGAGCAGATGCAAATAACGATGGTATTGTAGATGTTTTTGACTTTGATAATGATGGAGTTCCTAATCATTTTGATTTAGATAGTGATAATGATGGAATTTTAGATATTGTTGAAGCTGGAAATATTAGTTTAGATACAAATAGAAATGGAACTACAAATGGGGCTATTGGTGCAAATGGTTTAGATAATTCTAAAGAAAATAATGATAGTTTAACCACAACAATTAATTATATAATTCCAAATACAGATGCTAATGGAAATGCAAACTTTATTGATATTGATGCAGATGATGATGGAATTGTCGATAATATTGAGGCGCAACTAACGAATAATTACACCACATTAAATGCAACAGTTTCTTTAGCGGGTATTAATACTGCATATCCAAATGGGATTAATCCTGTTGATACAGAAAATGATAAGATTCCAGACTACATAGATATGAACTCTGATAACGATGTTCGAGATGATATTATTGAAGGTTGGGATGCTAATAGTGATGGAATACCAGAAACTGTGCCACTAAATTCCGATGTAGATAATGATGGTTTAGATGATGCTTTTGATACCAATGATAATTTGGTAAATCCTTCAAATAATCAAACTCCACTTAGTTTTTCAAATGTTGATAATGCAGAAACTCCAGAAAGAGATTGGAGAGAAATTATTGCCATTTTTGTACAAATAGTTACAGATGCCAAAACGATAGAAGGAAATAATTTAGATTTTACAATTTCTTTGGTTACAAAAAATAATAAGAACATATTAGTTGAAAGTGCAACACCTGTAACCATCGATTTTACGACCAAAAATGGCACAGAAAAAACAGCTATGTATGATGTAGCAACTGCGTCTTTTGATTATATTGAAAATTTAAATAACACGTTTACAATTCCACCATTCACAAATACAATTAGTTTTTCTGTTGCTATTTTAGATGATCCTATTTCTGAAATTGATGAGCTATTTACTTTAGTAGGAATCATCACATCAGAAAATACAATGAATAATTCTTTAGAAACTTTAGAATCTATAGGTACTATTCTAGATAATGAATTACTACCTTCTGTTTCCATAAGCAATGCTCGAGCAAATGAAGGAGATGATTTAGTACATACACTAAGCCTTTCTCATCCTAGTTCTAGGAATATTGTAGTGGAGGTATTTTCAAAAGAAAACCAAGCAGTGAGTCCTGATGATTTTTTACCATTTAGAGAAGAATTCACTTTTAATGGGATAGAAAACTCTATGAATACTGCTTTAGAAATTTCATTTAATATCGAAACATTCCAAGATAATTTAAATGAATTTGATGAAGAAATTTTAGAGGTCATAGGCATCTTAAAAACACCTGATGTAGCTTCACAAGATGTATCAATAACGGGAACAGGAACAATTCTAGATATAGACCCAAATCCATTAGTTCAAATTACAAGTTTAAATTCAACGGTGGAAGAAGGAGAAGTTTTATCATTTGAAATAGGTCTTTTTAATACAGATTTAGAGCCTATGCAAAATCATTTACCTATTAATTTTACTTTAGAAACCATCGATAACACTACCTTTATGAATGAAGATTATACTTTTATATCAGAAAATATAAATATTCCTGCGTATTCATTTTCAATAAAAAAAGAGGTACAAACTATCAATGATAAATTGCAAGAAGGTACAGAATCTTTTTTCTTACAAGCAACTTTAACTTCTTTAGACGTTTCAAATACGTTTTTTCCAAGGGGCGAAGGATTTATAACAGATAACGATTATCCAAATTTATTTTCACCAAATAATGATGGTAAGAGTGATGTTTTTGAAATTTCTATCTTAAAAGAGTACCCAAATTTTATATTAATAATTTTTAATCGACAAGGAAATGAAGTGTATAATTATAGCAATAATGGCAATTTAAATCCTATTTGGTGGGATGGAACTTATAACAATAAGCCCGTACCAACAGGCGTTTATTTTTACATATTAGATTATAATGACGGTGTAAAAAAGCCAATAAAGAATTTTATACAATTAATTAGATAATGAATATGAAGGCTAAAATTGTATCAAAAATAAATAAGAGCAACGCATATTTTTTGCTATTTGGGTTGATGATTTCTTTATCAACTTTAAAAATAAACGCACAACAATTACCAAATTATACACAATATTTGTACAATATGCAGATTATAAATCCGGCATTTGTTGGGTATAGAGCAGATTTAAGCATGTCTGTTTTATCTCGAGATCAATGGGTTGGTTTAGAAGGTGCGCCAACTACTAGAACTTTTTCCATTAATGGAAGAACAAAAAGAGGTTTAGGAATTGGAGCCACAATTGTAAATGATAAAATTGGTTTAACAGAAACTAGAAACGTAAATTTCGATGCTTCTTATACTTTAGTAATTTCTGATGCTAGCAGATTATCTTTCGGTTTAAAAGGAGGAATGACCTTTTTTAACAATAATTTATTCGACGGAATTACGATAGATAACGAAAGTTACGCTTCTACAAGTGGCATTTTCCCTAATGTTGGTTTTGGAGCTTTATATTACAATCAAGATTTTTACGTGGGTTTATCTGTACCTTATTTGTTAGAAACACCACAATTTTATATAGAAGATCGTTTTAAACAAACAAGTTTAGCAACAAATCCAAATGTATTTTTATCTACAGGCGCCTTGTTTCGATTATCACAAAGTATACTATTTAAGCCGTCAACCATGGTAAGATATACAACCAATCAGCCAGTTTCTATGGATGTAAATGCAAATTTTTTATACAATGAAGTTATCGAAGCAGGACTTTCTTATCGTCATCAAAGTTCTGTAAGTGCCTTGTTTACTTTGGTGATACATGAAAAATATAGAATTGGTTATGCGTATGATTATAAGACGCTTAATGTTTCTGGTAATTTAAACACACACGAATTTATTTTACATGTAGATTTAGATTTTGGACAAAATTCAAGATGGTTAATGCGTAACAAATGCTATTTTTGATGTTGAAATAATTCATAAAAAAAAGCTTTTTATTTTCTTCGGATAAAAAAAATTAAGCAAGTAGTTTCTTTACAGTATCAAAAATAAAATAGACTTCTGCTGCAATTTGCTGATTTGTTTTTAAATATGTTTCGTCTCGTTTATCGGTTGCATCACTAGCTTTTGGATCTACAAAAGGTAAGTGAAAACGATGAATGGCTTTTTTAATAAATGGGCAGTTTTTATCCGCATTATTACAAGTTGTAATGGCTATAAAAGGTGTTGTATTTATTGGATCACTATATAATTTAGAAAAGCCTAAAACTGTTTTTCTTGCACCATCAAAAGAAATATTATAGCTAGGATTTTGATGACAAAAATTTTCTAATTGAAAATGAAAACCTGCTTTTTGTAATGTTTTTATTGTATTTCTATGAAAAGCAGTTAATTCTGTTCCGCCAGAAAAAGCATCAATATTTAGATTAAAATAATGTGCTGCATAAAAGCTCCAAACTTGTCCTAATTGACTTCTTCTAGCGTTATGTGTGCAAATAAAATTTAGGTGTACAACTTCGTTTTTGCCATATTCTAAGGCAACAGCTTCCGCAATTTTAAGCAACAATAATTTTCGATCAGCAGAAAGAGAATTTTTTTTTGATGCGCTTAAAAAAAAGTTTTTTGTAGAAACATTAGAAGCCTTCAATATCATTATATATTTTTACCACAAAAGTAAGATAATAGCAATCTATTATAAATTAAAATAAAGTTAAGAATGCGTTTAGAAATTGGAAATAAAGTGGCCGTTTTAGATGATGTTTTAAAAGGGATTATTATCGATATTAAAGAGCATGTTATTTCTGTAAAAACGGATGATGGGATGATTTTTAATTTTAATGCTTCAGAGCTAGTAAAAATCGAAAGAGAACAACATGAACTTTCTAAATTTTCTGATATTAACAATCCGTTTTTAAAAGAGAAAATATCAGCGCAGAAACCAAAGAAAACCGCTTTTATAAAGGATAAAAAAGAGATACTTTTAGAAGTAGATTTACATATTAATCAGTTAGTAAAATCGGTAAGAGGTTTAGATAATTACGATATGTTAAACTTGCAATTAGATACAGCTAAAAATAAAATTGAATTTGCAATTCAAAAAAGAATCTCGAAAATTGTTTTTATTCATGGAGTGGGAGAGGGCGTTTTAAAATCTGAGTTGAATAGATTATTAAATAAATATCCTGTAAAATATTATGATGCTTCTTACAAGAAATATGGTTTAGGAGCCACAGAAGTTTACATTTATCAGAATGTTATGGAATCCTAAAGGTTCATTTAGGTTGATGAAAAACATACAAAAAAGATAAAAAAAGGCTGGCATACAAAAGGCAAGTTTCATTGATAAGCATTAATTTTCTTCATTATTTTTTAGGGGAAATTCTTGAGATTCCTGTTAAAAAAGAAAGATAAATTTATCTTACGCAAAAGGTTTTAGTACTCAGAATTTTGCAGATAAAAACGTATTTTTGTGGCATGAAAGCTATTTATTTAGACAATGCCGCAACGACCAAAATTGATGCAGAGGTTTTAGAATTGATGCATACTTCTATGCAAGAAAATTTTGGAAATCCATCTTCGACACATCAATTTGGGAGAAAAGCAAAGTCTGCCGTCGAAACCGCTAGAAAAAATATTGCCAAACAATTTAATGTTACTGCTAGCGAAATTGTATTTACAGCAGGAGGAACCGAAGCCGATAATTTAATTCTAAACAATGCCGTTTTAAATTTAAGGATACAAAGAATTATCACCTCTAAAATTGAACATCATGCCGTTTTGCATACTTGTGAATTTCTCAAAAAAACATATCATATTAGTTTAGATTTTATCAATGTTGATGCATTTGGCAATATAGATCAGCTTCATTTAGAGGAACTATTATCAACTTCAGATGATACCACTTTAGTGAGTTTAATGCACATCAATAATGAAATTGGTAACCTTTTAAAGGTTGATGAAATTAGCGCTATTTGTAAAAGATACGATGCTTTATTTCATTCAGATACTGTGCAGGTAATCGGTCATTATCCTTTAGATTTAAAAAAGACTCCGATTGATTTTATTGTGGCTAGCGCTCACAAATTTCATGGACCAAAAGGGGTTGGTTTTGCTTATTTTAAAAAAGGATTCGGGATTTTACCCATGTTTCATGGAGGAGATCAAGAAAGAGGGGCTAGGTCTAGTACCGAAAATGTACATAGTATTTTAGGCATGGAAAAGGCGTTGTCCATAGCAATTTCTAATATGGAAAAAGACAGACATAAAATAGAATCTTTAAAATTATATTTTATTTCTAAATTAAAAAATATATCCGAAGCTATTGAATTTAACGGACATTCATCCGACATACATAAAAGTAGTTATACCATTTTAAATGTGCGTTTTCCAGTAGCAAATGAGATGCTTTTATTTAGTTTAGATATGGCAGGAATCGCTGTTTCTGGAGGTTCAGCTTGCCAGAGTGGCAGTAATAAGGGGTCTCATGTTTTAGACGAAATTTTAAATAAGGATGCAGCTGATAAAACAGCGGTTCGTTTTTCTTTTTCTAAATTCACTACAAAAGAAGAAATTGATTTTACCATTACTAAAATTAGAGAACTATTGTAAAATAGTAGCAGTGAATAGGATTGGTATTTTTAAATGATATACTACCAATTTAACCCTATAATGCAGTAATAAATCGTTTCTTTTTTACTTAATTTTTATAAAAAAATAGAACCATAAGAAAGTCCATAATCTTTATATAAAGTTACTTAAAAAATCATCAATTGTGTACATTTCATTATAAAATTAAATTGGTATTTGTATCTTTTTAGTTTAATTGATCATTAATTTTCGTGTACTTGTTGTATTGTTTTTTTCTTTTATTTTGATAAAATATACACCTGTATTTAAGCCTGTTACTGAAAAAATATTGCTTTTAAGATCATTTTCAGTAAACTGTTTTACTCGTTTTCCTGTTACATCAAAAACGCTAACTGCTACTGCATCTTTTGATAATGAAAAATTAGAAGAAGTAGGATTTGGATATACTTTTAAAAGATCATTTATCATCGTAACATCATCCGTAGAAAGCGTTGCAACTTGATTTCCGAAAAGTTTAAATTCGCCAGGTTGTAAATTTATGGTGCTCGCGGAATATGTTGTATTACCGCTTGGATCCATTAAATCTACCCAAGCCCCAGCGGTTGGGAAATTAGTATTCACATTTTTTGCGACCACATCAAAATTTGCCAAAACAATAACGTTTCTCAATTTAGTTTCTGGAATATTCGTATTAAAAATATCGATTCTAGGTGTTAAAGAGCCAGAGTTAATATTGTAATCGCCTTCAAAAACAGCTTCATTTATTTTTAAGGCATTTATTCGAGACCAATCATCATAAATTTTTCTTCTATTTGCATTAGACATCCAATTATCTGTCCATTGTGGTTGCTGTTTTGTAGCTAATTTACAATCACCATCAGTTCCACCTGGTTCGTTTACAGTACCATTATCACAGGTAAAAATAGAATTTTGCATACCAAGTGCTGCAAAATGCCAAATCATTTTTGGGCCAGGAATTGTTAAACTTACTGCACCAATGGCAGACATTCTTGATAAGGCTGTGCTTAAGTCTTTTACATTGTGACCAGAAATGGCGTCATTTCCATAGGCAACAGCTCTGTACATGATTCTTTCTTCATCATGACTTTCAGGATATCCTACAACTCTAGCACCACTAAAAGATCCACGAGATTTGTGTCCAATATTATTGATGTTCGAATTTGAAGCATATCCCATCATTAATTGGCTGTAAGGTCCATTTACATTTCCCCACATCATTACGCCTTTTCCTTCATTATAACGATAATTTGCCCATTCTTTTTCTTCATTTTGTTCACCTAAATGCTCAAAAATCACATAATGTTCTGCGTCTAAAGACCAAGAATAATCAGCATATTGTTTTAAAATATCAACTCTATCTTGTTGGTAACCGTTTGTACATCCATCATCACTACCAGAACAATTTTGAGTAAATCCTTTCGTTAAATCCCATCTAAAACCATCAATTTTAAAATTTTCAATCCAATGGTTAACTACTCTTTTTGTATATTGTTGCGTTAAACTACTTTGATGATTAAAATCGCTACCAACATTATAACTATGTCTAGCAGTTTGATTAAAATAAGGATTCTCGCTACTTGGATCTCCCCATCCGTCATTATCTGGATCATTCATCCACATGCGAACCATTGGATTTCTGCCAAAAGCATGGTTTAAAGCAACATCTAAAATAACTGCAATTCCATTTTGATGACAAACATCAATGAACTCTTTGAATTTTTCTTCTGTTCCATAAAATTTATCCAAAGCCATATGAAATGAAGTGTTATAACCCCAACTTTCATTTCCTTCATATTCCATTACAGGCATTAACTGAATGGCATTGATATTTAAATTTTTAAAATAATCTATTTTGTCGATTAAATCTTGATAATTTCTGTTAGCATCAAAATCTCTAATCAATACTTCATAAACAATTAAATCTTCTTTCTTTGGTTTTTCGAAATTTGTAACCGTCCAGTTATAAGGAGTTTGTGCAGTTTGTAAAACGGTAACTTCTCTATCTTGCCCTTCTGGATACGTCGGTAAATTAGGATAGGTAGTTTCAGCAATCCAAGGATCATCAAAAGGAGATAATACTAATGTAGAAAAAGGATCTGCAGTTTTTACCAAACTAGGAGAGTTCGTTGCCGGAGATTGATCAAATACCCAATATTGGTATGTTTCTATCTGATTGGATGTTAAACCTGAAATTTCTAACCAAAATTTTCCTGAATCCGCATCTTTTTTCATGATGTAATCATCCGTAGGGGTATAATTATTAAAACTTCCCGCCACTTGCACAAAATCTTTACCCGGAGCGTTTAAAACTAAAACTGCTTTTGTGGCATCAGTAACATAATTAATTCCGTCAACCATACCTGCTGGCATTGTCTCATTGACAACTGTTGGTATTACGGTAACATTAAATTTTATTTCTCCAGTTTCTGAAGATTCTGGAGGCGTGCCTACTACTTTTACTTCTCCGTTTTCTGTAATATTTGTAATCGTAGCATTGCAAGATGGGAAACCACAATTACTAGTGGTTACCGATACATCATTGTAAAAAACTTCGATAGAACCTTGTACAGTTGTACTTCCTTGAAATATAATTTCTACACTTAAGTCTAGATCATCACCAGAGTTTACAAGGACAAAATTACTTGTTGGTTTTGTTAATTCGAGTTGAACAGAGCCGATAGGAAAAATAAAATCTTGACAAGAACCATTTTCACTTAATTTTAATTCTTGTGTTCCGTCTGCATTTCTAAATACCATTCCTATTTGAGAAGCAGTATCTATTTGAGTTTGTGTTAAGTTGAAATAAGTTTGAGGAATTAGGGTAATACTATAGGTGCCGTTTCCGTTATTGGTCATTTCGCCAACGCCATCATCTTGCCCCCAATTGCCAATCACATTAAAACCAAAAGCATTGGCTTTATCTCCTATACCGGCGTGCATGTAAACTTTTGTAGGTTCAGACAATCCATTACAACTATTTTCATCGGAATTAATATCGACCGTAAAAGTTACAGGTTCGTCAATTTCTATTGAGTTTTTATTAAAAGTTACTTGTGCGTTAATTTTTATAGATGCTATGAAGAGTAGCATCAGAATAAGTAGCGTTTTCTTCATGAAGTTTTTTTTGGGTATAATAAAAGGCTATGTTTTTGAAAACATAGCCTTTTTGATTTGTAGTTTAATTTAGAGTAATGGTTTTATTAACCGTATCTATGGTTAAAGTATAGGTCCCTGGAGTGCCTACAAAACTGAAGTTTTGATCACCATCAGCAGCATTTTGAAAATTAGCATCTATGGTATAACCTTCCCCTTCATAATAAGGATAATTATAACTTGGCGATCCCCATTCTAAAGTTCTGTCTGTAAAAAATCTGAATGCATCATTGGCAAAAGTTACATCTCCAGAGTATACTCCAGCTCCTGTACAAGGCAAAGCTACTGGAGAATCCCAACCCCAACCGGCATCGGGAACTCCTCCGCCAACTAACCAAAGTTGGTCAAATTCACAAAGTGATTGTTCTGGACCTAAAGTAATCGTTTTGTTAATATCATCAATGCTTAAGAAATAAGTTCCAGGAGTACCCACAAATCTAAAGTTTTGGTCTCCATCGGCAGCATTTTCAAAATTTGCATCTATGGTATAACCAGCATCTGCATAATAAGGATAATTAAAACTTGGTGATCCCCATTCTAATGCTCTATCAGAGAAAAATCTGAAAGCATCATTTGTTAAGTTGATATTTCCTTGATATACTCCAGTTCCTGTACAACTAATTTCAACAGGAGATGCCCATCCCCAACCAGCGTCTACGGCACCTGCGCCAACAACCCAAAGTTGATCAAAGTTACAACTTGGTCCAACTACGGCGGGGCCTAAAGTAATCGTTTCTGCTTCTGTATCGATTTCAATAAAATAGCTACCGGCAGCTCCTGTAAACAAGAAGTTATTATCACCATCATTGGCATCTTCAAAATTTGCATCTATGGTATAACCTCTGTCTTTAAAGTAAGGAAAGTTATAGCTAGGAGAACCCCATTCTAAAGATTTATCTGTGAAAAATCTAAAGTTTCCGCCATTATCTGGAGATAGGTTAATGTTTCCTGACCATTTTTTTCCTTGTAATAAAAGCTCAACAGGAGAATCCCATCCCCATCCAGCATCTACAGCACCAGCACCTACAACATACAAAGCAGGAGGTAAGGCAACATCATAAGGTGTGATAGAAAGTGTTATTCCGTCTGAACTTCTAAATAAATCGCCAGCAGCAGTTTTTGCAATGGCTTTAATTCTAAAATCAAAATTTATTGCAGTTCCGGCAACGCCACTATTATCTAGAGCATATGAATTTAATTGACCATGTGTTAGATCTATAGAGTTTTCTTGAGTTTCTCCCAACGAAAATGCATTGGCAAAATTAGTACCTGCTTCAGCAGCTTCTAGCTCATAACTTACCTCAACCGTTGAAGTTGCAGTAATTTCTGGATCTTCCCATGTAATTGTTGCGATAACTAAATCTGGATCAACATCTGAAAGTACAAAAGCATCTGCCGTATTTGGACTTGTGATGATTGGCACTTCTACAGCAAATTTAGAAACCTGAAATAAGATGGTATTAGACAATACACTACCCGTATTTATTCTCATATATACGGCAGTTGCTGAAAACGATTTGACATCAGCAGCGTTTAAAACATCATTAAATGCCGCAACAGTCATCGAAAAATTATCTCTATCGGTAGTCCCTAATGAAATAGGATTTGTAAATGCTGCATCTGTAGACATTTCTACATTATAAGTTGCAGTAGCATTCACTTCATCAACCCAATTGATGGTAAAAGCAGGGTTTTCTGGCACTTCAAAATTTAAAAATATAGTACTAATACCAGGCGTATTTAAAACAAATTCAGGTGCTGGATTTGTTATTGTTAAGCTTTCTTCTGCATCACACGCACCTAGCAATAAGGTAAGTGATAAAAGCAAATAGCTTAATTTTTTTAAATAAATTTTCATTTTTTATCTTTTTAAAATTAAATTGATTTTATAAGTTTAATGGAATTAAGACATAACGACCTGTTAAATCATTAAACCACACATCGTAATCATCTTCAACAATTACAGGAATTGCGCCTCCACCATCAGTTGCTACACCAGAAAAAGAAGTAGAACTTCCCCAATTGGCACCAGCACCTGTTACAAATTCAAAATTACCTGGAATTAATCTTACATTATTTGCGTACCAGATATGACCATCAAAACCTAAAGCATTCATCGTAATATTTGCTGCACTTGAACCTTGAATGGTTAAGGAAGCCGGACTTGTGATTCCTGTTGCATCAAAAGGTTGAAAATCAAAAGTATTGGTAGCAAAGTCTATTGAAAACTGGTAATAACCTGGCGTTGAAATAGCAGTGTTATTATTAGGGAAAGTTCCAGGATCTGAGCCATCTCCAGGATTCACATCAATACTTGAAGCATCATTAGTACCCCATTGTGGCTGCCATAGGCCTTTAGTTTCTAAAATTTTAAACTCTCCTTCGCCAAAATAGCCTGTATAATAGAATCTATTGCTATCATTAGCGTCTCTAAATAAAGCCGGATTGTTATTGTTATTATTCCAGTCTGGTGCTGTTGCATTTCCAACTAAATAATAATCATTAAAAACATAATTAAAGTATGGATATACATTAAAAGTTAAGGTATTAGAAGCCGATTCAATTTGATTTTGGGTACCTAAAGAAGAAACGATTCGTACATATAAAGGTTTCCATTCAAAAGGGTTTAAGCCAGCATTACCAGCAGAAGCATTTACTTCATTAATTGATAAAGTAATGGTTGTTCTACCGGTAGTTGTTGCAGCGATCACGGGGTCTGTAAATTCTGCATCTTTAGAGAATTCTATGGCATAGTTTATAGAGGTTTGTTGTCCATAATCCGCATCATCCCAATTTAAGGTGATTGCAGGATTGCTTGTATTTATGGGGTCTAATTCTAAATCAGTAAAGTCTAATGCTGCTAAAACAGGAGCATCTGGCTGCACTACAGTAAATAGATCAGAACTATCATCACATGCATGGAATAGTACCATGAATACACCGATGATTGTTATTGCTGAAAATCTTTTAATATTTTTCATCATTTTTAAATTATTTTTAAAATTAGTACCCTTCATTTTGAGTTAAATTTGGGTTAGAAGCTATACTTGCAGCAGGTATTGGATATAGTTTTAGATTGGCTGGTAATGCAATACCGTTTGTACCATTTCCTTTCCAAGCCCAATTGTAAGCGCCACCAGTAAATTTTCCATATCGGATTAAATCTTGTCTTCTATGTGCTTCCCAATGTAATTCTCTAGCTCTTTCATCCAAAATAAAGTCTAAGGTAATATCTGAAACCGATAAATTATTTTGAGGGTTGTTAGCTCTTGATCTTAAAGAATTTATATATAAAGTAAGATCTGCAGGATTTGCACCTGAACCGCCTCTTAAATGTGCTTCTGCATACATTAAATATACATCTGCTAATCTAAATAAAGGGAAATCAGTATCTACAAAAGTTGGATCTACACCTAAATCTCCAGTAGATCTTGCATTTGAATATTTTCTTAAAATATAACCTTGATCTTGATCAGAAATATCAGTGATTTCAATATTTCTACCTTCAGAAATAATTGTATTTCTACTATCATTATTAAAAATGCTAGCGTCAAATAATTGCACAAATTGTTTTCTTAATCTTATGGCGCCTCCCCAGCCACCAGCACTTACTCCTAAAGCAGCTCCGTTGGCTTCGATACTTCCAACAGAACCATTAATCATAACGGTGGTTGGCCCATAGTTTTGGGTAGCTGCACCATCTGAAATTAAAGGGAAAATAATTTCACTTGCCGCAGAGTTAACGTCATTATCTGCCATAAAATTATGCAAATAGTTGGTAGCCAAACTATATCCGCCAGCAATTATTTTCTTTGTATATTCTAAACATTCGGTATATTTAGGTTCTCCTATATATACTACTGCATTTAAATATATTTTAGATAAAATCATCCAAGCCACACCTTTGTCAGCTCTACCATGTTCATTAGCCATAGGGTCTTTTAAATCAGCCTCAATTTCTAATAATTCAGTTTCCACAAAATCAAATAATTGTGTTCTGTTATAGACAGGGGCTTCTGCATTGATAGCGTCATTTTCAGTGGTAAAATTAGCCTGTCCAAACAAGTCCATCATATAATAATAAGACATTGCTCTTAATAATCTTGCTTCTGCTCTATAGGTTACAATTTCTGTTCTCATGGCATCAGAAACATTTCTTTCCGCTAACTTAGCAGCCGTTGTTTCTCTTAAGAAATTGTTAGCAAAAGCAATAGTTACATGCGTTCTACCGAACATTCCTAATATAATAGGATCATCAGCATTCCATATATTACGTTGAATTTCACGTGTGCCAGGGTCATTTTCATACGACCAAATCATTTGATCTGCAGATAAAGTTTGTAAGTATAATAATACTCTACCAAACTGACTAGTTCCTGCATCTAAACCATCAATATTAGAAGAACCCGGTCCGTCTACTCCTGTTAAAGATAAATTGCCATAAACGCCTGCTAATAATTCTTTATAAGCAGTTTCATTTGCAAAGAATTCATCACCTAACAAATCTTGATCATCTTGAGGCGTAATATCTAAATCTTTTGTACAAGACGATATTGCTATAGCCAATACAAAAAGCAAGGTTGCTATTCTGTTTGTTTTTAATATTTTTTTCATCATTAATTCTTTAAAGATTAAAATTTAATGTTTGCGCCAACTAAAAGTGTTCTTGGCCTTGGGTAAATAGTATTATCGATACCATTAAAAACCTCAGGATCTAAACCAGAGTATTTTGTAAGTATAAATACGTTTTGCATACCCGCCCATAAACGAATACTACTAGATGCTAATTTTTTGAAAGGTTTATTGAAAGTGTACCCTAATGTAATGTTATCCATTCTTAAAAACGATGCATTTTCTAAATATAAGTCAGATAAAATTACATCTGAAGTTCTTTGAAAATTAGTCTCTAAAACACTTCTTGGGATATTTCCTAGAACGGCATTATCTTGCAGTAAATCATACTGTGCTAAAGAAGAGTTTACATTATTATAAACATAGTTTCCTATTTGAGCTCTTAGGTTAAATGCTAAATCAAAATTCTTATAATTAAAGCTAGATTGAAAACCAAGGCTTACATCTGCTTGAGGGTTTTCTTTTAAGTATCGATCTTGTGTATTGATAATTCCATCACCATTTAAATCGGTATAGGCACCTTCAATTGGGTTACCAGTAGTATCGTATAGTTGTTTGTAAACAAAAAATGAATTGGGAGCAAAACCTTCTCTAAACAATTGGATAAAGTTTCCTGTACCTCCGGCAATTCCTCCAGTGGTTATATCTTGCCCTAATGCTAGTTCTTTAATTTCTCTATCTAAATAGGTTGCGTTAAAGTTAATATTCCAGTCGATATCTTCCGTTTTAAGGATATCAGCATTTACAGTAAATTCGATACCATTTACCTGTAAATCTCCAATATTTTGTAAAACTCTATTGGTAAAGTTGGTGCCGTCTGCAACGGGCGCATCAGATAACAAGTCTGTGGAGTTTTTTTGGAATGCATTTATAGAACCCGTAATTTTATTATCGAATAAACCATAATCTACACCAACTTCAATAGTTGCTGTGTTTTCCCATTTTAAATTACTTCTTTCAGAAGGAATTGTAGATTGAATTGGCACACCACCAAACATATACGTTGAACCTTGGTTTCCAAAACGATATCTATCTAAATACAAATCTCCTGCAATACCATCTTGCTGACCGTTAATTCCGTAAGATGCACGCAGTTTTAATTCAGAGATTACTTTACTATCTTTTAAGAAATCTTCATCGCTAATTCTCCATCCTAAGGCAGCTCCACCAAAATTACCCCATCTATTTTCTGGACCAAATCTTGAGGTTCCGTCTCGTCTGTAATTTAAAGTTAGTAAGTATTTTTCATTAAAAGTTATGTTTGTTCTTGCTAAAAAACCAACCAAAACAACGGGCGTATTTACATAGCTGGTTGCACCCTGATCATTTGGGTTTCTAATGTTTCCGGTATCATTTCCAAACCCATCAAATGTTTGGTAAGAATAACCGGCCATTGCATCTAATTTTGTTTTTCCGAATGTATTTTTATAATTTAAATAGCCATCCAAAGATTCATTGAGAACTTCGTTTCTGTACGCGCTATCATTACCCACAAAAATATCGGTATAACTTGCGGGGCTATCTAAAGGACTAAAAGTAGTTCCTTCACCGATAGACTTATCAAAACCAACATTTACGGTAGCGGTTAATTCTGGTAAAAAATGAAACTTATAATCAATATTTAAATTTCCATAATGTCTAAAAACTTCCGATTCATTTCTGTTTTGTAATAAAGAAGCTACTGGGTTTCGTGTTCCGTTTTGAACAATAATTCCATTAGCATCTGTTAAAAGGTGTTGATAAAAGCCACCAAAAGGAGAGGTGCTATCAAAAACAGGTTGTGTAGGATCATAGCGCAAAGCTGCCCCTATTTGACCTGCATCTGCAAATCTATTATCTTCCGAAGCTCTATTATAATTTAAGTTTACTTTTAAATGGTCATTAAAAAAGCTAGGATTCATAGATAATGAAACTGTAGCTCTATCATATTGAGAGGTTAAAATATTTCCTTCAATATTAGCAATACCAACAGATAACCTAGTTGGGATGGCACCAAAAATTTGACCTCTTGCCGTTACATTATGTTGGGTAGAAACCGATTTTTGAAAAATTTCATTTTGCCAGTTTGTGTTTTCGGTTCCTAATAAACCAAGATCACTTGGTCTTCTTGCTGTCACAAGATCTCTAAAATCATCACCATTAAAAACATTTACTCGGTCTCTAATTTCTCCAAATCCCATTTGATAATCATAATCTAAAGAATACTTAGTTCTACCTTTTTTAGTAGTAATAATAATCACACCGTTTGCACCTCTAGAACCATAAATAGAAGTTGCAGAAGCATCTTTTAAGACAGAGAAAGATTCGATATCATTTGGGTTTATACTTGCTAAAACACCTCTAGAGCCGCCGGCAGTTCCTGCCATAGGTAAACCATCTATTACAATCAAAGGATTGTTTGATGCATTTAAAGAAGAGCCTCCACGAATTCTAATTTCTGAACCTGAACCAGGAGCACCGCTGGTTGTAATATTTACCCCAGCAACACGACCACTTAATAAGTTTTCAGGCGTTACAATATTACCTTTTGTAAATTCTTTGGCAGTAATTGCTTCTACAGAACCTGTTGCATCTTTAACGGTTGTAGTACCATACCCAACAACTACAATTTCTTGCAATTGTTCTGCGGATTCCTCTAAAGTAATGACTAAATTGAAATTGTCTGTTATAACAACTTCCTTGCTAGCATAACCTAAATACATCAAAACGAGCGTGTCACCAGTTTTAACTTTTTCAAGTATAAAGTTTCCATCAAAATCTGTTTCTGTACCTCTTTGGGTACCTTTAAGAACTACACTAACACCTGGTAAAACTGCGCCAGATGATTTTTCTTTAACCACACCTTTTAGTGTTTGTTGTGCAAACATGGTAAATGATGAGGACAAAAGAATTCCAATTAATAATAATTTAAATTTTTTCATGTATAATTTGTTAAATAATAACTGTAAATTTGATTTTGATTTTACAATAAGTTTACATTCCACTTTGTAAAGATAGAAACTAATCCTTTGTTTGAAACATGACAAAAGTCACGAAAACGGTTTCGTGTTGACAACTTTATTTCTTAAAAATCATTAAATAACTAAAATAATGCAATTAAATTCGTTATTTCTTATAAAATGAAGCAAAAAATTACTATTAAAACAATTGCCAAAGAATTAGGCGTTTCAACATCAACGGTTTCAAAAGCACTAAAAGACAGCCATGAAATTAGTACTGGAACAAAAGAAAAAATTCAAGCGTATGCTAATTATTATAATTATAAACCCAATAATTTAGCCTTACAACTCCGTAATCAAAAGACAAAAGTAATTGGTGTTATTTTACCTAAAATAGTACACCATTTTTTTTCTACGGTGATTAGTGGTATTGAAGAAGGAGCCAATAAAAAAGGCTATAATATTATGGTCTGTTTTTCTAATGAATCTTACAAAAAAGAAGTAGAGACTTTAAAGGTTTTATCTAACGGAAGTGTCGATGGTTTAATTGTATCTATTGCTAATGAAACCCTTAAAAATAAGGATTTTAAACATTTTGTAGATTTGGTTACAGAAGAAATTCCGTTAGTTTTATTTGATCGAGTTGTTGATGAAATTCTATGTGATAAAGTAGTGGTAGATGATGTGGGTGCAGGCTACAAAGCTACGAGACATTTGTTAAAGAATGGCAGAAAAAAAATAGCTTTAATTACCACTCCAAATCATGTAAATGTAGGTGCTTTAAGAAGGCAAGGTTATGAAAAAGCGCTCATTGAATCTTATATTAAAACAGATAAAAACTTGATTGTAGAAATTGATGAAAATCAAGATATCAAAAAACAGATAGAAAAAGTCTTTGAAGAGGACATTGATGGGGTTTTTGCGGTGAACGAAATTTATGCTGCAAACTCAATGAGAATAGCTAAAGAGAAAGGATTTAGCATCCCCGAAGAGATGTCTATTATAGGTTTTACAGATGGTTTAATCTCCGAATATTCTTCTCCATCTATTACAACAATAGCGCAGCATGGTTTTACCATGGGGCAACAAGCAGTAGCGGTTTTAATTGAAAGAATTGAAAATGAATCGGAAGTTTACAGCCCTAAAAAAATTGTTATCTCGAGTGATTTAAAATTGCGAGAATCTACGAAACCGTCGTCGTAAGTTTTTTATATTTTATCCATTTTAACGAAACCGTCGTCGTAAATTATTTTGTTAATTTTTATCAAAATTACAAAAAATACATATCTTTGTTCCCATATTAGGATTTATCAATAAATTATATTCCACAATTTATAATAAAAGATAAGTCTAATACACTTATCGTATATTCATTAATTATATTCGATAATGGAAAAGCGTAAATTAAGCTTCTGGCAAATTTGGAACATGAGTTTCGGGTTTCTAGGAATACAAATGGGCTTTGCTCTTCAAAATGCAAACGCAAGTAGAATCTTACAAATCTTTGGAGCAGATGTTCATGAACTTTCATGGTTCTGGATCATAGCTCCCTTAATGGGCCTAATCGTCCAACCCATAATAGGGTATTATAGCGATAAAACTTGGGGTAAATTTGGTCGAAGAAAACCTTATTTTTTAGTAGGTGCTATTTTAGCCTCTATTGGTTTAGTTTTAATGCCACAAGCAGATATTTTTATTGCTTTTTTACCAGCACTTTGGGTAGGAGCAGGTTTTTTAATGATTATGGATGCTTCTTTTAATATTGCCATGGAGCCTTTTAGGGCTTTAGTAGGCGATAATTTAAGAACCGATCAAAGAACAGCGGGTTTTAGTATTCAAACAGCTTTAATTGGTTTTGGAGCCGTAATGGGTTCTTGGCTTCCTTACGCATTAACAAATTGGTTTGGTGTTTCTAATGAAACGTCAGCGGGTGTTGTTCCTTCAAATTTAATTTGGTCTTTTATTATAGGAGCCATCATTTTAATTATTTCAATTTTAATTACGGTTACCACCACCAAAGAATACTCACCAGAAGAATTAGCAAGTTTTGATAATGAATCCTTAGAAAGCGAAGAAGAAAAAGAAAGTTCTAGCTTATGGGATATTGTTGACGATTTTAAAAAAATGCCAGTAACAATGCGCCAACTAAGTTGGGTGCAGTTTTTTTCATGGTTCGGTCTTTTTGGAATGTGGGTTTTTGCAACACCAGCCATAGCCCAGCACATTTATGGTTTACCGCATACGGATAGTGCTAGTAAGGGGTATCAAAATGCGGGAGATTGGGTCGGAATTTTATTTGGAATTTACAATTTAGTATCCGCTTTCTATGCTTTTGCATTGCCTTATATTGCAATGAAACTAGGTCGAAAACGAACACACGCAATTTCTTTAATTATTGGTGGACTAGGATTGTTATCAATTTATATTATGCCAAATGAAAATTGGTTAATTGTATCGATGATAGGAGTCGGAATTGCATGGGCAAGTATTTTAGCCATGCCTTACGCAATTTTAGCGGGTTCAATTTCTGCTAAAAAAATGGGGGTTTACATGGGGATTTTTAATTTCTTTATTGTAATTCCACAGATTATCAATGCACTAATTGGTGGTCCATTAGTAAAATACGCATACAATAATGAAGCAATTTTTGCTTTGATGATTAGCGGAATCAGTTTCTTAATTGCTGCTGTGCTAGTTTACAAAGTAAAAGATGTAGATGATGTTGTTCAGGCTGTTTAAGTATTTTAAAATCAACTAAAAATAACATTTTATTCATTTTAGTAAAAATGAAAAATTATAAGTACATGAAAAAAGCATTTATATTCGATTTGGATGGTGTGATTGTAGACACTGCCAAGTATCACTATTTAGCTTGGAAAAAATTAGCAAATCAATTAGGGTTTGAATTTACAAAAGAGCAAAACGAGCTTTTTAAAGGTGTTAGTAGAAAACGATGTTTAGAAATTTTACTAGACATTGCTAAGATTGAAGCAACACAAGAAGATTTTAATCGATGGATGATTGAAAAAAATGTAGATTATCTCAAATTTATCGAAAATATGGATGCCTCTGAAATTTTAGCAGATGTTCCAAGAGTTTTACAGTTTTTAAAAGATCATAAGATTCCGATTGGGCTAGGTTCTGCAAGTAAAAATGCAAAACCAATTTTAGAAAAAGTTGGGTTATTATCCTATTTTGATGCCATTGTAGATGGTAATAATGTAACAAAAGCAAAACCAGATCCAGAAGTTTTTCTTTTGGCAGCCAATCATTTAGGTGTTAAAGCGCAAGATTGTGTGGTTTTTGAAGATGCTGTTGCAGGTATTGAAGCTGCCAATGCAGCGAACATGACAAGTATAGGTATTGGAGATGCAAATGTGCTTTCTAAAGCACAATTTAATTTCACAGATTTCACAGAAATCAGTACCGATTTTATGAATGATTTAATATAGAATTAAAATGAATCAAGATTATATAAAGCCAGATACGTGGTCTCTTATTGAAGAAGGTTTTAACGCAGATAAAGTAAAATCTTCAGAAAGTTTATTTAGCATTGGGAATGGTGCTATGGGACAAAGAGCAAATTTTGAAGAACAATATACAGGGGATACGTTTCAAGGAAGTTATATTGCCGGAGTTTATTACCCAGATAAAACTCGCGTGGGTTGGTGGAAAAATGGCTATCCAGAATATTTTGCAAAAGTTTTAAATGCACCCAATTGGATAGGAATTAACGTTGTTATAAACGACGAAAAATTAGACTTATTTACCTGTAAAAAAGTATCAAAATTTAGAAGAGAACTCAACATGAAAGAAGGTTGGTTGTCTAGAAGTTTTGAAGCTGTTTTACAAAATGGAGTTAAAATTAAAGTGGATGCAAAACGTTTTTTAAGTTTAGAAATTGATGCGTTAGGAGCTATCGAATATCAGGTAACTCCTTTAAATTCAGACGCAAAAATTACGTATAAACCCTATTTAGATGCGGGGATTACCAATGAAGATACCAACTGGGATGACCAATTTTGGGATATTTTAAACCTTACTCAACATAAAAAGCAATCCTATATTGAAGCAAGAACCATGAAAACACATTTTTATACGTGTACTTTTATGGAGTCTCGTTTGTTTTTAAATGATGCTGTAATAGAAATAGAGGGCGCTTATCAACAAACAAAAGATTTAATTTCTTGCACGTATCAACAAGAAATCAATAAAAAAGACACGTTTACCATCCATAAATTTGGAGGTTATGTTGTTGATAGAAATCATAAAAAAGAAGAATTAGTCACAGCTGCTAAAGATATTTTAGACCAAGCGTTAAATGTTGGTTTTAAGGCATTGTTAGAAATGCAAAAGGAATCTTGGGCGCAAATCTGGAAAATGTCAGATATTACCATTGAAGGTGATGTAAAAGCGCAACAAGGAATCCGTTTTAATATTTTTCAGCTCAACCAAACCTATTTGGGTACAGACGCTTCTCTAAATATCGGTCCGAAAGGATTTACAGGGGAAAAATATGGAGGAAGCACGTATTGGGATACAGAAGCGTATTGTATTCCTTTTTATATGGCTACCAAAAATCAATCTGTAGCAAGAACTTTACTAGAGTATAGATACAATCATCTAGGTAAAGCCATTGAAAATGCCGAGAAACTTGGCTTTAAAAACGGCGCTGCCTTATACCCAATGGTAACTATGAATGGCGAAGAGTGCCATAATGAGTGGGAAATTACTTTTGAAGAAATTCATAGAAATGGAGCCATCGCTTTTGCAATATTTAACTACCATCGTTTTACAGATGATTATGCTTACATTCCTGAAAAAGGATTGGAAGTTTTAATTGGTATTGCACGTTTTTGGCAGCAAAGAGCAACATTTTCATCCGATAAAAATAAATTTATGATTTTGGGGGTTACAGGTCCCAATGAATATGAAAATAATATCAATAATAATTGGTACACAAACTATATTGCAAAGTGGTGTATTAACTATGCTTTAGAAAATATAGATCTTGTACAAGTGGATCATATTTCTGATTATCTAAGGATTAAAGAAAAAACTAATTTTACGGATAACGAGTTAAAAGATTGGAAAAAAGTTGCTGATAATATGTACTTCCCGTATTCAGAAAAACACAATATTTTCTTGCAGCAAGATGGCTTTTTAGACAAGGAATTAATTACAGTTAAAAATTTAGATGAGAGCCAAAGACCGATTAACCAAAAATGGAGTTGGGATCGTATTTTACGTTCGCCATATATAAAACAGGCAGATACTTTACAAGGTTTCTATATGTTTGAAAGTGATTTTTCTACAGAAGAATTAGAACGTCATTTCGATTTTTATGAGCCATTTACGGTTCATGAAAGTTCACTTTCTCCATGTGTGCACAGTATTCAGGCAGCAAAATTAAATAGAATGGAACAAGCTTATCAATTCTATTTAAGAACTTCTCGTTTAGATCTAGATGATTACAATCATGAGGTAGAAGAAGGTTTGCACATTACTTCTATGGCAGGAACTTGGATGAGTATTGTAGAGGGGTTTGGAGGTATGAGAATTGTAAATAATGCACTTTCGTTTTCGCCTAAAATTCCGAAAGAATGGAAATCATATTCTTTTAAAGTTAATTTTAGACATCAAATGATCACTATAAACGTGACCCAAAAAGGAGCTTATTTTGAATTAGACGGAAAGCAAGACATTCGTATTTTGGTAGATGGAGAATTGGTAACGGTTTCTCCAAATAAATTGTTAACGGTTTAAAATAATGAATACTAATTTGTTAAAAAGAACAATTTTTTACAAGCTCTTACTTGCGTTTTTTCTACTTACAATAAGTTGTAATCAAGATAAAGAAAAGATTAAACAAGTAGTTCAAAATGAAGAATTTGTGCCAGAATGGGCTAAAAAGGTTGTTTGGTATCAAATTTTTCCAGAGCGTTTTAGAGATGGTGATATAAGCAACAACCCAAAAGTTAGCGACTTAAAAGGAGCTGATCCTAAGGAGGTGCCAAAATCATGGAAAATTCATCCATGGGAAAGTGATTGGTATCAACTTCAAGAGTACGAGAAGACTAACGGAGAACCAGAAAAGTGGAAGCATATTTTAAGAAGACGATATGGAGGAGATCTTCAAGGGGTGATTAATAAATTAGATTATTTACAAGATTTAGGAATTACGGCAATTTATTTAAATCCAATTTTTCAAGCACCATCATTGCATAAATACGATGGGGAAAGCTATCATCATATTGACCCAAATTTTGGACCAGATCCAGAGGGAGATCGAAAATTAATAGCTACTGAAAATCCGATACAGCCAGCTACTTGGGTCTGGACAAGTGCTGATGAATTAGCCTTGGAACTAATCGATAAAGCTCATAAAAAAGGAATTAAAATTATCTTCGATGGTGTATTTAATCATCTAGGATATAATAGTTTTGCTTTTCAAGATGTATTAAAAAATCAACAAAAATCAGCATATAAAGATTGGTTTATTGTCAACTCTTGGAATAATCCAGAAACGGGTTCTAAATTTGATTATGAAGGCTGGTTTGGTGTAAAGTCTCTGCCTGAATTAAGGGAAGATAGTACAGGTATCGTTTCTGGTCCGAAACAGTATATTTTTAATGCTACTAAAAGATGGATGAACCCTAAAAATAAAGGAACAGCATTCGGAATTGATGGATGGAGATTAGACGTAGCTTTTTGTATCGCACATCCATTTTGGAAAAAATGGAGAAAACATGTTAGATCAATTAATCCTGAAGCCTATTTGACCGCGGAAATTGTTGATACTCCTGAGAAAGTAAAACCATATATGCAAGGCGATGAATTTGATGGAGAAATGAATTACAATTTTGCTTTTGCATCGGCAGAATTCTTTTTTAATCCAGATGCTACCAATATTTCAGCAAGTATGTATGATCAAAATTTAAAAGAACTTAGAAATTTATATCCTAAAGGGGTTGCCTATGTGTCACAAAACCTTTTTGGCAGTCATGATTCTAATAGAATTGGTTCGCATATTGTAAATCGAGGTATTGGTAATTTTAGAAATTGGGGAGCTTATTTTAACATTTCAAATGCACTCAATAATCTAGATTATTCTACTAGAAAACCACAAGACAAAGATATTCAGTTGCAGAAATTATTTGTCATTATGCAAATGACCTATGTTGGTGCACCTATGATTTATTATGGCGATGAGGTAGGTATGTGGGGAGGTAATGATCCAGACTCCAGAAAACCCATGCTTTGGGATGATTTTAGTTATGAAGATGAGGTATTTAATGCCGATGGATCTACTCATGAGCCAGATAAAGTAGCAGTAAATGTAAGTTTATTCAATCATTACAAAAAGCTAATACATATAAGAAATGAGCACCTAGAGTTGCAATTAGGATCTTACAAAACGTTACTTACAGATGATAAGAATAAGGTTTTTGTATTTGAAAGAGCCTATGAAAATCAAAAAATAATAGTTGTCATTAATAATAGCAATAAAGCGCAAACTGTTTCTATTTCAGATTTAAAAGGAAAGTGTTTTAAAGATGTTCTAAATCAAACAACGATAAAACCGAATAATGATATTGTGGTGGCAGAAAAATGGGGATTAATATTAAAAGAATGTCCCTAAAATTACACTTAATTTTTAAAAAAGCAGAAAAAATGAAACTCATTCAAAGTATTTTTTTACTATTTCTCATAGCCTTATTTTCATGTGATAGTGAAAAAACCATAAAAAATATTTCTGAAGTTTCTCTTTCTAATACGTCTTTAGAAAGAGTAGAACCTTCTAATTGGTGGGTTAATTTTAAAGACACTTCGCTTCAACTTTTGGTAAAAGAAGAGAATATTGGTAACGCAACTCCAAAGATTTCTTATGCAGGTGTTACCATTCAAAAAGTAAATAAAGCGAAGAGTAAAAACTACCTATTTATCGATTTAAACATTGATAAAAACACAAAACCAGGAAAGTTTGATATTCTTTTTACTTTTGAAGATGGAAGCAAAAGAACACATACGTATCAACTAAAAGAAAGACAAAAACCTGCAGAAGCTTATAAAGGTTTTGATAGTTCGGATGCTATTTATTTAATCACTCCTGATCGTTTTTCAAATGGGGATGAAACAAATGATATCAACAAAAACTTAAAAGAAACAACGATTGATAGAACGGACGGTTATCAACGACATGGAGGCGATTTACAAGGAATTATCAATCATGTAGATTATATTGCCGACCTCGGTTTTACAGCAGTTTGGCCTACTCCTGTTTTAACAAATGATATGCCCAAAGGTTCTTATCATGGGTATGCAATTACAGATTATTATCAGGTAGATCCTCGTTTCGGGACATTAGAGGATTACAAAAAGTTAGCAGATGATTTAAGAAAAAAAGGAATGAAATTAATCATGGATCAAGTGGCAAATCATTGTGGTTTAGAACATTGGTGGATGAAAGATATTCCTTTTGATGATTGGGTGAATCATCAAAAAAACTTCGAGAAAAATATTGAAAACTGGACGGAAAAAACCAATATTAATTCCAATCATAGAAGAACTACAAATCAAGATCGCTATGCTTCAAAAATTGATAAAAAAGGCAATAATGAAGGTTGGTTTGTGGCTACCATGCCAGATTTAAACCAACGAAATCCATTTATGGCAAAATACATCATTCAGAATAGTATTTGGTGGATCGAAACAATTGGTTTCGGTGGAATTAGACAAGACACCTACCCTTATCCAGACAAGCAATTTATGAGCGATTGGGCGGGCGCGATTATGCAAGAATACCCTAATTTTTCTATTGTTGGTGAAGAATGGAGTTATAATCCGTTATTAATTGGGTATTGGCAAAAAGGCGCTAATAATAGAGATGGTTACGAATCTAATTTAAAATCTACCATGGATTTTGCCATGCAACAAAATGTTGTAGCAGCTTTAAAAGAGGAGGAATCTTGGGATAATGGTTTGGTGAAAATTTATGAGGGCTTGGCAAATGATTTTCATTATGCATCGCCTAAAGATATTATGATTTTTCCAGACAATCATGATATGAGCAGAATTTACACACAATTGAATGGAAATGTTGCAGCTACTAAAATGGCATTGTCTATTTATTTAATGTTGCCAAGAATTCCACAGATTTATTACGGAACAGAAATATTAATGGACGATTTTAAGAATCCTGGAGATCATGGTTTGATTCGGACTGATTTTCCTGGAGGATGGAAAGATGATAAGACCGATGCGTTTTCAGGAAATGGATTGTCTGATGCTCAAAAAGACATGCAATTTTTCATGACCAAGGTATTGAATTATCGTAAAAATTCTAAAGCAATACAAGAGGGTAAAACGATTCATTTTGTGCCTTTTCAAGGAACTTATTTTTTATTCAGAATTTTAGAAGATGAAGTTGTGGTTCATGTTATCAATAAAAATGACCAACCAATAACCATCGATTTAGGACGATATTCAGAAATAGGATTACAAGGAAAAACGCTAAAAAATATAATTACGGATGAAAATTTTATTTGGAACCAGGAAATCACGTTATCAGGAAAAGGTAGCTTTATGTTCACAACAAAAATATAATATGAAAAAGATGCTTCTTTTTTTGGCTGTTTGTAGCTTGTTTAGTTCTTGCGATTTAGCAGGTAAACATGAATTGAAAACTTTGAAATCCGCAGTGGTAAAAAATGCCGTTTTATCATCTGGGAAACTAATCAGAATAGATAGTTTTCCGTCTAAATACATTACGCCAAGACCTGTAGATGTTTGGTTACCAGAAAATTATTCATCAGAAAAAAAATATGCCGTTTTATATATGCATGATGGTCAAATGCTATTTGACTCCACAGCAACTTGGAATAAACAAGAATGGATGATTGATGAGGTAGCTACTTCTTTAATGACACAAAAAATCACGAAAGATTTTATAGTGGTGGGTGTACACAACATAGCAGAAATTAGATGGCAAGATTTATTTCCAGAAAAGGTAGTTAATTTTTTATCAGAAGAAGATAAAAGCACATTAAAAAATATATCAGGAAAACCAAATGCTATAGAAAAACTATTTGGAGATGAATATTTAAAATTTATCGTTTCTGAATTAAAACCTTACATCGACGCTACATATGCCGTGTATGATGATAAAGAAAATACATTTATTGCAGGCTCTTCGATGGGTGGTTTAATGTCTATGTATGCAATTTCAGAATATCCTGACATATTTCAAGGAGCGGCATGCCTTTCTACGCATTGGGTGGGGGCTTTACCAAGGGAAAACAATCCATATCCAAATGCTATTTTTAAGTATATGGAAGCCAATATTCCGGCTTCAAAAAATCATAAAATCTATTTTGATCATGGAGATAAAACGTTAGATCAATATTATCCGAAATACGGCTCTAAGGTGGATGCTATTTTTACTAAAAATGGGTATTCTGTAGCTAATTATAGAAACTTATTTTTTCCAGGTGCAAATCATTCAGAGAAATCTTGGCAATCTAGAATACATATTCCGTTAACGTTTTTATTAAAAAAATAATACTTTATAAAAGATTTAAAATTATTACGAATGATCAGTTCGAGTCATTTCGATTTTTCTACGAAATGGTTTCAAGAACTTTTAAAAACTACACATGAAAAATTATAGAATTCTTTTTTTACTACTTTTTATCTCGGTTTTTTCTTTTGCCCAAAATTCAAATCGAATTTTTAAAAGTGCAAAGCTTCAAAAAGGTACTATTTTAAAAGTAGAAGTAGATGAAGGAATGTATCTAATTAAATTTTACACAAATAAAATTATAGAAACTTCTTTTATTCCAGAAAATGAAACATTTTCAAAATCATCTCACGCAGTTGTATTAGAACCTATAGCTTTAAAACCAACATTTAAAGAAACTGAAAATGATGTATTTTTTTTCTTGGATGATTTGAAATTGACCATTCAAAAATCGCCATTTCAACTTCAATATTTTTATAAAGACCAACTCATTACCTCAGAAAAGAGAGGGTACTTTAAGTCGAAACATGAACCTATGGATTTGGTAAAAGGCAATCTTGTTGCCGACCAAACCGAAAAGATAGAATTTAATTTAACTTCAGATGAAATTTTATATGGGGGAGGAGCAAGAGCTTTAGGCATGAATAGAAGAGGTAATCGATTGCCTTTATATAACAGAGCACATTATGGGTATGAAACACATTCAGAATTAATGAATTTTACCATGCCAATTGTAATATCCTCTAAAAAATACATGCTTCACTTTGACAATTCGCCAATTGGTTATGTAGATTTAGACAGTAAAAAAAAGAACTCTTTAATCTATGAAACCATTTCCGGACGAAAAACTTACCAAGTAATTGTAGGTAATTCTTGGATTGACTTAATTGATAATTATACCGATTTAACAGGGAAACAGCCTTTACCAGCAAGGTGGACTTTAGGTAATTTTTCGAGCAGATTTGGCTATCATTCACAAAAAGAAACAGAAGAAACTATTGAGAAATTTAAAGAAGAAAAAATTCCTGTAGATGCTGTAATTCTTGATTTATATTGGTTTGGTAAAGAATTAAAAGGAACTATGGGAAATCTGGAGGTGTTTACAGATTCTTTTCCTGATATGAAAGGAATGATTTCTCGTTTAAAAAATAAAGGTGTAAAAACAGTTTTAATAACAGAACCATTTGTTTTATCAAATTCTAAAAAATGGACGGAAGCTGTAAAAAATGAGGTTTTGGCTAAAGACTCTATAGGAAACCCTGCAAAATATGATTTTTATTTTGGTAATACAGGCATCGTAGATATTTATAAAAAAGAAGGTAAAAATTGGTTTTGGAACATTTATAAAGACATTTTAAATTTAGGTGTAAAAGGTTTATGGGGAGATTTAGGCGAGCCAGAAGTGTTGCCTTCTTGGGTACGTTTTAATGATCATAAAAAAGCAGATGAAATACACAATATTTATGGACATGATTGGGCAAGATTGATTTTTGAAGGATATCAAAAAGAATTTCCAACGGAAAGACCCTTTATTTTAATGCGAGCAGGATCTTCTGGTTCGCAACGATTTGGTATGATTCCTTGGTCGGGAGATGTAAACAGAACTTGGGGAGGTTTGCAGTCTCAGCCAGAAATTGCCTTACAAATGGGCATGCAAGGTTTGGGCTATATGCATTCTGATTTAGGCGGATTTGCAGGTGCAAATTTAGACGATAATTTGTATACCCGTTGGTTGCAATACGGAGTTTTTCAGCCAATTTATAGACCTCATGCGCAAGAAGATGTGCCAAGTGAACCTGTTTTTAGAAGCGAAAAAGCAAAGATATTAGCAAAGAAATCTATAGAATTACGGTATAAATTATTGCCTTATAATTACAATGTAGCATTCCAAAATAATCAAAAAGGAACACCATTAATGCGCCCTATTTTCTTTGAAGAAGACAATGCAAATTTAATGACAAATTCATCCACTTACTTATGGGGAAAAGATTTTTTAATTACACCCATTTTAAAAGATTCTATCACATCAAAAGAAATGTATTTTCCTAAAACAGCCAATTGGTTTAATTTTTATACGGATGAACAAGTGCAAGGCGGACAAATAAAAACAGTAAAAGTTGAAGAAAATTCCATTCCCACCTTTGTTAGAAGTGGTGCATTTATTTTGATGTCAGAACTCGTACAAACTACAGATGCTTATAAAGCAGATCAATTAGAACTTCATTATTATTTTGATGCTTCGAAAAAAGAAAGTAAAAGACAATTCTATCATGATGACGGAATTACAGCAAATGCTTTTGAAAAAGGAAAATTTGAAATTTTAGAATTCGTAGCAGAATTTTCTAAACGGTATTTAAAAATAAATTTAGAGGCAGCATTGGGCAGTAATTGGAATTCATCAAAAAAAGAAATTACTTTGATACTGCATAATATGAATTGGGACCCCAATAAGATAAAAGTGGATGGAAAAAGACAAAGAATTTCATCAGAAAATAATACGCTTAAAATTCCTATGAAATGGAATACAAAAAGAAACCTTACAGTAAAAATTAGATTAAAATAACCTCCAATTATGAAAAAAATATACATTTTTATATTCGTAGCAATTTTAGCAATTCTCATTGGTTGTGCAACAGAAAAAGCTCCACAAAGGGAATTAACATTAAAAACGGTACACAAAAAAACAGTTGTTTATCAAGTTTTTACACGTTTGTTCGGGAATACAAATACAACGAACAAACTTTGGGGAAGTATTGAAGAAAACGGTGTAGGAAAATTTAACGATTTTACAGATAAGGCACTTTCAGAAATAAAAGATTTAGGAGTTACACATATTTGGTATACAGGTGTTCCGCATCATGATGTAATTCGAGATTACACAGCATATGGTATTTCAAATGACGATCCGGATGTTGTAAAAGGGATTGCAGGTTCTCCTTATGCTGTAAAAGATTATTATAATGTAAATCCTGATTTAGCTGTCAATGTAGCAAATCGTTTGCAAGAATTTGAAGCGCTAATTGAGCGTTCTCATAAAAATGGTTTAAAAGTAATTATTGATATTGTTCCCAATCATGTAGCAAGAAATTATCAAAGTATTTCAAAGCCAGCAGGAACAAAAGATTTTGGGTCAGAAGATGACATATCTAAAGTTTATGATGTAAATAATAACTTTTATTACGTACCGAATGAAGTTTTTGAAGTTCCTGATTTTTTGAATGGTTATTTGCCTTTAGGAGGAAAAAAGCATCCTTTATCCGATAAGAAATTTGATGAAAATCCGGCAAAATGGACAGGCAATGGATCGCGTTCGCCAAAGCCTAACTTTTATGATTGGTATGAAACGGTTAAAGTAAATTATGGAGTTTCTCCTACAGGAAAAAAGGATTTTGATACATTACCACCAGGATTTGAAAATAAAGATTACAAAAAACATTTTGAATTTTGGCAGGATAAAATCATCCCAAATTCTTGGATAAAATTTAGAGATATTGCTTTGTATTGGCTGTCTAAAGGAGTGGATGGTTTTCGTTTTGACATGGCAGAAATGGTTCCTGTAGAATTTTGGAGTTTCATGAATTCATCGATCAAAATGAAAAATCCAAACGCTTTTTTATTGGCAGAGGTTTACAATCCTAATTTGTATAGAGATTACATTAAAAAGGGTAAAATGGATTATTTGTATGACAAGGTTCAATTGTACGATACGCTAAAGAATGTGATGCAAGGCAGAGGTTTCACAGATCATATTCCGCCGATTCTAGAAGATTTAAAAGATATTGAGCACCATATGTTGCATTTTTTAGAAAATCATGATGAACAGAGAATTGCAAGTCTAGATTTTGCAGGCAATCCAGAAAAAGCGAAGCCAGCAATGGTGGTTTCTGCAACGATTTCAACGGCACCTACCATGATTTATTTTGGGCAAGAATTTGGAGAGGATGGTTCTGAAAATGCTGGTTTTGGAAACCCTTCAAGAACATCAATTTTTGATTATGTTGGAGTTCCTTCAGTACAAAGATGGGTAAATAACAAAAAATTTGATGGAGGGCAATCAACTCAAGAAGAATTAAATTTAAGAGATTTTTACAAACGTTTGTTAAACTTTACAATTAATAGTGATGCTTTGATGGGGGAATATCAAGATATCCATCAGTTTAATAGAGAAAATACACTTCATTATAATGCAAAAACGTTGTCTTTTGTAAGATATTCGGAAGATGAAAAATTAATTATTGTTTTAAATTTTGATGCCCAAGATGCCCAAAAATTTGTTTTAGAAATCCCCGAAAATATTATTAAAAAATGGAATTTAAAAGATGGATCCTATCCACTAAAAGACCAGTTATATCAAAAAGAAAATGTTACTTTAGAAGTACATCAATCTAAAGGGTTTGTAGCGATGAAGTTAAAACCATTAGAGTCAGTTATATTAAAACTTCAATAAAATTTTAAGATGAAAAAAATCATATTATTTTTCACTTTTTTAGCTTTTTTAAGTTGTAAAGAAAAAGCACCAGCACAGCTATCTTTGACAGGAAATACACAAAAAGAGTTTGTTTGGGAAGGAGCAAATATCTATTTCTTGCTTACAGACAGGTTTCATAACGGAGATAAAAGCAATGACCTTAATTTTGAAAGAAATAAAGAAGCTGGGGTTTTGCGTGGTTTCGAAGGAGGGGATTTCAAAGGAATTACCCAAAAAATTAAAGAAGGTTATTTTACAGAATTAGGAATTAATGCTATTTGGATGACACCTGTAGTAGAGCAAATTCATGGTGCTACAGATGAAGGTACAGGAGTTTCTTATGGTTACCATGGTTATTGGGCAAAAGACTGGACAAAGATAGACCCCAATTACGGAACGAAAGATGATTTAAAAGAATTGGTTGCCATTGCACATAAAAACGGAATACGAATCTTGTTAGATGCGGTGATTAATCATACCGGACCAAGTACAGAAAAAGATCCTGTTTGGCCCTCTGAATGGGTAAGAACTGAGCCGCAATGTGAATACAATAATTATAAAAATACCATTTCTTGTACATTAGTAAAAAATTTACCAGACATTAAAACTGAAAGTAATGAAGAAGTAGCGTTGCCACCACAATTGGTTAAAAAATGGAAAACAGAAGGTCGTTATGAGCAAGAAGTAAGAGAATTAGACGAGTTTTTTACGAGAACTGGCCATATAAGAGCACCTCGTTTTTATATTATGAAATGGTTAACAGATTATATTACAGAATTCGGAATTGATGGTTACCGAATAGATACCGTAAAACACACAGAAGAATTTGTTTGGCAAGAATTTAAAGAAATATGTGATGCTACTTTTGCGGAGTACAAAAAAGATAATCCTGAAAAAGTTATAGATAATAATGATTTTTATTTGGTAGGTGAAGTGTATAATTATGCAATTTCTAACGGAAAAGCTTTTGATTTTGGGGATAAAAAAGTAAATTATTTTGATAAAGCGTTCCATAGTTTAATCAATTTTGAAATTAAATGGAATGCGAAACAAATGGCAGAAAAGGATATTTTTAATAAATATGATTCCATTTTACGAACAACATTAAAAGGATATGGAATTTTAAATTATATGACCTCTCATGATGATGGTCAGCCTTTTGATAAAGACAGAGAAATGCCCATAAAAACGGCAACCACATTATTATTAACCCCGGGAACCTCGCAGGTTTATTATGGAGATGAATCTGCAAGAGATTTAACAATTAATGGGGCTATTGGAGATGCAACTTTACGTTCTTTTATGAATTGGGATGACATTAATAAGAATAAAAATACACAACATATCTTACAGCATTGGCAAAAATTAGGGCAGTTTCGGGCAAATCACATGGCTATAGGAGCAGGGAAACATCAACTTATTTCTGAGGAAAATGGATTGGTTTTTTCAAGAATTAGAAAAGATGATAAAATAATTGCAGGCATAAATTTACCAAAAGGCAAAAAAGAGCTTACTGTATCATCCATATTTAAAAATGGCGAAAAATTAAATGAGTTCTATTCCAAACAAACATTAGAAGTTAAAGATGGAAAAGTTATTGTAAATTCAGAATTTAATATTGTTTTATTAGAAAAGAATTAACACTATTCTAGCCATCGGTTCAAAAAAAAATTAATTTTTGCCTATTTTATTAAATTCATTGATAAAAACATAGGCCCAAATGAGTACGCATATTCCTACAAAAACCGAAAAATAAAGAACTATATCATTTGCGCTCATTTCTTATCAATTTTAAGTAAATAATAAGGCCTAATAAAGTTGGTGCCCATAGACCAATAAAGATGCCATGTAATTCTTTTCCGGTTAAGAAAAGATACTCTGAAGTCAGTATAATTAGAGCGCATAAGCCTAATATTAAGACATTGGCAATTCCTAATTTTCTAATTAAATTCATATAGTTGTTAAATATTTGGTAAAGTTAATCAAAAAATTTCAGAAAAATAAATGGTTTAAAATCTTATTTGCTAGACTTTTATTCCTTATTTGTATAGGTAAACCTTAATATTGTAACAATACACAACTATTGTAATTTGTTAGTTATAAGTAATTTGCGTAATATTGACAACCAAACATCAATATATATGTCATTTAATTACTTAAGAAAGCTCATATTTGGATTTATGTTTTTTTGTTGTAATAGCATTTTTTCTCAAGAAGTTCCTCCAATAAATATTTTTTCCACGGAAGATTATGGAGCTGAAAATCAAAATTGGGCAATTTCTCAAGATTCAAATAAACTTATTTATATTGCAAATAATAAAGGTTTATTAGAATATAATGGCGCAAACTGGCAATTATATCCTACACCTAATGAAACCATTATGCGTTCTGTGAAATGTCTAGATGATAAAATCTATACAGGATTTTATATGGATTTTGGCTTTTGGACCAAAAATGAATTCGGACTTTTAGATTATACCTCTATTGTTAAAGAGAATGATATTGAAATGCTTGAAGATGAGCAGATTTGGGAAATATTTGAATTAGATGGTTGGTTGCTTTTTAAGTCTTTACAGCGAATTTATCTATACAATTTAACCACTCAATCTTTTAAAATAATAAAGGCAACAAAAAATATTATAAAATTATCTAGAGTAGAAAATGTAATTTATTTTCAAGAATTAGGAAAAGGAGTTTTTCTGATAGAAAATGGAGTTCCTAAATTGGTTTCGGATGATGAAGTTTTAAAACAAAATAAAATTGTCGAAATATTTTTAAAAAATGATAAATTATTTTTTATCACTCAAAAAAAGGGTTTTTTCTTTCTTGATGGTCAAAAGTTAAAAAAATGGAACACTCAGATTGATGAATCGCTGGCAAAAAATACGATTTATAGCGCAAGACAATTAAAAAATGGGAATCTTGTTTTAGGTACAATTTCTAATGGTTTTATAAAATTAGATAAAAACGGAGAAATTAATTACCAAATGACGCAAGGTTTAGGGTTAAGTAATAACACAGTTTTGTCTATTTTTGAAGATATAGATGAAAATATTTGGTTAGGTTTAGATAACGGAATTAATGTTATAAACCTTTCATCTCCTTTTAGGCGTTTTGTGAATAAAACAAGTTATTGGGGTACAATTTATGCATCCATAGTTCACAAAGATTATTTATACATAGGCACCAACCAAGGTTTATTTTATAAGGAAAAAACATCTGAAGACGATTTTAAATTTATAGACAATACCCAAGGGCAGGTATGGAATATACAAGAAATAGACGGTGCTCTTTTTTGCAGTCATGATTCGGGTACATTTGTTATTGAAAACAAGAAAGCAAAATTTATTGAAGGTACTCAAGGAACTTGGGGCGTAAAAAAAATAGACGAAAAAACTTTAATACAAGGAAGTTATGATGGATTGTATGTTTTAACAAATGATGGTACATCTTGGAAATTAAAAAATAAGCTACAAGGATTTTCTAATTCTAGTAAGTATTTTATTGTAAAAGAAAACCATAAAATTTTTGTAAATCATGAATATAAAGGTGTTTTTAAATTAGAAATTGATAAAGAGTTTCAAAACGTAACAAAAATTAGCAAAGATAATTCGGTCGCAAAAGGCATTCACTCAAGTTTAATTGAGTATAATAATAACATTTTTTATGCCTGTAAAAGAGGAGTGTATCGCTATATTGATGAAAAAGATTATTTTGAATTAGACACTATATACAGTAAATTAATTCCAAAAGATAAATTTCTTTCTGCAAAATTATTGTTAGATACCTCTAGTAATAAATTATGGTCCTTTACAAAAGATGATATCCGCTATTATGCGCCTGGCAAATTAAGTTTAAAACCAAATTTAGAAATTATTCCAATAAAGGGAGATATTTATAAAGGCGCTTCGGGTTATGAAAATATAATGTTTTTAGAAGATAAAAAGTACTTGATAGGTACTTCTGACGGTTATGTAATATTAGACTTAAATAGCATCACCGAACCTAAAAATTTTAATACAACCATCAATAGCGTTTTTTATAATAAACTAGATGGAATACAAAATAAGGTCAGTTTGTTAAAAAAGAGGTTATTTCAAAAAGATGAAAATAATTTAGGCTTTGTGTATAGCATCTCTAATTATAATAAAACTTCTTCTATTAAATATCAATATAAATTAGATGGGCTTCATGAGAAGTGGAGTAAGCTTTCTAAAAATAATTCTTTTTTGTTTGAAAATTTACCTTCTGGTGAATACATCTTTAAGGTAAGAGGATCTATAGATAATAAATTAAGTGACAATATTGCAGAATACGCCTTTAAAATATCCAAGCCATGGTATCTTTCAAATGTATTTATTTTTATATATGCTCTTGTTTTTATCATTTTATTTTTTACCATCCACTATGCTTCAAAAGTGTACTACAGAAAACAAAGAAAAAATTTATTAGAAAAAACGCAACGAGATTTAGAGTTAAAAGAACTTGAGAGTTCCCAGAAAATTATAAAATTAAATAATGATAAATTAAGAAGTGATATTGAAAGTAAAAATCGAGAATTAGCGACTTCTACAATGAGTATTATCAAGAAAAACGAATTTTTAAATTCAATTAAAACAGAACTTATTTCAAAAGGAAAAGAAGGTATCGAAAAAGTGGTTAAGATAATTGACCAAAACTTAAACAATACGGATGATTGGAAATTGTTTCAAGAAGCATTTAACAACGCAGATAAAAATTTTCTTAAAAAAATAAAATCCAAACACTCAGAATTAACCCCGAATGATTTAAGATTATGTGCATATCTTCGACTTAATCTATCTTCAAAAGAAATAGCACCATTATTAAATATTTCACCTAGAAGTGTAGAAGTAAAACGATACAGACTTCGTAAAAAAATGAATTTACCTCATAACACCAATTTAACCAATTACATATTAGAAGTTTAAAAGTAGTAAAATGGGACTCTAAAATCCTAAAGAAAGGTTAAAAAAGTTTAATAAAGGGTAAAAAAGCCATACATAACTACAACATTTCCACAACAGGATCATTATAATAGCTTTTTTTTAGTATTTGGTCTGTTTAGTTTAGCAAAGGCTTTCCTTTAATTTACAGTGTTTTGTATTGCTTTCTTGCGATGTATGTTTTTTGTTCAGGCTTTTTTGTTAATTTAACAAAATATTAGCGGTATTTTTGTTAAAATTATAATCCAAAAAAAACTTTATTCATGAGAAAAAAAATGATGTTGCTACTCTTTTTACTCGCTGGTTTTTGCTTAAATGCACAAACTATAGATGTAAAAGGTGTTGTTAAAGATGCTAAAACTGGAGATCCACTTCCAGGAGTTAGTGTAAGTATTAAAGGAACTATTTCAGGAACAGAAACTGATTTTGATGGACTTTTTATTCTTTCAAAAGTAGAAAAAGGAGCTGTATTAGTATTTAATTACTTAGGGTATGCCCAAAAAGAAGTAACTGTAAATCAACCAAACCTAGAGGTTACATTAGAAGAGTCGGCAGAGTCTTTAGATGAAATTGTAGTGGTTGGTTATGGTTCGCAGAAAAGAAAGGATGTAACAGGTTCTGTATCTATTGTAGGTGAAGCAACTTTAGAGGCTTTAAGGCCAGTAGATGCAACAAGTGCATTGCAAGGAACAACCTCGGGTGTTGCTGTAAACCTTTCATCAGGTGCACCTGGTGCTAAAGTAAATATTTTAATTAGGGGTGTTAGTTCTAACACAAACAATCAACCTTTAACAATTGTTGATGGTTATGAAGGAGATTTAAATAGTATAAATCCGAATGACATTGAAACTATTACTGTTTTAAAAGATGCACAAGCTGCAATTTACGGTATTAAAGGTGCAAACGGGGTGGTTTTAGTTACTACTAAAATTGGTAGAAAGAATAAAAAACCAACTGTTAAATATGATACTTATGCAGCTGTACAACAAACGACTAGGAAATTAGACTATTTAAATGCAACTGAGTACGCGTTGGTTTTAAATGAAGCGTATGCTTCAAGTGGTCAAACATTGCCGTTTAATAATGTAGGGCAATTAGGTAGAGGTACCAATTGGCAAGATCAACTATTTAATGATGCTATTTTAATGAATCATAACATTAGTTTATCTGGCGGTGGAGAAAATGTAAGATATTTTGTAAGTGCTTCTCGTACCGAGCAAGATGGTATTATCGCTAAAGAGAAATCTAATTTTGTTAGAAATAATATCAAATTAAATTTAGCAGTAGATATCAATGAAAAACTTAATTTTTCTTTAATTGCAAACTATTTTACTAGTCAATCTCAAGGTTTTGACGGTTCACTATTATTTAATGGTTTAAATTATGCACCAACTTTTGGTTTAAACGAAGATGATACAAATAACTTTTTAGGAATAGAAGTTGTGAATCCTTTATCATTATTAGACAATACATTTGGTCAAAATAATGGAAACGGAATTGAAGGGAATTTTAAGTTGGAATATAAACCAATTGAAGGTTTAAATGTTGTATCCCGTGTTGGATATAAGATTTACAATGAAAAGCAACGTTCATTTACACCGATCCAGGAGTATGGTTTGGCAAAAGTATACAACCAAACACAAAGTTCTGTGTATCAATTTAAAGCTACATCAACAAGAGTAGTTTGGGAAACTTTTGCTACCTATGCTAAAACTTTTAATGAAGACCATAATGCTACTTTTACGGCAGGTACAAGTGTTCAGAATGATTTATTTGATGGTATTTATGCTACAGGTTTTGATGTACCAAATAATTCTTATGCCTTTGCAGATATTAGCTTAACAAATTCTCAAAGTGAGCAAAGAAGCATAAATACTGGTAATGGTGATATTAGACTTACTTCTTTTTTTGGTAGAGCTCAATATGATTATAAAGGAAAATATTTATTTTCTGGATTAGTTAGAAGAGACGGCGCTTCAGTTTTTGCTGAAGACCAAAGAGTAGATAATTTCTGGTCGGTAACAACAGGTTGGAAAATTTCTGACGAAGACTTTTTAAAAGATAATAAAACCATTAGCTTTTTAAAATTAAGAGGAAGTTATGGTACGCTAGGAAACCTTGTTGGAGATAATTTATTTAGATCCTTATTAAATGGTGAAGCAGAATATGTATTTGATGGAAGTCTTGTTGATGGTACTGCTCAAGGAGGTTTACCAAACCCGATTGCAACTTGGGAAACAGCTGAGAAATTAGATATTGGTTTAGATATTAATTTATTTGATGACAAGTTATCTTTCGTAGCAGATTATTTTGTAGAAACTAGAAAAGATTTATTAATTCAAAATTTTCCAGTCTCTGGTTTATTAGGTTCTGGAGCTCCTGGAGGAGCAAATCCAACTGTAAATGCAGGTACATCTAGAAATACGGGTGGGGAATTGGCCATTAATTATAGAGCTTATTCATCTGAAGATACTTCTTTAAACTTCTCGTATAACGTTACCTATGTAAAAAATGAAGTTACTGACGTTTTAGACAACGCTTTTGTAGAAGGTGGAGCCTTTGCTATTGGAAACTTACCTCCATCAAGAATGGAAGTTGGTCAACCAATTGGGTACTTTTTAGGGTTACAAACCGATGGTATTTTCCAATCACAAGCAGAAATAGATGCGCATCCTTCTCAGTCAGGATTAGGGGCTTCTAGCACTGCTCCTGGTGATATCAGATATAAAGATACGAATGGAGATGGTGTTTTAAACTTTGAAGATAGAGTGAATATTGGAAATCCACAAGCAGATTTTTATATGGGCTTTAATATTTCTGGTACCTATAAAAATTGGGATTTTGCAACCTACTTATATGCTGAATTAGGGAAAGACATGGTTAGAAATTTTGAACGTTTTTTACCAAATGTTAATAAACCAGCTTCTTATTTAGGAAGATGGACCGGACCAGGAACAAGTAATTCTATTCCTAGATTAACAAATGATGCAACAAATAATCAACTATTTTCTGATTTCTTTGTAGAGGATGCATCATTCTTACGTTTACAAAATATTCAAATCGGATATAACTTTTCTCCAGAAACCCTGAAAAAAGTAGGTTTGGCCAAAGTGAGATTGTATACATCAATCAACAATTTATTTACATTAACTGAATACACTGGATTTGATCCAACAGTGAATGGAGGTGCAATTGGTGCTGGTATAGATGGAGGTACTTATCCATCAGCAAGACAATTTTTATTAGGTTTAAATGTTGAATTTTAATACATAAAAAGATGAGAAATTACAAACAAAAAATAAAATTAGGATTCATCTTTATGGCAAGTTTATTTGTTATAACTTCATGTTCAGATGAATACTTAGACAATTCTAAACTTTATGCAGAAGATTCTGAATCTTTTTTCAATTCAGAAACCGATTATTACAATGCGTTAGTAGCAGCGTATGATCCTTTACAATCTTCATATATAAATGTATTGATGGGAGAAATAGCTTCTAATAATACCTTATGTGGTGGTGAAAGTGCAACAGACGTTCCTGGATTTCAGCAGATTGATGATATGATTCATACTCCGGTGAACGCTCAACTACAAGCTCTTTGGAGCTGGATGTACGGAGGTGTTAACAGAGCTGCATACATTATAGAGTTTCAAGATAAAACAGAATTTGCTGGCAATGAGATCATCATTGCGGAAGCTCATTTTTTAAGAGCCTACTATAATTTCGAATTGGTAAAATGGTTTGGAGACATTCCTATTAAACCAGAAGGTCGTTTTGTTTTAGGGGATGAAAAATCAATTCCAAGATCGCCTAAGGCAGAAGTTTATGCTTTAATAGAACAAGATTTAAAAAATGCAGTCGATAATTTGTCTTATACAGCTCCTCAAATTGGGAGAGCAACAAAAGGATCTGCACAAGCTTTATTAGGTAAAGTATATTTATTTCAAGATAAATTTTCTGATGCAGCTACTGTATTAGAAGATTTAATTCAGAATGGTCCTTACATGTTAGAGCCGGATTATAACAAAATTTTTGAATTTGCAGGTGAAAACGGAGTAGGTTCTGTGTTTGAAATTCAGTATACAGACATTCAAGGTGCTGGTTTTGGTTGTTTACAATGTAGTGAAGGTAATGTTGCTGTAGGTTTTCAAGGAGTTAGAGGGTATAAAGGAGACTTGTTTACATCAGGATTTAGTTTTAACGTGCCAACGCAAGATGTAGTAGATGAATTTGAACCTGGAGATATTCGTAAAGACGTAGCTATTTTAGATATAGATGCTTGGGCTGCATCAACAGGAGCTGAATTTACAACAGGCTTTGAGCACACTGGTTATTTTAATAGAAAATACATTCCAAGAGTTCGAAGTGAAAATGCTGCAGGAGATTTAAACTTAACAAACCCAAATAATTACAGAGCAATTCGTTTTGCAGATGTGTTATTAATGGCAGCAGAATCTCTTAATAGAAAACCGAGTCCAGATGATGCACAGGCATTGATATATTTAAACTTGGTAAGAGAAAGAGCGTTTGGTAATACAGACAATAACATTACAACAACGGGTACTAATTTAACAGCTGTAATTTATAAAGAGCGTAGAGTTGAATTAGTTGGAGAAGGTCATCACTTTTTTGACTTGGTAAGAACAGGAAGAGGAACACAAATACCAGGGTTTACAGCAGGCAAAAATGATGTATTTCCTATTCCTTTAGAAGAAATACAATTTTCTCAAGGAAATTGGTCACAAAATCAAGGATATTAATTTATAGAAATATGAAAAAATTGAAAACAATATATAAAGCATTGATAATTTTTTTAGTGATCAATGCATGTACAGAAGATAGGTCGTTAGACTTTATCAATAACATTGCAGCCCCTTCAAATGTAGCTGCTGTGTATAATTTAACGCAAGATAACTCAGGGATGGTAACAATTTCACCAACTGCAGAGGGAGCAATATCCTTTGATGTTGATTTTGGAGATTCTTCTGAGACACAAACAGGAATTGAACAAGGTAAGAGCGTTCAACATACATACGTAGAAGGTACGTACCAGGTGAAAGTTGTAGCGTACAACTCTAAAGGAGATGCTACAGAAGTAACGCAAGCATTAGTAGTTTCATTTAATGCACCAGAAAATTTAGTAGTAACTATAGAAAATGATGCCGCCAAATCAAAACAAGTAAACATAACGGCGATAGCTGATTTTGCTGCGACCTATGAATTTTATTCAGGTGAAGAGGGAGTAGATCAACCAGTAGCAACGGCTAATATTGGAGATCCAATAAATTATCAGTATGCAGTTGCAGGCAGTTACGCTGTAAAAGTAGTGGCTAAAGGAGCTGCGATTGCTACAACAGAATATGCAGTAGATTTTGAAGTTACTGAAATTTTAGCACCTATACAATCGGCAATTACACCGTCTGCTAGGAATGCTGAAGATGTAGTTTCTATTTATACCAGTGTATACACGAATATAAACGCTGATATTTTACCAGATTGGGGACAAAGCCAATTTGGAAGTAGTTATGCGGAATTTGACTTAAATGGAGATAAAATGTTACAATACATTAATCTTTCTTATCAAGGTCTTGCTTTTGATGGAGATATTCAAGATGTTTCAGATATGGAATTTTTACATTTAGATGTTTGGACTCCAGATTTAACGAAGCTAAAAACTTTTCTAATTAACGCTTCAGGAGAGGCATCAATAGAAACTGAATTAAAAGTAAATCAATGGAATAGCATTACTATTCCGCTTTCTGCATTTTCAGATCAAGGTTTAACATTAGATACAATTCGTCAGTTTAAGTTTGAGTCCGAAGGACCATGGCCAAGAGAAGGTTCGGTATTTGTAGATAATATTTATTTCTATAAATCGCCAACTCCAACAGGTACTCCAATAATTTTTGATGATTTTGAAGGAAATGGAAACATTACTACTTGGGCAGGAGATGATTGTGGGATTAATACAGCCTTTGCAAATCCTTTTAAAGGGGCGTTAAATGATTCTGATACGGTATTAGAGTATAATGATACTGGAGGACAATATGCAAACATCCGTTTTGATAAAGATTCTAATTTTGATTTAACAGGCGGTAATAGCACTTTTAAATTAAAAATTTATATGCCTTCTTCAAGTATCACAGGAAGTCAAACGAATCAGATTTCTTTAAAATTACAAGACGGTACAGCTGCTGAACCTTGGGCCTTGCAATCAGAAATTGTAAAAACGGTTGCATTAGATACTTGGCAAGAAGTTAGTTTCGATTTTGCAAATGATGTAGTAGGTGGGCAACAAAATCCTTTAGATAGAACAGATTTTAACAGAGTTGTTTTACAATTAAATTCAGAGAATAATAACGATGCTGTAATCGCTTATATAGATGATTTAACCTATGGTACTATGGCAGCGGTAGACACTGCTCCTTTTGTTAAGGATGATTTTGAAGGAAATGGCACGATTACAACTTGGGCTGGAGATGACTGTGGAATAAACACTGCGTTAGCAAACCCTGTTAGTGGTGCACTAAATAGTTCAGCAACAGTTCTAGAATATAATGATACTGGAGGACAGTATGCAAACATTCGTTTTGATGTAGATCCTGATTTCGATTTAACAGCGAAATCCAAGTTTTCATTAAAAATTTATGTTCCTTCATCAAGTGTTTCAGGAAGTCAACCCAACCAGATTTCTCTAAAATTACAAGATGCAAATGCGAATCCTTGGGAAAGACAGTCAGAGATTATAAAAGAAATTGCCTTAGATACTTGGCAAGAAGTTACGTTTGATTTTGCAGTTGATACGGTATTAGGACAAAGTGATCCATTAAGTATTACAAACTTTAGTAGAGTTGTTTTACAGGTGAATTCTGAGAATAATAACGACACTGTAATTGCATATATTGATGACATTAATTATTTTAAATAAAAAATGATAAAAATGAAAAAAACAAGAAATATTTATTTAATGTTATTTTCTGTGATTTTAACCTTTTTAGGTTGTCAAGAAAATGATTATAAGTTTGGAGACATCGTAACTCCAACGAATATTACAATTACTGCAGACGTAGTCGGAGCAGATGCTGATAATCCTTTCGGAGATGGAAGTGGTACCGTTAACTTTACGGTATCAGCTGCTAATAGTTCTTCTTATGTGTTTTATTTTGATGGAGCTCCAGAGGCTGCACCATCTGGTACCATCACAAAAAGATTTTCTAAAGTAGGTGTAAACACCTATACCGTTATTGTGAAGGCAAATGGTACAGGTGGTGTATCATCCACAAAGTCAATAGATGTAGAGGTTTTTAGTTCTTTTTCTGATGTAGAAGCCGAAGACTTTTTAAGTGGGGCTAATGTGGGCGACAGTAAAAAGTGGTACTGGCAAGCGGATCAAGATTTGCATGTTGGTTTAGGACCCGTTGCTGATGATTATGGTAATGGTGAGTTTGCTTACGAAGCTTGGTGGAATGGAATTAGAGCTTGGGATGCAGAAAAATCATGTATGTATGATAATGAGTTTGTTTTTACAAGAACAGCTAATGGTCTTACTTTTGAGCAAACTACTGGACCCGCTTTTGTACCTGGTACCTATGCAGGATATCTAGGTGTTGATGGAGATCAATGTCATGATGAATCGGTTACACCTAATATTTACGGTGTAAAAACAGTATCTTTTGGGCCTTCTACTTCAAAAGCAGCTTTAGAAGGATCGTATAACGAAAATCCATATAGAGGTACAACATTTGATATTTCTGAAGGTGGTTTTATGGGATGGTTTGTAGGTTCTGGAACGTATGATATTATTTCAGTTTCTAGTACAGAATTAATCGTTAGAGTAATAGAAGATCCATCTTCTGGAACTGGCGCTGCATGGTATCATAAATTTACATCGACAAAACCAACTCAAAGTGCAGGTTATACTTTTAATGATTTAGCTTGGGAAGATGATTTTAATACTGATGGAGCACCAGATGCAACAAAATGGACGTATGACCTTGGTGCAGGTGGCTGGGGTAATGGAGAGCTACAAACGTATACAAATGAATCAGAAAATGTTATCGTAGAAAACGGTTCCTTAAAGATAATAGCAAAAGCCAATGGCGCAGCGTATACCTCTGCAAGATTAAAATCTCAAGGTTTATACGAGTTTACTTATGGTAGAGTAGAAGTAAGAGCTAAACTACCGGCAAGTCAAGGTACTTGGCCTGCAATTTGGATGTTAGGGTCTAATTTTACAACAGTAGGTTGGCCAGAATCTGGAGAAATAGACATTATGGAGCAAAAAGGACAGGATAAAAATACTGTTTTAAGCACGATACATTATCCAGAAAATTCTGCTGGTAATGGTCCATCTCAATCAATAGAATTGTCTACTTCAACTACAGAATTTCATAATTATTCGGTAGAATGGACAGATACTAAAATAGAATTCTATGTAGATGATGTATCCTATCACGTATTAAGCAATGACGAGTCATTACCTTTTAACGCAGATTTCTTTTTAATATTAAATGTTGCCATGGGAGGTACTTTAGGTGGAGATGTAGATCCTGGTTTTACAGAGGATTTAATGGAAATAGATTACGTTAAAGTATTTCAATAAAAGACTCATAATTTATGATATTAAAAAGGTCGAGCTTTATGCTCGACCTTTTTTTATGCAATGCCACAAGTAAAATTTGATTGTATACCAATTCTGTATTGAAATGACCGCAATAAAACGCTATTTTTTCTCTCTATGTCAACAGAAATAGAAACTGTAACGAATGTGATGCTTTATTTTTCTATTTTCTATAAAGAAAAAAAATCATCATTTAAGGTTACAGTAATTTCAAAACAGAATTGGAATTATTAAATACATAATTCCAATTTGATTAATTGTACTAGTATTTCTTATAATGCGATGTAACTAAATTGATTTTTTTTTGATTCATTTAAATTATAACAGAATGAACATAAGCTTTGTTACCGTCATTTTTTAATACAAATAGACGGAAAAGAAACGATTTGTAGCTGTTTTATAGGTTTATAAAGTTAAACAGTATTCAAGCTATTAAATTTAGTCTAAATATTGATATATTATCTTAATTTAAATCTATTTTTATAGGATGCAATAAGAATTGTACTAATGACAATTTACGGGTATTTAACCATCTCCAAATTTAAATTTCATTGCCTCTTATGAGCAAGTTTTTAAAAAAATCTATCTAAATGGAAGGTAATTTTCATCCCTTAATGAAAGGTTTTTTTGTTTGGGAATTAAACTATTGATACAACTATATTTGAATTCTACATACAAATGTTCGCATAAACATCAAATAAATTAGTGTTGTCCGATAAAAGATAAAAAGACCGCTTTCGCTGTTAGAATCAAGAACAAAGACTTGAATGTAACTAACTGAAAAACAAAATTATTACGAGTTTAAATTTTTCGATACATCATAAATTCTAAAGCGGTTTTAATAGCAAGGTATACTACTTTAAAAACTCTTTAAAATCAAGACTATCAATACTTTAAAACACTTTAGCTAATTTTAATCGGACAACACTACAAATAAATATAAAATTTTGACTCTGCACAAGATTGATTTTATTCAAAAAAAAAGTAAGTCTATATTTTAATTTGATATCGTAAGAACTGCAAATCTCATATCTATAGGGATAAAAATATGATACTCATGATACATATTCATATCTCAAAATACTATTTTAAATGCACGTAATTCTAAAAGTAGGTATGCGCTTTACTTTTATTATTGATTCATTTTATAATAAGTTTAATGCCCAAAATACATCTGATAAAGTATTTTCTGTATTATGATTAACAATCCATTGTATTTATAGAAAAATGAATTTAAGATATACAATGATCTAAATCAATAATTCCGAATTTTTACAATCTAACAATATTGTTAAAAAAAGCAATAATTCTGTTAAATTAGACTATAATATTTCGAAATTAACTATACAATACCACTACATTTTATTTTATTGAAATAAAAAACATATAGTAATTATGGCCTTAAGTCCTTTATTTGCAACAAATATTGGTGTAATTTGTTTTGTATAACTTTTGTTGAGGTTGCTTTTATCAAATTCGTAAAAAAATTGAATTAGTTTTATCAAAAATATATTAATTAAACTTATCCAGTCAATTTTGCTTGCCGTAAGACATAATCGTTGAGCACAATTTTTAATTCTAAAAAGAAAATTATGAAGAACACTTTTTTGAGATTATTACTTTTGTTATTTACTTTTAGCTTTTATGCACAAGGGCCAAAGGTTTCTGTAATGAAAGATTCTAATGGTATGAAATTAATTATTGATGGAAAACCAACAATGATTAATGGTATAAATTGGGATTACGTTCCAATCGGCTACAATGTATTAGACGCTAAATTTTGGGAAAAACCAGATGACATTATCAAAGCCGGTTTAGATGGTGAAATGCCTTTATGGCAAAATATGGGGGTTAATGCGATTAGAACATATATAGGAATGCCTCCTAAATGGATCACATATATTTACGAAAACTTTGGTATTTATACCATGATAAACCATCAATTTGGGGCTTATGGTTTAACCTTAGATGGTGTTTGGTATCCACAAACTGACTATGCAGACCCTAAAGTACGTAAGCACTTACTGGATGCAACTTTAGAGATGGCTAAAACCTATGAAAATACGCCAGGTTTATTACTATTTATGTTGGGTAACGAAAACAACTATCACTTAACATGGGAAGGCGCAGAAACTGATGAAGGTGTAATTATAAGTGATGACGATCCAGCAAAAAGAGCACAGGCAAGAGCGATGTATAAGTTATTTAACGATGCCACTGTAGCGATGAAAACAATTGTAAAAAATCATCCTATTGGTATTTGTAATGGGGACTTGTTGTATTTAGATATAGTTGCAGAAGAATGTAAGGATATAGATATTTATGGTACAAATATGTATCGTGGAGAATCTTTTTATGATGCTTTCGATAAAGTTAGTGCAGTGTTTAATAAGCCAATTTTGTTTACAGAGTTTGGTTCAGATGCTTTTAACGCAAGAGACAATAAAGAAGACCAATTAATGCAAGCGTATTATATGGTGAACAACTGGAAAGAAATTTATGCAAATGCCTATGGATTAGGTAAGGCAGAAAATTCTATTGGTGGTTTTACTTTCCAATCTAGTGATGGTTGGTTTAAAGCTGGTTTTAATGAAAGAAAAAATGCAGATGTACACGATACGAAAGCTTCTTGGCCAAGTAATGGGTATAATAGAGATCAAGCAAAGCAGGATGACAAAAATATGAATGAAGAGTGGTTTGGTATTGCTGCAAAAGGCCCAACCGATGTTAGGGGTCTATATACTTTATACCCTAGAGCTGCGTACTATGCTTTAAAACAAGCACATTCTTTAAACACTTTTAACACTACAAAAGAATCTGTAGAAAATCACTTCAAAAATATTAATTTAATGGATGCTGTTCTTAAGGCTAGAGGCGATAAAGCAGCAATGGGAAGTGAGAAAAAAATTGAAATAAGTAATTTAAGAGCAGAGTTTACAACCTTTAATACGGGAGGCTCTTTAGTAACAACACCAGAATTTGCAGATGGTTCAGGAGATGTTTATCCGGATAGAATAGGGTTCGATCATATGCAATCTTATTTTGTAGGTGTTAAAGGGCAACCTTCTGCTAATATTAAAGCCGAAGTTAATTTTAATATTCTAGGTAATGTCGCGGGCAATCCTATAGATGATATTTTCTATGAAAATGTAGGTAGACCAATTCAGGTTGATTCTCCTAACGGAATTTTAACGCTAGTGGACAATAATAGATTAAGAGTTTATAATGCAGAATTCGAATGGAATGCCGAGGATTTTGATATGAGAGGTTTTTACAGAACGGGTCACTATCACTGGGGTTATGAAGGAGATTTTTTCGGAATTTATCCTGAAGCATATTATGGACCGAATTTAGATATTTACAACGGTGAAATTTTAGGAGTTGAAGTAGATGGTAAAGGGGCTTTATCTGGATTAAAAGCTGCCTTTGGACCACAACTTTGGTGGGGAGCAAACCCTGCGGTATTATTAAAATATCAAAATAGCTTTAAAGGTTATGACTTCTCTGCTGTTTATCATAAAGATATCGTGTCAGGTGGTGGTTTTGACGAAAATGGAAATAGGGTATTAGACCCAACTCAATTAAGAACAGGGGTGATACCTGCAATACCTACTGAAAGGGCTACTGTAGCAGTGCAAAGAAAAGGAGATCACTTTGGTTTTCAGCTTGGTGCAATTTTTGGAGGTAGACCTTTAAATGGAAGTGCTTACCAAGATATAGATGATAATGGTCAGGTGGTGACAGATAAAATTCAATCAAAAGACAATTGGGGTGGTAAGGCAAAAATTACGTATAGTAATGGAGGTTTTAACTGGTATGCTCAGGGTTCTGTTATGGGCTTAGTTGCCAATGGTGGAGGAGATCCAACATTAACTTTTACTGGTTGGAAATTGAAAGATTCTGGAAGTGGGAACATGCAAAACATTTTATCAGGTATATCATATAATTTCGGGGGTAAATTTCAAATTGCACCAAATTTTATGTATCAAAAACCATTGGTTGCAGCAATGCCAAATGGAGGTGCTGCTCCAGGTAGATTAAGAAATTTTGTTGATGATCCTTTTGTAGTAAGAGCAGGAAATAGAGAAATGACAGCAGGAGAAATCTTATTCACATTCGATCCAACTCCGGCTACATATATGTATGAGTTTGATAATGATATGGCAGAAGATGCTAAATTTGCAATGAATTTAGGTTTTGTATATCGTAGTTTACCAACTACGCAAGATGCAGCAATTGGTTTCTTAGCAAATCGTTCTTCTTTTGCATTTGCACAATCGGCTCCAGCGGCAGACTTGTGGGAAATTAATTCAAGAATAGTCTCTAAGGCTAGACCAAGTTTAGGATTAATTGCAAATCTTTACTATGGTACAGGTCAAGCAAATGGAGATAGCGAGAGATTAATTTATAGAGGTGGTGCAGATTTAAGAATGATTTACAACAAGATGAAAATTATGGGTATGGTAAAAGTTAATGATTGGGGTCCTTTTGATTATCATAGAGATTTCAACTTAACATTTCCATTACAATTAATGTTAGATATTTCTACATCTGTAGGTAAACCAAATTGGCTTATTTTACCAGATACTAAAGTTGGTCTTAGAGGTACATGGAGATCCTTAAACGAGTTTTCACCAAGGTATTCACCAACCCAAACGGCAGATGCCTTTGCGACAGAAACTAGATTAAGTCCTGTAGGTTTTCCAAATGGTTCTGAATGGGAAATTAGAACTTATATTCATATTAATATAGGAAAATAGAAAATTTCAGTAAATGAAAACAAAAATAGAAACATATTTAAAGTCCTCGTTTTTTATAATGTTGATGATAAGTTTATCTAGTTGCGAAAGAGATATTTCAGTAGATGCAACGATAGCTTCTTATCCCTCAACGGCAGAAGTCTTTATAGATGGTTTTAGTGGAGGCTTGGAATATTATCCGTATGCTGATTCTAAATTTACTGCTTTTTCAGTCGATACTGAAACTAAATACCTAGGAGCTGCTTCTATGCGTTTTGATGTACCAAATGTAGATGATCCGGAAGGAGCATACGCAGGTGCAATCTTTAGGGATGATAATGGTGGTAGAGATTTATCTAATTATGATGCACTTACTTTTTGGGCAAAGGCAACAACAGCAGCGACTATTAACGATATAGGTTTTGGTCAAGATTTTGGAGAGAACAAATTTCAAGTAAGTAAAAGGGGTTTGCGGTTAACTACAAACTGGGTCAAATATACGATCCCAATTCCAATACCTTCTAAACTTACCAAAGAAAGTGGTATGATGTGGTTTGCGGAAGGTCCTGAAAACGGAGATGGCTATACTTTTTGGATAGATGAATTGAAATTCGAGAAGCTAGGAACTATTGGGCAGCCAAGACCTGCAATTCAGAATGGTCAAGATATTATTACGGATTCTTTTATAGGAGTAAATGTAACGGTTGCAGACTTAGTGCAAACCTTCAATTTAGGTTCGGGCATAAATGAAACGATAGCAATAGCGCCTAGTTATTTTGAATTTTCATCGTCAGATTCAAGCGTTGCAGAAGTAAGTTCATCGGGTTCTATACAAGTACTTTCGGATGGTTTAACAGTAATTAGTGCTACTTTAGATGGGTTAGATGCTTTAGGTTCTTTAACCATAAATTCAAGCGGTGCTTTTGTTTTAGCACCAACTCCAGAAAGAGATCCAGATAAGGTTACTTCTATTTTTAGTGACTACTATGAAAATACTACAGTAGATTTTTATAATGGATATTGGCAACCCTACCAAGAAACTTTATCAGCTGATTTTAGCATTGATGGTGATCATATTTTAAATTATACAAACTTCAATTTTGTTGGAATTCAATTTGCCAACCCAACGATAGATACAACGGTAAAGTCTAATTTACACTTTAATATGTATATTCCAGGAGAGGTTCCATCTAATTTTGACTTTTTAATATCCATCGTAGATTTTGGTCCCGATCAGGTTGGTGGTGGAGGCGATGACAGCAGAGAGCAATTATTTATAAGAAGGTCTTCTAGGGTTGTCGCAAATGAATGGATGACTTTTGAATTTCCTTTAACCTCAGGAAATAGATCAAATGTTGGACAAATAATTTTTGAAAATATTAATTTTTCATCATTAAGAAATATTTATTTAGATAATATTTATTTTTATGAGTAATCAATATTATGCTGTTTTTAAGCATAATTTTAACATACAAAATATATAAAACATAAAAAAAAATGAAAAAAACGAAATTTATAAATGCGAAAATAACTCTTTTATTGGGGTTGGGTTTTATACTTTTTACAAGTTGTGAAAGAGAGATTTCAGATCAAGCCCTTCCTGCAACATTTAACTCTTCAGGTGAAATATTTGGAGATGCTCCTTCTGGCTTAACAGACGATTTCTTTATTTCTTTCGATCCTGCGGGTGGCGCAAATACAGAAGGATTTGGAACGGATGAGACTATATTTTATGAAGGTACAAGTTCTATCAAAATAGCTGTACCAGCACCAAATGACCCAAATGGAGGTTTTATTGGTGGAATTTTTAGAGATAGAGGAGAGGGTAGAGATTTATCTGGTTATGATGCATTAACATTTTACGCCAAAGGTTCTACAACAGGTACCATTGGTCAAGTTGGTTTTGGAACAGATTTCTTAGACGGTCAATATCCTGTTACTCGTTCTAATATTCAATTAACAACAGATTGGAAAAAATATGTAATTCCAATACCAGATCCAAGCAAATTGACTCAAGAAAAAGGAATGTTTCTATTTGCAGCAGGTGGATTAGATATCATCGATAACGTTCCTAATGGAAATGAAATTGGTTGGACTTTTTGGTTAGACGAAATCAGATTCGAAAAATTAGGTACAATAGGTCAAGCAAGACCAATGATTTATAATGGTCAAGACGTGGCTGAAGATGTTTTTACAGGCTCTCAAATATTCTTAAATGATTTAAAAGAATCATTTCAGTTAGGTACAGGAGAAGTAGTTACTGTGAATCCTTCTTATAATTATTTTACATTCAGTTCTTCTGATTCTAATATCATAAACACAGATAATTTATTATTCGACCCATCAGGTAATCCCTATGTAGAAGTACTTGATGCAGGGAGTACTACTATTTCAGCAACGTTAAACAATGTGGCTGCAGAAGGTTCGTTTACAGCCAATTCTTTAGGGGAATTTGTGACAGCTCCAGATCCAACAAGGCCACAAGAAGATGTAATTTCGATATTTAGTGATGCTTATCCAGGAGGAGTAACAAATTTAAATATTGCCGCGTATAACGATAGTAACATTACTATTAGTGCTCCCATAGCTAACGGTAACCAATATATAAATTATGAAAACTTAAACTTTGTTGGTTTGGGTTGGGATGGAACTGTAAACGCATCTCAAATGACACATTTACATGTAGATGTGCAAATAACGAGTTCAAATGCTAAAAACTTTATAGTAGAAATTATTGATTTTGGACCGAATAATGAAAATAATGGTTTTGGAGGTACGGATGATTCTGCAGGAGGCTTTTTAGTCTCAAGTAATCAGTTAATTGAAGGTCAGTGGATAAGTTTAGACATACCTTTAACTTCTTTTACAAGAAGTACTGGTGGCGGTGGCGGTGGTAGACCCAATGTGAGTAACATAGGGCATGTTGGTTTTGTATCACTTTCTTTAGATTCTTTTTTAATCGATAATGTATATTTCTACAAATAATAACGGACTCTTGCTTATTTATAATTAAGTAAATTTAATTTAAAACAAATGAAAATAAAAAATATAATATTTAAAGTATCGGCAATATTTTCAATAGCGTTATTGATGAGTTGTGATACAGACGAAACGCAAACAGTAGCAACGCTTAATACGTTGGTTTGGGCAGATGAGTTTGATTCAAATGGAACTCCAGATGCAGCAAATTGGAATCTTTTAACTGGTGATGGCACGGCACAAGGTATTCCTGGCTGGGGTAATAATGAATTACAGAGCTATACGGATAGAGCGGATAATGTTACAGTTCAAGACGGAGTTTTAATTATTACAGCAAAAGAAGAAAATTATGAAGGTAAAAACTATACTTCTGCAAGAATTACTACCAAAGGAAAACTCGATCAACAATATGGAAGATTCGAAGCAAGAATAAAATTACCTACAGGTAAAGGTATTTTTCCAGCATTTTGGCTTTTAGGTGATGATGCTAATGGAAGTCTTGTTTGGCCTCAAATAGGTGAAATTGATATTATGGAATATTTAGGTGATGAACCTACTTCTGTTTTCGGTACCATTCATGGACCAGGTTATTCTGGAGGAAATTCCATTACAAAGAAATATGATATCTTAAATGATAGGTTTGATAATGGCTTTCATGTATTTGGTGTAGAGTGGACTCCAAACAGAATTAATTGGTATGTAGATGGAGATTTGTATCAATCAATTACGCCTGCAGATGTTGATAAAGAAACAGGAGGAGCAGAATGGGTGTTTAACAGACCCTTTCACATCATACTAAACGTTGCAGTTGGTGGTAATTTACCAGGTTCACCAGATTCAAATACCATTTTTCCACAAAGAATGTTAGTGGACTATGTAAGAGTTTATAATTAATAAAAAAAGATATGAAGGATATATTCAAAAAAATAAGTGTGTATACACTGTCAATTTTGTCGTTTTTTGTAATGGTATCATGTGAAAATAACGACGATGGTGTTACCAATCCTGGAGAAATAGGATCTGCAGTTACAGCTAGATTTACATTGGCAAAAGAAGGTAAAACAGTAACCTTTATCAATATTTCAGAAAATGCTACAAATTATATGTGGAATCTAGGAGATGGTACAACATCAACCTTAATAAACCCTGAACGAAGATACGATAATGGCACTTATACAGTTACTTTAACAGCTTCTAATGATCATGGCGAGTCGAGTACAGCAAGTAGTTCTTTTGTAGTGGATGGTTGTATAGATGAAACATCCGAAAATGTCGATCCAGCTAATGGGGATTTAAATATGACTTTTTTAAATGCCAATGGAAATGGGGCGTTTGGTGCTTTTGGAAATATTGGAGGCGGTATTGTTAGTAATCCAGTTTTAGATGCTGTAAATTCAAGTTGCAATGTTTTTCAGTATGTAAAAGCTGCTGGGTGCGAAACTTGGTCAGGTGCAGGTTATGCATTAAATACGGCCCTAGATTTTTCAACCATGACCAACAAGGTGTTTAAAATTAAAGTGTTGGCACAAACTCAAATTACAGAGGTTACTTTGCTTTTAGAAAGAGAACCTTTTCCAAATAATAATCCATTTGTTCAACGTGTAGCTAGTATCACTCAAGTTGGCGAATGGCAAGAGTTAACATTCGATTTTTCTGATGTAAATTCGGGTGCATTTAAAAATATGATTATCTATTTCGAAAGAGATGCAGCTTGTGATGGAGATGTTTACTATTTTGATGATCTCATTCAAGCACAATAAAAAATCAATATAGAATAGAATATCGTTAATTTTCATTAGGGGTATTCTATTTTTTAAAAATATTTTCGCTAAAAATTTTTATTTAAGTCTTTTTTTAAGTTGCTTAAATTTAATTCTTTTATAAAAAAATAGTTCTTAAAAATTTCATTAGAACTACTTTCAAAGGGAAAAATATTAATATAATTAAGATAAAATACATGAGTAAAACTGTTTCTTACCAAGACAATGTATCCTCTAAAAGTGTCGATGGGATTACTGGGGAGTTAGTGAATTATCAAAACGAATCTTATTACAAAATATCCAATAGCCATGCAATGCGGCCGTTTTTTATGAGCGTTGTATCAGATTCCAATCACTGGATGTTTATTTCTAGTAATGGAGGTCTTACGGCAGGAAGAAAAAATGCAGATTTTGCACTTTTTCCATACTATACGGATGATAAACTAACTGAACTAGCAGAAACTACAGGGTGTAAATCTATTTTTAGAATTCAAAAAAATGATAAAACATATCTATGGGAACCTTTTTCAGAAAGGCAAGCTGGTTTGTATACTATCAGAAGAAATTTATACAAGAATATTTACGGAAATAAAATTGTTTTTGAAGAAATAAATGAAGATTTAAACTTAATCTTTAAATATCAATGGAACTCTAGTGACGAATTTGGTTTTGTTAGAAAAGCTACATTGATTAATAATGCAGATGAAGATTTAGAGATCTCTTTAATAGACGGATTACAAAATCTTTTACCTTATGGAGTAGGTTCTGATATTCAAGGCATTCGAAGTAATTTAGTAGATGCCTACAAAAAATGTGAGTTAGAAGCAGATTCTGGTGTTGGTATTTACGCATTAAGTGCAATTATTGTTGATAAAGCAGAGCCAAGTGAGGCTCTAAAAGCAAATTTGGTTTGGTCTTTAGGATTAGAAAATCCTACCTATCTGCTATCTTCTTTGCAATTAGATAATTTTAGAAGAGGAATTGACATACATCAAGAGGTAGATATAAAAGCAGAAAAAGGTGCTTACCTTTTAAATGCTACCATTCAATTGCCGTCTAAACAAGAAAAAACTTGGTCGCAAGTGGCAAATGTAAATCAAACAGTTTCTGATGTTGTCAGTATTTCTGAAATGATTAAAAGTAATAATCATGTAGAAGAAACTTTGAACAAAAGTATACAAGAAGGGACTAAAAAATTAATCAATTTAGTAGCCGCTTCAGATGGTTTACAATTATCAAATGACGAGTTAGTTAATACAAGACATTTTTCAAATACACTTTTTAATATTATGAGAGGTGGTATTTTTGATGATAATTATAACATTGGTAAACAAGATTTTATTACATACGTATCAAAAGCAAACAAAAAATTATTTACAAAAATAAAAGCATCTTTACAGAATCTACCAAATGAATTTACGGTAGAATTTATTAAAGATTTAGCAGATAAAGATGAAGACAAAGACTTTAAAAGATTGTGTTTAGAGTATTTGCCATTAAAATTTAGTAGAAGACATGGAGATCCGAGTAGACCTTGGAACAAGTTTTCTATCAACACAAAAAGTGAAGTTGATGGTTCTAAACTATTAGATTATGAAGGGAATTGGAGAGATATTTTTCAAAACTGGGAAGTATTAGCAAATTCATATCCTCAATTTATTGAGAGTATGATTCATAAGTTTTTGAACGCAACAACTTTTGAAGGATATAATCCTTATAGAGTTACGAAAGATGGTTTCGATTGGGAAATTATAGAAGAACATGACCCCTGGTCTTACATTGGGTATTGGGGAGATCACCAGATTATTTATTTATTAAAGTTTTTAGAGTTTATCGAAAAACATTACCCGTCTAAGTTAGCAGAATTATTTAATGACGACATTTTTGTATATGCAAACGTGCCGTATAAAATAAAATCATATGCAGACATTGTTAAGAACTCGAAAGATACCATTGATTTTGACCATCAACTAAATGCTAAGATTGATGAGAGAAGAGCAAATATTGGTGCAGATGGTTCTTTGTTAACAGATAAAAACGATAATGTCTATAAAGTAAATCTTATTGAAAAATTATTAGTAACTGTTTTGGCAAAAGTGGCCAACTTTATTCCTGAAGGCGGAATTTGGTTAAACACGCAACGTCCGGAATGGAATGATGCCAACAATGCTTTAGTGGGTAATGGGGTTTCTATGGTAACCTTATATTACTTAAGACGCTTTATCAATTTCTTTGAGGGTATCGTAGAAAATTCTGATGTTAATGATATTGAAATTTCTGCTGAAGTTGCTTCTTTATTCAAAGAAATCTTAAAAACATTAGATGATAATGCTGCTATTTTATCTAAAAAAGTATCAGATAAAGATAGAAAAACGGTTTTAGATGGTTTGGGAAATCCTTCAAGTGACTACCGAGAATTTATTTATGAAAACGGCTTTTCAACAGATAAAACTTCTGTGACCAAATCTTCATTGTTACACTTTTTTGCCATCACTAAAAATTATTTAGATCATAGTATTAGAGCCAACAAGCGTGCTGATAATATGTATCACGCTTATAATTTAATGACGATTGAAAATGAGGATGAAGTTTCTATTTCATACTTATCAGAAATGTTAGAAGGGCAGGTTTCAGCATTAAGTTCCGGATATTTAACGCCTCAACAAGCGTTAGATTTATTAGACGGTTTAAAAGCATCGGCTTTATTCAGACCAGATCAATATAGTTATATCTTATATCCAAATAAAAATTTACCAAGATTTACAGATAAAAACAATATTCCTTCAGATAAAGTAGAAAATTCTGAACTATTACAAAAATTGGTAGAAGATGGAAACCGTACGATTATAGAAAAAGATATTTTAGGAAATTATCATTTTAATGGGAATTTCAATAATGCAGAGAGCGTTAAAGTAGCTTTGCATACTCTTTCAGATGAATACGATTCTTTAGTGAAAACCGGATCAAAAACGGTATTGGATATTTTTGAAGAAATCTTTGATCATAAATCTTTTACAGGCCGTTCAGGTACTTTCTTTGGTTATGAAGGTTTAGGTTCTATTTATTGGCATATGGTATCTAAACTGTTATTGGCAGTGCAAGAAAACTGTTTATTAGCCATAAATTCTAATGAAAATGAAGTGGTTATTGGTAAGCTTTTAGACCACTATTACGAGATATATGCCGGAGTTGGTTTACATAAATCACCTGAATTGTATGGTGCTTTTCCTACAGATGCATATTCTCATACTCCTGCTACAAAAGGAGCACAACAGCCAGGAATGACAGGTCAAGTAAAAGAAGATTTGTTAAGCAGATTTGGAGAATTAGGTATCTTTGTAGAAGATGGTAAAGTGGTTTTTAAACCCCGATTATTAAAAATATCTGAGTTTTTAGAAGAAGCAAAAGTCTTTGATTACATCGACGTGTATAACAACAAACAACAATTAAATGTTGATAAAAATCAGTTATGTTATACCTATTGTCAAGTACCAATTATTTATAGTTTATCGAATGAAGAAAAGGTTGAAGTAGCTTTCAATGATGGTTCAAATATAGTGTTTGATTCCTTAATTTTAGATGAAGCAACCAGTACAAATCTGTTTAATAGAAACCATAAAATAAACCACATAAAAGTTTCAATCATAAAATAAAATTGATGCAAAACAACTATACCAAGTGCGTAGTCTGTTGTTTTTTGTTGGTTTTTTTATCCTGTAATAAAGAAATGAACGTAAGTAAAGAGGTTCAAATAGAACAAAAGGTAGATGCTCTTCTAAAGTTAATGACTTTAGAAGAGAAAATCGGACAAATGTCTCAAATAAGACATTTTGAAGAATCTGCAGACGAACATATTACTGAAAAATTGATAGGTTCTATAATTCATACAGAAGGTCCTACTCCCGGAAAAACTGCTTTAGATTGGCAAAAGCGCTTTACAGAATTGCAAAAGAAAGCACTTGCGACAAGATTGGGTATTCCTTTATTATTTGCTGTAGATGCTGTTCATGGTCAAAACACCTATGAAGGTGCTACCATTTTTCCGCATAATATAGGTTTAGGAGCTACTCAAAATGAAGAATTGGTAGAGAAAATTGCTTCAATTACAGCCTTAGAAAGCCAAGCAACAGGTTTTAATTGGGTTTTTTCTCCTTGTATTGCAATTCCTTTTAATGAAAAATGGGGAAGAGTTTATGAAGCTTTTTCAGAAAGTACCGAATTAACAGAAAAATTAACCAAAGCTTCGGTAAAAGGACATCAAGGTAATTTATCTGATCCAACTACGGTAATGGCAACAGCGAAACATTTTATCGGGGATGGTGCTACCGATTTTGGGGTTGAAGGAGGAGAAACTTCTTTAGATTCAAAACAAATTCAAAATCGTCTTTTAGCACCGTATAAAATTGCTGTTAAAGAAAATATTGGTGCAGTTATGGCGTCTTTTAATACGGTATCAGGTATTTCAATGCATGCGCATAAAGCATTAATTACGGATACATTAAAAGTTGGGATGAACTTTGATGGTATTGTAGTTTCTGATTGGAAAGGATATTCTCGTTTTGGAGAAAATGATATTATCAATGCAGGGATAGACGTGATTATGGCTGTCGATGGCGATTTAGAAGATTTTCAAGATGGATTAAAGGCCGGAGTTGAAAATAAAACTGTTAAAATGTCTAGAATTGATGATGCGGTAAAAAGAATTTTACGTCAGAAATTTAGGTTAGGACTTTTTGAAAATCCTTTTCCTGAGGCAAGTTTAATTTCTAAAATAGGGATTAAAGAGCACAGAGATATCGCAAGGCAAGCGGTAAGAGAATCCTTGGTTTTGTTAAAAAATGAAAAGAATGTTTTGCCTTTATCAAAAGAAATCAAGAAAATTGTAGTGGTTGGCGAACATGCGAATTCTTCAGGATTACAATCTGGAGGTTGGACGATACATTGGCAAGGAACTAAAGAAAATTATAAAGGAGCAACTACAATTTTAGACGGAATTAAAAAGCAGGCTAAAGGCCAGGTCGTGTACGATAAAGATGCTACTAAAAAATATTTTGATGCAGATATCGCTATTATCGTTGTGGGTGAACTGCCTTATGCAGAGTTTTTTGGCGATATAGACCATGAATCTAATCAACTAAAATTAACATTAACAGAAACGCATCAAAAATATATAAAAACCTATCAAGAAAAAGGCATAAAAACAGTCGTTGTTTTAGTTTCAGGAAGACCATTGGTAGTTACTGATGAAATAGCACAATCAGATGCTTTTATTGCAGCTTGGTTATTAGGTTCTGAAGGAGATGGAGTTGCAGAAGTACTTTTCGGAGATTTTAATTTCTCGGGGAAATTACCGCACTCTTGGCCAAAAGGAATCAAAGATTATCAAAGTAAATATGGTCCTAATTTTTGGGACAATACAAAAGAACCATTATTTAAATTTGGTTACGGCTTAAAATATTAAAAATAGAATTAGCTTAAATTATTATAGATTATTTAGCAGATTTTATCATACATTAAATAAGACAAAAATGAAAAATAAAATACAAACATTTCTAGTTATTGGATTCTTAATTTTTATGATATCATGTGTAAAAACAGAAAAAAAAGACGATAAAATTTTGAATACAAAGAAAGAATTAACAGCAGCAGATATTTTAGGAAATCCTGATTATTTAGCTATTTCTTATGGTGGTTACAGAGAAAAATCGAGAGAAGAAGGGCAACCTACTATTGCTCAATTGAAAGAAGATTTAAAGTTGATGCATACCATGGGTATTAGAATTATTCGTACGTACAATGTACAACCTAAATTGCCTCATGCCGCAAATATTTTAGAAGCAATTTCTCAATTAAAGAAAGAAGATACAAGCTTTGAAATGTATGTAATGTTAGGTGCATGGATAGACTGCTTAAATGCTTGGACAGATAAAACTCCAAATCATGATGTAGAAAGTCCACAAAATGAAGGGGAAATCGCAAGAGCCGTTGCTTTAGCGAATAAATACCCAGGTATTGTAAAGGTTATTGCTGTAGGTAATGAAGCTATGGTAAAATGGGCAACTAGTTATTTTGTACAGCCAGATGTAATTTTAAAATGGGTAAACCATCTACAAAACCTTAAAAAAGAAGGAAAGCTTTCTAAAGATTTATGGATTACTTCATCAGATGATTTTTCTTCTTGGGGTGGAGGTGATGAAAACTATAGAGTTCCAGCTTTAAAGGAGTTAATAAAGGCTGTAGACTATGTTTCTATGCATACATATCCTTATCACTATTCGCATTATATGCCAGGTTTTTGGAGAGTTCCTGAGAACGAACAAAACCTTACTGATATAGAAAAAGTGGACAAAGCTATGTTGCGTGCAGCTGCGAAAGCGAAACAATTATATCAAAAGGTGGTTGATTATGTGCATTCTATTGATGCTTCAAAAACTATCCATATTGGCGAAACTGGTTGGGCAACAACTTCAAGTGGTCATTATGGAGTCAATGGATCTAGAGCTACGGATGAGTATAAGCAAGCCTTATATTATAAGCATTTAAGAGAATGGACTAATAAAGAAGGTATTTCTTGTTTCTATTTTGAGGCTTTTGATGAGCAATGGAAAGATGCACAAAACCCAAAAGGTTCAGAAAACCACTTTGGATTATTTACGTTAAATGGAGAAGCTAAATATCCTATTTGGGATTTAGTGGATAAAGGTATCTTTAATGGTTTAACAAGAGATGGTCATAAAATTAAAAAAACGTTTGAAGGAGATAAAGAAGCTTTAATGAAAACAGTTTTAGTTCCCAATACAGAATATCCAAGATAAAGATTATTAAACATGAAGTACATTACTTTCATACTACTTTTTGCTTTCACTTTTACGGCTTGTAAAAGTGAACTAAAAAATGATGTCGTTTCCATTTCTGGCAGAAAACTTATGGTAAATGAAAAACCGTATTTAATAAAAGGAATCTGTTATCATCCTGTACCGAAAGGAAGTGATAAAGTTAGTTTTGACAATCTATCGAAAGATTTAGCTTTAATGACTGAAGCTGGTATCAATACAATTAGAGTGTATGCTCCAATCGAAGATGCAAAAGTTTTAGATCAAATAAGCGATGCAGGAATCAAAGTAGTGCTTGGTTTTGGCTATAACCAAGGAGGTAAAAATGATATTCTCTCAGGTTCCTTTATCAACTATGTAAACAAGTTTAAGAATCATAAGGCAATTCTGATGTGGGAGCTAGGAAACGAGTATAATTATCATCCTGAATGGTTTGATGGCGATATTAAGAATTGGTATAAAGCCATGAATAGTGCCGCAGATTTAATCCATCAAAATGATTCAAATCATCCCACAACAACTGCTCACGGAGAGTTACCAGATTCCCTCGCACTGTCAATGAGTCCAAATATAGATGTTTGGGGAATGAATGTATATCGATGGGACAATCCAGAAGAAATTTTTCAACAGTGGAAATCCATTAGTGAAAAACCTATGTATTTGTCTGAAGCTGGCGGCGATAGTTATATGACCATTGCAAAAGCTGGTTTTGAAAAAGGAAGGAATGAAAAAGCGCAAGCTGCTGCTACTTCTAAAATTTTAACGAAAACTTTTGCGAATACCAATATCAATTCTGGTGTAACACTATTTTCATTTACAGACGGATGGTGGAAAGCAGGAAACAATACCACACAAGATGTTGGTGGATGGGCGCCAAATAGTTCAGGGGTTCCTTATGATGGAGCTCCGAATGAAGAGTTTTGGGGAATTGTAGATATTGATAGAAATAAGAAGGAAGCATATACGATTCTTAAAGAACAATATTTGAATTTAAATAAAAAGGATTATTAAAAAAAGTATATTATGAAAATACCTACAAATTACATATATTTTTTTTTACTATTTTTAATTATGAGTTGCACAAAAGATATAGTACAATTATCTGTGGAAGTTTATGAAACTTCCGCTAGTGGAAATAATTTAATGAAATTAGATGATTTTTCTTCGGATGTAAATCAGCAAGAAATTATTCAAATAAAATTATTGCCAGAGCAAAAACGCCAAACAATTTCGGGTTTTGGAGGCTCTTTTACAGAATCATCCGCTTATTTGTTGAACAAGCTAAGCAAAAAAAATAGAGATGTTATTATCGAAGCCTATTTTGGAGAAAGCGGTGCTAAATACTCGCTAACCAGAACACACATGAATTCTTGCGATTTTTCTTTAGGGCAATATTCCTATGCACCTATAGCGGGCGATAAAGAATTAGAACATTTTACAATTGAAGAAGATAAGGATGATATTATCCCATTTATTAAAGATGCCATGGCGGTATCTAAAGACGGATTTAAAATTTTATCCTCTCCTTGGACAGCTTCTCCTTGGATGAAAGATAATAGTGCTTGGACCGGTGGAAAATTATTACCAGAATATTATGATACTTGGGCATTATTTTTCTCTAAATATGTAACCGCCTACAAAAATGAAGGCATTGATATTTGGGGTTTTACGGTAGAAAATGAACCTTTGGGTAATGACAGCAACTGGGAAAGTATGCATTATTCGCCAGATGAAATGACCAATTTTGTTCAACATCACCTGGGTCCAAAATTAGAAGCCGATTATCCAAACATTAAAATCTTAGGATATGATCAAAACAGAGAACATTTAAAAGAATGGGTAGATTCTCAATTTAAAAATGAACAAACCTCGAAATATTTTGATGGAACCGCAATTCATTGGTATGCGAGTACGTTTGATTATTTTCCGGAAGAATTGCAATATGCACATCATAAAGCACCAAATAAATATTTAATACAGTCAGAAGCTTGCATCGATGCTCAGGTTCCCGTTTGGAAAGACGATGCTTGGTATTGGAAAAAAGAAGCGACCGATTGGGGATGGGATTGGGCTCCTGAAAAGGACAAACATATGCATCCTAAATATGCTCCGGTAAATAGATATGCTAGAGATATTATTGGTTGTTTAAATAATTATGTAGATGGTTGGATCGATTGGAACATGGTGTTAGATACACAAGGCGGACCAAACTGGTTTAAGAATTGGTGTATCGCCCCAGTAATCGTAAATCCTGAAACAGATGAAGTTTATTTTACACCACTATATTATACCCTTGCTCATTTTAGCAGATATATAAGACCAGAAGCTAAAGTAATTACTTTAGAAAATTCTGATAAAGAATTAATGGTAACTGCGGCTGAAAATCCTGATGGATCTATTGCAGTAGTGGTTTTTAACGAACAAGAAGTGCCAAAAAATATAAGTTTAAATCTAAATGATAAAAGCGTAGATATCAAAATAAAGGGGCAATCTATTCAAACGATTATGATTGAGAATACTAATTACTAACTAATAACTAATAAATACCAGAATTATATGAAAAATTATGTTACGCCATTAAAAGATAAAGTGCCATTAGGTCAAAAGGCTGCTTTCGGAGCAGGTCATTTAGTTTTAAATTTACTTCCTGGCGCATTAGGGGTTTTTATGTTTTTTCTATTAACAGCCTTTGGAATGGATCCTTTTTTAGCTGGTTTATTAGGAGGACTTCCTCGAATTTTTGATGCAATAACAGATCCAATTATGGGTTTTATTACGGATAATACAAAATCTAAATGGGGACGTAGAAGACCTTATATTTTTGTAGGTGCTATTTTAAGTGGACTTTTATTTGCCTTATTATGGCAATTAGATCCAGAAAATACGCAAGATTATAATTTTTGGTATTTCCTAATTATGTCGATGGTATTTTTAATTGGTAATACCATGTTTGCAACACCATTGGTTGGTTTAGGATATGAAATGACTTCAGATTACAATGAAAGAACTAGATTGATGGCATTTTCTCAAACGATTGGTCAAATAGCTTGGATGATAGTTCCTTGGTTTTGGGTAATTATTAGTGATCCAGATATGCTACCTATTTCTGCAGAAGAAATAAGTAGAATCGCAGCATTAGGCTTAAACGATGCGGATGCAGCAAAAACAACTTTAGAGGCGGTGCAAGCAAATGGGGTTAGAAAACTTTCCATACTTGTAGGTATTGCTTGTATCATTTTAGGTGTTTTACCAGCTTTTTTCTGTAAAGGTATGGACTCTGGAAATATGGAGAACAGAAAAGAAATATCGCTAAAATCTTTAGGTTCTAACTTAATGGATCTTTTTAGAGGGATAGCTCAAGTTGCTAAAAATAAACCTTTTACAAGACTTTGTGGCGCTACATTTTTAGTTTTTAACGGATTTCAAATGGTTGCTGCCTTTAGTGTATACATTATCGTTTTTTACATGTACAATGGTAGTTACGCAGATGCAGGTACATTACCAGCTTGGTTTTCTACAATAACGGCATTAATTACAGCATTTGGAGTAATTCCTATTGTTTCTTGGATGGCTGGTAAATGGGGGAAACGAAGAGCGTTTATATACTCTACAGCAATTTCAATTGTAGGATATGGTCTAAAATGGTGGGCATTTGATCCTGAAAATGTGTATTTATTATTCATGCCAATTCCATTTATGGCTTTTGGTTTAGGAGGTTTGTTTACATTAATGATGTCTATGACAGCAGATGTTTGTGATTTAGATGAATTAGAAAACGGAATGCCAAGAAAAGAAGGTACTTTCGGAGCAATTTACTGGTGGATGGTAAAATTAGGGCAAGCTTTAGCCTTGGTATTAGGGGGTGCAGTTTTAAAATTGGTAGGTTTTGATGGTGCGGCAATTCAGCAATCTGCAGAAACCATGACGAGTTTAAGACTTGCAGACGTTTTTATCCCAGCGACTACGGCGGGTATTGCAATTTGGATTATGTGGAAATATAGTCTAAACGAAGATAGAGCAAGAAAAATTAAAGAACAATTAATAGAACGAAGAGGAGAATTATAATAATTAAAAGAATAACAAATGTCATATAGAGAAGAACGTAAGTTTTCATTAGATAAAGCTAATTTTAGTGGAAGCGCAGGAGTAGATTTTAGTAAATATGAATCTATTGAAGATTTAAAAGAGTTATGGAATGATACCTTAGAAAAGGGTATGCACGGAATTTGTTTTAGTATGTATGAAGATGGTCAAGAGCCAGGAGATACCATTACTGAAGAACAGGTGGAAAGAAGAGTTAAAATTTTAAAACCTTATACAAAATGGATACGTTCTTTTTCTTGTATAGAAGGTAATGAGCACATTCCTAGAATGGCAAAAAAACACGGAATTAAAAATCTTGCTGGTGCTTGGTTAGGAGACGATTTTGAAAAAAATGAGCTAGAGATAGCAGGTCTAATTCAATTAGCTAAAGAAGGTTGCGTAGATATTGCCGCTGTGGGTAATGAGGTGATGTATCGTAAAGATTTAACAGAAGATCAATTGTTAGAATACATATATCGAGTTAAAGATGCTTTAAAAGGTATGGATATTCCGGTAGGTTATGTAGATGCTTATTATGAATTTTCACACAGACCAAGAATTACAGAGGCTTGTGATGTTATTTTATCGAACTGTTATCCTTATTGGGAAGGTTGTAGCATAGAACATTCATTAAGTCATATGCAACAAATGTTTGGGCAAGCTGCTGCTGCAGGAAATGGAAAAAAAATAATTATTACCGAAACAGGTTGGCCAAGTAAAGGCGAAAGTTTAAGAGGTGCACATTCTACCGAAGAAAATGCAATGAAATACTTTATAAACGCGCAGGCATGGTCCGCCAAAGACAACGTAGATATTTTCTATTTTTCTTCTTTTGATGAATCTTGGAAAGTAGGAGCAGAAGGAGTCGTTGGGGCTTACTGGGGACTTTGGGATAAGCACGAAAAATTAAAATTTTAAGAAATAATTAAAATTTTTCTCTAAAAGCTTCTGTACTAGTACAGAAGCTTTTTAATTGAAAAGAATTCCTCGATGGGCTGCGTTGGGGTTTCCGTTGAAATTGTTATTCCCGTGAAAACGGGAATCTAAATAATAGAATTTTGGTTTTTGACTTTTTTAGGTTAAAATTTGTGCTCAACTTGATTGCGTAACAAACGAGCGAAACCGGCCTGCAGGCAGGCAGGGTAACTCTATGGGGCTGCCTCGAGCATCGTTCGTTTCAAGAAATACTTTTTTTTTGAAACCTATTTACTACCTATACAAATCTAAAAGAACCTATACATAAACCATACACGATAAAATTGATAGATGAATCTTTCATTAAAGTATGTAAATAATAATTTTTAGTAAAGTGCATTAAATCAAAGTATACATTAAAAAATGATGAAATAATTTCGTTGTATATAGTTTGTTGTGGTCTTTTTTATGGATTATTTAAAAAAAACATTTAAATTTGAATATAATTAATTTAAAACAATATAACATGAAAAAAATTACCTTATTAGTAGCTTTATTGATTTCGTCAATTGGCTTTTCTCAAGAAGTTTTACAAGACTTCGAAAACGGAGGGTTAGGAGATCCTTTTGG